>CAXTOP010000021.1:0-69352 GCA_964245965.1 uncultured Chthoniobacterales bacterium
CGATGCCCTCTCGCCCGCAGAAGGGCACTTGCTCGGCGAGTGGCTTGACCGGCTCACTTCTTGACCTGAGGAGAGCAGGTGCCGCAAAAAGCAGGGTGTTCTAAACGTGCCATGTCAACGCCGCCTCCTCTATCGGGAGGCCACTCCAACTGATCTGGCACGAACGCCGTGACGGCTCCTCGACGATGCTGCCCCCCGGAGAAGTGGTTGTGCGCCGGGGGTCGTGGCGGGCAGCGGTGGCAGCGCCGCGGCCAAGGTCTGCCGGTCGGCGGCGGCACGGCGCTGGTTCGCGACCAAGCGCGCGGAGCAAAAACGCTCCATCCCGATCATCACGCCCGCGAGCATCAGTGTGGTGACAAGAAGGACTTTGACATCGGCTGGGTGACTCGTCGAGGTGGCGATAGATATGGGTTCAGACGGTGCCTGGTCCGACGCCATCGCCGCTGGAGCGAAGGGCAAAGTCAGCGCGATCAGGCCGCAGAGCAGCAACAGGCGCCGGGCGGAAGAACAGAACGGGGTCAGGGAGCGGTACATATCGTTTTTATGAGTGAGAAGTTGGAATCGTCTTTCCTCCTATTTCCGTAAGCAGCGGTGAAAAGTTGCGCGCCATCTCTGAAGATTGGCGCGGCGACAACGTTGCAGGAGAAAAGAGGCCCGGTGGTGACGGCGAACATTCTCCGATCAGGCGGTGGATTTCTTATCGTCCAGTGACGCGCCTTGCCAGAACGTGCCTGGCTCTTTAAGATGCACGGTCGTGGAAAACGCCGCTCTGAACTCGACGGCTGGCGGACAGCCGGGTTTCGCCAGTACACAGTGGGGCTGGCTCATCGCCGCGGCTGCCGTGGACGCTGGCGAAGACGGGGAAGCGGCGGCCCAGGCGGCCTGGCGGGACTTGTACCGGACGTATTGCTACCCTGTTTACGCTTTCATCCGGCGGCGCGGACAGCCCCGGGCCGCGGCTCAGGATCTCACCCAGGACTTTTTTGTTCACCTGATTGAAAAGGGAACGTTGGGCCGGGTCGATCCCGCCAAAGGACGTTTCCGTACGTTTCTGCTCGGTGCCCTGGAAGATTTCCTGATCGACGCCGCACGCCGGGAGAGTGCCCGCAAACGCGGAGGTGGCAGCCGCCCGGTGTTTTTGGACGACACCGAATCCGCGGAGAGCGAGTACCAGCTGGCCGCGCCGGTGTGGGAAACTCCCGAGCGGCTCTTCGACGCGCGCTGGGCGGCGGCACTCTTGACCTCGGTGTTTGCGCGGTTGCGGGAAGAGATGGTCTGGGCCGGCAAGGACGCTCTCTTTCTGGCGCTCAAGGACTATGTCGTGGGAGCGGAGGATGCCTCTTACCAGGAGACGGCGGACCGGCTGGGACTTTCCCTGTCTGCCCTTAAGAGCAGCATCCACCGGCTGCGGCTCCGTTACGCCACGCTCTTGCGCGAGGAAGTCGCACGGACTGTGGCCAACCCTGGCGACGTGGACGAGGAAATCCACCACTTGCGCGCCGCTTTGCGAGAGGGATGACCTCCGGACCCAAATAAAGGGGGCGCGAGACATTCCGCTTGCCGCAGAGGCGGTTAGAGATAGGATCGAGAGTCGTGGCTATCCCGCCGTCAAGCACGGTCTGCCGCGTTTGTGGCAGTACAATCTCCCGCAGCAGTGGGGTGGGTCAGCTTTGTCTCGGCTGTCTCCTCGAACCGTCCCCTGCGGGGCCTGGAGAATATGCCTCCTGCCAAGGCGGAGTCGGCCGAACCCCGGCGACAAATAGTGCCGGTGCCGCCGGGCTGTTTTTTGCGCATTACGAGATTCCGGTCGGCGAGGATGGTTCCCCTCTCGAACTCGGACGCGGGGGGATGGGGATCACCTACCGGGCGGTTGACACCATTCTGCGGTCCGCCGTAGCGCTGAAAGTGGTCGCCCCAGAGATCGCCGGGAATCCTGTTGCCCGCGCCCGGTTCCTGCGCGAAGCACAAGCCGCCGGCGGGTTGCGCCACCCGCACGTCGCCAGCGTGTTCTTCTTCGGCGAACGGCCCGGTGACGGCCAGCTTTTCTACGCGATGGAACTGGTCGAGGGCGAAACCCTGGAGGCGCGCGTGTGCCGGAGCGGCGGTCTGCCCGCCCAGACCGTGGTGGAATCGGCGCGCAGGTGACGGACGCGCTGGCGGCAGCGGAGTTGCACGGATTGGCGCACCGCGACCTCAAACCGACGAACCTCCTGCTTGCCGCCGGAGCGGGGATCAACGTCAAAGTCATCGACTTCGGTCTGGCCAGGAGTGTGGCCGGGGACCTAGCTGTGGAGACCAGGCTCACGTGGTCGGAGAATTTTGTCGGGATGCCGGCCTTCGCCAGCCCCGAGCACTTCAACGTCTGGCAGGAAACGGACGCGCGCTCGGATTTCTACGCGCTGGGGGTGACCCTCTGGTACGCGCTCACCGGCCAGGTGCCCTTTGCGGGGCGAACCTTGTCGGAGGTCCACCGCCGGCGGGTGCAGGATCGTCTGCCCTTGGAACAACTCCTGGCCGTTCGCGCGCCGGAGCCTTTGAGCAAGCTGCTGGGTTCGCTCCTGACGCCCGACCCTGCCGGGCGTCCGCAGACGGCGCAGGCACTCACCACTGCTCTCGCCGGTTGCAGGCAATTGCCGCCTGCCACAGACAACCGCGAACTGGCTCCGCGGCGTTCCCGGCCCGGCAGCGGGTGGCTGGTGGTCGCAGGAGTGGTCGTGCTCGGCGTTGGGGTACAGGCACTATGGCATTACCACTCCACCGGCGTCGCGCAGGAAAATTGCCTGCTCCAGCAGCAAACGCTCGCCCAGCAGCAACTCAGCGCCATGCAAACCCAGTTGCAGCAGCAAACGCAACTCATCGCGCTGGTCAACACGAAGATCGACCGCGGTGCGGTCTCCGGGGGCAGCACCTCCGCCAACTACGATCCTGCCTCCTCCGCCCAGGCCGAGGTCGCCCTGGAACGCGGCGTTAGCATCGAAACGCTGCAAAGGCAGCTCGAGAGCGAAAAGACCGACGTGCGCCAACTCCTTGCCCAGATCGAGCGGGGCGTAGCGCCATCGCCCAAGCCCAGGCTGCGCAGTGGCAACGGCTCAAGCGCGAGGCGCTGACCCGGCTCGGTGACGCCGAATATGCCGCGGGGCATTATCTTGCCACCATTGAACCCTACCAGAAGGCGCTCGCCCTCGCCGACGCGAACAAAGAGCCACTCGTCTGGTGCGACGCGGCGGACGACCTCGAACGCTCTCTCTGGCCGGCCGGCCGCTACACGGAGGCCGCACCGCTCGCCCGGCAGGTGGCGGATGGGCGGGCCGCCGTGCTGGGGGCCGAGCATCCCTCCGCCCTGATGGCCATCCACGACGAGGCTCGGGTGCTCTTCGCGCAAGGCAAATTGCCGGAGGCCGAGGCGCTTTACCGCCGCGCCCTGGAAGCGCAGGAGCGCACCCTCGGAAAGGAAAACCCGGACACGCTGGGGACTGTCATCAGCCTGTCCTACCTGCTTCATTTCGTGGGTAAGGACGCAGAGGCGGAGGAAATGGGACGCCGCTGCCTGGAAGCCTGCGAGCGCACGCTGGGCCCGGACGACCTGTTTACTCTTCAAACAGTCAGCGACCTGGCTGCCACGCTCTACTACGAAGGCAACTACGCCGAGTCGGGGGCGCTGAACCGTCACTGCCTGGAAGCGCGTGAACGCCTCCTGGGTCCGGATCATCCCGTTACCCTCAAGTCGGTCAACAAACTGGCCATCAACCTGATGGTCCAACGCGACTTCGCGGGAGGCGAAGCGCTCTACCGCCGCGCCCTGGATGCGCAGGAACGTGCCATGGGCCCGGATCACCCCGTCACCCTCACTATCTACCACAACTTGGGGAGCCTGCTGTAGGACAAGGGTGATTACGAGAAGTCCGAGATGTACACCCGCCGCGCCCTGGAGGGACGGGAACGTGTCCTGGGCCCGGATCACTCCGAAACGCTGATGAGTCTCAGCAACCTCGCCCAGGTCCTCGACGCCAAGGGCGACCTGGCCGCCGCCGAGCCGCTCTACCAGCGGGCGCAAGCCAGCATGGAGTGCCTCCTCGTGCCCCAGGATGACATCCGGCTGGACCTCGAACATTTCTTCTCGCTGTTTCGCGAAAAGCAGGGCCGCCTGCGCGAGGCGCTGGCACTGGCGGAGCAGGTGGCCGCCGGGTGCAAGGGCCTCCCGGAAAACAGTCCCCTGCGGCGCACCTGCGAGCAGCATTACCAGGGGTTGCAGGCGAAGGTTGCCGCCAGCCCGACTCCAGTCTCTCGTCTGACTTCCGTACCCGGGTTGAAGTAACCGGCGGGCCGCGGCTAAAAGCCGCTCCTTCTTGTCAGAGCAGGGGAACGCGCGATGTTAGCGCCCTTTCCCAACCTGCCACCTGCCATGTTCGAGCTTCTTTCCACGGATTCACCCCGCTCCCGCGCCCGGCGCGGTCGGTTGACCACGGCTCACGGCGTCATCGAGACGCCCATCTTCATGCCCGTGGGCACGCAGGGCAGCGTGAAGACCGTCAGCCCGCAGGAACTGCGCGAACTCCACGCCCAGATCATCCTGGGCAACACCTATCACCTCTTCGTGCGCCCCGGCCTGGACGTGATGCGCCACTTCGGCGGCCTGCACCGGTTCGCGAGCTGGGACCGGCCCATCCTCACCGACAGCGGCGGCTACCAGGTGTTCTCGCTCGCCAAGATCCGTAAGATCACCGACGAGGGCGTCCACTTCCAGAACCACATCGACGGCACGCCGACCTTCATCGGCCCCGAGACGGCCATGGAAATGCAATCCGTGCTGGGCAGCGACATCCACATGGCCTTCGATGAATGCCCGCCGTACCCCTGCGAGCACGACTACGCCGACAAGTCCCTCGACCTTACCCTGCGCTGGGCCCGCCGCTGCCGCGACTGGGCGGCGGCGCATCCGAAGAGCGAGACCACCGGCCTGCCGCAACTGCGCTTCGGCATCGTGCAGGGAGCCACTTTCGCCGACCTGCGCGAAAAGAGCGCCCGCGCGCTGGTCGAGATGGATTGGGACGGTTACGCGGTGGGCGGCGTCTCGGTGGGCGAACCCGAGAAGGAAATGATGCTCGCCGTGGAACGCAGCGAGCCTTTCCTGCCCGCCGACCGTCCCCGCTACGCGATGGGTCTGGGCACGCCGCCGCAGATGGTCGAGATGGTGGCGCGCGGCGTGGATATGTTCGATTGCGTCCTGCCGACGCGCATCGCCCGCAACGGGACGGCGTTTACAGCGTCGGGCACCCTGAACCTGCGCAACAACCAGTACATCATGGATCAGGGGCCGATCGAGGCCGGCTGCGGGTGTCCCGCCTGCCGGGAGTTCAGCCGGGGGTACATCCGGCATTTGCTGAAAGCAGAAGAAATCCTCGGGATGCGGCTTGTCTCGCTGCACAACCTGCACTTCTACCTGAACCTGATGGCGCGTGTGCGCGCCGAGTTGGAAGCCGGGACGTTTCAGGCGTTCCGGGAGCAGTTCGTGGCCGGCTACCGCGTGCAGAAGACCCAGGCCGGCGGCGACAAGGACGCCGTGGCCGTCACGCCGTTGAGCAGCGGCGAAAGCCCCGGCGAAACTTCGCCCGACAGCGTGGCGTAAAAGTAGTCCGCCGCATAGCCGATAATCCCTCTTGCCGTGATGCTTTCACCCGCTTTCCGTGACCTCCTCAAGGTCGAATGGGCGCAGCTCCGCGCCCGGCGCGCGCTGCCGTGCATGCTCGCCATCATCGCGAGCCTCGCCGCCGGGCTGCTCACCGGCCACCCGGCGGGCGGGATGGTCGCGGCGGGCGGGGCGATGACCGTCGGCTTCGGCTCGTTCCAGTGGTTGGGACAATCCCGCGTCGCGCCGATGCTCTGGGCCACGGGCGGCATGGCGATTTCGGCGGTCGCCGGCTCGCTGGTGGGCCACGCGGGACCTGGCTTCATCCTCAACGCCGCGGCCGCCGGCCTGGGCGCGGGCCTCCTGCTCGCCCTCGGTCCGGGAGCTTCCTGGATCGGGCAGCAGTGCGCCATCGTCGCCCTGGTTGCCAGCGGTTACCCGGTCGGCTGGGAAATCGCCGTTTCCCGCGCGCTGCTCATCCTCGTCGGCGGCTCGTTGCAAACCCTGGTGATGATCGGGTTCTGGCGCTGGCGGCATTCGCAAGCCGTTCCCCCGGATGGAGTGGACCCCTTCACCGGCGTCGCCCCTGCCTTGCGCACGCTTTGGACGAGCTTGCGCACCCCAACCAACGCCCGGCACTACGCGTTTCGCCAAGCCATCACTCTCGCGGTTGCCGCCGAGGTGGAACACCACACCGGCCTGCCCAACGGCTACTGGGTGCCCATGACTGCCCTGCTCGTCCTGCGCCCGGCCTTCCAGCCGACCTTCCAGCGCGGCGTGCTGCGGGTGGCCGGCACGATCGTCGGTGCGGCGCTGGCGACGCTGCTCGTGCGCACCTTGCACTTGAACGAAGTCACCACCGCCATGCTGATTGCGCTTTTCGCCTGGCTAGCCTACGCGTTGCTCAACGTGAACTACGGCTTGTTCGCGATCTTTCTGACGGCCTACATCGTCTTCCTGCTGGATTTCGCCGGGCTGTCCACCCGGGTCATCGTCGCCCATCGCACGATCAACACGGCCCTCGGCGGCGGCTTGGCGCTGCTTTCCTACGTCACAGTGTTTGTCGGACGCTGGTGGCACCCGGCTGCGCACCCCGCGCCCCCGGCGCGTCCTCCTTCCCTCGATCTGCACACCCCGCCGCTTCAGGCAAAGAGCGCATCCACCGCCACGGGCGCACCGGTAACGCTCACCTCTTCGATCATCTCGCCACGCCCGTAGATGCGCCGGGTCCGGTAAACGCCGTCTTTCGGCCGCCGGCACACTTCCACCTGTCCGGCCTCGGCTAAGACGATCCAGTATTCCTTCACGCCCGCCTCGGCGTAGAGGGCGGCCTTGGCCCGGTCGGTGGCGAGGCTGGTCACGGCGACCTCCACAATCAACGCCGCCGTGGTGGGCTTGTCATCGTAGTCGCTGCGCTTGCCCGCCACTACGGACACGTCCGGCTCGGGCATGGAGTCCGCCAGGCGCAGGGATGCATCCTGCCGCACCCACCACGTTCCGCGCACCGCCTCGCGCAGACGCTCGGCCGCGATGTCCACCAATTTGTCGTGCAACAGCGTCTTCATTTCTTTTTCCACGATGACCCCGCGGATCAGCTCCGAGTGCTCGAAGCCCGGTTGGTCTTCTGACAGCACGCGGAAGTCGGCAACGCTCCAGCGATGGACCCGCGCCCGAATTTCCGGCACATCGAAAATGGCGTTCATAATGCCTGCGACGTTACACCCGTGCCGTTTCTCCGGGAAGCTCCTTCTTTGCTCCCTTCATCCTTCATCCTTCATCCTTCATCCTTCCCTCACGCCCGCACCAGTACCATCGAAACCACGCTCGCCGGGCCGCTGGTCGGATCGCGTCAAACGGGAATCTCGGGCAGGTACCAAGCCGCCGAACCGCGTACCACGCTGGCATGGTCCGGCAGAAGGCCCGCTGAAACCTCGAAAAGACGAAACTAGTTCCCGTTGTAGGGTTTACTTAGCAGCGGCAAGATTTATTTGTTCGGTGAGGAGGAAGTGCCTCGCATGGTGAAGGGAAAACCGTCATTCGGAGCGTCGGCATCTGAACTTTTTTCCTTGTTCCTAGTACTTCAACAAGGTAGCTTCTGTGGGTGGATGGCGCGCTCCGCCGCGCCATTGGTCAACCCCTGCGGCGCAGCCGCCCAGAAGGATCAAAAGGCGGCTGCGCCGCACAACAAGCAACGGCGCGGCGGAGCGCGCCATCCACCCACAGAAGCTACCTTGCCGGAACACTAGAGCCCTTCCCGTTTGGGTAAGCCTTGGACAAACTGGGAGGACCCGCTCCGTCGGGTCCGCAGAGCCGGGGCTATGCCCGGTGCCGTGTAGCCACGGCTCCCCGGACCCGACGGAGCGGGTCCTCCCGGCAGGCTTTATGAAACGGGAAGGGCTCTAGTACTACTCTGTTATATGGTGTAAGTGCCTCACCCACAACATCTGTTTTGCTGGCGATTTTTGAGCATTTCGACCTTTTTCCCAGTGGTCGCCTCTGTAAACACCGGCTAGGTCAGGCAAGAGCCGAACCACGTAACGGAGTAGTACTAGGTTGTACTTGGAAACGCGCCTGCTCTGGAAGCTGTGCTTCCCTGCCATTAGACGGAGTACAACTTCGCAGACAAGGGCATTCCCAAGTACAACTTGGGAACGAGAGGCGAGATACGCTGGAGAAGAGATGGGTTCAGAAGCTCCAAGCCAGGAAGCCGCCATCCACGGCGAGGGTCTGGCCGGTGATGTAGCCGGACGCGGGCATGGCCAGAAAGGCGGCGGCGGCGGCGACCTCGCGCGGTTCGCCGACCCGGGCCATGGGCGTGCGGGCGATGACCTCGGCGGCGTAGGCCTCGTTTTTCAAGACCTGTTCGGCCAGCGGCGTGCGGATGTACCAGGGGGCGACGGCGTTGACGCGGATGCCGTCGGCGGCCCATTCGCCGGCGAGTCCCCGGGTCATCTGGGAGAGGGCGGCCTTGGCTGCGCCGTAGGGGACGCCGGTGCGGATGGCGGTCAGCCCGGCGACGCTGCCGACGTTGACGATGGCGCTGGTGGAGGTGGGGGAGGCGGCGCGGACTCGCTTGAGCAGGGGGTGCGCGAGGCGGGACAACTCGAAGACGGAGGTGAAGTTGAGGGCCAGCAGGCGTTCGACTTCCTCGAAGGAATAGTCGAGCGCCCGGTTGCGCACGTTGCCGCCAGCGTTGTTGATGAGGGCGTCCAGCGGGGCGGCGGCGAAGGTGGTTTCGACGGCGGCGAGCAGGCCGCGGCGGCCCGAGTCGGTGGAAATGTCGGCGGCGGTGCCGTCGGCCTGATGGCCCCCGGAGCGCCAGGATGCGACGAGGCGGGCGACATCGTCGGGGTTGCGGGCGGTGATGAAGACGTGGGCTCCGAGTTCCAGGAACTCCTCGGCCACGGCGAGACCGATGCCGCGCGTGGCACCGGTGACGACGACCTTTTTGCCTTCCAGGGACCAGCGGGGGTTGTGCATGCGAAAAGGTTGGCGCGACTTGGGGGATTTGCAAAACGGCGGTTTTCAGGCAAGGTACGCCTCCGCTTGTAGGGGCATCCGAGCCGTTCTTCTGCCTTCTACCTTTTGCCTTCTACCTTTCCAAACCGGTGCTCACGCTCGCTAAAATTACCAAGTCGTTCGGGGGGCGCGTGCTGTTTCGCGACGCGTCCTTGCAGGTCAACCGCGGGGAGCGCATCGGGCTGGTCGGTCCCAATGGGGCGGGGAAGTCCACCTTGTTCTCGCTCGTGCTGGGGGAGAACTCGCCCGACGAAGGCAGCGTGCTGCTGGACCGCGGGACGACCCTGGGTTTCCTGCCGCAGGAGAGCGCGGAGGTGGGGGACGAGACCATCATCGGCCTGGCGACCTCGCACGCGGACGACGAATGGGCGGCGCATTCGCTGGAGCCCAAGGCCAAGCGGATTTTGAAGGGGCTGGCGTTCCGCGAGACGGACTTCGACCGGCAGGCGCGGACCTTCAGCGGTGGCTGGATCATGCGCGCGCACCTGGCCCGGCTGCTGACACAGGAGCCGGATTTGCTGATGCTCGACGAGCCGACGAACCATCTCGACCTGGAGTCGCTGCGCTGGTTTCAGAGCTATCTGATGGGCTATCCGGGCGCGATCCTGATGATCTCGCATGACCGCGAGTTTCTGAATCAGCTCACCCGAGGCATCGCGGAGATCGGCAACAGCCGGCTCAACCATTACCGGGGGAATTACGACAATTACCTGGAGCAGCGGGTGGCGCGGAGGGAGCAGCAGATGGCGGCTTACAAGGCGCAGCAAAAGGAGATCGAGAGCTTGCAGCGTTTCGCGGATCGGTTCCGGGCGAAGGCAAGCCTCGCGAGCCAGGCGCAGAGCAAGCTCAAGCAGATTGCCCGCATGGAACGCCTGGAGCCGCCCGAGCCGGAAGCTGCGACGGTGAAGTTCCGCTTTCCGCAGCCGCCGCGCAGCGGGTTGAAGGCGATCAACCTGGACAAGGTGGATCACGCCTACGACAACGGGCACGTCACCTACAAGGGGCTGGATTTCGCCGCCGAACGGGGCGACCGCACGGTGTTGGTCGGCCCGAACGGCGCGGGCAAATCCACCTTGCTCAAACTGCTGGCGGGTGTGCTGCCGTTTCAGGCGGGAACGCGCGAGCCGGGGTCGAACACGAAGGTAGGATACTTCGCGCAGCACCGCGTGGAGATGCTCAACACGCGGCACACCGTCTTGCAGGAAGTCATGGACATGCCGAACCCGGTGAGCGAGCAGACGGCGCGCACGGTGCTGGGGAGCTTTCTATTTAGGGGAGACGACGCCTTTAAATCCGTCTCCGTGTTGAGCGGTGGAGAAAAGAGCCGGCTGGCGTTGGTCAAGCTGCTGCTCGATCCGCCGAACCTGCTGCTCATGGACGAGCCAACGACGCACCTGGACATGGCCAGCATCGACGCGCTCATCCTGGCGCTGGAGCAATACGAGGGGACGCTGATTTTCATCAGCCACGACGTGCATTTCATCCGCGCGCTGTCGAAAAAGGTCCTGCACATCGACTCGGGCAAGCTCACGCCTTACGCGGGCAACTACGACTATTACCTGGAGAAAAGCAACGCCACCAACGAGCGCGAAGCCCTCGTGGCCGGCAACAGCAAGCCGGCGTTGACCAATCACAGCATGGGAGGCAGCAACGCACCCGCCGCGGCGAACGCGGCGGTCAACCAGCCGTCTTCCTTCGTCCCACGCAAGACCAAGGAGCAAAAACGCGCCGAGGCGGAAGCCCGCAACGCCGCCGCCAAGGTGCGCCGCGAGAAGGAGGAACAGGTACGCAAGCTGGAGGGTGAGATCGCCAGCCTGGAAAACAAGCAACGCCAACTCGCCGCCGAGTTGGAAGCCGAGGAGAGCTACAAGCAGCCCGGGCGCCCGCAGGCACTCAACCGCGAGTTGAGTTCCGTGACCGCCTCCCTGGAGCGTCTGAACTCGCAGTGGGCGTCCAGCGCCGAAGCGGCGGCGGTGCTGGCAGCCCAGGAATCCTGAGTCTTGGCCACAACGACCGAAACGGTGGCGCTGCCTGCTGCCCGGGCCAGGCTGCACACCGGGAGTTTTCTGGCCCTGGTGGCGGGAGCCATCGCCATCGGCTTCGCGCCGATCTTTGTTCGCCTGAGCGAGGTCGGGCCGGTGTCCACGGCCTTCTGGCGGCTGCTGTTGGCTCTGCCGGCGCTTTGGATTCTGGCAGCCGTGGAAACCAGACAGGCCCGCAGCGCTGCCGGCGTGGTGCCCGCGGGTGCCGCCACCGGCGAGCGTTCACCCGGCTTGCGGACCATGACGGCGGTGACCGGCCTGCTCTTCGCGGGCGATCTGGCGGTCTGGCACTGGTCGATCCGGTTTACCTCCGTCGCCAACGCGACGCTGCTGGCGAACTTCGCCCCGATCTTTGTGGTGCTCTTCGGCTGGTTCGTGTTCCGCAAGCGGGTCAGCCGCCGGTTTGTCGTGGCGATGCTCGTGGCCCTGGCCGGTACGACGCTGCTGGTCGGCGGGGACTTTCGTCTTGATCCTCGGGTGCTGTTGGGCGACGCGCTGGGACTCGTGACCGCCGTCTTCTACGCCGGGTACTTGCTTTCGATCAAGAACCTGCGGGAACGCTGTCCGACCTTCACCATCATGGCGCGCAGCGGCCTGGTCACCGTGGCGGCGCTGTTGCCGGTCGCGTTGATCTCGGGCGAAAAGTTTTTGCCCAGCACGGCGGCGGGTTGGCGGGTGCTGCTGGCGCTGGCCCTGGTCTCACACGTTGGCGGGCAGAGCCTGATCGCCTTTGCGCTCGCCAAGCTGCCGGCCCCGGTGGCTTCGGTGAGTCTGCTGGTGCAGCCCGTCACCGCCATGGCGGCCGCGGCGCTGCTGCTGAGAGAAGCGGTCGTGCCCGTGCAGTTGGTCGGCGTGATGCTGGTACTGGCCGGGGTGTTCGTCGTCAGGCAAGAGAGCCGTTGAAAAACGGGCCGGGGTAAGGTAGAAGGCCCGGCAGGTAACACCCGTCGAACCCGTATGCGAACCGGTGCCTTTGCTGCTACCCGCCTCGACGAGGGCCGGACCTGGAAATGGCCGCTGCTGCTGGCTGCGCCTTTCCTGCTCTGTCTGGCGGTGCTGCTGGTGACCGGGTGGACTTTTCCCACGTTTTGGGGCGGCGACGAGGTGAGCCACTGGGCGCTCATGCAATGGTTTTCCAAGGGCTTGCCGCGCTTCAAGGCAGATTATCCGCTGACGGCCACGACGCCGCTCTTTCATCTGGCGGGAGCCTGTCTGGTGCGCCTCTTCGGGCCGAATCTGGCTTTGGTACGCACCTGCAACACGCTGCTTTCCATCGGCGTGGTCCTGGCGCTCTTCCGGCTGCTGCATCGCCGGCTGGGGCAGGATAAGGCTTCCGCCGCGCTTCTGGGCGGAGTGTTCCTCAGTTCGTGCTACTACTTCGGCTACGCTTTTCGATTGTTGACCGACAACATGGCGCTGTTGGGTTGCCTGTTCGCGATGATCGAGTTGTTCCGCTTTGTGGACGCGGCGGAGCCCCGGCCGCTGGTTCGTTATCTGTGGGCGTGTTTCTGGTACGCGCTCGCGATCCTCACGCGGCAAAGCTACATCTTCCTCGGGCTGCCCCTGGCGGCTCTGTTGTTGTTGTCACCGCTCGTGCGCCGGCAAAAAGGCATCGGGATGGGGATGCTGGGTCTGGCGGTGGTGCCGTTTGCCCTGTTGGCGGTGGCCTGGCACGGGTTGGTGCCCCCGGGGTTTCAGGAACATCACACTCCCTCGGTGATCAACCTGTACCCGCTAGCTCTGCCCTTGATGCTCCTGGGCCTGTACACGCCCGTCTTTTTCGGGCCGGATCTGGTGCGGCGGCTGCGGGCGGGTTCGCTCGACCGGCGGCGCTCGCTCCCGCCGGCGGCGGGTATATCGGCGGCGCTGGGGGTGCTTTGGTGTTATCCTTTGTTTCCGGTGCGCGGCCACCCGGAGATGGCTCCCTATTTCCCGGCGCTCGCGCAGGTGGATTTTTCAAAGTGTTTCGGCGGCTGGATGTACAGTGTGGCGGACCGGGTCGGGTGGTTCTCGCTCCGGCACAACAGCCTTATCTTCTGGGCAACGCTGCCCCCGGGAGCGGCGGCGGCAGTGTGGTTCGTGCCCGAAGCGTGGCGGACGGCTGACCCACGCCGGCGGGTGGCGGCGTGGTTTCTCCTGAGCGTGCTGCTTTCCAGTATGCTCAACAGTGTCTCCGCGCAGAAATACTACGATGGCCTGGTGCTGCTTTACCTGGTGTGGCGTTCCCGCCCCGGAGCGGCCTCCGACCCTTGGCGGCGGTGGGCGTTCGCCGGCTTGATCCTGGTGTTTTGCGTTTACGCGATTGCGTTTCCCTACGTCACCAACACCAACGGATTCATCGCCGCGCCGCTGGGCGAACTGCCGCCACCGCCTTGAGAGCACCGCTTTATTTTCGCCCGCTCCGAGAACCACCCGGCCAGGATGCAAGCTGTGGATTTCATGCTAGATGTTTTAGCGTGTGGCAACCCGGCGGCGGCGGATTGGTGCGATGAGTTTCGACAAGCTGGCAGAAGACAAGATTCGTGAGGCCATCGTAGCAGGGGAATTCGACGACTTGCCCGGTAAAGGCAAGCCGCTGAACCTGGACGAATACTTTGCCGTCGCCGAGGAATGGCGCGTGGGTGTCTCACTGCTCAAGAACTCCGGGTTCCTGCCGCAGGAAATGCAGTTGCTCAAGGAGGTCGAGGAACTGCAGACGCTGCTGCCGCAAACCTCCAACCCTGGCAAGCGCCGGGAGATCGAGCGCCAGATCCACGAGAAGAAGCTGCAGTACGATCTGCTCGCCGAACGCCGCCGCGCCAGCAAACGGCGCGGTCCGCACGGATAACCCTCTCACCGTGGTACCTCGCGGGTGGAAAACCTGACTCCGCCCCTTCCTTTTCGTGACACAGACGCTATCTTCCACGGTGTCCACTCCCGTCGTTCATCCCGCCGCAAATCTCGACTCCCAGGACCTGCCCACGAACGCTCCTCTGA
This sequence comes from uncultured Chthoniobacterales bacterium, assembly GCA_964245965.1. Taxonomy (GTDB): domain Bacteria; phylum Verrucomicrobiota; class Verrucomicrobiia; order Chthoniobacterales; family SZAS-18; genus CAWCJJ01. Next base: position 14,164 of record CAXTOP010000021.1, read on the forward strand.
CCGAGTACGTGGAGATCCGCGGCGCCCGGCAGAACAACCTCAAAGGCGTCGATCTGGACTTGCCCCTGGGGCGGCTCAACGTCATCACCGGACCAAGCGGCAGCGGCAAAAGCTCGCTCGCCTTCGACACCATCTACGCCGAGGGGCAGCGCCGGTACGTCGAGACCTTCAGCCCGTACACGCGGCAGTTCCTCGACCGCATGGACAAGCCCAAGGTGGACAGCATCCGGGGCATCCCGCCGGCCATCGCCATCGAGCAGTCCAACCAGGTCAAGAGCACGCGCTCGACGGTCGGGACGATCACTGAGATCAATGACTACCTGAAGCTGCTCATGCCGCGCGTGGCGCAAGCGTTCTGCCCGTCGTGCGGCGGTTCCATCAAGCCGGATTCCTCGCGCGGCATCGCCGAGCAGGTGCTGGCCCGGCACGCGGGCGCGACGTTGCTGGTTTGCTTCGCCGTCAACGCGCCGCCCGCCACCGACCCGGCGGAATTTTTCAAGTTCCTGGGCGCGCAGGGTTACCTGCGGGTGTGGCTCGACAACGCGGTCCATCGCACCGACGAGCCGCCAGGCGAGATCAAGCGTCTGCCGGCCCGCGTGCAGGTCATCCAGGATCGAACCGGCGTCGGGGCCGAGACCCGCTCGCGTCTGACGGAGTCCATCGAAACGGCCCTGCGCTTCGGCAAGGGGCGGATCAAATTCGTCAACCCGGAGACGGGTGCGGAGGAAAGCTTTTCCACCGGCTGGCATTGCGCGCGATGCGACCTGGACATCAAGCCGCCGACGCCGGGCTTGTTCTCCTTCAACAACCCGCAGGGAGCCTGTCCGCAGTGCCGGGGTTTCGGGCGCACCATCGCGATCGATCTCGACCGCGCGCTGCCCGACAAGCGGCTCTCGATCGCGCGCGGCGTGGTGAAGCCTTTCCAAAGCGGCCAGTCTGCGGAATGCCAGCGCGACCTCCTGCGCGCGGCGGCGCAGCACGACGTGGACATCCACACGGCTTTCGAAGACCTGCCTGCCGCCGACCAGAAGTGGGTGATCCAGGGTGAGGGCAAGGGCCGCGTCGACACCGAAGAGTTGTGGCAGAACGGCGGCTGGTACGGCGTCAAAGGCTACTTCGACTGGCTGGAATCCAAGACCTACAAAATGCACGTCCGGGTGCTGCTGAGCCGTTATCGTGCGTACACGCTTTGCCCGGAGTGCGACGGCGGGCGTTTTCAACCGGCGACGCTCAACTATCGTCTCGTGCCCGGTGGCCTGGAGATCCTACCTGCGGTGCCCGAGTCCGTTCCCGAGACAAGGGGAAAGAAGCGTGCTGCCACCGTGGTTGAGAAGCCGCGCGCAGGGTTCACCATGCCCGAGCTGGCGCAGTTGCCCGTCAAGGAACTGATCGGCGTGATGGATTCGATCATCCTGCCGCCTAACGATTCCAGTGCCGACATGCTGCACAAGGAGATCGCCAACCGACTGCGCTACCTCATCGCCGTCGGCCTGGGCTACCTGAATCTGGACCGTCCGACGCGCACCCTCTCCGGTGGCGAGATCGAGCGTGTGAACCTGACGACGTGCCTGGGCGCGTCGCTCGTGAACACGCTCTTCGTGCTGGACGAACCCAGCGTCGGGTTGCACCCGCGCGACGTGGGCCGGTTGATCCGCGTGATGGAAGATTTGCGCGACAAGGGCAACACCCTGCTCGTCGTCGAGCACGAGGAAGCCGTGATCCGTGCGGCGGACAACCTCATCGACATCGGACCCGGGCGCGGTGCGGGCGGCGGCGAGCTGGTTTTCTCCGGGCCGCTGAGCGAACTCGGCCGGTGCGCCGGTTCGCTCACGGCCGATTACCTCACGGGCCGCAAGCGCATCCCACTGCCCGCGCGACGCCGCAAGCCAACCGGTTTCCTGGAAATTCGCGGTGCCGCCGAACACAACCTGCGCGACGTGGACGTGGACCTGCCGCTGGGTGTCTTCGCGTGTATCACAGGCGTCAGCGGTTCGGGCAAATCGACGCTCATCCACGACGTGCTCTACCAGAACCTCCTGCGCATGAGCGGCCAGAGCAACGCCGAAACCGTGGGCAAGTGCCGCACGATCATGGGCGCGGACGGCTTCGGCGCGACGGTCATGGTGGACCAGTCGCCGCTGGCGAAAACTCCGCGCTCCAGCCCGGTGGTGTATCTGGGCGCGTTCGACGCCATCCGCGACATGTTCGCCATGAGCGACGACGCGCGCGCCGCCGGCCTGGTGGCCAGCGCGTTCTCGTTCAATTCGGGCGACGGACGCTGCGAACGCTGCGGCGGGATCGGCTTCGAGAAGATCGAGATGCAGTTCCTGAGCGACCTGTACGTGCGTTGCGCGGAGTGCGAGGGCAAGCGTTTCCAGCCGCACGTGCTGAAGGTGAAATTCGCGGGCAAGAGCATCCACGATGTACTGGAGATGACCGTGGCCGAGTCGCTGGAATTCTTCGAGAAAACCGCTCCCGGACAACCCGGTACCGGGTTGCGCGTCGGGCGCGAGATCGGCGGCGCCGGCCGGACGTTCCCGATCTACCCGGCGTCGTTCAAGCAGTCGCTGTCGGCGCTGAAGATTTTGTGTGAGGTAGGCTTGGGTTATCTCACTCTGGGTCAGCCGCTCAACACGTTGAGCGGCGGTGAGGCGCAGCGGCTCAAGTTGGTGGGCCACCTGGTCGAGCGCGAGCGTAATCCAAGCACCAAGGGCGCGCTGCTGATCTTCGATGAACCCACGACTGGGTTGCACTTCGACGACGTGGCGCTGCTCGTGCAGGTCTTCCAGCGGCTGGTGGAGCAGGGGGATAGCCTGCTGGTCATCGAGCACAACCTGGAAGTCATCAAGTGCGCCGACTACCTGGTGGACCTCGGTCCCGAGGCCGGTTCGGAAGGCGGCTACCTCGTCGCCGTGGGCACGCCGGAGGAAGTCGCCGAAGTCAAGGCGTCGCACACTGGTTACTACCTGCGTCCGCTGCTGCACGGCGCGCGCGACGAGAAGCTCATCGCCTTCGACGGCACAGCCGTTGAACAAGCTGCCAGCCTGTACCGCAACGGTGAGCAGACACCCGCCCTGCAGGCCGCCGAGATGCCTTCGCGCGACGATGCGGAGGTTTCCACCCTGGCGCTGGCCAACCATTACCCGGTCGCGGGCATCAACGGAAGGCGCATGCCTTCCACGGTGCGGGTTCGCGGTGCGCGCGAACACAACCTCAAGAATATCTCACTCGATATTCCGCGCGAGAGCATGGTCATCATCACCGGGCTGAGTGGGTCGGGCAAATCCACGCTGGCTTTCGACATTCTCTTTGCCGAGGGTCAGCGGCGTTTCCTGGACAGCATGTCCCCCTACGCTCGGCAGTTCGTCGAGCAACTCGAAAAGCCTGACGTGGACCTGATCGAAGGGCTGCCCCCGAGCGTGGCCATCGAGCAGCGTGTCACGCGGGGCGGCGGCAAGTCCACCGTGGCGACGGTCACGGAGGTTTACCATTTCCTGCGGCTCATGTTCGCCAAATTGGGCACGCAGTACTGCCCGAACTGCCACATCCCCGTTGAAAAGCAGAGTCAAGCGGCCATCGTCAAGCAGGTCGAAGAAGGCGCGAAGAAGGGCCGGGTACGGGTGCTCGCGCCGTTGATCAAAGCGCGCAAAGGCTTCCACACGGATGTCGCGCAATGGGCGGTCAAGCATGGGTTCGACACGCTGCTGGTGGACGGCAAGCTCATGCCCTCCGTCGGGTTCCAGAAGCTGGAGCGTTTCAAGGAGCACACCATCGACGTGGTCGTGGGCGAGGTGACGGCGGCCAGCATGAAGGCTGCCGCTGCCGCCAAGGACCCGACGGCGGAAGAGAAGCGGCTCGACCCGCGCGAGATCGTCCGCCGTGCCGTGGAGATCGGCAAGGGCACGGCCCGGCTGCTCGATTCGAAGAACAAGTTCACGGTGCTTTCCACCGAGATGAGTTGTCCGCAGTGCAACATGGCCTTCGAGGAACTGGACCCGCGCTTGTTTTCCTACAACTCGCCGCACGGCTGGTGCCCGGAGTGCCGCGGGTTCGGCTCGGTCTTCAAGGCGTCCCTGCCCAAGATGGACGACAGCGTTTCCGCCCTGGAACGCGAACTGGCCGAGGAACGCGCCAGCGCCTGGGTCGAGGAAGAAGACGAACGTCCCTGCACGACCTGTCACGGCGCGCGGCTCAACGACATCGCGCGCAACGTGAAGGTCAAGGACATCACCATCGACGCCCTGGCGCGGCTGCCAGTCACGGACGCGCTCGGGGTCATGGGCAAGTTCAAGTTCAAGGGTTCGCAGGAGATCATCGCGACGGACATCCTGGACGAAATCCGGCAGCGGCTGAAGTTCATGCAGGAGGTCGGCTTGGGTTACCTGTCGCTGGACCGTTCGGCCAAGACGCTCTCGGGCGGCGAGACGCAGCGCATCCGCCTTTCGGCGCAACTCGGCTCCAACCTGCGCGGTGTGCTCTACGTATTGGATGAACCCACCATCGGGTTACACCCGCGCGACAACAATCGGCTGCTCGACACGCTGGCCGCGCTCAAGGGCAAGGGCAACTCGCTGGTCATCGTCGAACACGACGACGAGACGATGCGCCGCGCCGACCACATCATCGACCTCGGGCCGGGGCCGGGTGTGCACGGTGGCGAGGTCGTGGCGAGCGGCACGCTGGCGGAGATCATGCGCAACCCGCAGAGCGTCACCGGGCGCTGTTTGCAGGATCCGCTCAAGCACCCGATGCTGGGTCAGCGCCGTTCGCTCAAGGGGCTGGAGCACTGGCTGGAAATCACCGGTGCCACCGCCAACAATCTGCAAGGGGTGGACGTGAAGTTCCCGATCGGGCGGCTGACGGTGATCAGCGGCATTTCCGGGTCGGGCAAAAGCAGTCTGATGCGTTCGGTGCTGCTGCCGGCAGCACAACAAGCACTGGCCAGGATGGCCAAGAAGAAGGTTGGCGGCGCGGCCAGCACCCGGCGCAAGGGTGCGGTGCAGCCGTGGGAAAGTTTCGCGGGCGTGGATTTCCTGGAAGGCGTGTACGAGGTGGACCAATCGCCCATCGGGAAGACGACGCGTTCGACGCCGGCAACCTACGTCGGCGTGCTGGACGAAATCCGGATGCTCTTCGCGCAGTTGCCGCTCTCGCGGATCCGTGGCTACACGTCGAGCCGGTTTTCGTTCAACAACGAAGGCGGCCGGTGCGAGAGTTGTCAGGGGCAGGGGGTCATCAAGCACGAGATGAGCTTCCTCCCGACGAGCTACGTGCCGTGTGAGGATTGCGGCGGCCTGCGTTTCAACGCGCAAACGTTGGAAGTACAATACAACGACAAGAGCATCGGCGAGGTGCTGCAACTCACCATCGAACAAGCGGCGGAATTCTTCGCCGCCGTCTCGAAGATTCATCGTCCGCTCTCGCTGCTGACTCAAACGGGTTTGGGGTATCTGCGTTTGGGTCAGCCCAGCCCGACCCTGAGTGGTGGCGAGGCGCAGCGCATGAAGCTCGTGACCGAACTGACACGCGGCGTCGGCGCATCGCAGAACGCCAAGCTGCGCAAGATGAAGGCGGTCAAATCCACGCTGTACTTGTTGGAAGAGCCGACGGTCGGCCTGCACATGTCCGACGTGGAACAATTATTGAAGGTGCTGCACCGCCTGGTGGACGAGGGCAACACGGTGGTCGTGATCGAGCATCACCTGAGTGTGATCGCCGAGTCCGATTACGTCATCGACATCGGTCCCGAAGCTGGCGACGAAGGTGGCAAACTGGTGACCGCCGGCACCCCCGAGCAGGTCGCCAGGCACAAGACCAGCCGCATCTCACCGTTCCTGAAGGAAGTGTTGCAACCCAGAATTTGATCGGTGGGGCTGACGAAGAAGATGCTGTCCTCCTTCAAGACCGGAGATTATATCTCAAGGCATGTCCACCATCCTCGATGCGCCCGAAATGCGCGCCCGCATGTCGCCCTTGGCCGTGGAAGCTTACGAGGCGTTGGCTGAAATGGGAGCGTTGGAGAAGCGTGCAGAGCTGATCCGAGGCTTCATCGTCAAAAAAACCTTTAAGTCACCACTCCACTGCAAGCTGATCAAAAGGATCTTCCTTTACCTTCTTACTCTGCAACGCAACGGCTTGGTCGTCTTCACGGAGCGGCCACTGCGCTTGGCGGATTCAGTTCCCGAGCCAGACGCGATGATCGTGCGCGGTGAGGAAAGTGACTTCGATGCCAAGCACCCCACGAATGCTGAACTCGTTATCGAAGTCGCCGTCAGCAGCGTGGCGCCCGATCGGGAAAACGCCTCGCTCTACGCCGAGGCCGGGGTGCCGGAATACTGGATTGTGTTGGGAGCCGAGCGCAAAGTCGAGGTTTACTGCCGGCCGGAGAATGGTGTGTATCAACGGCAAAAGCTGTACTCTGTAGGAGAGACGTTGTCGTGTGAGGGCGTGCCCGGTTTACAAGTGACGTTGGAAACTTGGTTCGCGTGAAGGCTTTGCACCTCAAACGACGGACCATTTTTGATCGGGCCGAAACGGGTTGGACGTTTCGGCCCGTACGCTCAGAACGAATCAGTTAGCCGGGGGAGCGAGCACGGTAAGATCCACGGTGTTCGCCTCGGCTTGCATCCCGGCGCGGCCCTGATGGAGGAAGTCCATCGTGCTGTCAGCCGTGCTGTGCGCAACGTAGGGCAGAAACAGCCGCGCGGTGTCCGCGGCAACGTCGCCCGTGGAAGGGTCAGAAGTAGCCAACGAGAAATCCGCTACGCTGTCGAAAATCCCGCTGGTGCGGATGAAATTGTTGATCGCCGCGCAGTTGGCCAAGGCGGCCGCTGTGTCCCCGGTATCACGGGACCCTAACCGAGGTGCCGGACGGCACGAGTCTCCCTCTCGGGCACGGGTCACCCTCTCTCTTTGGCGCGGAGACCGAACCAGGCGACAATGTACCCGGCGAGCGCCCAGGCCAGGAGTTTGCCCGCGGCCCAGAAGCCGATGTCCGGGCGCGAATACACGCTCCGGGCTTTGAACGCCGCGGCGGCAGCGGCGCGCATGTCGCCGCGCGTCATGCCGGGTTGCGGCGGGGATTGTATCATCTCACGCAACCGCAGATCCTTGAGGTGATCGCCCGCCTTCTTGCGGTTGTTGTACACCCCGCCAATGATCGGGCGCTGGTAGAAGGCACCAACGTCCATCAGGGTCTGCGCGGCATAGGATGGCATCACGTTCGCCACGGCGAAAACCAGCGGCGAACTCATCTGGTCGGTCTCCACCACCAATCCCGAGAACAAAATCTGCGGGATCAACACCAACGGCACGATCAGCACCGATTGCATCACGCTGCGCGCCATAGCCGAGATGGCGAAGCCAATGCCTACCGCCGCGTACGCCGTGCCCAACAAGCTGCCTACCTGCCACAACGCCGAGCCGTCGATTCCACGAGGCACGCCTGTTTCCGGTTCGGGGTACAAGATCCAGCGTGCCAGCCACAGACATCCATACAGGAAGACTCCTTGCAGCGCCGTGAGCGTCCCCAGCATGGCGAATTTACTGATCAAATACTGGTGCCGGCCAAGGCCCACCATGCGTTCGCGCCGGTAGATCGGCACCTCTTTGACGATCTCCTGGGCCGCGTTGCTGCACCCGAACCACAAGGTGGCCAGGTACGCGAAGAAGAGTCCCAGGGACGTGTCTTCGGTCACCCACGCCACCAATAAGGAAATCACCAGTGGCTGGCCGAAGAGCAGCAAGAAGTTTTTCCAGTCGGCGCGCAGGATCGCCCACTGTCGCGCGAGCAGCACCGGCAGCGCCGCCGCCGGTTTGATGGGACGGGTCAGCCGCGCCGCGCTCCCACCGTCCGCGTCGGGGGCAACCAGTGGCTGCTGCGCGGCACGCTCCGCTTCCCGCGCCCGCGCGATGGGCAGGTAAGCCTCATGCCATTCGGCCACGGGGCGCTCTTCCAACCGGTCAAAGAGCGTGGTCAGCTTCTGCACGCCGAAGTGTTCGCGCGCCTCCTGCGCGCTGCCGCTGAAAATCAGGCCGCCACGAGCGATGACGAAAAGGCGGTCGGTCAGGTACACGTTTTCCATGACGTGCGTGGTACAAACCACCGTGCAGCCGCCGTCGGCGAGGTGACGCAGGAGTTCCATCATCTTGAACTCGGAAGCCGGGTCCAGGCCGCTGGTCGGTTCGTCCAGAAAGAGCACCGCGGGTCGCCCGAGCAGTTCGACGCCGACGCTCACGCGCTTGCGCTGCCCGCCGGAAAGCCGGTGGATGGGCGTCTTCGCCCGCGCCTCCAACCCGAGGCGGCCAATCGTCTGCGCGACCAGTTTGCGGATCTCCAGGGCAGGCGTGCCGGCGGGCAGCCGCAGGCGTGCGCTGTAGAGCAGAGCGTCCGTGACGGTCAACTCGCGGTGGACGATGTCGTCCTGCGGCACGTAGCCGAGCAGGGAGCGCAGCCGGTCGTATTCCCGGTAAAAATCCACGCCGTCATACCGGACCTCGCCCGCGCTGGCGGGCCGCAAGCCGGTCAGGGCGTCGAGCAGCGTGGTCTTGCCCGAACCGGAGGGTCCCAAGATGGCGATGAACTGCCCGCGCTCGAAGTGCAGGCTCACGTCGTCGAGGATGACGATCTGGCCGGCGGCCTTGCGCACGTGCCGGACATCGATCTCCACGCCGGCCAGCCCGGTGGTGCGTTCCAGCGCCCGGCCGTCGAAGCGGAAGTAGAACGGTCCCACCTGAAGCTGGTCGCCGATGACAAGCTGATGTTTTTCAAAGCGCCGCCCGTTGACCAGCGATCCCGCCCGGCTGCGCAGGTCGGTCACCTGGTAGCTCCCGTCGGGCGTGCGCTCCAGGGTGGCGTGCTGGCGGGAAATACTCGGGTCGCTTAAGACCACGTCCACGTCGCCCGAACGGCCCAGGGTGAGCTTGCCGTCCAGGGGAATGGCGTTCACCTCGCGTCCGCGCAGGAGTACCTGCGGCCCGAGTGGACTTCCGCCGCCGGCGGCCCCTTCGTTGCCGTCCTCCGGGAGAAAAGCAGGGGTGACGGCGGCTGTGCCTACCGGCGGCGGCCCGTACCCGAAGTACACGTACACCGGCCCGATGTGCAGGCGGTCACCGGGCTGGAGCGGGGTGCGGACCTCGCTGGAGAGCGGTGCGCCGTTGACCTTGGTGCCCCAGCGGCTGGCCAGGTCTTCGACGGTGCAGGAGGTTTCGCCGTTCCAGTGGAGCCGGCAGTGCTGGCGGCTGATCTCCGGGTGCTTGAGCTGCAAACCGGCTTCCGCCGAACGTCCGACGACGGTCTCGCCGGGCGCGAGCGGATAACTGCCCGCCGGCAATCCGCTGAGGACCGTCAGGAGCGGCTGAGGGTTGGCGTTCAAGGCTTAACGAGAACAACGAGGCAACATCAGGGCAGGACGGCCCAGATCTCCGCCACGCGGTTCTTTTCGATCTGGTTGACGCTGAAAAGAGTGGAGCCGCCCATCGCCACCGAGTGCATCACATTTTGCACGCCGCACTTGTCGCGGAGGGCGTCCATGACACTGCGCGCGCGGCTGAGCGAGATGTCGTTATTGATCTTCTCGCTGCCCTTCTGGTCGGCATAGCCGAGGATCACGAACACCATGGTGGGATCATCCAGCAGCGCGGTGATTTCGGGCGTTTGGAGCTGCTGTTTGAGCCGGTCCACGTCAACGCTGCGCACGGTGTTTTCCCCTTTTTCGAAGAGCACCGTCAACACCCGGCCCATCCGCCGGGCGTGATCGACACTGGCGTAGAGCTTGTCCTTGTTCGCCTGGGTCACGCTCGGCATCAGGTCGATGCGGCGCAGCACTTCGACACGCACCTGGGCGTTGTCGGCGTCGTTCACGTCGAGGTTGATCGGCGTGCTGGTTGCAGCCGGTACGTTGGCCGGAGCGGCGGACGCGGCCGGAGGCATGGAGCCATCCGTGGGGTTGACGGGCAGGGCGCGGCGGACGGGGACCGGCGTCGCGTTTACCGGCAGCGCGGCAAGGACCGGCTTGGTCTTGTCGTCGGGTACAGCCGGCGGCGGAGTCTGCGAGGCCGAACGCAACGGCACCAGATCGTTGTTGGCAGCGGTGGAGGGCGAGAAAGGTAGATTGTCCGAGCCGGGCGGCAGGATCGGGCGACCGTGGTAGGGGTCCTTCGACGCCACGGATGCTTCGGGGTTGGCTTCTTCGGCCGCTTTATGGCCGGGCTGATTGAGTGCCCAGACGAGCAGCACGCCGCTGCCGAGGACGAGCACGCAGCCAACGATGAGCGGCAACAGGCTGACACTCTTTTTGCGCCGGCTGAAGAAAAGCGTCCGTTCCGGATCGAAGTCTTCGGTGTTGGGAGGGGGGTCACCCTTCGTCGGCATGTGTGGTCAAGTATCATGACCGGCCGGAATGGGCAAAGGCGAAGTGCCTCCCGCGGCAAGAAAAATCGGGCTGGTGGGATTTGAACCCACGGCCTCTGCGTCCCGAACGCAGCGCTCTACCAAGCTGAGCCACAGCCCGTGGTCCAACAAGCAGCCACTATGGCGAGATCAAGAAGGCCCGCAAGCGAATTCGGAAAATGTCGGAAAAGAGTTGGCGGGGTGGGAGTCACACCGCTCCTCGTGCCAGCAATGCCACCCACTTCCCACGACGCCGGCGTGTGGGAACCGTCAGATGCTGCGCAAAAGCGGCCGCGACTACTTCGTCCGCCTGATTCGCTAGGATGCCAGACAGGATCAACACGCCGCCGGGGGCCAGCGCACGGGCCATCAGGGGCATCAATCCAACGAGCAGGTTGCTGAAAAGATTGGCGGTGATGACCGGCCAGGGGCGAGCCTCATCCGGCTGCCACCGGCGCAGCAGATCAGCCTGCTGGAACTTGACTCCGCTCACCACGCCGTTGAGCACGGCGTTTTCCCGGGCGGTGCGAACGGCATGCCGGTCATTGTCCAATCCGAGGGCTTTTCCGGCTCCCAACTGCCGTGCCGCCAAGGCGAGAATGCCGCTGCCGGTGCCGAGATCGAGCACGTTCCAAGCGTTGCCGGCCCGGTTCAAACGCCGGCTCGCCTCCACGAGCAAGCGCAGGCACATGGCGGTGGTGGCGTGTTCACCGGTGCCGAACGCCATCGCGGCCGGGACGCAGAGCACATGGCTGCGAGGGTGGGCCCTCCGCGCTTGCTCCAGTTCCTCCGGCCGGGAGGTGACCAGCAGCCGTCCGCCGGCAATGCTCAAAGGCTTGCCTGGGGAGGTGGCGGGAGCCGGCTGCCAACTTTCCTGACGCACTTCCTCCATCTTGCCGCCGAACTGTCCGGCGAGTGCTTCCGCTTCACGCTGCTCTTCGCAATAAACTTCGATGCTCTCCAGCTTCGCTCCCGGCAAACTGACCACCGCCAGACGTTCGGGATCGATGAAATGCAGCCGTTCCAACCACGCCTCGACCTCGCTCCCTGTGACCGCTTTCTTCCACCGGTGCATACAAAAAACTACCCGCCCGCCACGACGCGGATGATCTCCAGCCGGTCGCCGCCCGTCAGCAGGACCTGCGGCCAATCCGCGCGGAAAAGGGCCGTGCCGTTGTGCTCCACGAGTACGCTTTGCGCCGGCAGTTCCAGCGCCTCCAACAGTTCGGGTAACGGAGTATCCTCCCGCACCTCGCGAGGTTCGCCGTTGACTTGAATGTCGACCGTTTTCACCGGGTCCATCGCAAAATCATTCCGTCAAGGCGGCGTCCCAATCCTTCCAGACGGGTTCGAGTTGGTGGTGATGCCGCAGGTGTTCGGCGATCTCCCGGGGAGAACGGTTGTCGGCGATATCGAACTGTCCAGTGGCTAGCACGTCGGCGGCGAGCGTTTCGCCCACCGCCACGGCGCGGCCGCGCACCGTGCGATGCAAGTCGTCGCGGCCCTGGCCGGTGTAGCCTCCGGGCTCGGTGTGGCTGCCGGCGCTCATCATGGTCACCCCCAAAGGGATGATCGCGTCACGCAAGGCGGGCGCTTCCCGCGTGCTCAGAACGATGCCCACCTGCGGGAAGGTCAGCCGGAGCGCGCAGATGAGCTGCACCCACTCGCGGTCAGGCAACACGGAGCGCGGCGCGAACCCGCCGGCGGCAGGCTGCAAACGCGGCAGGCTGACGGTGATCTGCGCCTTCCAGCAGCGGCGCAGCAGGTATTCGACGTGCGCCGCCAAGGCCCGCGCCTCTTCTTCCCAATGCCACAACCCGAAAAGCGCCCCGATGCCGATCCGCCGGAAACCCGCCTCGTACCCGCGCATCGGACAATCCAGCCGCCAGCCGAAATCACGCTTCGGCCCGGCCGTGTGCATCTCCTCGTAAGTGGGCCGGTGGTAGGTCTCCTGGTACACGACCAAACCCTCCGCGCCGGCGGCGACCAGCGGCGCGTACTCGGCGGTTTCCATCGGGGCGACCTCGATGGAAACGCTCGGCACGCCCGCTTCCAGACGCATCCGCCGGATGCAATCGCTCAGGTAGCTGCCGGACACGAACTTCGGGTGCTCGCCCGCCACCAGGAGGATGTTGCGGAAGCCTTCCGCCGCCAGGTGCCGTGTTTCGGTCAACACCTGCCCGGCCGTCAGCGTGGTGCGCAGGATCGGGTTGTCGCGCGAGAAGCCGCAGTATTTACAGTTGTTGATGCACTCGTTGGAGAGATACAAAGGCGCGAAGAGGCGCATCACCCGACCGAAGTGCTTGAGCGTGAGCGCCTGCGAGCGCGCCGCCATGCCTTCCAGAGCTTCGTCGGAGCAGGGGGCGATCAGGCGTGAAAACTCCCGGAGCGCGGGGGAGCGTTGGGAATCGAGGCCTGGGAGGACTTTAGCGAATGACATGGGCTGCCTTCTCGGGTAACTACACTCCTACGGTAGCGTCAAAGGACCCCGGCAGCATCCGAAAAAGACTAGTTTGCGTATGACCTTTGTGCCCGGCTCATTGCTTTTCAACCTCCGCGCCCCGGTGCCCCCCGCACCTGTGGTGATGCCGCCGCTTGCCGTCGATACCGGCGAAATGAAGCGGTGGATCGAGCGCATCGAGGTGGCCATGAGCACCTACCTCGTCACTCGGCGGGCGGACTATCTCCAGCACGCCAGCTTGACCCCGCTCTTCGACGATTTAATGGAGTTCGTCTGCCGTCCCGGCAAGCGCCTGCGCCCGCTGCTTTTCCTGTCGGCGTACCAGATTTTTCGCCGGTCCGCAGCCGACCGGGGGATAACGGTGCCGGTCGTGGCCGAATCCGAACTGCTGTCCGTGGCCGTGAGCCTGGAACTGCTGCATGCGTTTATCCTGATCCACGACGACATTATCGACCGCTCGGAGACCCGCCGTAACCGGCCGACGCTCCACCGCGTGATCGAAGCGCGGCTGCCGGCGTTCGCCACCCGTCACCGTGCCGGGCGCAATCTCGCTCTGGTCATGGGGGACATCCTGTTTGCGCTGGCACAGAAGTGCTTGCTGGAGGCTTGGTTACCGGGTGGTGTCCAGACGCAGCTCGGCACCTTGCTGCTCGCCTGCATGGTGGAAACGGGCTTCGGTGAAGTGGCAGACATCATCCACAGCACGCGCGATGTTTCCAAGGTCAGCGTGCCGGAGATCGAGGAAATGTACCTGCTCAAAACGACGCGTTACACCATTGAGTGCCCGCTGGCGATGGCGGCGGTGCTCGCCGGGGCGGGAGCCGAAGAGTTGGCTGCCCTGGCTCGCATCGCCCGGCCCGCCGGGCTGGCCTTCCAGATCCAGAATGACCTCCAGGAATTCGCGCGTTTCGAGGTCTCGGACGCCGAGATTCCAGCCGACATCCTGGAAGGTAAGAAGACTTTGTTGATGCGCACGGCCTTCGACCGGCTCAACGACACGGACCGGAGCCTCTTGCAAATGTGCCTGAGCGCCGGTACGCCTTCCGATGGCACGGTGTCGATGGCCCGAGACCTGGTGGCCAAGAGCGGCGCGGTCAGGCAGCTTTCCGAGAAGATGGCGTCGCTCTTCGCCGAAGCCGACGCTCAGACTCGCGCCGCAGGAACCCCTTTCTTTTGTACGCAAACGCAGGACGGCCTCATGGGTCTGATCCGATTGGTGCGCGGCGCAACCGCGCGTTGTTAGGCAATCACTTTCGATGAACAGCTTCTCTTCTTCCACAGACGACACCGCATCACGTTCTCAGGCGATCGTCATCGGCAGCGGCTTCGGCGGGATCGCCGCCGCCATCCGGCTCCAGGCGCGGGGCTACCAGGTCAACTTGCTGGAGATGCGCGATCAACCCGGCGGACGGGCGTACGTCTATAAGCAGGACGGCTTCACCTTCGACGGCGGGCCGACGATTTTGACCGCGCCTTTCCTGATCGACGAGCTTTTTGCCCTCGACGGCAAAAAGACTGAGGACTACGTCAAGATTGTCCCCTGTGACCCTTTCTACCGCATCGTCTTTCACGACGGAAAGGTGTTCAACTACAATGGTGATGAGCAGGATATCATCGCCCAGATCAAGCAGTTCAACCCGGACGATGTCGAGGGTTACAAGCGCTTTGTGGACCGCTCGCATGCGATTTACGACCGGGCGTTCACCGATCTGGCCGACCAGCCGTTCAACACCGTGTGGGACATGGCCAAGATCGCGCCGGACTTGATCCGGCTGCAATCGCATCAGTCGGTTTACAAGCTGGTGAGCGGGTTCATCAAAGACCCGCACTTGAGGCAGGTGTTCTCGTTCCATCCGCTGCTCATCGGGGGGAACCCATTTCAGTCCAGCTCGATCTATTCGATGATCCATTATCTCGAAAGGCGCTGGGGCGTGCATTTCGCCATGGGCGGCACGGGAGCGGTGCTCAACGCGCTGCTCAAATTATTTGCCGAGATGGGCGGAGAACTGCACCTAAACAGCCGTGTGGCGGAGATCGAGGTCGCCGAACCGGCGCGTGCCGTCAGCGGCGTGCGCCTGGAGGATGGCCGCCATTTCCCCGCGGAGGTCGTTGTCTCCAACGGAGACACGGCCAACACTTACCGCAAGCTCATCGCTCCCGAGCACCGCCGCAAATGGACCGACCGCCGTCTGGAAAAGATGCGTTACTCAATGGGCCTGTTCGTCGTGTACTTCGGCACGGACAAAATCTACCCAAATTTGGCTCACCACACCATCGTGCTGACGAAGCGGTACGAGGAACTGCTGCACGACATCTTCCGCGGGAAAATCCTGGCCGACGATTTTTCCCTGTACCTGCACGTGCCGACCCGGACCGACCCGAGTCTGGCTCCCCCCGGCGGCGAGTGCTTCTACGTGCTCTCCCCCGTGCCGAATCTGCTCGGCGACATCGACTGGGAAACGATCAAGGACCGCTACGCCGACGCGATTCTTAAGTCACTGGAAATTCCCGAGCTTTGCCCGGATTTGCGCGAGCACATCGTGACGCAACGCATCATGACGCCGCTCGACTTTGAAAAGGACCTCGACGCCTACCAGGGCAGCGCGTTCCAGTTCGAGCCGATCCTGACGCAAAGCGCGTGGTTTCGGCCGCACAACATGAGCGAGGACATCCACGGGCTCTACTTCGTCGGCGCGGGAACCCATCCGGGGGCGGGCGTCCCCGGGGTGCTGTCCAGCGCCAAGGTCTTGGACAAAGTGGTTCCCGCGCCGCGGGTGAGCGAAGCAGTGCCGGCGTGAGTGCGGCGCTGAACATCCCGCCGCCGGTCCTCGCCGCCAGCCACGGGTATTGCCATCGGCAGACCAAAAAGCACGCGCGGAGTTTCTACTTCGCGTCGGTGGCGCTGCCGCGCGAGAAAAAGCAGGCGGCCTATGCGGTGTACGCCTTTTGCCGGTACGCCGACGATCTGGTGGACCGTGCGGCTTCGAGCGAGGGCGTGGATGCCGCTCTGGCAAAGGTGGGCACAGAGTTCGACCGGTTGACGGATGGCACGCGCTTCGAACCTCCCTTTGCGCCGGCGTTCGCGTGGGCGGTCAACCATTACGGGATCGAGCGGCAACATTTTCTGGATCTATTGAAAGGCGTGGCGATGGACCTCGGGCCGGTGCGCATCGCCGATTGGCCGGCTTTGCGCGAGTACTGTTACCACGTGGCCTCGGTCGTCGGTCTGATGATGGCGCGCATCTTCGAATTGCGCGACGAAGGCGGGCGCGAGCGGGCGATTGACTTGGGGATTGCCATGCAGCTTACCAATATCATCCGCGACGTCGGGGAAGATTACCGGATGGGCCGGATCTACCTGCCGGCGGACGAGATGGCGGCAGTGGGAGTGACGCCGGAAGAATTGGGCGCGGACCGCGCGTCGGCTAACCTGAAGCGGTTCCTCCAGGCGCAGATCGCGCGGGCGCGCGAGTTTTACGTGCGGGCGGAAGCCGGCATCCCGCTGCTGGCGGATGACGGTTCGCAGTTCACGGTGTGGCTGATGCGCCACGTGTACGGCGGCATTCTCGAAGAAGTGGAAAAGATAGACGGCGAGGTGCTGCACCAGCGGGCTTCGACATCGTTTTCGCGCAAGCTCGCGTTGGCTGGTCGCGCCTGGCGCGATTTACGATGCAGCCGCCGCGTACAAAAGCAGGGACTGGCTTCCTGAAGGCACCTTTCCCGAGAATCGAGGCGCCGCCGGCCCAGTTGCGAACGTGCTTGGCTGCGGCGAAGGTGCCGCCCCCTGAATCATGATTCCCGCCCGCAAGAACCCAGCGTTCAACTTCGCCCTCCGGCGCTGGATGACGCGGCTGCTCCGAAGGCGCTTTCACGGGATGCGCCTCTGCGGCGGCGAACACTTGCGCGCACTCGCGGCCAGCGGCCAGCCGGTGATCGGCTGTGTCAATCACACCAATTGGTGGGATGGATTCGTGCTCTATGTGCTCTCCCATCGTTTGTTGCCGCACGACATCTATCTGGCGATGGAAGAGAAGAACCTGCGCCGCTACCGCTTTTTCACGTGGATGGGCGTCTTCGGCCTCGATCTGAGCAACCGTGCGGCGGCCGTGTCCGGGTTGCGCTACGCGGTTCGTCTCCTTGGGAGTAAAATTTTGCCCTCGAGGTTGATCTGGATGTTCGTCCAGGGAGCCCTGGTCAATCCCAGGCGACCGGTGGAGGTAAAACCCGGCGCGCTGTTTCTGGTCCGTCGGACAGGGGCCATGCTGCTGCCACTGGTGCTGCGCTACGACTGGCTGCTGGAATCGCGTCCGGGCGTATTCGTGAAAGTCGGTGCGCCGATGCCTTCCGAAACCACCCCGGAGGCTCTGGCCGAGCGGCTGAACGGATTGTTGAAACAGGTGGACGAAGCTCTGGAAACCAACCAATTCAGTGGCTGGGAGGACTTACTGCCCGCCCGGATGTCGATAAACAAACGCTGGGATTATTTTCTGCATCTGTTATCAGGTCGGCGTGCGGCTTTCGAGAGGCAAAACGGGTAATGGTTGAGGGGATGCTCGTTTACCATCTGGCTGTCTCGGTGTTTCTGCTGACCGTCACACTAACGATCGCGGGTAACTGGTTCGTGTTCGTGGCTCCGCGTCCGCGCCGCTTCGAGGCAGGCGGGGGAACGCCGCTGGTGACCGTCATGGTCCCGGCGCGCAACGAGGCGTTGCGGATCAGCCCGTGCCTGCGCTCACTCTGCGCGCAGGATTATCCCAACTACGAACTGCTGGTGCTTGATGACCACTCGCAGGATGACACCGCGCAAGTCATTCTCAATCACGGATTCTCGCGTGAGAAACATTCCCGGCGGCGCTTGCTGGACGGCCAGCCTCTGCCGGAAGGTTGGACGGGCAAATCGTGGGCGTGCCATCAACTCGCGGCTGCCGCCCGGGGCGAGTACCTGGTTTTCACCGACGCGGATACCGCGCACGACCCGGCGGCGTTGGGCGCGTTTGTCGGTCGGGCGTTGGACACCGGCGCGGGGCTGCTCTCGGCGTGGCCCCGGCAGATCACCGGCACCTGGAGCGAGCGGGCCGTGATCCCGCTGGTGTACGTCTTGCTGCTCGGCGCGCTGCCGCACTACGTGCTCTGGCGGTTGCAGCGGCGGCTGAAGTACGCGCGGCTGACTTCGCCCGAGGTGCTGGGCTCTCTCGGTGCGGCCAACGGGCAATACATGCTCTTCCGGCGCGACGTGTACGAACAAGTCGGCGGCCACGCGGCGGTGCGCGACCACTTGGTGGAAGACGTTGCCCTGGGCCGGCAGGTGGCACGGCGGACGGCGGAAGGTTTGCGGCTCGTCAACTGCGACGGTTCGCGGCTGGTGGAATGCCGTATGTACACCTCCTTTGCGCAGGTGTGGGAAGGATTCACGAAGAACCTGCGGGCGGCGTTTTCTGAATCGGCGACGGCGTTCTGGATTTTCGGGTTCATCCAAGCGGCCGGGCTGTTGTTCCCGTTTGTCTTCGCGCTGCTGCCGTTTGTGAGCGGTCGTTGGTGGTGGATTCCCGTCGTGCAGGCAGCGTGGATCTACCTGTTGCGCGCAGTGTTGACGGCGCGGTTTCAAACGTCGTGGGTCGGTGCCTTGCTGCACCCGGTGGGCCACGGATTATCGCTGCTCATCGGTTTGAACAGTTGGCGTTTGAGCACGCAAAAAGGAGTGACCTGGAAGGGCCGCGTGTACCGGATGGGAGAGGGCAAGTGACAGGATAAAGTACCCATAGAAGTAAAGCTGCCGGCAAGTTGTAGCTGCGCTTGTGCCAAGCGCAAACGTGACGGCGTTTGGCACAAACGCAGCTACAACTCGATCTGTAGCCATCTGTTATGAAGTGAGAACGGTCACGGTACCGGCAATGACTTCGCACCTTCCAGATAGTGTCCGTGCAACGCCCTGGCAGCATCCGCCAGCCTCGCGCGCTCCACCAGCCAGGTGATGCGAAACGAGGAAGTCGCCACACCGCTCGCCAGCATCCCGGCGGCGCGCAGACACGCCGAGCCAGCGAGCAGGTTCTTGTATCCACTGTTGATCCCCGTGCCGATCGCGCTTACCGCCCCCAGACCGTCGATGAGACGCACACCCATCCGAAATTTGGCTTCCAGATCGGCTCGCAGCCGTTGTTCCTCGTGAAGGTTCTCGCGCGAGAGCACCAGGGTCAATCCGTCGCCCTCGCCGCCAAAGCCGGCACAATGGAGTTGCTTGCCGCAAACCGCCCGCTCCTCCAGAAAACCCAGCATCTGCTCGATGGGGCCGCTGGCAGTGAGGACCAGCACATCGCTCTCGCTCACCACCGCCGTCACCGTGCCCGGCTGGCGGGGCGGGTGCCTGCGGACCACCGTGCCGTCGATGGCGTCGCCGGCGCGTCCGATCGGGGGAGCCTGGTGCGTGGCCCGCGCGTAGATGGCGATCCCTTTTTCCTTGGCAAACTCGACCGCTTGGGCGTTGAGCACCCGCGCGCCGCTCTCGGCCATTTCCTGCATTTCCTCGTAGCTCAACACTTCCAGCCGCCGGGCCTGCGGTACCACGCGCGGGTCGGCGGAATACACCCCGTCCACGTCGCTGCAAATCTCGCACCACTCCGCGCCAAGCGCGGCGGCCATCGCCACGGCGGTCGTGTCGCTGCCGCCCCGGCCCAGGGTGGTGACTTCCTTCTTGTAGGATACTCCCTGGTAGCCCGCCACCACGACGATTTTGCCTCGTGCCAGTTCGTCCTGCACGCGGAACGGGCGGACTTCGATGATGCGCGCGTCCGAATGGTGGTCGTTGGTGATGATGCCGCTCTGGCTGCCGGTAAACGAGATGGCATCGCCGCCCAGCTCGCGGATGGCGATGGAGAGCAGCGCCATCGAGATGCGCTCACCCGCGGAGAGCAGCATGTCCAGCTCGCGCCGGGGCGGGTTGGGGGAGACCTGCTTGGCGGTGGCCAAAAGATCGTCCGTCGTATCGCCCATCGCTGACACCACCACGCACACCTCGTGGCCCGCGGCACGCGTTTGCATGATCCGGTGCGCCACCGCGCGGATTTTTTCCGGGCCGGCCACACTGCTGCCGCCGTATTTCTGGACTACGATGCTCATAGGGTGGTTATTGGTCGGCGGCGGCGAGAAAGCCAGTCTTTATCCCATCTTCCCCGCCGCCGATTACCCGACCGCCATGCGCTTCTCCGCTCTCGCCGCTTTCCGCGCCGCCGCCGTGCTGGGATTTCTAGGAGTGGCGTTGGGAGCGTTCGGCGCGCACGGCCTGGAACCCTTGCTCAAGACGCGTGGCATGGTGGACGTCTGGAACAAGGCGGTGCTCTACCATTTTCTACACACGCTCGTGCTGCTGGGATTGCCATTCCTGCGGCCCTTCCCGGCGGGGGCATGGCTCTGCCTGGGGGCGGGGGTGCTCGGGTTCAGCGGCAGCCTGTACGCCTACGCGGTGTGGGGCATCCACTGGCTGGTCTTCGTGACGCCGCTCGGAGGATTGTGCTTTCTGGCGGGCTGGCTATGGTTGGCCCTCGCTGCCCGCCGGTTCGTGGCGGCAGAATGATCCCATGAGCTTTCCCAAAGAACAGGTCGAGGCGCTCTGGGCGCCGTGGCGCGTCGAGTATTTTTCCCTGGAGCGTCCGCTGCCAGACTTCTTCACTGAGGCCGCGCAAACCAGCGACGACGCGGCGCACCTCGTGGTGCTACGGCGCAAAAGCGGGTTTCTCATCATGAACCGCTACCCTTACGCGGCGGGCCACCTCATGGCCGTGCCGTACCGCAAGACCGCGGACCTGGGCGAACTCACCGGTGAGGAGAAACTGGAACTTTGGACCTTGGCTGAAGATGCGCAAAAACTTCTGCGCGCCGTGGTCCAGGCGCAGGGTTTCAACGTCGGGTTGAATCTTGGCGCGTGTGCCGGGGCGGGAGTAGCCGACCACCTGCACCTCCACATCGTTCCGCGCTGGCCGGGAGACAGCAATTTCATGCCCGTCCTCGCAAACACCCGGGTCATTTCCGATTCGCTTGCGGGCCTGTACGACAAGCTGGTCGCGGCCCGCGCCGGCTTGGGAATTTAGAGGACAGCGCGCTTCGGTAAGAGCGCGTGTGGTCGTAGCTCAATCCAGGGACACCATGCCGGCGCGAAGGGCGTAGCGCGTGACGGCCACGGCGTCGTGCAGGTGCAGCTTTTCCATCATGCGCGTGCGGTGCTTGTCGATCGTCTTGGCGCTGACGCCCAGCCGCGAGGCGATCTCCTTGGTGCTGTCCCCTTCGGCGATCAACTGGGCGACCTCGCGTTCGCGCGCGGTCAGGTGCTCCGCGCCCTCGTTGTTGAGCGCGCGCATCCGAGCGTCGGTCAGGTGGGCCACGGCCGGGTCGTAGTACTTGCCGCCTTGCGCCACCAGAGTGAGTGCTTCCAGCACGGTCTGCCAGGGGCGCATCTTCCCCACGAAGCCGGAGGCCCCGTGCGAGAAAGCCTCGCTGATCAGGCCTTCGCGCGTGGAGCCCGAAAAGAAGAGCACGCGCAGATCGGGCAGGTCGAGCCGCACGCGCTTCATGACCTCCACTCCGTTGAGGCCCGGCATCATCATGTCAAGCAATATAAGATCGGGCCGGGTTTGACGGCACACGTCGATGACTTCCTGGCCGCTGGTTGCCTCGCCGACCACCTCGAAACGCCGTGGTTCCAGGCGGCCAAGTTGAAACTTGAAGAGGTCGCGCACGACACAGTGGTCATCGGCCAGGACAACGCGAAGAATGGCTTTCATGATGGTTGGGACAGACGGCTTGGTGGTTATGTCTCGTGATGCAGGCCGCGTGCCGCGCGCGCTGGGGTATTTACCCCCCATCGGCTAAGGAGTTGCCGATGCCGGATGGGGGGTCTTCTTCGCCGAGTGACTGCGGTGTTTACCCGGACAAAAACAAGGTTGGTTACCCATTGGGATTGCTGTGGTG
The DNA here is from genome assembly GCA_964245965.1 of uncultured Chthoniobacterales bacterium. Lineage (GTDB taxonomy): Bacteria > Verrucomicrobiota > Verrucomicrobiia > Chthoniobacterales > SZAS-18 > CAWCJJ01. Next base: position 35,973 of record CAXTOP010000021.1, read on the forward strand.
CCCGCTAGCTTGCATCCAGCGGACCTACTGCTGTCCCAGCGCCAGCAACCGACTCGTGTCTCTGACCCCATCATCCCATGGAAGATCGCCGATCCATCCTGGCTGCCCGGACTCATCGGCACGATCAACCGTCGGCAGGCTTGTGCGTGAGGAAGGAAGCTGATCAAGAACCATGGCACAAAGCCTGCTCTAACCGTATCCAGCCCAAGACAAGCAGGCGAAAGCCCGGCAAAGGATGCCGACGATCCGCCTGCAAGACAACGTCCGGTCCAACTTTCACCACCTCCAACCGCACACAACGAATTTCTACTCAAAACCCTTTATGAACACTGCCGCCATGATCCTGAAGAAGATTGACCTCCTGAGCTTTATCTCCCGTTCCGAAACCCCCGGCGCCTCGTTGCGGATGACGGCGGCTAATGATGGCTCACATTCCAGCCTCATCAGTTTTCCGGCCTGCGGCAACTGGACGAACAAGCCGCTCTCCATGGCTACCCGCCGCCAGTACGCGGCCGCGATGTTCCGTTCAGCCGCCGCGCGCTGAACACCCCGACGGGCGGGTGGCATCTATCATGTTGCATCGGTCGGGCGGGCAGTCTAAACTGCCCTCTGGACTGACGCATGAACCCGTTTTTCGCTTCGGCAGTTTTCCCATCGTTCCACGCGGGTGCTTCGCTGCTCGCCCAAGGGATGCCTCCGAGTGGTTCGCCGGTCACCAGCGGCTCTGCCCCCGGCACCCTCTGGAGTGTTCTGATGTCCGGCGGCATCTTCATGTTGCCGCTCGCCGCGTTGCTCTTTGTGGGCACGCTGCTGATCTTCATCTATCTGTTTACCTTGCGCCGCAGCAACGTCGCCACGGACCGGTACCTCGACACCTGCGAGGCCCTTCTGCGCAAGCGCGACTACCTCGGATTGCTCGCTCTCAGCAACCGGCACGGCGAAGCGGTTGCCCGGGTCGTGCAGGCGATGCTCGCCTTCGCCAAGGACAACCCGACGGCAACGCTGGAGAGCGTCCGCGAAATCGCCGAGACCGAAGGAATACGCCAAGCCTCCTCGCTGAGCCATCGCATCACTTACCTCTCGGACGTCGGCACCATCGCGCCGATGGTCGGTCTGCTCGGCACCGTCTCCGGGATGATCCATTCGTTCGGCGCGCTGGCGACGGACCTGGCCACCTCCAAGCCGATGATGCTGGCCACCGGAGTGTCGGAAGCCTTGGTCTGCACGGCCAGCGGCTTGGTGGTCGGAATCATTGCCTTCAGCTTTTACGCCTATTTCCGCGGCCGGGTACAGCGGCTCATCGCCGATCTTGAGTCAGCCGCCACGGAAATCCTGGCGGTGTTTTCGTTGTACTACACGCCCGCCAGCGCCGGGAGCGGCGGACGACGCCGTGAGCGTGAGGCCGCTGCCTTGGAAGACGATTTCTGAGCGCCTCCGCTGACCGGGCCGACGGTCGAACTTTCCGCGCTTCCTTTCTGCCTGGCTGCGGATAGACTCCAGTTGTGAATTTTCGCCAAAAAGCTTCGCTGCCCCAGACGCTGGGCTTCCAGGTGACGCCGATGATCGACGTCTTCTGCTGCCTGTTGATCTTCTTCATCGTCACTTACAATTTCTCGCGCAATGAGATGGCGCTGGAAGTAAAGGTGCCCACCGCGAAGGAGAGCAAAGACAGTCCGCGCGACATCAACGAGTGCATCCTCAACGTGACGGCCGATGGCAGTGTGATCCTCAACCGGCAGACCCTCTCGCTCGAACAGGTTCGCAGCAAGCTCCAGCAGCTCTCGCAGATTTACCCCGATCAGGCGGTCATCCTGCGCGGGGACGAGCACGTGGATTACAAGCACATCGTCGAGGTGCTGGATACCTGCCGGGCGGCCAACATCTGGAACGTTGCCTTCGCCACTGCCAGGACGCAGCCATGATCCGGCGTAGTGCTTCTCCATCCCGCTGGCTGGGATTGCTGGGCGCGCTGCTGGCGCTCACCCGGTTGGCCGGGGCGCAAGGAAACGGATCGCCGGCGCTCCAACCTTTTCAGCCGACCCCGACGCCGACACCGGCTGAACCGGTCGTTCGACGCGCCTTGCCCGTCCAGCCCGCCACGGACACAGCCGCGCAACCGCCGGTGGCACGCGCCGTCCCGGTCGAGCCAGGGGCGAACCCGACGCCGGTCCGCAACCGCGTAGCCTCACCCGCGCCCTCCCCGGCCAAGCGGGTTTACCCACGTCCGGGTAGCGATGCGCCGTATGACCCGACGCCCGCCCCTTCAAATTCTGCTCGCGAAGACATGACCGTGGACGCGCCGGAAGCGACGCCTGCTCCTACCGCACCCACCTTGGCGCAGCAAAGGAGCACGACCCCGAAACGCGTTCGTCCGCCCTCCGACAGCAGTGGTGTGTCACCGGATGCGGCGACGGCGGGCAACTCTCCCTCGCCGGATGGAACGGACAATAATGACGACATCCGCATCGCACCACAGTCGCCCGGCGGTCCCACGGTGTCGCCCGAGCAGGCGCAGTTCAACCTGGCCAACGACTTCTACATTCGCAAGCAGTACGCCCAGGCGGCACCCGAGTACGAGCGTTACCTAGGCAAGTACCCCGACGGCGCACAACGGCAGGCCGCTTACTGGTGGCTGGCGGAAAGCTATCGCACCCTCGGCCGACCGGCCCCGGCGCGTTCGGCCTACCAAAACTTGCTTGCTGCCTACAAGGAAGGCGAGTACGTCGGGCCGGCCAATTTCCGGCTCGCAGTGCTGAATTTCGAAGCGAAGGACTACACCGGCGCCCTGCCGCTTTTCCAGCGGTCGGCCACGATGGCGAAGACCGACGACGTGCGGCTTTCCTCGCGCTACTTCGAGGCCCTTTGTCTGGAGCAGCTCGACCGCCGCGACGAGACCGCCGAAGTTTACGAAGAAGTGCTCGGCATCACCGCCAACAACCCGTACCGCGACGACGCCCGGTTGGCGCTCGGGCGCCTGGCGATCGCGCAGAAGCACCCCAACGAAGCGCTCAAGCAGTACGAGGCGCTTTCCCGCGAGGCCACCAAGCCGGCGGTGCAAGCGGAATCCGCGCTTAAAGCAGGTCTGCTCGCCAAGGACCTCGGCCAGTTCGAAACCGCCGGGACCTTGCTCAATCGCGCCTCCACCCTTCCGGCGGCCAGCGCCACGGTCCGGGCGGACGCGCAACTCGCGCAATTCCACCTGCTCTACGACACTAATAAGTTCCAGCGTCTGCTTGATACCTACAATGCCGCCAAGAACTCGCTGCCCGACAGCATCCAGGCCGAAGCCATGCTGATGGCCGGCAACGCCCAGCGCCAGCTTGGCGCGCACACCAGTGCCCGGCAGATCTACGATGAACTGCTGAGCCAGTTTCCACGTTCGCCCCAGGCGGCGGAAGCGCGTTATCAGCGCATCATCAGCCTTTACGCCTCGAACGACGCCAACTTCGTGCGCGAGGCCGACGAATACCTGCTGATCAACAGTGACCCTACCAAGGGGGATCAGGTGCGATTGATGAAGGCGGACTCCCTGTTCACGCGCAAGGATTATCCGGCGGCGGCGACCGCCTACGCGGCGCTGGACACGGCGGGCAACCTGCCGGCCAAGTATAAGGCGGAGGCCGCTTACCGGCTCGGCTACTGCTACGCCCAAGCCAGGCAGCCGGAGAAAACAGCGGCTGCTTTCACGCAGTTCATCAAGAACTTCCCCGAGCATCCCTTCATTCCCAAAGCGCTCGTGCAGCGTGCCGTGGCTTACCAGCAGCTCAAGAACTATCAAAGCGCGTTGCAGGATTTCAACTTGGTGATCGACGACTACCGGCAGGCCAAGGAGCGTGAGGTCGCCTTGCAGCAGAAGGCCCTGATCCTGGGCCAGCAGGAAAACGAACACGGGATGGCCGACACCTTCCGCACGCTCATCAAGGAGTATCCCCGAAGCGAGGCGGCGGGGTTGGCGAATTTCTACATCGGGCGCTCGCTCTTCGACGCCAAGGATTACACCGGTGCACTGGCGGCGTACCAGGCGGCGCGCAAGGCTGATCCAAAAGAGTATGGAGCCAAGGCCACTCTCCCGGTGATCCTGTGCGAATACCAGCTCCAGCAAAAGAGCAGCCTGGCCAGCGAGATCGATTCCTACCAAAAAGCGAAAGCCCAGCCCGGGGTGCCGGCGGAGATCCTGCGCTGGCTGGGCGAACAGTATTTGGACGACAAGAACTACAACGCGGCCGAGCCGTTGCTCGGGATGGCGGCGGCCTCACCCACGAACAAATCGCCCGACACGTGGCTGGTCCTGGCTCGCACGCGGCTGAAGCTTTCGCGCTGGGACACCGCTTTCGACGCGAGCCGGCACTACCTGGAAGCGGTCCCGGCGGAACCGGCAGTCCGGGCGCAGGGATTGCTGGCGCAGGGAGACGCCCAGTTGGGACTAAGGCAATTCGACAACGCACAGAAGAGCGTGGACGAAACATTGACCCTTCAACCGGAAGGTGCCTTGAACGCAAAGGCGCGCCTCCTCGGCGGGCGGATTTCCTATGCCCGCGGCGAATATGAGCCGGCGTCGAAGGCGTTCCTGAGTGTGGCCGTCTTGTACGATGATCCCGATATTACCCCGCAGGCTCTTCGATTGGCGGCAGATTCACTGGAGAAAGCCGGCAAACATGACGAAGCTCTGAAAGCCACGGATGAGTTGAAGAGCCGTTTTCCCAACGAAGCCGCAAAGAAGAGCGAGAGTTGAGAGCAACCAACAGGTCACATCCTACTTCGAGCTGTGCTCGATGGAGTTGCCGCTGCCGACGTTGGTGATTTGCGGTTTGTCGCCGTCCACCACCGACATCCAGGTGACAATATTTTTGTTGCCCGGCGTGGAGATCGTGGCAACCGCTTCGGCGTGAACAATGTTTCCATCCCCGGTGATGGTCAGCGCGTGGCATTTCCCATGCAGAGTAATCTCGTTCTTGTTGCCGTCGATGCTCACGTCGCGACCTTCGGCTTCGAGGGTCTGTGACTTCTCGCTGTCGCTGAAAACCAGGACGGCTTTGCCGGCTGTCCCCACCGTCTGACTTTCCACCGTCGTGGGTGGCTCAGCGCGGGCGAACGGGGCCAAAACTCCCACCCACACCGACACGCCTGCCAGCAGGAGGGAACACTTGAAAGAGGATGTTTGCATGCTCCCTTATCGCTTGTGACACAGATTTCGATGGTGGGCAATCAGGGGTTTGCCGTGGTGGCCCGCTCCTGTCTGGCTTCAACCATCATTTTCACCACGTCGTCCATTTTTGATTTCGCCCGCCAGCCAAGCTTCTCCTGCGCTTTCGCCGGGTTGCCCCAGCCGACTTGCAGATCCGTCGGACGCAGCAGCGTCTGGTCGCTGACGACGTGGTCGCGCCAATCCAGGCCGACGCATTCAAAGGCCCGGGCGGTGAAATCGAGCAGCGGACGACTCTCGCCCGTGGCGATGACGTAATCATCGGGCTGGCCATGCTGGAGCATGAGCCACATGGCTTCGACGAACTCCGGCGCCCAACCCCAATCGCGGGACACGGACAGATTGCCCAGATACAGTTTGGTGTCGTCCTCCGCCGGCCGGGTGCCACCGGCCAGCAAGGCCGCGATCCGGCAGGCGCCGCTGACAATCTTTTGCGTCACGAACCGCGCTGGCCGCAATGGCGAATCGTGGTTGAACAGGATGCCGGAACACGCGAACAGGCCGTACGCCTCCCGGTAATTGGCTACTTCCCAAAACGCGGCCGATTTCGCCACGGCGTACGGGCTGCGCGGACGGAAGGGCGTCAGTTCGTCGGCGGGCCGGCCCAGACTTTCGCCGAAGCATTCGCTCGAACAGGCGTTGTAGAAGCGGGTGGGGCGTTTGAGGAAGCGCAGGGCTTCCAGCATGTTGAGGTTGCCGCCGGCGATGCTGTCGAGCGTTTCCACCGGCTGCTCGAAGGATAACCCCACCGAAGTCTGACCGGCGAGGTTGTACACCTCGTCGGGTTCCGTGCGGTTGAGGACCTGGAGGACGCTGCGGAAATCGTTGATGGCGACGGATTCCAGACGCACGTGCTGGCGGATGCCCAACTGCTGGAGGCTGCTGAAGCTGGACACCTGGGCGTCGCGGGAGGTGCCGGCGACCGTGTAGCCACGTTCCAGCAGCAGACGCGCCAGATAGGCACCGTCCTGGCCGGAGATACCGAAGATGAGGGCTTTGGGCATGAGTTTTCTGCGGGGTTTACCGTTTTCGACGAAGTAGCGGGGGATTACAGCACACGCGGGCGACGCACTCGGCAAGCCGAAAGTCGGCTTTGTGCTGATTTCATCCGCTTCATCCCCTTGCCAAAAGAGCCTTTGCCACGAACTTGTTAGCCTTCCGATGGAAACAACGATTGCCAAGAAGCGAAGCCCCATTTTGCGAGTGTTCAGTTACGTCCGGCGCTATCCTGCCCTGGCCGCGGGAAACCTGCTCTGCGCCGTTGGCGGCACGCTGGCGGTGATCGTCTTCCCGACCATCACGCAACGGGTGGTGGACGGTGCCATCATCGGCAAACATCCCGAGCGCCTGGTGCCGCTGGCGCTGATCGGGTTGGGAGCGTTTTTCTTGCAGGAACTGCTCAGCTGCCTGCGCATCCTGCTCAACAACGTCTTCGAGCAGAGAGTGATCTTCGATCTGCGCAGTGACCTGTACTCTCACATCCAGCGACTGCCGCTCGGCTGGTTCGACAACCGGGCGACGGGCGACCTGATGACGCGCATCCTCGAAGACGTCAACAGCGTCGAACGCGTCCTGATCGACGGCATCGAGCAGGGCGTCATTGCCGTCCTCCAAATCATCGTGGTGGTTATCATGCTGGGCGGCTACGGCTGGGCGCTCACGCTCGTGGCGCTCTCGCCGGTGCCGTTTCTTTCGGGCGGCGCGCTGTGGTACACGCTCACCGCCTACAAACGCTACAAACAACACCGTGCCGCGGCCTCCGCGATGAACTCGCTGCTGCACGACAATTTGGCGGGCATCCGCCAGATCAAGACCTACGTGCGCGAGGACGAGGAGCATGCCCGCTTCAACGGCGTGAGCAACCGGATGCGAGAAGCCAGTTTGGTGATCATGCGGTCGTGGGCGTTTTACAGCCCTTCGATGAGCTTTTTCAACGACGCCGGCCTGGCGCTCGTGTTACTCTACGGCGGGCAGCAGGTTCTCCAGGGAAGGATGAGCCTCGGCGGGTTTACCGCCGTGCTGACCCTGGTACGCTTCCTGTACGAGCCGGTGCGCCAGTTGCACAGCCTCAACCAGCTCATCCAGGCCGGCCGGGCGGCGGGTGGCCGGGTGTTCGAGATTCTCGACACGCCCACGGAGAGCGAGGACGACTTGCCGACCGGCGAAGCCGGCGACGCACTCGCGGGGATCGTGGGCGACGTGCGCTTTGACAACGTGAGCTTCTCTTACGACGAAGAACGTCCGGTGCTCAAGAACATCACCCTGCACGCGGCGTCCGGCCAAACGGTTGCGCTGGTCGGGCCGACCGGGGCGGGCAAATCCACGCTGGTCAACCTGCTGACGCGTTTCTACGAGTTCGACAGCGGCGAGATCGACATCGACGGCCGGCCCTTGCGCGACATCCCGCGCGCGCAGTTGCGGACGGCGACCGGGTTGGTCACGCAGGAGAGCTTCCTCTTTAATGGGACCATCCGGGACAACCTGCGTCTCGGGAAACCCGAAGCAACGGACGAGGAATTGTTTGCTGCCGCCGAAGCGGCCAACGCGCGCGGCTTTATTGATCGCATGCCCGAAGGATTGAGCACCGTCGTCGGCGAGCGCGGGGTGAAGTTGAGCGTCGGCGAGAAGCAGCGGGTGTCGATCGCGCGCGCCTTGCTCAAGGACCCGCCGATCCTGATCCTTGACGAAGCGACGGCGAGCGTGGACACGCAGACCGAGCGCGCCATCCAGCAGGCGCTAGATCACCTGATGCGTGGCCGGACGAGTTTCGTGATCGCCCACCGGTTGAGCACCGTGCGCCGTGCGGACCAGATCCTGGTGATGGAGCACGGCCGCATCATCGAGCGCGGCCGGCACGCCGATTTGCTGGCGGCGGGCGGCCTGTACGCCAAGCTTTGCGAGAGCGCGTTTCTCGACGGCGAGGAAGCGGTAGGAGATTTACCTGTGCAGGCGCTAGAAATGTCGGTCGGTTGAACCAGATATTTCTTGCTACTCTTCCTCGCGGCAGCACTATGGTGTTCTCCGTTCTATGGATGAACAAACCAAGCCGTACATGAAGGTCTTAGGCAAACGGAAACCTGGCAAGGGGTTGGAGTACGCCGATGGTCTGCTCAAACTTGTCATCGCGCTTCGTGGCGATAGACCGTTCATTCCACGTGGCGTGTACCGGTTCCATAGTCACGCGGAGAAGGATGAATGGACTCTCAAGATGCTGACGCGCCGCTAGAATCCCGTCCCCCGACCGTGGCGGACTTGGTGAATCTATGCCGTTACCTGAACGCGGAAGGTGCGAAGTACATCGTGGTCGGCGGCATGGCGATTATTCAGCATGGGTACACTCGTGCAACCGAGGATGTGGATTTGCTGGTGGAGGATTCCAGGGAGAACCAAGCCAAGGTTTACAGGGCAATGCAATCATTGCCAGACCAAGCAATCCGCGAGTTGGGAGACGAAGATCTGCGCGATTATGTCGTTGTGCGGGTCGCGGATGAAATTGTAGTCGATCTGATGACAGCAGCATGTGGAATCGCCTACCCGGAAGCGAGCACTGAGGTAACTACGGTCATCCTCGATGGGGTAGCCATCCCCTTTGTTCAGCCTGCCATGCTCTTACGCATGAAGCAGACAATCCGTGAAAAAGACGCCATCGACCGCATCTTCCTCCACCGGAAGATTGCAGACCAGGAAGACGTATAACCGGGTCTTTATTGGCCTGCGGCAACAAATCAAATTACGGTGTCATCACGACCTTCACGCAGTTGTCCTTCTTCTTGGCGAAAATCTCGTAGCCGTGGGGTGCATCGGCCAGCTTGATGCGGTGCGTGATGATGTCATCGGCCTTGAACTCACCCTTCTCGATGTGGCCGAGCAGCTTGTCGATGTGCTTGTGGGCGGGGGCCTGTCCTTGAGCCATGAAGATACCTTTGTCGAAAATCTTCCCGACCGGGAAATCATAATTCATCGGGTACACACCCAGCACCGTCACCCACCCGCCGCGACGGACCGCGCTGATGCAATTATCCAGCACGCTCACGCTGCCGACCTGTCCCTTCACGATGTTGAGGGCCTTGTCCAGGATCGTGCGGTGCGCTTCCATGCCGACGGCGTCCACACACACGTCCGCGCCGCGACCTTCCGAGGCTTGGCGGATGTATTCGATGGCATCGACTTCCGAGGCGTTGACTACTTCCGCATTGCACAGCTTGCGTGCCATCTCCAACCGGTACGGTTCCACGTCCACGCCGATGACCCGCTTCGCACCGCGCAGCCACGCGCTTTTCATGGACATCAGACCCACGGGACCGCAGCCGAAAACGGCAACCACCTCGCCGCCCTTCACCCCGGCCCAGTCGATGCCGGAGTAGCCGGTCGGAAAAATGTCCGTCAGGAAGAGCACTTGTTCGTCACTGAGCGTATCCGGCACCTTGCGCGGACCGTAGTCGGCGTACGGAACGCGGACGAACTCGGCCTGGCCGCCGTTGTAGCCGCCGTAGAGGTCGGTGTAACCAAACAGCGCACCGCCTTTTTGCGTGAGCATGTCACCCTCGGGGCCATAATGCTCCGGGTTCGAATTTTCGCAGTGGCCCGGCAGATCGTGGTGGCAGAAGAAGCAGGTGCCGCACGCAATGGGGAAGGGCACCACCACGCGATCGCCTTTCTTGAGGTTGCTGACTTCCGAGCCGGTTTCTTCCACGATGCCCATGAATTCGTGGCCAAGAGCCATCGGACGGGTTTGTGGCAGGAAACCGTTGTAAATGTGGAGATCCGATCCGCAGATGGCAGTTGCCGTCACGCGGATGATCGCGTCGCGCTTGTCCTCGATTCTCGGATCGTCGATGGTTTCGATCCGGACGTCGCCGGGCTTGTGGAACATGAGGGCTTTCATACATCCACACTTCGCTGCCGCCTCCGCACGGGGTTTGCACCGATTCCGTTTGGACTCCAGGACCAACCGAGACTTTCCCGTGTGGAGGGTTGCGGTTGCCGCCGGGGGCTGCTTTGGTCTGGGACACGCCCGCCGCGCCAGAGTCTTCCCAGCTTTTCATGACCGACAACGGCTATCTTGCTCTCGTCTTGCACGCGCACCTTCCCTACGTGCGGCATCCCGAGTACCCGGAGTTCCTGGAGGAGGACTGGCTCTACGAAGCCATCACGGAGACGTACCTGCCGCTGCTGGCGATGTTCGACCGGCTGGCGGGCGAGCAGGTGCCTTTCACCCTGACGTTGACCATGACGCCGTCGCTTTGCGCGATGCTGCGTGATCCGTTGCTCGGTGAACGTTATCTGCGTTACATCAACCGGGCCATCGTCCTGGCTGGCCGCGAGGTGGACCGAACCCAGCGCGACGGCGGGCGGGCGGAAGAAACGGCCCGGTTCTACCTCGACCGCTTCCGCGAGAGCCGCCGGCAGTACCTCGACCGCTGGCGCTGCGACCTCGTCGGTGCCTTTCGCGGGTTCCAGGACGCCGGCTATCTGGAAATCATCACTTGCGGGGCGACCCACGGGTTGTTGCCGTTGATGGAAAACGTCCCGCAGGCCGTGCGGGCCCAGATTTTGATCGCCCGCGACGAGTACCGCGCCTGTTTCGGCCGTGATCCGGCGGGCATCTGGCTGCCGGAGTGCGCCTACATCAGCGGCATCGGCCATATCTTGCAGGAAGCCAACATCCGCTGGTTTATTTTGGACGCGCATGGGTTGATGTACGGTCAGCCGCGCCCGCAACGGGCGATCTACGCGCCCTGCTACACCCCGGCGGGGCCGGCGGCGTTTTCGCGCGACCGCGAATCCAGCCGGCAGGTGTGGAGCGCGCAATACGGCTATCCCGGCGACCCGGCGTACCGTGATTTTTACAAGGACATCGGCTTCGATCTGCCCCTGGACCAGCTCGACCCGGTCATCGGCGCGGAGGGGCCGCGCAAGTTCACCGGCTTCAAGTACCATCGCATCACGGGCCGCACCGAGGACAAGGACCTTTACCACCGCGTCTGGGCGATGTCCGCGGCCGAAGCCAATGCCAGCCACTTCATGGGCGAACGCCGCGCCCAGATCGAAAACCTGCGGTGGGCGCTGGATATCGATCCGATTGTGGTGACACCCTTCGACGCGGAACTCTTCGGCCACTGGTGGTTCGAGGGCCCGGAGTTCCTGGAGCTTTTCCTGCGCAAGGCAGCCTGCGACCAGCAGACTTTTCAACTCACCACCCCCGGACGCTACCTCGCCGGCCATCCCACGCAGCAGATGGTCGCGCCCTCGGCTTCCAGTTGGGGGCAGAACGGCTACTGGGAAGTATGGCTGCACCCGAGCAATTCCTGGATTTATCCGCACCTGCAAACGGCCGCCCGGCGCATGGTCGAAGCAGCGCAGGCCGAGTTGAAACACGAGGGTTTTCTGAGCCGCGTACCCGAGCCGATGCGCGATGAAGCCATCCTCGAACGGCTGCTCAAACAGATGGCACGTGAACTCCTGCTGGCTCAATCCAGCGACTGGGCCTTCCTGATGAAGACTGGCACCGCGAGCCACTACGCCACCAAGCGCACCAGGGACCACGTCCTGCGCTTTACCCACCTCTACGAACAGTGGCGCGACGGTGCGCTGGATCTGTCCTTCCTCGAAAATTGCGAGTGGCGCGACAACCTTTTCCCCGACGTGAACTGGCGCTACTACGCCTGACCGAACCGACATGCGACTCCCCCTTTGTTCCTGCCTGCTCCTGCTCCTGCTGCCGCTGAATCCGGTTGGTGCGCAAACCGCCTCCGCCAGGAAGAACGTGCAGATTACCTTCCTGCCCCCGCCGCTCGAAAACGCCAGCTTCAGCCTGGGAATCTACGAAGCCAAGAGCGGCAAGCTCATCCGCCGCTTGCACGAAGGAGCGACCGAGAGCGCTTTCACCGCCGGGCTCAACGGCCTGATCACGAAGTGGGACGGCAAGGATGACGAGGGCAAGCCGGTCGTTCCCGGACGTTACGCGGCCCGCGGCTACGGAGTCGGCCCGTTGAAGGTCGAAGGAGTTGAATTCCTGGGTAATGACTGGACCGACGAAGACGATAGCCTGCGCATCAAGCACATTGCGGCCATCGCGCTCGTGCCGGAGGACGATGGCCTGATCGTGGCCGCTACATTGGCCGACGGGAGCAATGTGCTGCTGCGATTGGCCGGCAAAGACGGGGCTCCTCTGTGGAAGCGCAAGCTTCCGCCACTTCCGGAAGGAACGGCCGGGGGGCCACTGCGCCCATATGATCTTCTCGTCACCGATCACAGCGTCTCGGTCGTCTCGTCCCAGATGGCAGAGGCATACCAACTCTCGGATGGATCGCCGGACGCACCATCCAACCACCCGGTGGAAAGCCCGGCTTCCACCCATCCGCTCATCGCGCCGGGGCTGGTGAGCGTGGGCAAAGACCAGACTCGCTGGGTCGTGGCGGAAGATACCTTGTACCAGTTGCCGGCGGGCGGGGACCTGAAATCACTCCTCGCTGAGCCGGACAAACTCGCGGCGTTAGCCCTGCGTGCATTGCCGAGCAAGGAAGGCGAACCGCTCATCCGGGCAATCAGTGCCTCCGCCAATCATGATCGTCTCTACCTGTTGGAAGAAGCGCCGGGGTGGCAACGGGTACGGGGTTTGTCCTGGGTGGAGTCCAAGGAGGAAGAGGGAAAAAAGGTCTCAGAGTGGGATACCTTTTTCGAGCGCAACATCCGCCAAGCGGTGCCCGAGCATGGCTTGAGCGGCCCGGGTTCGACCAAGTCGATGCTTCCGCTCCCGGTGAAACTCGACCTCGTCAAGAATCCACTTTCACCAGGCAAAAAAAGCTCGGTGGATTTGACGGCCACCTTCGATGAGAACGGCAGCTATCTGGTCACAGCCGATGGTCTGCGGCTGCGGAGGATCAGCAAACAACCCGACCTGCGCGCGGTCAAGCTCGCCCAGGGAGAGAATGCCGGCGCCCTGACCTTGTTCCAGAACGACGGGGCGGCGTGGGAGGAGTTTTCCATCACCGGGGCCAACGAGATGATGAGCTTCGACGCGGGAGAGTTCGAGATGACCGCCAACGGCGAAAAGTCCACCGAAACGAAAGCCGCCGAGCCGCCCGACCTTTGACACGGTTCGGCCAGCGCGTGTATTTTCACGGCGGTCCAAACATCCTGGTTTCTCGTTCCGCTATCATGTCGAAAGTCAAAGACACCGTTTACTTCGATCTCGAATCCCGCCGCACCGCCAACGACGTGGGCGGCTGGGACAAAAAACACGCTATGGGGATGAGCGTCGGGGTGACGTATTCCACCAAGACTGGTGAGTACGCCATCTACCGCGAAGAGACCGTGGATGCGCTGGTTGATCAACTCCGCCGTGCCGATCTTGTCGTCGGTTTCAACGTCATCAATTTCGACTACGAAGTATTGATGGGTTACACCGCGCTCGATCTGCCCAGCCAGCTTGTCACCCTCGACATGATGGTTGCGCTCGAAGAAAAACTCGGCCACCGGCTCAAACTCGAATCGTTGGCTCAAGCCACCCTCGGCGTCGGCAAGACTGCGGAGGGTCTCGATGCCATCAAGTGGTGGCGCGAGGGCAAGATGATGGAAATTGCGCAGTACTGCTGCTTTGACGTGAAGGTGACCAAGCTGGTCCACGAACACGGCCGAGACCAGGGAGAATTATTTTACAACGATCGTTTCGCCCACAAGCAGCGGGTCGAGATTAAGTGGTAGGCTGCGCACCCAGAATTTCCTCCTCCCATGTCTTCGCCCCGCATCATTGATGGCACCGCGATTGCCAAAGCCGTGCTCGCCGACTGCCAGGGTCAGATTGACATCCTCAAGGCCGCCGGCCACACGCCCGGCCTCGCCGTGGTGCTGGTAGGGGACGATCCCGCCTCGCGGGCATACGTGCGCTCAAAAGACCGCATGTGCCACCAACTCGGTCTCCACTCCGTCAAGCTGGAACTGCCTGCCACTACGACCCAGGAAGAACTCGTCCATACCGTACGCGCGCTCAACGCCGACCCCGCCATCCACGGCATCCTGGTGCAGTCTCCGCCGCCCAAGCACATCGACGAGGCCGCCATCGTCCTGACGATAGATCCCGATAAGGACGTGGACGGTTTTCACCCCGTCAACGTGGCGCGTCTCGCGATGGGCGACAAAAAAGGGTTCGTCCCTTGTACGCCGCTGGGTTGCCAGAGGTTGCTGCTGGAAAGCGGTGTTGAAACCGCCGGAGCGCGGGTGGTCATCCTGGGACGCAGCCTGATCGTCGGCAAGCCGATGGCTTTGCTGCTGATGCAAAAGGGGAGGGGAGGAGATGCCACGGTGACGGTCGCCCATTCCCGCAGCCGGGATCTCAGCGGAATCATGCGGTCCGCCGACATTCTGATCGCCGCTATCGGCAAAGCGAGCTTTGTCAAAGCGGAGGATGTGCGCGAGGGGGCCGTGGTAATCGACGTGGGAATCAACCGCGTGGACGATGCGGGCGATAAGCGCGGCTACCGTCTGGTGGGCGACGTGGATTACGCTGCGGTGGCACCGCGTTGCGAAGCCATCACGCCAGTCCCGGGCGGGGTGGGACCGATGACCATCGCGATGCTGATGAGCAATACGATCAAGGCTTGCGGCTTGCGAGCCGGTGTAGAACTGCAATGATCCGCCGCGTCGCGGCTTCGTGACAGGGTAGGGACTCGCTCTCCGAGCGATCCGAATTTGCACCGTCCAATAGATACAAGGCTGTTGCCAAAAGGCTGCGTCGTTCCGCCTTGCTCACCTGAGAGTATCATTCGCTTGCAATTGGGCATCGTACCCGGCGTCTTCCACCGCGGCAACCAAGTCGCCCGGCTCCACCCCGTCGTCATGCTCCACACTGGCACTGCCTTTTGCCAGATCAACATCTGCGACCCTGACGCCGCCGACGCCCTGCAATGCCTGGCGCGCACTGGCAACGCAGCTTTCGCAACTCATTCCCTGGATGTTGATGCAGGTGGTTTTCATCGTTCCCGTTTCCATGATGGTCGGGTAGCAGGCGAACTAAGGGCTTGCCCCGCGAACCGACACGCGGCTACAAGCCTTTCTCCACCTTCTCCGCGTGGGGCTGCTCCACGTGGCCGCCAAAGCCTTTGCGCATGGCGGAAAGCATTTTCTCGGCGAAGGTGTGTTCCTGGCGCGAACGGAATCGTGTGTAGAGCGCCGTCGTCAGCACATCGGCCGGCACGCCTTCTTCGAGGGCGGCCTGGATGGTCCAGCGCCCTTCGCCCGAATCCTCGACGTACCCGCTGTATTCCTTGAGTTCCGGGCTCTTGATCAGGGCGGCTGCACTCAAATCCAACAGCCAGGAAGAAACGACGCTGCCGCGGCGCCAGACCTCGGCAATCTCCGGCAGATCCAGATCGTAGCTCAGGCCATCTTTTACCTCGCTGTTATTCGCGCCGCGCATGATGTCGAAGCCCTCCGCGTACGCCTGCATCAGTCCGTACTCGATGCCATTGTGGACCATCTTCACGAAGTGCCCGGCACCCGAGGGGCCGCAATAAAGGTAACCGTCCTCCGACGTGCCTTTATTCGGCTCGCGTCCCGGTGTCTTGCCGATGTCGCCCGTGCCGGGAGCCAGCGTGGACCAGATGGGATCGAGCCGTTTGGCCGTGTCTGCGTCGCCGCCAATCATGAGACAGTACCCGCGTTCCACTCCCCAGACACCGCCGCTGGTGCCGCAGTCCATGTACTTGATGCCGTGTTCCTCCAGAGCCTTGGCGCGGCGCACATCGTCTTTGAAGAACGAATTGCCGCCGTCGATGATAGCATCGCCCGGCGACAGGAGCTTCGAGAGTTCCACCACGGTGTCCTCGGTTGGCTTGCCTGCCGGGACCATGATCCACACAGCCCGGGGAGCGGCGAGCTTTTGCACCAGCTCCTGCAAGGAAGCCGCCCCGAGTGCCCCCTCGCCGACGATTCCGGCAACGCTGTCCGCGTTGAAATCAAATGCCACGCATTCGTGGCCGCTCTTCATCAAACGGCGGACCATGTTCGCGCCCATGCGTCCCAAGCCAATCATTCCAAGTTGCATCGTGGTTTTTCCTCTCGTTTTGTAGCGGTTGCTTGTAGTTTCCAGGGTATCGGAATCCCTGCCGATGTTGGCTGGTTGATATCGGCAGTCTAGGCCCCGGATGATTTCACGGCTTGTTCCTGCATCCATCGTTGGGTTCGCCGGTGGCGATCAAAGAACATGATGCGGAACTGTAGTCGTCCCAGCGTCTCTCCGAAGAATTTGCCCAGCCACCCTCCCGGAAACTGGTAAGTCACATGGTCGGTCATGCGGGTGTGAACCGCATCGACCGCTTCAAAGCGGTGCTGGTGCTGCCAGTAAGTGAAAGGGCTTTTCTTCGCTCCATCCACCAACAGCCTGGGTGGGATGACCTCCTGCCAGAATCCTACCCAGTGCAGTTTAAGTGGTACACCTCGCAATCCCACGCTCAGGGCGAAATCGTCTCCCGCACTGGCGGTAGATGAAGCGCGCTCGATCTGCGCTGCCAACCAAGCGGGCGAGATGCCGAGCAGATTATATGGGTTTTCGTGGAAAGCGTAAACCTGTTGGATCGGAGCATCCAGCAGAACAGACGTCTCGAAAACGCAGGGTTTCACAGCTTCTCGGGATGCGTTTCTTCCTGCGCTGACGCTTCCTTCGGCCGCTCCCCGGAGTGACCGGTCGACTCCTCGGCGGGATTATCAAGAAGCCCCGTCTCATCGTAAACAGGAGAGCCTTCGGTGGCATCCAGGTCAACGGAAGGTTCTTCAGCCGACTCTGCTGTCACCGGTTCCACTTCTCTTGGATGATCGGTCGGCTCCGCCTCACTTGGTGGATTTGCGTGTTCTACATCGTCCGGGTACACAGCGGGTCGGGCTTCACTCACAAGGTCGGACCGTTCTGTTTCAATCGGAGGCTGGGTCGGTTGAAGTTCTGTCGCGAGCTTGCCTTGAGCTTCGGGCCCAGCAGCCATAACCGACCCGGTTCCACTGGTTGGTTCCACCTCGGTTGAGACTTGGACAGTAGCGGGTACGGCCGGCTTCGCTTTGGCCGCGTTGCCCTTCCGCTCTCCGGTGAACAGGGGATTTGGCTTGGGCAATGAGCGACCGGCTGTCTCCTCCTTGGTCCTGGCACCGATGGGCAGATCAAAAGTGCCGTTATGAAACTCGATGATGTGACCGGCTTGCACCAGGAAGCGCAGATCGGCAGCCAAAGCAGTCTTGGCTTTGGCCTGCGGATCGTTGCTGAATGGTACCCCGGCAGCAGGAGCAGACAACTCGGGTGCAATCTGTTCGGGCACCGGGGAGGTTTCGTTCTCCACGGCAGAAGAAGAGGACGCTTCGAAGGCGGCGGGTGCCTCAGCGGTGGCGGATGTCTCAGGAACTTCCGGCGCGGCAGCTTGAGCGAACTGCGGCAGGAACTTCTTGGCC
This sequence comes from uncultured Chthoniobacterales bacterium, assembly GCA_964245965.1. Classification (GTDB taxonomy): domain Bacteria; phylum Verrucomicrobiota; class Verrucomicrobiia; order Chthoniobacterales; family SZAS-18; genus CAWCJJ01. Next base: position 53,608 of record CAXTOP010000021.1, read on the forward strand.
AGGTCCTTTCGTGTGCACAGCGGCTTCTGGCCGATGTACTCCAAAATTGCTGCCACGTTGGCGGAGACCGCACCGCCGCTAAACGGCATCGGACGGGTGACGGCGACGTAAACGATTCGCTTGGTGTGCTTGAAGATGTGCAACCCAGCCTCCTGCAATCCTTTGCGCAAATGCTGCACGAACTGCGCCGGATAACGCAGTTCATTTTCGTTCGACTGCCGGATGGCCATCATCATTCCGGCTTCCGGCAGTCCGCGTGCCACCGAACCGGGCAGTTGGAAGCTGGTGCCCGACTTCAACAAACCTGCGAGATAGTGCTCGCGGAAATGAACCCTCGCCTCCGCGAGGGATTGGAGCACCGTTGGCGGTTCCCCTTCACGGGTGGAGATCGTCGTAACCGTGCTGGCTTCCTGCTTCCATTGTTCGACCAGCGCGGGATCGTTGACCACTTCGATGCTTTGGCGGAATTCCTCGAAAGGCATCCGGCGGCTGAAACGGCTCTCGTACAAGGCTCGCAGAGCAGGCTGATAGCCGTGATAATTGGTCGGTCCGAGCACGGTGCCGGAGAGCCGGCTGCGAGCGACGTTGGTGTAGTTGCCCTTCGGAGGATCCTTGGGCATCGTCTGCTCCACGTAGAAACGGTCCTTCATCGCCTCAAAGGCGATGCGTTCGAGCACCTGGCGATCAAGCACGATGGGGCCGTTGTCGTCCAGTTGGTACAGCAGGGTGCCGACTTCGGCGGCAGCCTGCTCTAACGTGATCTGGAGGAGGTGGCGATCCGGTTCCTGAAGAAACATGCGCGCCGTCCCGAAGAGGGGGTAAGCCATGTGCGTGGAGCGGATCTGTTTCACGATGTTTGCCAGGCAGCGTTCGTCGGGCAAAAAATCGATCTTCACCGGCGCCGGCGTCACCGGAGCAGGAAGCGGTTGATGGTTGGGAGGGCCGCCCCGGCGATCGTCCCGTCCAAATCGGTTGCCACCGCCACCAGCGCGCTGCGATGAGCTTTGGGGTCCGCGGTCGCGGAATCCACCACTCCCGCTACCGCCGGCACCACCGCCGCGTTGATCTCGCTGCCCCCCCCCGCCTGCACCGGTCCCGCGACCGCCGCTGCCCCCGCGAGAAGCACCATAAGCCGGCCGGTTGCCGCCGCCACGGCGGTCGCCCATCGATCCTCGCTCGTCGCTGCGGCCGTCATGACTGGCGTACTGCTTGGATGGCGGCAACGCTTCTTCCTTCAGCCAGTCAGGGACCAGGCGGAGTTCATCCAGATTGATAGACGGGGAATCTGCTTCGTTCATAGAGATCGTTGATCGGCGAGTGGGAGAAGAAGGGACAGAACTCGCTTCAGGAAAAGGCAGCGCTCTCGAGCGTGCGCCACGGGATGTTTTGGTGGGTGACCATCCCACCATCCTCCCTCGTACGCAAGGGGGGACCCCGGCGCTGCCCGGTGGAGGATTCACGAACCTAACCAACGATTCTCTGAATTTAGTAGTTGCGAAAAGGAGCCTGTCTAATTAGAGAAGCAACGTCGGCGACGATCCGTTGCCAGCCTTTAGCCCTTATTCCTTTTATGTCAGACAAATCCGTCGAAGAGAAAGTCAAAGAAATCATCATCGAGCAACTTGGCGTCACGGCCGAGCAGGTCACGCCGCAGGCATCGTTTATCGAAGACCTCGGGGCGGATTCGCTGGACACCGTCGAGTTGGTGATGGCCTTCGAGGAAGAGTTCGGCGTAGAAGTGCCGGACGAGGACGCCGAGAAGCTCCAGAAAGTGGGCGACGTCGTCAAGTACATCGAGGAGAAGGCTCCCAAAAAATAACCGGCTTCTTTCGCCGGTTCCGGATTGGCGAGGCTGGGCGCTTTTTGCCAGGCGCGGTCTGCCTGCCCGCCGCTGCTTCCACGCAGATCGACGATCCGTTGATCTGCGTGTTTGATTTTCACGGCAGGTTGCAGCAGCGATGCCAGCGGTTTACAGGTAGTGTCCCTTTTCCCGATGTTTACCGCCGACGATTTCCAGTACGCGTTGGAAAACACCAGGGTGTTGCTCGCACCCCGCCGCCAGATCGAGACGTTTGGCAGCACCCGTTTTCACTACCATCTGCTCACCGAGTCGATGGACCGGGTGGATGAAATCCGTATCCGCGAGGGCACGATCCACGCCGAGCGGCCGACGCTCCTGACCCCGGAGCACCACGCGCAGTTGCTGCTGGAAAATTTCGGGGAGAAAGCCCGCGAGTTTGCCGAGTGGCTCCAGCAGCCGGGCCGCCCGCTGGCGACCGCGCTCAAGTACGGGTTCCAGTTCCGCCGCGCCGACGCGAGCGAGACGATCACCCGCGAACGCTTCGAAGCGGTGAGCGAACGTCTGCGCTCGCAGGTGGAAGCGCGCCAAGACACCGAGCCTCTGAGTGCGGTGATCCACGGGGTGGAGGACGCGTGGGAAGTCTGCCTGCTGAAGTTCACGATGGATCTCGTGCAGGGATCGGCTCCCGGGAACATGGGTGATTTCCGCCGCCGCGGTTTGTTGTGAGTTGTTCGCTGCACCCGTCCCGACGGCGTTGCCGACGCCCCCGCCATGCTGAAACTCTTCAAAGCCCTCGTGATCCTGGCGCTGCTCGGCGCCATCGCGGCGGGGCTGTACGCGGCCTACTATTTTCTGGTCGAGCGGCCCAGGGAAATTGACGCTCAAGACATGGTCGCCGCGCAGCCGGGTGCGCCGACGCCCGACCCGGGTAAGGACGACTTCGAGAAGGCGCAGGCGCTCAAGCGCGATCGCAAGTACAGTGAAGCCAGGGCGGCACTGGAATCTTTTTTGACCCACTATCCCGATAGTCCGCACAAGTTTGACGTGGAATCCATGCTGGGCGACATCAACCTGGGCGAACTTTTCTCGGGCAACCCGGGTCCCGGGAAAGTACAGTACATCGTCCAGCCCGGCGACGTGCTCGACCGGGTCGCGCACAAGACCAAGAGCAACCCGGAAATGATCTTCCAGGCGAACAGCCTGGAAAGGACCATGCTGCGCATTGGCCAGAAGCTGCAGGTGCCAGAGGTGGATTTTTCCCTTGAGGTCCACTTGCAGGACAAAAAGATGTACCTGCTCAACCGAGGGCGTTTTTTTAAAGTATACGAAATCCTCAACGCCCGCCCGCCGGGAAAAAAGGCGGCCGAGATTCGCACCAAGATCGCCGAAAAACGCGCGTACAAGGACGGCAAGATGGTCGCCTTCGGCGGCAAGGATTACCCGGGCAGCGTGCGTTCGCTGACCCTGGACAAGCAGCCGGGCTACACTATCACCGGAGAAATCGAAGGCCCCGGGCCCGACCCTGCTTCCGACAAGCCGGTTGTTCCGGCGGGTATCCTCGTTTCCTCCTCCGACGCGGAAGAACTTCACACGCTGGTCAACATCGGCACTCCGGTGAACATCACCCCGAACTAGGATGATCCTCACGGCCTGATCATCCCCAAAAACAAACCCGCCACTCGGGGATCTGATCCCACCGGCGACCCTGGCCGTTCCAACCTTTTAGCACTTTGCTCCCATGAATTTCATCCCTCTGGACTTCGAGAAACCCATCTTCGAACTGGAGAAAAAGCTCGACGACCTCAAGCGGCACCTGGACGAGCACGAGATCGACAGCGACCCGGAGGTGCGGCGCATCGGCGCGCAGATCGAGAAGCTCAAGCAACAGATCTACGCCAACCTGAACGCCTGGCAGCGGGTGCAGATCGCCCGGCACGTGCAGCGGCCCTACGCGCTGGATTACCTGCGCCTGGCTTTCAGTGACTACGTGGAACTGCACGGCGACCGCTTCTTCGGCGACGACCGTGCGATGCCCGCCGGGTTTGCCACCATCGGCGGCGTCCGCTGCGTGGTGGTCGCCCACCAGAAGGGCCGCGACACCAAGGAGAACATCCAGCGCAACTTCGGCAGTGCGCACCCGGAGGGATACCGCAAGGCCCTGCGCGTGATGCGTCTGGCCGAGAAGTTCGCGTTGCCGGTGGTGGCGCTCATCGACACTCCCGGCGCGTATCCCGGCGTGGGAGCCGAGGAGCGGCACATCGCGGAGGCCATCGCGGTGAACCTGCGCGAAATGATGGTCCTGCGGACGCCGATTGTGGCGGTGGTAATCGGGGAGGGTGGTTCGGGCGGTGCTCTGGGCATCGGCGTGGCCGACCGGGTGCTGATGCTGGAAAACGCTTATTACTCGGTGATCAGCCCCGAGGGGGCGGCCGCGATCCTGTGGAAGCACCGCAACCACGCGCCCGCCGCGGCGGAGGCGCTGAAGCTCGGAGCCCGGGAGTTGAAGGAGTTCAACCTGGTGGACGGCGTGGTCGCGGAACCTCTGGGCGGCGCGCACCGCGATCACGAGGCCAGCGCGGCCAAACTGCGCGACGCCATCCTCACCAATCTGCAAGAACTGACCGGGCTGGCGACCGATGAACTGCTCGCCACCCGATACCAAAAGTTCCGCAAGTTCGGCGTCTTCGCGCAATAAAGTTTGTGCGATGAGGATCGTGGTATGACCGACCTCGCCTTCCTGGGAATCCACTTTACCCATACCCACGTTTTGGAAGGCTTTATCCTGGCTGGATACGTCGTATCATGGGCGTTGATCCCTCTGGTGCTGCTGGCGAATAGATCCCCGGTTTCCACACTGAACTGGATCTGGGTCTTGCTCCTGTTCCCCTGGCTCGGGCCGCTGGCGTACTTCCTGGTCGGCAGCGACCGCATGGCGCGCAAACGTCTGAACATGCGCCAGGAGGTCGGAGAAACGGTGCTCAAGGAGCGTCTGTCGCAGCACAAGGCGACCGCGGGAAGGGTGATCGACTCGCTGCACGGCGGGGAGCGGATCGTGGCGAAGTTGCTTTCCGGTATCAATGAGAATCCGGCGTCCGTGGTGACGAAGGCATCGTTGCTCGTTGACGCGCAGATGTTCTACCCGGCGTTGCTCCGAGCGGTCCACGAGGCCAAGCAGTTCGTCCACGTGGAGTTTTACATCTTCCGTGACGACGCGTACGGCACCGCCTTGCGCGATGCTCTGGCCGAAACGGCCCGCCGCGGGGTGCAGGTTCGCCTGCTCTGTGACCAGATGGGTTGCTTCGGGCTGGGGAATGCTTTCTTCCAGCCGATCAAGGATGCCGGCGGTAAGTTCGCGTGGTTTCGCACGGTGCATCCGCTGCAAAACCGGTGGGTGTTCAACCTGCGCAACCACCGCAAGATCCAGATCATCGATGGTCGGATGGTCTTCGTCGGCGGCATGAACATGGGCCGCGAGCACATGGGAGAAGACCCGTCGATCGGTTCGTGGCGCGATGTGCAGGTGCAACTGGAAGGCCAAGTGGCGGCGATAGTCCAGCGGGTCTTCGCCGACGATTGGTTTTACGCCACCGAGGAAAAACTGACTGATCCATCTTATTACCCGCTGCTGCAAGACCCGCCGAACTTTCTCGCCCAGGTCATCGATGATGGTCCGGACAATCCGGAAGACCCGATCCAGATGTCGATCGTGGCGTTGCTCAACGCCGCGCAAAAGCGGGCCTGGCTTACCGCCGGGTATTTTGTGCCGAATGAGCCCTTGATCACCGCGTTGAAGATGTGCGCCAGCCGTGGGGTGGATGTCCGGTTGCTGATCGCCGCCAAATCGGACCACCCGTACCTGGTGCAGGTGGGCCGGAGTTATTATGAGCCGCTGCTGGAATTTGGCGTGCGCATTTTTGAGTATGAGAAGGGGATGAACCACGCCAAGGTCGCCACCTTCGACGGCCACTGGATGATGGTCGGTAGCGCTAACTTCGACAACCGTTCGATGCGCCTGAACTTCGAGTTGAACGTCCTGCTCAACGACGGCGCGTGCGTGACTCAGCTCGACGAAGTGTTGCAGGTCGATTACGAGCAAAATTCGCAAGAAATTAGGTTGGATAAATTCCGCAACCGGCATTTTTCCCAGCGGTGCCTGGAGAGCCTGTTTCGCCCTCTTGCCCCACTGCTCTGAGCAACGGGACGGTTCAATCTTTCTGCTGGGACGAGTTACAGCATCCAATCCTGGAAACGCCCGCTTGATGCCATTGCTCCTTTTCGGTGCAAGTTGTTGTGTCTCATCTCGCACGTCCACAAATCGGATCGACCAATAGCATCCTCATGGCAACGAACCGTTGGAGCTTGGTCTGTTGCGTTCGCTCATCAAAGTGGCCGGCTTGGAGGAAAAAGACTGATGAGTTTGCAAATCCTCTCGGAGTTCCAGCGGCGTCAGGCGGTCGGACGGTAGATCATGTAGGTGAGAGCTACCAAGGTGCGGTTCTGCCAGGGCCGGGTTTGCAAGAGCAAGGGGAGATCGGGCACTTCGATCATTAGATAAGGTTCTCCGGTCAGCCAGTGCCAATCTTGGGTCCCGTCTTTTTTCAGGCTGAAGCCGCGGGTCGCCATGAAAGGGCGGTTCAGCTCGAGGTGAGCGAAACCCGTGATGACCTTGCCCGTAAAGGAATCGGCCAGACGGCACAGGAAACCGCTCGCGTCCGCCGTCAGTTTTACGGGATCTACTCCGAGCACGGCTAACCAATGGGCGTACAAGTTGACCCACGTCGGTTTTGAAGCCGCCGTATCAGCGGCGAAGGCTCGTATCTCCACCACCGGGGGAAAGCCATCGGCAATCGACTCCTCAAACCAGCGATGCACACGAACGAGGTGCGCGGACTGCGCCTCGCTCGGCTGCCGGTCCAGCCAAGCAGCATGTACCGGAGGTAACTTGGCGTCGGCCAAAAAGTCATTTGCGAGGAACGGCATGTCCTCGCAGGTCAACCCCGCGCCCTCCATGAAACGGCCTCGACGTGGGCCGTACGTCTCCGAGGGTCTTGCACCGTATTGATGGATCAGAGTGTCGGCGCGCCCCCGGGCGTTGACACCTGGGAGTTTGTGGAAAGCTGCCCGGTTTGCCGGATCACCGTTGAGCAATGCGTTGCTCAGGGCGCAAGGGCCGCAGTCGCCACCGTTGGGTGTCTGAAGGATGACCTCCGTGGAAGATGTCGTACTGGCAAGGGCCGAGTGTCCCACTGCAGCAAAACCTGCTAAACCGATTAGAAAACGCCGCCGCGTAACCACGGTTTTTACCCTTACCGTGACGAACCAAACAATCCGCCGCCGGACGCGGTCCCGCTGCCACTTCCACCAGCCGAACTGCCGGAGCTATAAGTCCCACCACCGGCAGGCCGATCGGTTCCGACATCGGTCAGACCGGAATCGATCGGCTGGGATCGAGCCGAGGAGTTTTCCGTATCAACGTCCACCCCCGCCGTCGAAGCTCCCTCCTTGATCGCGTCGGCAAACCCGGAGAAATCCCCCGACAGACTGCCTCCGTGCTGCTTCAGAATGGCCGCAGCATCCGAGGCGCGCGCCGTGTTCTCTATCGTGACCAGGACGCCGCCGTTTTGCTCGGTTTGAAAAACTTCCTCCGGCGTAAATCCCGCGTCCGTCAACGCCTTGGCCGAGGCATCCGCCTGGCGGCTGGCTTCAAAGAACGCGGAGACAGTTCGCGAGGTTGCAGCGGGACTGGAAGAAGCGGGTGTAATATCCATAGATCTGCTACTGAATCGCAACAAAAGGAGATGGCGGTTCCACGCGTCGTGATGAGCGTCGCGATGGGATGGGCGGAGATGCAAAAAAGAGGTGTGGCTAATGGTAAGATAGGGGATGTTACCCGCGTGCAAGCCATCGCTTCTTTCCCTGTAGAACACAACGATTCTACCAACGCTCGGATTCTGGCTATCAGTGAAGATAAGATCAGCGGTTTCGTTCGCGAACCGTTTCAGGAGATCGCGTCTCACAGCGGAGTGGCACTTGAAGAAGTGATCGGCCGCATCCGTGCCATGTTGGAGGCGGGAACCATTCGCCGCGTTCGCCAGACCTTGTTGGCGACCAACCTGGCCGCAGGTGCCCTAGTCGCCTGGAAGGTGCCGGCCGACAGACTCGAGGCCGCTTTCGAGTTCATGTTCAGGAAGGACCCCTTCAGCGGCCACGTGGTCCTGCGATCCACAGACACGGCTACCGCCGGGTCCGACTACAAGCTTTGGACGACGCTGAAAGTCCCTCGCGGTTCTTCCCTCCAGGAACACGGCGAACTCCTGGCACGCCGCGTCGGTGCCGAACAATTTCTGTTGATGCCCGCGAAGGGCATCTTCGCTTTGGGCGTCGGCCACGTTCGCCGTAAGAGCCTGGAACTGGGAGCGCGGGCCGACGAACCGGCCACGATGATGAAGGTGGAAGCCGTCGAGTTGGACGCCCGCGAGTGGCGGGTGCTCCTTGCCTTGAAACGGGAGTTTTCTCCCGAAGAAATTAATGAAGCCCCCTGGCCGGCGCGCGCCGAGGAAGCCGGCGTCGGTCTCGAAGAATTCTACGAGGTTGCCGAAGCCTTGCAAAAGCGGAAGCTCATCGGCCGGTTTTCCACGTTCCTTGAGCATGTCAAGCCGAGCGAGGCAGGTATCCGCGTGACCCGCTTTAACGGGCTTTTTCATTGGGCCGTACCCGCCGGACGGGAGATTGAAGCCGGGGCGGAGGTCGGCCGGCACATCGTCCTGACCCATTGCTACTGGCGCGAGGGAGGTCCGCAGTTCGGCAACGTGAACATCATGGCCGTGGCGCACGGCACCGAAAAGGCTCGTCTCCTCGATCACAAGGCGGCGATTGACGCTCACCTCGCGTCCTGCGGCATCCCTGTGAGCTACACCAACGTGTTTTGGGGCGGACGCAGCGAGATCAAGCCATCCGAAATCAGCCCGTTCGCACACGAAGAATGGCGCAACCAAATGGCGAAAGGCAGTCTGTAGCTTCCGCCCCGAGCGGAAATGGCGTCACACCAAATTGTCGTCATTGCCGCTGCTGCTGTCGTCGCTCCCGGCAAAAAACCCTCCGTCGTTTGGCTCGTCGGTCGGCGGCGTACTATAATCACCGTCGTCGGTGATGGTGTCAGCCGGGCCATCCGTTGGCGGTGTGCTGTACGGGTCGCTGTCGTTGTCGGCGGTGTTCGAGATGGAGTCGCCACCGCTCCCGAAACCAGCGTTGCCGGCACCGCTCCGATCGTCGTTGTCGTAGTAATTGTTTATTGTTTCGCGATTCTCGACGATCTCGCTGGGCTGACCACCAAAGCCGGTGTTCATGAAGCTGCCACCTGAACCGCCCATCGACGAGCCAAACATGCCGCCGTGGTGTCCGAGCATATTTTCCAAGCCGTTGGCGAGCAGTGAGCCGCCAGCGACGCCGGCGGCTGCGGCGAGTGCCGTCCGCAGGAAGCCTCCGCCAGCAACTGGCGCGACAGGGGCGGGATAATTCGGCGCGCTGCCGCCACCGTACGAAGGTTGCGGCGGAGCTGACTGAGGGGCCGATTGGGACGGCGGCGCGCTGGTGGGAGCCGCGGATTTGCCACCACCAAACAGGCCGGAAAGGAAACCGCCTCCACCGCTGTCGTGCTGGGGTGCTTTGCTGGCATCAGCCAAGCGGGTTTCCAGATCCTTGATGCGAGCCTGAGCGTTATTCAAGGCTTGCTCCTGCACCAAAACGGTTTGCGCCATCAGGTAGGGCGCAGTCGGTTGAGCGGAGACTTTTTGCTGGATCAAGTGCTCGGCATCGCGATCCTTCGTGGCGTTGTCGGCGTTGCGCAGGCGGTCAAAGAGACCGTTGATGAGATTTTGTTCCTCGTTGGTCATGGCAAATAGCGGGGTTGAATGATGCGGTCAGTCCGAGAAGAATCGACCGAGCCCACTCCGCCGCGCGTTTGAACCTGCGTTCTCAGGAACCCGATGGGTCCGCTTTACTCTCCTGACAATGTAGGTTCGGTGGGTGGATGGCGCGCTCCGCCGCGCCGTTCGTCCCCCGCATCGCAGCCGCCAAGTGGAGCAAAGGGCGGCGATGCCGCAACCAAGCAACGGTGCGGCGGAACGTGCCATCCATCCATCCACCGAACCTACCTGATTAGATTACTATTGACGAGCCGCGGTCGCGCTGGCGGGCACTTTGTGCCGGTTCTTGCCTTTGATCGGCCGCTTGGCCATGACCTGCGCGATCGACGCCCGCAAAATTGCGCTGGTCACCGGCTTGTTCACTACCAAGTCCACCGCAGGAGTGAGCGTTTCGGACAGCTTGTTCAATCCCCCAAATCCGGTCAACAGGATCACCTGGGTGTGCGGCGACTCGGCTTTGACGGCATCGGCGAGCATCTCGCCGTTGACGCCCGGCATTGCTTTGTCGGTGATGACCAGGTCGAACTCCCCGGCCCGGAATTTCTCCAGTGCCTCCTCGCCACCGGTGGCGGTGACGACCGTATGCCAATCGGCGGACAGATACCGCTGCAGGACTTCGATGAACGCAGGTTGGTCGTCCACCGCCAGCACGCGCAGGGGCCGGCTGTCGGCGTGGAGCAACGCGTCCTGGATGAGCTGGCCTTCCGGGGGCTGGAGGGGCAGGCGCAAAGTAAAACTCGTTCCCACGCCGAGTGTGCTTTGCAGATCAATGGTGCCGCCATGCCGTTGCACCGCGCCGTAAACCATCGCGAGACCAAGGCCGGTGCCCTCATCGCCTTTCGTGGTAAAGAAGGGCTCCAGACAGCGCCGGCGGGTTTCCTCGCTCATGCCGGTGCCGGTATCGGCAACTTCGAGAACCAGTTGTTCGTCTGCGCCGTTGCCGGAGGGTTCCAAGCGGGTGGACACCCGCAGGCTGCCCCCTTCGGGCATGGCATCGACGGCGTTGAAAATGAGGTTGGTGAGCATTTCACGCAACTCGGAATCGTCCGCGGTGACCAGCGGCAAGCCGGGAGCAAGATCCGGTTCGGCCGTGATCGTGATCCCCTGGTTGAGCGACTGGGCGTGCCAGCGGGGTTTGGTCAGGGCAAGTGCTTGCTCGATCAGCGCGTTGACGTCCACCGGGCGCTTCTGCTGGCTGGCATCCACGGGCCGATAGAAGCTGCGCAGGCGGCCAAACATCTTGGCGGCATCCTGGGCGGCGTCGGTGATGATGCCCAGATAATCGTCCGCCCGCGCTTTTTGCGGAGAATCGCTCAGGTCCCCTTGCAGCAATTCGCTGTAACCGAGGATAAGCGAAAGCGCGTTGTTGAAGTCGTGCGCCAGCCCGGCCGCCATCGCGCCGAGCGCGCTCAGGCGCTCGTGCTGGATGACCTGCTGCTGCGTCGAGCGCAGTTGGTGAACCGTGTTCTCCAGCTCGTGCAGCGTCTGGCTCAGTTCGGCGGTCCGTTCGCGCACCCGGTCTTCCAGCACCTCGTTGCGGTCGGTCAACTGGAGGTGCTGCGAGCGGATCTGCAACAGGTGGCGGATGCGCAGCAGCACCTCGATCTGGTCGAACGGCTTGGTGAGAAAATCCGACGCACCCACCTGGAGCGCCCGGTGGCGTGTCTCCAGGTTCACGTCGGCCGTCAGCACGAGGATGGGCATCCGCTCCTCGGGGGTCAGTTGATTGTCCAACACCTTCATAACCCCGAAGCCGTCGAGGTGCGGCATCATCAGATCGAGCAGGATAAGGTCCGGCTTGAACTCCTCGCAAATTGGCCAGACGCTACGCGGGTCGGTCGTGCTTTTGAGCTGTTTGTAGCCCGCCGCCAGCAGGATGTAGCGGAGCAGAGCGATGTTGGCCGGCTCGTCATCGACGATCAGGACCTTCATCGCGGATAGAGGAAGCGCGTTGCTCATGAAACGGGGAACTGAAAAGTAAGTGGCGCGTCGGCCGGATCAAGCCCGATCTACCACGATCGCGGGCGGCTGAATCCCACGTGGCTCGGCTTGTCTCACCGGGTGGCGGCGGCCACCGCCGCACGCTCGCCAACCAGCAGGTTGAGCTGCTCGGCGACGCATTGCATGAGCTTGGCCATCGTCACCGGCTTGGCCAGCACCCGCGAGCCGTTGGAAAAAATCCGGGTCGTCGCTTCTTCCTCGGTGACCAGGCTGGTCATGAAGACGATCGGCAGGTTTTGAAGCTCCTTGACGGCGCGCATCCGCCGGGCAACATCGCCCCCATCCATCTCGGGCATTTCCACGTCCAGCAACAGCAAGTCGGGCCGGAACTGCTGCGCGGTGGCGACCGCTTTGAGCGGGTTGTTCAACTCGAGGATCTCAAAGGCGCCACTCTTCTCAAGGGTAAGACGGACCATGCGCGTGGAAGTGGGATCGTTGTCCACGACGAGAATACGTTTTTTTGGGCTGGTGGTCATGGTGGTAAAATGAGATAAGAAAGTCGGGTGGTCTGTTGCAGGAGCACGATTCGTGCTAAGAGCTGGGGTATCCAATCGTCTCGTCCGGTCCGACCGTTCATCGCAGCCGGTGGTTTGAACCATCAACGCAGGTACTTGCGACGCAGACTTTGGGCGGACAAAACTAGAAACCGACTGGAGCCCCCGGCGTGGAATAGGGGTAAACACCCCGCTAGTTGTCCACGAACGTAGAGCCTAAGGTGTATTGATTACTTGAACCCACTTCCCGAATGCGAGAAGCCGTCCCATTGGTCATCATCGACGATCATCAATCCGCGCGTGACATGCTGCGTTCTGCTCTAGAACGCTCCGGGAACGGGCAGCGTTATACCATCGTGGGTGAGGCCGGCACGGGGCAGGAAGGCATCGAGATCTGCCTGCGGACCCGTCCCAAGTTGCTCGTCCTGGACATGGTGCTCCCTGGGGGTTGTAACGGGGTGCAGGTACTGGAGGCTTTGCGCAACCGGTTGCGTTCCCTCCACGTGGTATTTTTCTCCGGCTGTCAGCAGGAGGCGCTCATTTCGCAGGGGATCACGCTGGGTGCCGCGGCTTACGTTTCCAAGGTGCAACCGCTCCAAACCTTGCTGCAAGCTCTGGAGGTCGTCGAGGGCGGGGGGAAATATTTCGATCCCGAGATCGCGCACCTTGTTTCGCGCCGTGCGGCCACCGAAGGTGCGCCCACGCTGACCAACCGTGAACGCGAGGTCGCCCGCCTCATCGCCGAGGGCAAGAGCACCAAGGAGGCAGCGAGCTTGCTGGGCGTCAGTGCGAAGACGCTGGATAAACACCGCTCCCGCATGATGAAAAAACTGGGTCTGCACGACGCGGTGGCCGTGACCCGGTACGCGATCCAGGCGGGGCTGGTGTCCCTGCCGTGATGCGGGATCCGGGATGCGGGGCACGAGATGATTCCCTTACGACCTTCTGTTCTGCTCCGACATCTCGCATCCCGCATCCCGCATCCCGCATCCATGCTTCTGAGTCGATGAGGAACACGGGGTCAGAGCATCCTGCTGAGGGTCTTCGTCGCCTCGAAGAGTTCCTGCGCGCAGGCACGCGCCTCTTTCGAGAGTGCCGGCCAGTCCGAGAGCGTGCGTTCGATGGCCGTGCGCGCGCCTTCGAGATCGCTGATTTCCATGAAGCCGCTCTTCGCCGGCAGGTAGCGGCTGACGGAGGCATCCTCGGTGATCACCGGCCGTCCCGTGGAAAGAAACGCCGCCGCCCGGTCGCTGACCCAGCCCGTTCGCCAGAGGCAGTCCACCCCTTTGATGGTGGTGAACTCACCCAACGCACCCGCGAGGTAGCGCCGGTACACTGCTGGTGAGGACGCTACCTCATGCGGTTCGACCACACGCCAGCCGTGACCTTCGAGCCGGGTGCGTTCGGGATTGCCGGGACCGAGGTTCATCGCCAGCTCCATCTCGGCTTCGGGAACCAGCGAGGGCAGCGTCAGGAAGGGTTCAAACTTCGCCTTCTTCGACAGGTCGGGAAATTCGCCGTTCACCTCGATGTTGTTCGCCCAATACCACTGGCCGATGGTGGTGAGCCGGCTCCCCCGCGGCCGGGGGCGGGCTCGGATCAGGTCGGTATCGACGAGGGGGTAGAAAGTGTTCCACGCCAACCCATTGTCGGGCAAGAGGCAATCTGGCGCGTTGTGGTTGAGGCCGATGGTCCAGAATTCATGGTGGAAGCTCTGGCCCATCTCGCAACGGGTCATCCAGAAGGAAATCTCGCCGGGATCGAGATCGCAGAACAAGCGCTTCTCGAACCGCAGCAGAAAAGGCGGGTGGACGGAGTAGCTCAGGTTGAGCAGGGTGGTGGGGCCAGCCAGACGCGACTCCAGTTGCTGCCGGGTGAGACTCCCGTAAACGCGCAGGGCGGCGAGGTCGTGGTCGTTGGAGACCTCCGGCTGGTAGAGCAGACAATAATGGTCCGCCAAACCGTGTTGCGCCAGGCGTTCCCGGAACGAGCGGATGCAGGCGCGATCGTAGTCGGGGTTCTTGCTGGCGGGGAGGATTTCGAGCCAGTAGAAGTCGCGCCTGAGCTTCTTGAGACCGAGCGCCCATTGCAGCGGAACCGAGAAGTTTCCGCCGCCGAGCCGGTATTTCGCCGCGAAACCACAGGCAAGGAACACACAAGACATGAGCGGAGAAAGATGTAGGAGGAACAACGCCTGAGGAAGCACAAAAACGTGGTGCGGCTCCAGTTGAAGACGACAGGAGCACGAGCAGCATTCAGCTCACCTGCCGTCTGGTGAAGGTGTAAACGGCGATCAATGCTCTTGCCGTGAGAAGAAGGGGGCAAGTAAACTGCGCGCAATGCTCAGTTGAGCGTAAGAGCGCGTCCAGAAAGTTCGGGTTTGACGAGTTAGAGGCATGATGAGAACGCACGAAGACCGGGAACCCTACTGGACGGACCTGAGCGATGCAGAGTGGCAGATCATCGAGCCACTGGTGCCAGCGGTCAAAGAAGGCGGGCGGCCCGCTGACTACAGCCGGCGTGAGGTGGTCAACGCGATCCGCTACCTCAACCGCACGGGCTGTGCGTGGCGCTTGCTGCCGCACGATCTGCCGCCTTATCGCAGCGTGTTCGCCTACTTTGCGGCCTGGCAGGCGGACGGCACCTGGGAGCTTAAATCGAAGCGGCCTTGCGCGACCGGCTGCGTCGGGCCGCGGGTAAAAAGGCCGCGCCCACCGCTGCGATCGTGGACAGCCAGAGCGTGAAGATGGTCGATCAGGCGGGCGAGCGGGGCCGTGACAACGGCAAGCAAGTTACTGGCCGCAAGCGCCATCTGCTGGTGGACACCCTGGGGCTGATCCTGGCCCTCAAGGTCACCGCGGCGGACGTGACCGACCATGCCGGGGCCAGGCTGGTGCTGGAGAAGCTGCTGACCACCATCGGCTTTGGGTGGGTGCGCCTGGTGTGGGCGGATACCACCTACCATGTGTATGCCCTGCGAGCCTGGATCAAGGCCGCCTTCCACGGCCGGGGCTTGCGCCTGGAGGTGGTCAGCCGCCCCGCTGACCAGAAGGGCTTCGTGGTGCAGGCAAAACGCTGGGTCGTCGAGCGGACCTTTGGCTGGCTCAATCGCTGCCGGCGCTTGAGCAAAGACTATGAAGTGAAAACTGAGCATAGCGAAGCGATGATCCGCGTGGCCTCCATCAACTTCATGCTGCGACGACTCACCCTAAAACCCGCTTTCTAGACGCGCTCTAAAGCTTCCTCCTCCGATCTCAAAGAATTTAGATGTGACCCCAGAGCTTCTTCTGGATGACAACGTGCAATTATGCAAGCAGCGAGGCTGCTTTGGACTTGCCAGCCAAGAGATCGCCCGGTAGAGATGAATCCATGAAAACGGAGGCTGTACTGGGTAGGGCAGTGTTGGCAAGCTCCTGGATTAGACGAACGATGTTCGCCTTTTTTTACGACTTTCGTTCGCCCACTACTAGTTAGGCACTCTTTCTCTCTGTTCTGTTTGTGGTGGCACGTCGGTTCCTGCTCGC
>CAXTOP010000022.1:0-68438 GCA_964245965.1 uncultured Chthoniobacterales bacterium
CCCGCGAGGCTACCAAAACGACACCGCTGCTGGCCACGATTAAATCAGCGGTTCCTTAGTATATATGAACGAACAGGAACATCCGCTCCAAGTCACCAAGGTACTCGTCTCAGGTGCGAGCTTTGCCGGCCTTGCCACCGCCTATTGGATGAACAGGCTCGGCTACCAGGTCACAGCCGTCGAGGTGGCCGGCGGACTTCGCAAAGGCGGGACGCCGTGGTCTGCCCGCCGGCTGCCCCGCACGGCAGGTCCGCGGCATCGCGCTGGCACGAATCCTCTCACTCATGCAAGATCCACAGACCGAGAACTGGCCAATGCAACTCTGGCTGGTGCGCCACGGAGAAAGCGCCGGTAACGTGGCGTTGCGCCGCGCGATGTCGCAGGGCGCCCGACACATCGAAACCGGCGGACGCGACATGGATGTGCCGCTCTCGCCCCTTGGCGAACGGCAGGCGCAGGCGGTGGGAGCTTGGTTCAAGGATCATGCCGAAACGCCCAACGCCATCCTGGCCTCGCCCTATGTCCGGGCGCGCCGCACCGCCGAGTTGCTCGTGAAGGCGGCAGGTTGGAACCTTCCTATCATCCAAGACGAACGCCTGCGGGAAAAAGAGTTCGGTATCATCGACGCGCTCACCAGTGCCGGTGTCCTCGCCAAGTACCCCGAGCAGGCTGCCTTCCGGAAGTCGCTCGGCAAGTTCTACCACCGCCCCCCGGGTGGCGAGAGCTGGTGCGACGTGATCCTGCGGTTACGCAGCATCGCCGATTCCTTGCGCTTGGAATACAGCGGGCAACGAGTACTCATCCTTTGTCATACCGTGGTCGTACTGTGTTTTCGCTACCTGCTGGAAAAACTCACCGAGGAGGAAATTTTGCGGATTGACAGTGAATACAACATCGCCAACTGCTCGGTGACCAGCTACCTGCGCGCCTCCATCACCAACGGTAAATGGACACCCGAACTCTTCAACTTCACGGCTCCCGTGTTGGAAGGTGGAGAAGCCGTCACCAACGAACCTGATGCACCCGTCGCCCCCAAATAACGAGCAACCCCAACAGGTCACTCCTGCCTTGCTGGCAAGCTGGCCCTTGCCGAGCTTAGAAGAAGGCAAGGCGCAACGCGGCCAAGCGCTCGTCATCGCCGGCGCAGTCGAGATGCCCGGTGCCGCGGTGTTGACGGGGACAGCGGTCTTGCGGGCAGGCGCTGGGGTCGTGCAGGTTGCCACGGCGGAGTCCGCCGTGTCGGCAGTCGCCACCGCCGTACCAGAACTCTATGTGGTCGGCATCGCCAGCGACAACGAGCGCCGTCAAAAGAGCCTGCGCGCCGTCGTCGAGTTGGCCAAGTTAGCGAAGGTGGTGTTGATCGGCCCCGGCTTGCGTGACGTGGAGGTCATCCGCTTTTTATTGCCTGAGTTGCTGGGCATG
This sequence comes from uncultured Chthoniobacterales bacterium, assembly GCA_964245965.1. Taxonomy (GTDB): domain Bacteria; phylum Verrucomicrobiota; class Verrucomicrobiia; order Chthoniobacterales; family SZAS-18; genus CAWCJJ01. Next base: position 1,423 of record CAXTOP010000022.1, read on the forward strand.
GACCACCTAGATGCCCTGATTATCGATGCCAAGGCCATTGCCATTGCGGCCGAGTTTCTCCCGGCCAAGGGTAAGCTGCGCGGCAAAACGATCCTCACCCCACATGCCGGTGAGATGGAGGAAATCGCGCAAGCCTCGAAGGAAGAGACCGGACAAGACCCTCTGCGCTTCGCACGCGAAGCGGCCGGGCGATTGGGCAGTGTGATCTTGTTGAAGCAGGGACCGAAGGTCCTGATCTGCGCCGAAGACGGTCGTGCCTACTTCAACAGCGGCGGCAACGTCGGCCTGGATACTGCCGGCTCGGGCGACGTACTGGCTGGAGTGCTCGCCGGCCTTTGCGCACGTGGGACCGAGCCACTGCAAGCGGCGGTGTACGGGGCGTCGGCAATGGCCCGGGCCGGCGAGAAGCTCGCGCAGCAGATCGGCCCGGTGGGTTATCTCGCACGGGAACTCCTCCTGGAGGTTCCTATGCTCCTGGCCCCTTGATCTGCCTCACAAAGTAGCTTCTCCCAAAACGGTCGTCCAGAAACCCCCGGCCTTTTGACCCCACTGAGCGTTCTCTGGAGTATTTTGGTCCAGAAAGCCACGCACTCGTGCCAAGATACCCGTCTCATAAATCAACGTGCCATTTCGCGGTGGTGAGTTGAGATCGTGACACCGCTCGCGCTGCCAACTGTTACTCCGGTCAGGATCGTTCTGGTTGCCGGTGAAACCTCCAGCTCCCGAATCCATCCGTCCCCCGCTCAAAAGCGATTTGGGGAATGACAAGGAGTCAAGCCCCCCGCGGTTGCATCCCGCGCGGTTTGGAGGATCATTCTGCGCCATGCCAAGTTCCTTCTTTTCGCCTCCGGCAGGTGCCAGCACCTTGCTGGCGGTCCTGGCGCAGGGCGACCTCGTGGGATTCACCTTTTTGCTGGGAACGCTGGCGATGTTCGGCGCGTCGATCTTTTTTTTCTTCGAGCGCAGACAGGTGGCCGAGCAATGGAAAACCTCGCTGCTGGTTGCGGCGGTAGTCACCACCATCGCCACCGCGAACTACGCGTTCATGAGCTACCTTTGGATCACAGCCCACGTGGCACCCAACGAGTTCCGCTACCTCGATTGGCTGCTGACGGTGCCGCTGATCTGCCTGCAATTTTATCTGCTCTTGGACGCAGCGGGGGCCCGACCCAGCTCGGGCCTGCTCTGGCGGCTCGTGTCGGCGTCTCTGTGGATGCTGATCGCCGGCTACATCGGCCAGTCCATCGACCCGCAGCAGACCATCCTGTGGGGAGCCGTTTCCACGCTGGGTTATGCGGTGCTGCTTTTTGAAATCTCCCTGGGAGAAGTGGACCGTCTCAGTTCCTCCGCCGATCATCCCGCGAGCAGCAGTGCTGGCACCGGACGCGTCAAGCGCACCTTCGACCTGCTCTTTCGCTTCCTCTTCATCGGCTGGGCGATTTACCCGCTGGGCTATATGACCATGCCAGGGAACCTGTTGTCGGCGCTCCGCCCGGTCTTGAACCTGGAAGTGTGCTATAACCTCGGCGATGCGATCAACAAGATCGGCTTCGGTCTGGTGGTCTGGAACCTGGCCCGGACCCGGGGCATTGAGCCCGTTGCTCCACCACCGGTGGAAGGACGGGCAAAAGCCCTGGGTCTCGGCTAGGTTCCCGCCGCCGAACATGCAAGACACGCCCACCCGCTGCTCGCCGCTCCTCACGGACCTTTACCAACTCACGATGGCCTGCGGCTACTGGCGCGCGGGCATCGCGCGGCACGAGGCGGTCTTTCACCTGGTCTTCCGCAAGTCTCCTTTCGGGGGCGGGTACACGGTTGCCGGCGGGCTGGGCACTGTCGTGGAACAACTCCGCAGCCTGCGCTACGAGCCCGCCGAACTGGCTTACCTGCGTGGGCTGTGCGGCAACGACGGGCAGCCGCTCTTCGACCACGCGTTCATCGGTGAACTCGCCCGTTGGGAACTGGCCTGCGACGTGGACGCCGCGCCCGAGGGCACGCTGGTTTTCCCGCACCAGCCGCTGCTGCGCGTCCAGGGACCGCTGTGGCAGGCGCAGTTGGTGGAAACGCTGCTGCTCAACACGATCAACTTCCAGAGCCTCGTGGCCACCAAGGCCGCCCGGGTGTGCCAATCGGCGGCGGGTGAGCCGGTGCTGGAGTTCGGCTTGCGCCGGGCGCAGGGACCGGACGGTGCGCTGGCCGCCAGCCGGGCCGCTTACCTGGGAGGCTGCACGGCGACTTCCAACGTGCTGGCCGGGCATCTGTACGGCATCCCGGTGCGTGGCACGCATGCCCATAGCTGGGTCATGGCTTTCGAGAGCGAACTGGCGGCGTTCGACGCCTACGCGGGCGCGCTGCCCAATAACGTCGTTTTCCTGGTGGACACGTACGACACCTTGGCCGGTGTACGCCACGCGGTGGAAGCGGGGCAGCGGCTGCGCGAGCGCGGGTTCCGGCTGGCCGGCATCCGGCTGGACTCGGGCGACCTGGCTTACCTGAGTATCGAAGCGCGCAAGATCCTTGATGCCGCCGGCTTCCAGGACACGGCCATTCTCGCCACCAACGATCTCAACGAGCACCTGATCGCCAGCCTCAAGGCCCAGGGGGCGAAGATCAACACCTGGGCCGTGGGCACGCAGCTCGTCACGGCTTACGACCAGCCGGCGCTCGGCGGCGTGTACAAGCTCTCGGCGCTCCGGCCGGACGCGGGCAGCCCGTGGCAGGGGAAGATCAAGCTTTCCGAGCAGACGGTGAAGGTTTCCACCCCCGGCATCCTGCAAGTCCGCCGCTTCCGCCGGGGGGACGAGTGGCTCGGGGACATGCTCTACGACGTGGCGGCCGAACCGGGCCGCGTGATCGTCGACCCGGCAGACCCTGGCCGGCGCAAGCGCGTCGCGGAGACCGCTGGCTACCAGGATCTGCTGGTGCCGGTGCTGCGCGGCGGGCAACTGGTGTACCAGGTGCCGCCGCTGGCGCAATCCCGCGCGTGGGTCGGGGAACAATTGGCCACGCTGCACCCCGGGATCAAGCGTTTCCTCAACCCGCACGCGTACCCCGCTGGGCTGAGCGAGCACTTGCACGAATCGAAGCTGCGCGCGATCCAGGAAGCGCGGGGAGAGGAGAACATGCCATGAAGACGCTCATCATCGTGGACGTCCAGAACGATTTCACCGTCGGCGGTGCCCTGGCGGTGCCGGGAGGGGAGGACATCGTGCCGCTCGTCAACCGGCTGCAAGCGCCGTTCGACCTGATCGTGGCGACTCAGGATTGGCACCCGGCGGATCATGCCAGCTTCGCGGCGAACCACGCCGGGAAACAGCCCGGAGAAACCATCGCCGTGGAGGGTTTAACACAAGTCCTGTGGCCCGTGCATTGCGTGCAGGGGACGGCTGGCGCGGATTTTGCGCCGGGATTGGACCGCGGCCGCTGGGAGCGCATCTTCCAGAAGGGAACGGACGCTGGCATCGACAGCTACAGCGGTTTCTTCGACAACGGCCACCGCCGCGCCACGGGCATGGGCGATTATCTCCAGAGCCGCGGAGTGCAGGAGGTCTGGATTGCCGGCCTGGCGACCGACTACTGCGTGAAATTCACCGCGCTGGACGCCCGCGGCCGCGGGCTGCGGGTGTCGTTGATTGAAGACGCCTGCCGCGGGGTCGAACTCCGCGTCGGCGACAGCGCCCGCGCGGTGGAGGCAATGCGCGCGGCGGGTGTGCAGGTGGTGTCGAGCGCCGGTTGTTTTTAGGGCCGGTTGCGTCTCCTGGCGGCGAACCCTAGATTTCCCGTTCGTTTGTCCATTGCTTATGCCTACTCTTCTCGACCCTATCACCGTTGGCGACCTGCACCTGCCCAACCGGGTGTTCATGGCCCCGCTGACCCGCAGCCGCGCCGTGAACAACCGGGTGCCCAACACGTTGATGCACGAATACTACGCCCAGCGCGCCTCGGCGGGCCTGATCCTGAGCGAAGCCACCTCGGTGTCTCCCATGGGCGTCGGCTACGCCAACACTCCCGGCATCTGGTCGCCCGAACAGGTGGCCGGCTGGAAGGAAATCACTCGGGCGGTCCGGGCCCGCGACGGCCACATCTTTCTCCAGCTCTGGCACGTCGGGCGGGTCTCAGACCCGTTGTTCCTCGATGGCGAACTGCCCGTGGCACCCAGCGCCATCGCGCCGGGAGGACACGTCAGCTTGGTGCGCCCGGAAAAGCCGTTCGTGACGCCGCGCGCCTTGGAACTCGACGAGATCCCGGTCATCGTCGCCGCTTACCGCCAAGGGGCGGAAAATGCGCAGGCCGCCGGGTTCGACGGCGTGGAAATCCACGGCGCGAACGGCTACTTGCTCGACCAGTTCCTGCAAACCAACTCCAACCATCGCACCGACGAATACGGCGGTTCGCTGGAGAACCGCGCCCGGCTCATGCTGGAAGTCACCGACGCCTGCCTTGCTGTCTGGGGCAAGGACCGCGTCGGCATGCACCTCGCGCCGCGGGGCGACGCGCATTCGATGGGCGACGCCGACCCGCTGGCGACCTTCGGCTACGTGGCCCGGGAACTCGGCAAGCGCGGGATCGCTTTTATCTGCGCCCGCGAGCACCTGGGCGAGGGGAGGATTGGACCCGAATTGAAGAAGATTTTCGGTGGGGTGTACGTCGCCAACGAGAAGTTTACCCAGGAGACTGGCGAGGCCGTGGTCGAGGCGGGCGAAGCGGATGCCGTGGCATTCGGCATCCCGTTCATCGCCAACCCGGACTTGCCCTGGCGTTTTGCCTCGCACGGGCCGCTCAACGAGCCCGACCCGAGTACCTTCTACGCTTCGGGGCCGAAGGGCTACATCGACTACCCAGCCATGGAGCCGGTGCCGATCAACGAGCTGTAAGGATGCGCCTTTTTTTGAACCGCCCACGCGAGCAGGCGCGAATGGGTAGGGTAATGAAGTTCCAAATCCCCATCCTATCACTCCTACTCGGTGGCGCGGCGCTGCTGCCGCTCCACGCCCAGGAGTCTTCCCCGCCCGCCGCCAAGGGCAACCCCATCACCGAGGTCGCGCATTTCGAAGACTACCAGGTGACGGGCATCGCCGTGTCCAAAACCGGACGCCTGTTCGCCAACTTCCCGCGCTGGACCAACGACTATAAATACGCGGTCACCGAAGTCGCGCCGGATAGCTCCACCAAGCCCTTCCCCGACGAGACCTGGAACTCGTGGAAGGACAAGGACCCGGACGTAGCCAACAAGTTCGTCTGCGTGCAGAGCGTGGTCGTTGACGACACGGACGCCCTCTGGGTCCTCGACACCGGCAATCCCGGCATGACGGGCACCCAGCCCGGCGCACCGAAGCTGGTGAAGATCGATCTCAGCACCAACCGGGTCACGCAGGTCATCCCGTTCGGCGCGGACATCGCTCCGGCCAAGAGCTACCTCAACGACGTGCGTTTCGACACCGCCCGGCAGGTCGCCTACCTGACCGAAAGCGGCGTGGGCAGCATCGTGGTGGTCGATCTCAAGAGCGGCAAGTCCCGCCGCGTGCTCGTGGAAGACGAGTCCACGCTGCTCAACAAGCACGTTGATTTGGTCATCAACGGCAAGGAAGTCATGACCGCCGAGAAGCAGAGGCCCAAGTTCAACGCGGACGGCATCGCCCTCTCGCCCGACAACGGGTACCTGTACTACCAGGCGGTGATGGGTGACACCCTCTACCGGGTCGCCACTGCCAAACTGCGCGACGAGAGCCTGAGCGAGGGCGACCTGAGCAAGGCCGTGGAAAAGGTCGGCCTCTCCTTTCCCTGCGACGGGTTGTGGATGACCAAAGACGGCAACCTGTACCTGAGCGACCTGCGTGACGGAGCCATCCAGCGTCGTACGCCGGAAGGCAAGATCGAGTTGGTTTGCTCCGACCCGCGCATCCAGTGGCCGGATTCGTTCGCCGAGGGGCCGGACGGGTCGATCTACTTCTCCTGCTCGCACATTCACCATGCCCCGCAGTACAACGGCGGCAAGAGTGCGCGCACCGAGCCGTACACGATCTTCAAGGTGAAACCGTAAACGGAAGAGAAAGTCCTCTTTCGATGGCGGATGAAAGGCGGGCGGCACCGTGTTTCATCCGCTTTCGTTCATTGCCTCGCGCAGAAAGGCTGGCACATCGCGTGCTCATACCCGGCCCCAGGGACCCGAACAGCGGCCTGGTGGACACTTAAGGGCATGATTTTAGAGGATTTCACACCGTTCGTAGCGCAAGATTTTATCTTCAAGATTGCCCAAGCGCCTTTTGAGATCGCCGGCTACCGGCATCTGCGCAGGATAATTTTCTGCGACGAGCAGAAGGTGTTCTCCGGGAGTGACGCCGATGCGATTGACGAGGTGGCCATCCCGATCGTGTGTCAAACGCTCATCGCCGGCATGGAGGATCGAGTCGTGGGTGTGGTCCGGATCGACGAACGCCGCCCGGGGGTCTGGTTTGGCAGCCGTCTGGGCGTGGCGACCGACTTCCGGAGCGTCAAGCGCCTGAGTTCGAGCGTGGCGGCACGCAACCGCCAGCCGATTCACCGGGGTCTCGGAGCCTTGGGAGCCGGCCTGATCTTCAAGGCGGTCTCCACCGCGCACGCCCTTGGCTGCCGTGAATTTCTAGCCACCGTGCAAAGCCAGAACGCCCGCTTTTTCCAGCGGTTGCACTGGGAACCACTCGACGAGGTGTCCTTGCACGGTTTACCGCACGTTCACATGCGCGCGGACCTCAATTACTATCGTCCAGCTCACCGTGTTTTTTAAAGAATTCTGGAGACGGCGATGGCGGAGGAGGAAAGCGATGTTCATCTCCTGGAGAAAGTGGTCACACTGCTCGTGCAGAGCGTGTCGGTCCGCGCAAAGCTCGACATCGCCGGTGCCTATGCGCCCGCTCGAGGGCTCGCGGGCGAGGTGCGGTTGGGGGATGACTGCGCGGCCATCCCGGACGGCGACGGATTTCTGCTCTTCGCGGCCGAGGGAATGCTGCCGGGTTTTGCCGAAAGCGACCCGTGGTTTGCGGGCTATTCGGCGGTGATGGTCAATCTCAGCGACGTGGCGGCAATGGGTGGATGGCCGACGGCGGTGGTCGATGTGCTCTGGACGGCGGGCGAGGAACACGCCGCCGCGCTTTGGGAGGGCATGGCCGCGGCGTCGCGCGCCTACGGGGTGCCTATCGTCGGCGGGCACACGACGCGCCTTTCGGCAGGCGGTTTGCCGTACCTCGCGGCGGCCGTCCTGGGAAGGGCGGAGCGGCTCATCACCAGTTTCGACGCCCTTCCCGGCGACGACCTGCTCATGGCCGTGGACCTGCGGGGAAGCTACCGGGGCAGCCAGCCCTTCTGGAACACCAGCACCGAGGCACCGCCGGAGCGGCTGCGCGCCGATCTGGCGCTGCTGCCTCTGCTGGCCAGAAACTGCCCGCGCGTGGCTGGCAAGGACATCAGCAACGGCGGCATCGTCGGCACGCTGGCCATGTTGCTGGAATGCTCACGCATCGGAGCCGAACTCTGGCTGGATCGCCTGCCCCGGCCGGTTGGGGTCGATCTGGAACGCTGGCTGATTACCTTTCCCAGCTACGGCTATTTGCTGAGCGTTGCGCCGGCGGACACCGTGTGCATCGTCGCCTCTTTCGCCGAGCGGAATATCGTGTGTGCGCCGGTCGGCCGGATCACGCAGACACCCGGATTGACACTCCATCACGGCGGCGCGCAACAACGTTATCTGGAAGAAACGTTTTCGGACAACAACGGGTAACACGGTGCCTCGACGGGAAGCCGGACATGACGCGCCGATCAGCAAGGACCGGATGAAGGAATCATGTTTGCCCCGGTGCGCCAAAGATTCTCCGCTGGTCAAATCACACCATCAGAAGTGTTGTGATTTGATCCATGCCGACCCGCACAGCCAGCGAGCAAACTGACGCTTTCAAGCAAAGAGCGGCATCATCCGCCTTTATGCAATGATGTGCATAAAAACGCCGGCTTTCTTGATGGTGTAAAACCGTCGCGGTTCACGGCTTGCTATTGCCTTACACAATCACCGTTCCACAACGGAACGCACCGTTCACAAACACACAAGCCCACTCCATTTTATTTATGCCAGTCGTCGAACGTGAAATGAACAAGGCCGGGGACTTCCTGGTGGACTACGAACAAAAAGTGTTCCCCGACGTGAAAGCCGATCCCGGTGAGAAAGCTCTGGTGACCTTTCACACCATTGCCTTCGAAGGGTCTATTTCGCTGGTCAACACGCTCGCGGCCACCCGGCTGCTGCGCAAAGGTTATGAGACCAGCATCCTGCTTTATGGCCCGGGTGTGACCATGGGCTTCCAGAAAGGTTTTCCCACGCTGGGGGACGAGGCTTTCCCGGGTCACCTCTACGTCAACCAGCGTCTCTCCAAGTTCATGGAGGAAGGCGGCAAGATCTACGGTTGCCGCTTTTCGACGCAGGCGCTCTACGGCCAGACGGAGAAAGCGTTCCTCCCGGGCATCACGCCGGTGGGTCCGCTCGATGTGCTCGACATCATCCTCGTCCACAAGAAGGCGAACGCGGTCATCCTGGATTCCTGGACGGTCTAATACCCTCCGGGGTACCCTTGCCATGAAGCGCTTCAAGGCTGCCGGCATCCAGCTGGCACCCGACCTGACGAGTTGCGAGGGCACTTGCGACCGCGTCTGCGCAGCCGTAGCCGCCGCCGCCGGGCAGGACGTGCGGCTGGCCGTCTTCCCCGAGACGTTTCTGCCGTACTACCCGTATTTTTCCTTCGTGCTGCCTCCGGTCTCGGCGGGCAAGGAGCACCTGCGGTTGTACGAGCAGGCGGTCGAGGTGCCCGGCCCCACTACGCGCCGTCTGGCGGAAGCGGCGCGGCGGCATCAGATGGTGCTGGTGATCGGCGTCAACGAGCGCGACGGCGGCAGCCTGTACAACACCCAGCTCATCTTCGACGCCGACGGCACGCTGGTCCTCAAGCGCCGCAAGATCACGCCCTCCTACCACGAGCGCATGATCTGGGGCCAGGGCGACGGCAGCGGCTTTCGCGCGGTCGATACCGCCGTGGGTCGCCTCGGCGCGCTGGCCTGCTGGGAGCACTACAACCCGCTCGCGCGTTTTGCGTTGATGGAAGAGCGCGAAGAGATCCACTGCGCACAGTTTCCCGGCTCGATGGTGGGCCAGATCTTCGCCGACCAGATCGAGGTGACGATCCGCCACCACGCGCTGGAAAGCGGCTGCTTCGTAGTCAACGCCACGGGCTGGCTGACGCCCGAACAGATCGAATCGATCACGCCGGACGAGAAGATGCGCCGCGTGCTGACTGGCGGATGCTACACGGCCATCATCTCGCCCGAGGGCGTGCCCCTGTGCGCGCCGGTGACCAGCGGCGAAGGCATGGCGATCGCCGAACTCGACCCGGCATTGCTCCACAAGCGCAAGCGCATGCTTGACTCGGTCGGCCACTACGCCCGGCCCGATATTTTCTCTTTGCACATCGACCGTACGCCCCGCCCGCACGTGGTAACCGCCTCCGCGGGTACCAACACTTCTTCCGACGATCTCGACGAATCCGACCACCTCCTTCACCCCTCCTCATCAGCCGATGGCAACGATGACCACCACGCTCGACTTCCAAACGGCGCTGCTCACGCACAAGCAGTTCCTGCTCTCTGAACTGCAAACCCGCGGCCTGCGCTTGGGTGACAGCACCGTGGGCGCGGCGAGCCGGGTGGGCGGCGCGGGGCCGACCGACCACAAAGCGGTGACCCTGCTGGGCACGACGATCATGGTGCCCGTCCACACGCGTGGGGCGGGGGACTCGCCTTACTTTGCCCGCGTGCCGGATTACCGCGGTGTCTCGTTCCTGGAGAAGGAAGACGAGGCGGCGGTGCTCTGCGAAATCTCCTTTCCGGCACCGCCGAAGTTCTACGGCCTGAGCACGGAGGACGGCATCCCTTACTGGAAGCTGGCGCAACTGCACTCGCGCGACACCCTCGCCACGACCGTGCTGCAAACCTGTGTGCGCTACGGCAACCGGGAAACCCGCTGCCAGTTCTGCGCCATCGGCGAGTCGCTGCGCGCCGGGCGCACGGTGGCGCGCAAGACCCCGGCGCAACTGGCCGAGGTCGCCGCCGCGGCGCAGGCACTCGACGGCGTGCGCCACGTCGTCCTGACCACCGGTACCCCGCCCTCCGACGACCGCGGAGCAGCGGTCCTGGTTGAGTCCGCCCACGCGATCAAGCAGCGCACCGGGTTACCCATCCAGGGACAATGCGAGCCGCCGGCGGATTTTGGCTGGTTCCCGCGCCTGCGCGCCGCCGGCGTGGACAGTCTCGGAATGCACCTGGAAGCCTGGGACGAAAGAGCGCGCGCGCGCATCATGCCCGGCAAGGCGGAGGTGCCCCGGGCGTTTTACCTGGAAGCGTTCGCCGCGGCGGTGGCGGTGTTCGGGCGCGGGCAGGTCAGCACCTACCTGCTTGCGGGACTTGGCGATACCACAGAGGGTCTGCTGGAAGCGGCCCGGCAATTGATCGACCTGGGCGTGTATCCGTTCGTGGTGCCGTTCGTGCCGGTGGGCGGCACGCCGCTGGCGGGCCACGCGCCGCCGTCCGCCGGGTTCATGCGCGCGGTCCTCCAGCCGCTCGGACAGTGGCTCAACGACGCGGGCATGACCAGCGATACCGTCAAGGCCGGCTGCGCCAAATGTGCCGCCTGCTCGACCCTTTCCACCTTCGAAAAATCATCCCATGCCTGAAATGCTCTTCCAGGTCCGGCTCCCCGACGGTGAGGTGCACGTATGCTACTCGCCCTCCAGCGTGGTGCGGGATTACTTCAAAGCGGGCGAGGAACTGCCGCTGGCGGAGTTCGTCCAGCGCAGCCGCGAGGCGTACGCGATCGCCGACAGGCGCGTGCAGGAAAGATACGGCTTCGGCTGTTCGAATGCCGCCTCGCAATTGGCAACCATCGTTTCCTGGCCACAGCACTACGCCAAGGATGGCACGGTGCGGATCGTGAGCATCTGACTACTTTTATGGACCACCCGGGGCACAACACGATGGACGGCACCGCCACGCACCACGCGGTGATCGTCGTCGGCGGCGGGCAGGCAGGCCTCTCGATGAGTTACTGCCTCAAGGAACACGGCATCGACCACGCGGTGTTCGAAAAGAACCACGCGGGCCACGCCTGGCAGACTCAACGTTGGGATAGCTTCTGCCTGGTGACCCCGAATTGGCAATGCACCCTGCCGGGATTTTCCTACGCCGGCAGCGACCCCGACGGCTTCATGCTGCGCGACGAGATCGTCGCTTACCTCGAAGCGTATAAACGCTCCTTCCAGCCGCCTCTGCTGGAGGGCGTCGCGGTCAGCGAGGTCAGGCAAAGCCAGTCAGGCGTTTTTGAAGTGAAAACAAGCCGCGGCCACTACACGGCGGACGCCATCGTGGTGGCGACCGGCGGCTATCACACCGGGACGATCCCACGCGTCGCCGAACGCTTCGCGCCGGAGGTGGTGCAGATTCATTCCTCGTCCTACAAGAATCCCGGTCAACTGCCACCCGGAGAAGTATTGGTCGTGGGCACGGGTCAGTCCGGCTGCCAGATCGCGGAGGATCTGCACCTGGCCGGGCGGCGGGTGCATCTCTGCGTTGGCGGCGCGCCCCGCACCGCGCGCCGCTACCGGGGGCGCGACGTGGTGGCGTGGCTTGACGAGATGGGCCACTACGCCAGGCCCGTAGAGGAACACGCCGGCGTCAACCAGACCCGGGACAAGACCAACCACTACGTCACCGGCCGCGACGGCGGGCGCGACATCGACCTGCGCCGCTTCGCCCTGGAGGGCATGCAGCTCCACGGCCGGCTGGCCGGCGTACACGGCAGCCGCCTGAGCTTCGCCGACGATCTCGCCGACAATCTCGAACGCGCCGACGCGGCTGCCGAGAGGATCAAGGACCAGATCGACCGGCACATCGACGCCAACGGCATCGATGCTCCTGCCGAGGACCGCTACCGGCCCGTCTGGCAGCCATCGGGTCGCGAGGCTCGGGAATTAGATTATGCCGCGTCCAACGTCCGCGCCGTGGTTTGGAGCACCGGGTTCCGGTCGGATTACCGCTGGCTGGATGTGCCGGTGTTCAACGGCCGCGGCTACCCGAACCACGCGCGCGGCGTGACCGCGGTGCCGGGTGTGTACTTCCTGGGGTTGCCATGGCAACACACCTGGGGCTCCGGACGTTTCTGCGGCGTGGCGGAGGACGCGCGGTTTCTGGCCGGGCAGATTTGCGGCCGGCAGCCGGTGACATCGAACGCTGCGCGCCGGTTGGACCACCAGTTGGTCGGATGATTCTCCCCGATGAACCGCGCCCAGCCAGTCCGGATGTGCGAGATCGCCCGGGAACTGGGGGTGGACGCCTCGACGGTTTCCCGGGCGCTGCGCGGAGACCCCCGCATCGGTGCAGCAGTCGCAGCCAGGGTGCGTTCTCTGGCCGATCGGTTGGGCTATCGTCCCAACCCACTCGTGAGCGCTCTGATGGCGAGCCGCCGACCCGGTGGCAAAGCCTCCGAGGCCAACGTGGTGGCGCTCGTCACCAACTACGGCCGGGAGGATTGGCGCACCAAGGACGTCTGCCGGTGGGAGTACGAGGGGGTGCGGCGGCGGGCCGAGCAGCTGGGTTTCCGCGTGGAGGTGTTTCCGTTGTCGGATTACCAGGGTGACACGGCACGGCTGGAATCCACTCTGCGGGCTCGCGGTATCGTGGGCGTGCTGCTGGGCTTCTCGCGTGAGGGTGATCAGCCGGTGACCTTCAACCCGGCAGGGTTCGCTGTGGCCGGGTTGAGTGCTTATTTCCGGGCGGCTTCCGTGGATCGCGCCAATTTCCACGGCTTCTTCAACGTGCAGCTCGCTCTGCGGCAAATGCACGATCTCGGCTACCGCCGCGTGGCGCTGGTGGTGCCGGAGTTGAACAACTCCATCTCCAATAATTTGTGGTCCGGTGCGTTCCTGGATTGGCAGCGGGGCGTGCCCGAGCAGGACCGCTGCGAGTTGTTCGTGCCGTCGCCGGGGTTGGAGTTCCCGGAGTTTCGCGCCTGGATGTCGCGCAACCAGCCGGATGCTTTGCTCGTGTACAAAATCCAGTTGCGGGGCTTCATCACCAAGCTGGGCCTGCGGGTGCCGGAGGACCTCGGGCTCGCCTACCTCTACCGGACGGCCCGGGAGATGAAGGATACGACCGGGATCGACGGCAACCTGCCCGAGGTGGGAGCCGCCGCCTTCGACCTCGTCGTCGAACGGCTCAACGCCAACCGGCTCGGGCCCACCGAGCACCCCAAGGAAGTATTGATCAAAGGCACCTGGCGCACCGGCGCGACGCTGCCGGCGCGCCTGGACCCCCAGGTTTCCGTCGCAACCACTCATCAGCCAAACCAACTCACCCGCGGCCTGGTGTTTTGACAAGGGTGTTTTGCTGGCCAAGCATTGGACGGGCACGCGCCGTCGTGCCCCACTTCATCTGGGCAGAGGCAGAGAGTCAAGGGCACGACGGCGCGTGCCCGTCCAAAGCGCTCAATCATTTTGGAACCGCTCTAATCTTCCGTTGCTTCATCAGGGATGCGGTTGAAGGCGATCCGCATCGGCGTGTATTCCAACGCGTTGTGCGCACCACCAAAGTAAACCCGGGTCGGATATTTTTCCTTGTCGCGGTTGATCTCGTCCACGGCGGCGAGCAACGCGTGGCGGCGCTGTTCCTCCGCCTGATCGAAAAGTGAGGGCGTGTGGTTTTCCTCCGCGATGATGTCGAAAAAAGTCATCCCGACCGCCAGGGGTGTCACCCGCACGGAGGAAAGCCGCCGCTGCCAGAGAGCTTCCAAGGTTTTGACAAACGTCAGCGTGTCGCCGGTGTGGGCAAATTCCACCTCGTCACTCCAGGTCTGATCCTCCCCGAAACGCAAAAACCAGCCCATACCTCCGGCCAGACCGTGGTAGGAACGCAGGCGCATCGCCGCTTTTTGCACCAGCCGGTGCAGGACCGCGCGCGCGCCCTCCTCGGTGCGCAGGTTCGGCGGCAGGATGTGGCTGTGCCCGAGCGTCCGGCGTCGCGTGGGAGCGCGCTGCACCACCTCGCCGTGCAAGCTGGCGTGAAAACGTTCCCCTTCCACTCCGCCCCAAACGCCCCGCAACGTTCCGCGCGACGCATCGCAGAGTTCGCGCACCGTCGTGATCCTGGCGCGCCGCAAACGCGTTTCCATGTTGCGGCCGATCCCGCAAAAGTCGCGCAGTTCCAGCGGGTACAGACAATCCGGCAGATCCTTCTGCTCGATGACGACCAGACCGTCGGGCTTCTGCATGTCCGAGGCGACCTTGGCGAGAAAAACGTTCGGAGCCAGCCCGATGGAACTGGTCAATTGCGGGCCGACGGCATGCGCGATGAGCCGCTTGATCTCGCGGGCGAGCTTTCGCGCGGGCTCGGGCTGGCACCATTGGCCCCAGAGTTCGCAGTACATCTCATCGATGGAAGCGACCTGTCCGATGGGCAGACAAGCGTTGACAACCTCCTTGATCTTGTCGTGAAAATGCACGTAAACCTTCGGACGGGCTTCCACGAATTCGATCCCGGGACAAAGCTGCTTGGCTTCGTACACCGGTGTGCCGGTCTTCACTCCGCAGCGTTTCGCTTCCTGGCTGGCGGCGATGCAGCAGGTCGTTTCCGCCATGACGGGCAGCACGGCCACGGGTCGCTCCCGCAACTCCGGCCGGGTGGCTTGCTCGACCGAGGCAAAAAACGAGTTGAAGTCGATGAAAAGGAATCGCAAGGACATGGCAAAGGATGTCCTGCCATATACATCCGTCATGGTTTCATGAAAATGAAATTATATCATTTTTGTGAAAACGAGGGTCTTGTACCGCCAGCCGTTGCCTGTGCCAGTGCTTTCCTGTATTTTACTTTATGACGATGCCTGCTCCTTCCGACCGCGAGATTCCCAAGGCTTACGAGCCGGCCAGCGTCGAGGCAAAATGGTACGCCCGATGGTTGGAAGCCGGCTGCTTCGCGGCGGACCCGGCGAAAGTCACGCCGGATCGCCCCGCCTTTTCCATCGTCATCCCGCCGCCAAACATCACCGGCGTGCTCACCCTCGGCCACGTGCTCAACAACACGATCCAGGACGTGCTGGCCCGCCGCGCCCGTCAGGAGGGCAAGGAAGTCCTCTGGCTGCCGGGCACCGATCACGCCGGCTTGGCGACGCAGACCGCCGTGGAGAAAGCCCTGCGCAAAGAGGAAAAAATCACGCGCCGCGACCTCGGGCGCGAAGAATTTTTACGCCGCACCTGGGATTGGAAGGAGCGGCATGGCAACCTCATCATCGACCAGCTCAAGCGCCTGGGTTGCTCGTGCGACTGGGCGCGCCAGCGTTTTACCCTCGATGGCGATTACGCCGCCGCCGTACAGGGGGTGTTCGTCAATCTTTTCAACAAGGGCTACATCTACCGCGGCCTGCGCATGGTGAACTGGGACCCAGCGGCAATGACGGCCTTGTCGGACGAGGAGGTGGAGTCGCGGGCGCAAAAGAGCACGCTCTACCACGTGCGCTACGAACTGGTGGAGCACCCGGGCCGCTTCCTGGAAGTTGCCACGACCCGGCCCGAAACCCTGATGGGCGACACCGCTCTGGCGGTGCATCCCGAGGACGAGCGTTACCGTGATCTGATCGGCAAACACGTCTGGCGTCCGCTCCTGCGGGCGGAACTGCCCATCGTGGGCGACGCGCACATCGACCCGAAGTTCGGCACGGGCGTGCTGAAAGTTACTCCCGCGCACGACAAGGCGGACTTCGAGATCGGCCGCCGCCACGATCTGCCGACCATCGACGTGCTGCACGCCGATGGTCGGATCAACTGCCCCGCCGTGCCGGAACTCGACGGGCTGGATCGCTTCGAGGCGCGCAAGCGGGCCGGGGAACTTCTCGCCGGGCAGGGCGCACTCGTGAAGGAGGAGCCTTGCGAGAACAACGTCGGCTTCAGCGAGCGTTCGCAAGTGCCCATCGAACCGCGCCTGAGCGAACAATGGTTTCTGCGTTACCCGCAGACGGAGGAAGCCCTGCGTGTGGTGCGCGAGCACCTCATCCGCTTCTTCCCGTCGCATTGGGAGAAGGTGTACGTGCAGTGGCTGGAGAACATTCAGGATTGGTGCATCAGCCGGCAGGTCTGGTGGGGCCACCGCATCCCGGCCTGGTACCGACGACCAGAGCCAGCGGGTGGGACTTCTGAGATCCGCGTGCAGTTGGAGTCGCCGGGCGAGGGCTGGGAACAGGACGCCGACACGCTCGACACTTGGTTTTCGAGCTGGTTGTGGGCCTACGAGACGATGGAGCCGGCCACCCGTGCCAAGTTCTACCCGACGGACGTGCTGGTCACCGGCCCCGACATCATTTTCTTCTGGGTGGCGCGCATGATCATCGCCGGGCTGGAGTTCAAGCCGGGCGTGAGCGAGCGGACGGAGGACAACATCCCGTTCCGCAACGTGTATTTCACCGGACTGATCCGCGACGCCAAAGGCAAGAAAATGAGCAAATCGCTGGGCAATTCGCCCGACGTGATCAAGCTCATGGACGATTACGGTGCCGACGGCGTGCGCTTCGGCATCATGCGCATCGCTCCCCAGGGACAGGACATCCGCTTCGACGAAAAGCAGATCGAGGAAGGCCGGAATTTTGCCAACAAGATCTGGAACGCCGCGCGCTTCTACCAGATGCAGGAAGCGGCGCTGCCCTTCGGCACGCGCATCAGCTACCGGCCGGCTCCGTACGTGCTGGACATCGAGGTCAAGCTGCGAGACACGCAACTCGCGGTGGAAGCGGCTTACAAGGAGTTTCGTTTCAACGAGGTGGCGCAACGCCTGTACGATTTCTTCTGGAGCGATTACTGCGATTGGTTCGTGGAAGCTGCCAAGGCGGATATCCTCGGCGTCGAGTCGCTGCGCGAAGGCGAACGGGTGACGGAAAAAGCCATCGCCAAGCACGTGGCGCTGTTCACCATGTACCGGGTGCTGACGGAGTTCCTGCGTCTTCTCCATCCCTTCATGCCGCACCTGACGGAGGAGTTGAGCGAACGCCTGAGCTTTCCGCCGCACGCCGCGGGCAAGGGGGGGGGAGAAGCGGAGGTAGCCGCCTCCGAGCCGGCGCAGAAGCCACCCGTTTCCCGCCCGTGGCGCAAGTCCCGGTTCCTGCTTTACCAGCGCCTGGGCGACCCGCTCGGACTTTCCGGCACGGCCGAGGAAGTGGCGACGGCGCAACTCGACACGGTGGAACTTTACACGACGGTCAGCCTCGCTCGCAACCTGCGCGCCGAGTACAACGTGCCGCTCAGCAAGCCCGCGCGCTTCGTCCTGCGGCTGCGGAAGGAGATCGTGACCGACCTGGAAAAGGATGCCTGGAACTTCGCCAGCGGGATGCGGGCGCTGACCCGCATGATCAACGCCGAGGACCTGGCCTTGCAGCCGGATTACCAGCCGCCGCGCGGCACTCCGTCGGCGCTCACGCCGTTGGGCGAGTTGTTCATGCCGCTGGCCGGATTGGTGGACGTGGAAGCGGAACGCGCGCGGATCGAGAAGGAAATTCTCAAGACGGACGGCGATTTGCACGCGGCCACCCGCAAGCTCGCCAACGAGCAGTTCGTCGCCAACGCTCCGGCCACCGTAGTGGCCGAGCACCGTCAGCGGCAGGCTGACTCCGAGGCCAAGCTGGCAAAGCTGCGAGAGATGCTCGGCGCGCTGGAATAAAAGGCGTCCTGGCAGCCGGGTGACAGTTTCCAGACAGGACGCGTGGGCGTATATTCTTCCTGTCTGGAGACTGCAATGACTGGTCCCTGTGAACTCTGCGGGCGCGAAACGTCCCTGACCCGCCATCACCTCGTTCCCCAGTGCCGCCACCGCAACAAGTGGAACAAAAAAAACTTTGACCGTAAATTGGTCAAAGCCAATCTGCTGATGCTCTGCGCCGGCTGCCACAAACAACTGCACGCGGTGTTCAGTGAAAAGGAACTGGAACGCCGCTTCCACGATCTGCCGAGCTTGCGGGCTCACCCGGAGATCGCCAAGTTTGTCGCCTGGATCCGCACGAAGCCGCCGGGCTTCAAGCCGATGGTCACTAAGGTGCGTGCGGTCTGAGCTGGTTCTGCTTCAGGAAATCTTCCAGCTCGTCCACGCCGAAATCCGGCAGGAGCAGGTCGCCGATGACCAGAGTGGGCGTCAGGCTTTGGCCGGAAAGCTGGCGCATCTTCGCGAAAGCGTCTTTGTCCCGCAGAACGTCAATTTCCGTGAAAGCGTAACCGTGCTTTTGCAGGTACGCGACCGCTTGAACACACCAGGGGCAGCGGGTTTTGACGTAAAGAATCCACTCGGGTTTGTCCATAAGTTAGTGACCGCAACATAAGGTCCGATTTCCGCCGGGCAACACCGGAAACACGGTGCCGCCCGTTATCCTCCGCCTCGTGGGAACGGCCTACTTGGTCGGGCGTTCGCCCTCTTGCTCGCGCGCGGGCTCGGGCGTCTTGCCACCGTTGGCCTCGTACTCGCTTTTGTCGATGGAAGGAGAGGCCTGGTCGTCCACAAATTCCTCCTGCGACTTGCGGAAGGGATCGCCTTCGCGGGTGAGGCTCTGGGGCTCGGGAGTGCTTTCGTGGGAGGGCGGAATTTTGTTCATGGCAAGAAACTCTTCGTGCGCCGTGCCGCTTTGGAGTCCAAAAAAGTCGGCTGCCGACGCGCTTCGCCCGCGTTAAGCTGCAGACACGATGAGCTGGCGATTGGACCCCCGGCAGACCGCGCTTCTGGTGATCGACGTGCAGGAACGCCTTGTGCCCGTGATGACGGAGCCTGATACGTTGGTGCGCAAGGTGGTTCATGCCGTGCAGGTGGCAAGACTCTTCGGGTTGCCGGTTTTCCACACCGAACAGGCACCCGCAAAGATCGGCCGCACGGTGGCTCCCATCCTGGCTGTTCTCGGTGAGGAGGCACCGCCCGCACGGTGGAAGGACGAACTTTCCGCCGCTCCGGTTTTCGGCCCGCAGGAGCTGCCGCCGACGCTGCTGGTGACCGGGATCGAGACCCACGTTTGCGTTCGTCAAACCGTGTACGATCTGCACGCGCGCGGGCACGCCATCTATTTGCTGGCGGATGCGGTCAGTTCACGGTCGCCCGTTGATCACCGACTGGCGCTCCACGAACTGCGTGAACACGCCGCCAAACGCGTGACCAGCGTGGAAGCCGTGGCTTGGGAATTCCTCGGCCGGGCAGAAGGCGAAACTTTCAAGCGGCTGCTGGCCATCTTGAAATAAGTGCGCCTATCCGGTTGACCGGAGAGGGGCCAAGCAGCCGCTAGGCTACCGCCGCCACGGCGGCCGGCTGGGGACGGTAGCCGGCCTTTTTGATCGCTACTTTCAGCGCGTCGCCGAAACGATCGAGTATTTCCGTGGTGTGCATGGAGCTGACCGCCGTGCGGATAAGGTCCTTGCCGACGGGGACGCCGGGCGAGGTGGACATCGTGGTGAAGAACCCCTGATCCTGCAACGATTTCCAGACGAAATAACATTTGTCCTTGTCACCGATGACGATCGGAATCGCCGGTGTCGGGCTCTCCCAAAAATCCAGGCCGAGGCTCCGCAGAATGCCCTGGAGGTAGCGGGTGTTCTCCCACAGGCGCTCCTTGTGCTGCGGCTCGCGCTGCATCACCCGCAGGCTCGCCCGCGCCGCCGCTGCCGCGGCGGGCGCAATGGCGGCGCTGAAGATAATTTGCCGGCTGGTGGAGCGCAGATATTCGATCGTGGAACGGTCCGCGGCGATAAATCCACCCGTGCTGGCCAACGATTTGGAGAAGCTGCCGCAAATGAGGTCAACCTGGTCGGTCAGACCGAAATGATCCGCGACGCCGCGGCCCTCGCGCCCCAGGACGCCGAAGCCGTGGCAATCGTCAACCACCAGGAAAGCCGCGTGTTCCTCCGCCAGTTGGGCGATCTCGGGCAGGGAAACGATGTGCCCCTCCATCGAGTACACGCCGTCCACGACGATCATCTTTGCCTGACCGGGATCAAGCTGGCCGAGCAGAGCGCGCAGGCTGCGCATGTTCTCGTGGGTGAAACGCTCCACCTCGGCACCGCTCAGGATCGCGCCGTCCCAGAGGGAGGAGTGGATGCTTTTGTCCACGATCATCGTGTCCCCGCGCTGCGCCAGACTCGAAAGGCTCGACATGCACGCCATGTAGCCGGCAACGGAAACGTGGCAGGCTTCCTTGCCCAAAAACGCGGCGAGTTCTTCTTCCAATTCGACGTGGTAGGAGCGCGTGCCGTTCGCCAGACGCGAGCCGCACGGGCTGGTTCCCCAACGGTCCAGAGCCTCTTTCGAGGCCCGGATGACCTCGGGATGCGTGCTCAGACCCAGGTACTCGTTGGAGCACATCATGGTCAGGCGCTTGCCGCCGATGACGATGTCCAGACCTCTCGCCTCCTCCACTACATGGTAGTAAGGGGCGTACCTGAGTCGGAGTCGGGTGTTGGGGTCGGTCCGGCAGCGCTCAGCGATAGGCTTGCTGCGGTCCGTGAAGAGCGGCACTTTGAACATTGAACGCCTCTGCACATACCGGACACCCCCGGTCTTCGTCAACCCGCAATATCGTTCCGGCGTTGCGTTCGACCGGAAATCCGTACACTTTCTCGCTTGGCCGCCGCGCCCATCGTCCCTAAAGACGGCAGGGCCGCGCGTCCATCTTTTGCGTATCCCCTCCTTTAATGCCACCGACACTTTCCTGCCGCCGCCGGCCGAATCTTGCCTGTTTGCCGGGGCTGACGGCCGTCTGCCTCTTGGTCGCCTTCCCTCTTGCCGCCGCTCCGGTCCGTGCTGGGGACGCCACACCGCCATTGCCCGGGCCTTCCTACCGGCCCACTTACACGCTGACGGATTGCATCACGCTCGCGATCCGGCAAAATCCCGACGTGTTGATCGCCGCCAAGCGGGTGGAAGGTGCCCGCGCTGCCGTAACCCAGGCGAAGGCAGGCATTTTTCCCACCGTGCAGAGCAGCGGCTACTACCAGAAACGTGAACAGGGCCTGGCCAGTCAGGGTAACCTGGACGTCACCCGGCGCACGGACGATTACAACGTGGACGTCCGGGTGACGCAAAACCTGTTCTCGTCCGGGGCGGTCCGGGCGCGCATCGCCGTGGCAAAGCTCGCCGAGCGCAGTGCGGCGCTGGATTATCAGGCACAGTTGGAGACAACCATTTTAGCGGTGCGGATCGCCTTTTACCAGACGCTCTACGCGGAGGGGGTCATCGGCGTGAGCCAGCAGGCGCTCGACCTCCTGGGAGCACAGCTCAAGGATCAGCAAGACCGTCTCTCCGCTGGCAGCGTCAGCCAGATCAACGTCAACCGCGCCCAGGTGGCCCTGGCCAACGAGCAACCCGCCCTCAACGAGGCGCGCTACAATCTGCATGCCGCCTACGTGACGCTGGCGCAAGTGCTGGCCATCCAGTACGCCAGCGGAGATGCTCCCGCCCCTTTCCATATCCGTGGCGAATTAGTGTATCGCTCCACCAAATACTCCCTGGATGATTGCCTGAGGCGGGCGGAGAACCAGCGGCCAGAGATTGCTTCCCGCCAGTTGGATCTCGACTCGCTAGGCCACCAGCTTACAGTGGACAAGAGCACGACCCGTCCGCGTCTGGACGCATTTGCCGCCTACGACATTTACAGCGAGACCAGCACGCTGGCGCAGGACGACTCTTTCAACGGTTACACCATCGGCGTCAACGCGAGCTGGCAGATCTTCGATGGCTTCGCGACACTGGGCCGGGTGCGCGCCACCCGCGCGCGGATCGGCGGTGCCGCGGCCAGTCTGACGGCCATCCGCCAGCAGGTGCAGGCCGATGTGCGCACCGCCTATTACCAATTGCAGGAGGCGGAGGCGACCCTCCGGCCCCAGGCCGAAAACATCCGTCTGGCCAACGAAACCCTTCAGGTGACGCAGAACAACTTCGCCGCCGGTCTGGCCGCCCAGCTCGACGTGCTCGCCAGCCGCGTTGACCTGACGCGAACCGAGAATACCGAACTCTCCGGCCGCCTGGCGTGCAACCAGGCGGTGGCGCGGCTGGAACGCGCGATGGGAGAGGGGCGTCCGGCTAATTTGCCGCCACCTGTCCCGACCGGCAAAGCGGTGCCGATCCACAGCGGGGGACCGGGTAAATGAAGCGGATGGCCCTCTTCGCTCTGGCAGGTGCCTTGCTGCTGGCAACACCCGCCGTCCAAGCCGAAACGCTGACCTTGCAGGATTGTCTCCGTGAGACCGCGCTGCACAATCCGTCGGTGGTGGAACAGGCGCGTGGGATCGAACGGGCGGCGGGCACCCGCCTGACGTTGCGTTCGCGGGCGCTTCCCACCCTCACTATCTCCGGCTTGGCCGGTTACCAAGGCCAGGAAAGCAGTCTTCAAACGCTGCAACCTGTGACCAAGGCAGGTCCCGTTCCGGGCATGGTTGTTCCCGTACTCGACGCTAACGGCAATCAAGTTTACAAGACGGTCGAAACGGTTCGTGCCTCGCAATACCTTGTTATCGCCTCCGGAGCTCTCTACCAGCCGGTCTTCGACGCGGCCATCCCCGCGTCCTGGCGGCGGGGCAACCTGGAAAACGCCACCGCCCTGGAAAATTATTATGCCGTGGCGGTCACCCAGATGTACGCCACGCGCACCCTGTTCAACCAGGCGCTTTTCCACCGGGACAACGGGAAGCTGCTGAGCGAGATCGACCATACTTACGAGGCGAACATCAAAACGGTGGAGACCCTGGTGAACGCCGGTCTCACCGGGCGCCAGGCGCTGCTTCAAGCCCAAATCCAACGCGCGAACTTCTCGACCGCAATCACCTCGGCGACCGGCAGCTATCGCACTTCGCTGACGGCGTTGCTGGCCTCCATGGGCCGCGAGCAGCGCACGGTCGGCGGTGGCGATCTGGTGGCCAACGTGCGTCTGGAGGGAACGTTGGACGCAGCGCCGATGCACTTCGACCCTCGGGCGGCGGCAGAACAAGCGCTTACCCATCGTCCGGACTTGGAGGCGTTGCGCGTGCTCGTCCGCAGCGAGCGCGAGGACGCGAAGATCACCCGGGCCGGGTATTACCCCCTGGTACGCGTCTACGTCACCGGCGACCTGATTCCCCAGAGCAGTTCGCGCAGCGACCGTCCCAACCAGTTGCGCGAAGGCGACGACGTGCGCACCACGGAAATCCGGCCCGGCGCGCGGTACGACTGGGCAGCCCTTGACTTCGGAGCGGTGCGCGGCGCGGCCCAGGAGATCGACCGGACGCGCGAGGCGGTCGAGATCAACCTGCACCGGCTGGAGCAGAATGTGACGGGCGACCTCTCGCAGCTGCGCGCCGCGGCGCAAAGTGCTGCCGCCACCATCCAGGCGTTGCGCGATAACCTGGTGGCGGCGCAGGATACTTTGAACATTGTGACGGGCGCGGTTGCCCAAGGGACCGGCTCACAGTTGGAATTCGATAATGCTCAAACCGGACTACTCACCACCCGCGGCAGCCTCTTGCAGGCCCAGCTCCAAGCCTCGAACAGCCGGGCCGAGTACGATCGGGTCACGGGCGGTTACCTGCGTTTCGTTACAGCCGACGAAGGCAGAAAACACGAACCCGACACCGGTTCGGTAAAGTAAGTGACATCGTGCCCGTCTGGGGGTACGCCCCGCAGGTTCTTCGGTTTATTATGGCATCAACAGGTTCCAGTTTACTCTCCCGGCACTACGGCAAGCTCGCTTTCGCTATCGCGCTCCTGGTGATCGGCTTGGCGTACGCGGTGTACGCCCGGTTCATCAATTTGCCCCCGGCGCAGGTTTACATCTCGCAGCGCGGCACGGCGATCGCCGCCGTGTACGGCACGGTGAGCATCCAATCGGACATCACGCTGCCGGTCAACGCCCAGAACAGCGGCTACATCCACATCGATCCGGCCTTGGGCACGACGACGACCTCGCAAGGTATTCACGTCAAGCTAAACCAGCTCATGGCGACCATCGACGACGAGCCGACCACGCGTCTGCTCGTCCAGGCGCGCACCGACGCCGAGGCTGCGGCCGCCCGCGCCAAGCTCGGCCCTCCTTCGGCCGGCCTGCTGCAATCCGTCAAAGACAAGCTCAACGCTTATTTGAAGCTTCCCGCCGGACCCGACGGCGTGCCCAAGGGAGTCGCGCGCGTGGACTTCGAGTCGGCCAAGAACGACGTCGTCAGAATTCAAGGGGCGGTGGACAACGAGAAGCTCGAAATCCAGCGGCAGATGGACAACACCGCCGCCGCCGTCAAGACGCTGGAGAACCAACTCCAGCACGCCGAAGTGCGCTCACCGTTGGACGGCACGCTGCTTACGCAGGCTTTCAACGACAACTCTTTCGTCGGTAACACCGCGTTGCTCTTCACCGTGGCCAGTGACCACAAGTTCGTCAGCGGCCAGGTCAACGAGGAGGACGTCGGCAAGCTGAAACCCGGCATGAAGGCCGAACTGCGTCTATACGCGTACCCAAACACCAGCATCATCGCGACACTGGCCGCCATTTTGCCCACGCCCGATCCGAACAGTTCGCGTTACGCGGTGACGCTGGGACTGGATCAACCGCCGGACGATCTTCTCTTCGGGCTAACCGGGGAGATGAACGTCATCCTCGGGCGCAAGGAAGGCGCTCTGATTATTCCCACGCGCGCCTTGCTCATTGACCAGGTGCTGATCGTGGTGGACGGAGTGGTCCAGCAGCGGACGGTCAAGATCGGTTTCCGGAGCATGGAATATTGCGAGGTGACCGATGGGATCAAGGAAGGCGATGCGGTGATCGTCAGCGATCAAGACACCTTCCGGCCCGGCCAGCGGGTCCGTGCCGTGAAAACCAACGAGGTTGGCACGAAAGCCCCGGCCAAAAAGAAGTGAGACACCGACTCAGACCGCCATGTTTCCCTCGCTCTACATCGGCCTGCGGTTCACCGTCAGCCGCAAGCGTTCCCTGATCTTCAGCCTGCTCGGCGTGGTGTTCGGTGTCGCCTTTTTCGTCTGCACCCAGGCGCAAACCCAGGGGTTCGAGCAGTATTTCATCAAGACGATCCTGGGCACCTCGGGAGCCGTGGTCATCAGCGACCGGTTTCAGAACAGGTACACCAGTTTTTCCGGCAACGAGGGTGGCACGGTGCTGAGCGGTCAGCAGCGGCGCAAGTTCTACGAGGGAATCACCGATCCGGAGGAGATCATGCGGGTGACGCGCCAATTTACGAGTGTGATCGCCTGCGCGCCGATCATCCAGGGCAACATCACCGCCCGGGGTGACTTCCAGACGGAGGTCATGACGCTGCAGGGGATCGACCTGGAGCTGCAACTGCGCGCCACGGCTCTGGGCGAGCAGATCATCGCCGGCAGCATCCAGGATTTCCGGGTGAACCCGAGCGGACTGATCATGGGTTCGCTGCTGGCGGACAAAATGCAGCTCAAGATCGGGGACACTGTCACGTTGATCACCTCGGACGGCGACAAAAAAGTGATGACGCTGGTCGCTATCTTCCGGAGCGGCAACAACGTCATCGACGAACGGCGCGGGTACGTGCCCCTGCGTCTGGGGCAGAACCTGCTCAAGAAGCCCTCGATGGTCACGCAGATCCTGGTCACCTTGCGCGACCCCGACCGGGCTCCGGCCATCGCCGAGCATTTCGAGCGGCTCTACAACCATCGCTCGCGCCCCTGGCAGGAGCGCGAACAGGGCATGCTGCAACTCTTTTCGACGTTGCGCCTCTCCGCGGCAATCACGGTGACCATCATCATTTTCCTGGCCAGCGTCCTGATTCTCAACACGCTGACAATGACGGTCCTGGATAAGGTTCGTGAGATCGCCATCCTGCGTTCGA
The DNA here is from genome assembly GCA_964245965.1 of uncultured Chthoniobacterales bacterium. Classification (GTDB taxonomy): domain Bacteria; phylum Verrucomicrobiota; class Verrucomicrobiia; order Chthoniobacterales; family SZAS-18; genus CAWCJJ01. Next base: position 27,330 of record CAXTOP010000022.1, read on the forward strand.
TGGGTTATAAACGTTTTGACATCAGCGCCATTTTCCTCTTCCAGGGATTTCTCGTGGCGACCTTCGGCTCGCTGTTTGGCGCGATGGCCGGGGCGTTGATGACCTACGTGATCTCCCTCATCCCCATCAAACTGCGCGGACCGTTCGCCTCGGACCAGTTCCTCGTTGCCTGGAATGGGCAGCACTACATCTACGCGACGTTGATCGCCTTCGTCGCCGTTCTGACCGCCAGTTATTTTCCTGCCCGCCGTGCGGCCAATCTGGCCCCGGTCGCCACTTTGCGTGGCTCGGGTCAGTAAAATCGTCTTGCCCTTTTTTGCCCGCGTATGTCCGCCGTCCCCGACAGTTTGCCCGAGCCGTTGAACACGACTGATATTCCCGAGATGCCTGGGCACCGGGAAAAATCGCTGGCACCCAACGCTCCGGGCGTCCAATTGGCTTGTGAAAAATTGGAACGCTACCTCGGAGAAGCGGAGACGCGCGTCCACGCTTTGCGGGGTGTTTCACTGACTTTGGAACGCGGCTTCACCCACGCGGTCGTTGGACCCTCGGGCTGCGGAAAAAGCTCGCTCCTTTACATTCTCGGTCTGCTCGACCGGCCCGACGCCGGACAACTCACCATCGGCGGCCGGCTGGTAGCGGGCTTGGAGGACGACGATCTTTCCCAGCAGCGCAACGAGCTGCTGGGTTTCATTTTCCAGTTTCACTTCCTGCTCCAGGATTTCACCGCGCTGGAGAACATCATGATTCCCATGCGCCAGCTTGGCCGCTGGCAGGAGGCGGAGATGCGATCCCGCGGAGCGGATTTGCTCGACGCGGTCGGCATGGGCGACAAGATCAACCGTCCCAGCAAGGCACTCAGCGGCGGTGAGCAGCAGCGCGTGGCCATTGCGCGCGCCCTGGCGAACGACCCCCAGGTGATCCTGGCCGACGAACCGACCGGCAACCTCGACACCGCCAACTCCAACCGCGTCTTCGCCCTGCTCACCAACCTGGTGAAGCGCGAGAACAAGGCGCTGTTGCTCGTGACGCACAACCCGGCCATCGCCGAGGCGTGCGATTGGACGCACACGATGCGGGATGGCTTGATCGTTGACCAGCACCGCCGCTAACCCGTTTACAACGTATGGGATGCGCGTGGACTCACCTGAGGACCGCGCGAATCCAAAACACCCTCCGCCAACGTATAGATGGTATGAGCGAAAAGAAACACGACGACACGCGCGGCACCCCGGCCGACGACGCTTCCAATACGATCAAAGACCCGGACACCTGGGCTACCGGCGGAGAGCCGGCGACCGGTGCCCAGCTCTCTTACCTCAAGACTTTGATGGGCGAAGCCAAGATGGACTTCGACGAGGCCAAGGAAATCACCAAAGGTGAAGCATCGAAACTGATCGAGGAACTGCGCGATAAGAACACGCGGATCCATCACGACGCGAAGTAGTTCGCTTTTCCGCACGACTCATTCAAGCGGGTTCGACTTGCTGCTCGATCATCTGGCTGCCTGATGATTGGGCAGCTTCTTTTTTGCCGAGAGCGATGCTTTTATCACTGACATTTTGACGCTTGATCGGTACCTTGAAGCTTGCCTTATGAAACAAGTTGCCTGCCGGTCCGCCAGCTTCTTCGTCGCCTTGGGGTTGTTGCTATTGTCGGCAGGTATCTCACACGCCGGGGTACCCCGTGGTAAAACACACAAGCCGCCGCCCAAAACGGTCTATACCGCGATTGCGTCGATCGACACCAAGGCAATGACAATCACCGTCGAGCCGAAAAATAGCACGGCAACCGCGACCAGGACTTACAAGATCTCCTCACGGACCCAGGTCACGGTGAACGGACAGCCGGGAACTTTGGCCGATCTGAAACCCGGCTTGCAAATCCGTATCGGTGCCGGGATGGATGCTGATGTCGCCGAAGAATTATCGGCGTCTGCACCCCCGCCGAACCCCAAATAAACTCCCGTCCGGATCATTCTTCCTCGGTGAGCGGGTCCCTGCCGTTGAAGGGAAAAAGGTAAGGCGTTCCGGGACGGGGATCGAACCGTTCGCCGAGCAGGATCCGCTCGAAGCGGTTGTTCAAGTGCGCGTAAAAGGGGTACTCCACCCTGCCGGCTCCGTGCGGCTTGTAACGCCAGTGTTTGTAGTTCCAGAGCCACAGACCGGGCTCCTGACGGATGCGCGGCTCAAACCAGTCCCAGCAGCCCTGGGCCATCTCCTGGTGCGTGGTTCCGGGGGGGAACTTCAACGGCGGATGTGCCGTGATGGTGCAGGTGCCATCGGGGTGGGGGACGTTGGTCAGCGGCACCATCGGGATTCCTGTGCGCTCGTGCAGGAGCGCGTGCAGGATGGTCACATGCATCTTGCGCCCGAAAGCGTTGATGACCGCGCCGGGCATCGTCACGTTGAGAGCCAGGTCGATGAGCATGCCCACCCCGCCGCGGCGGACCGCGCGCATCATTTTGAGCATCGACAGATCACGCCCGATCATCGTGTGGCCGGAGTGCGCCCGGGCGGTCCGGAAAACGGATTCGAGCGCGGCGTTTTTGAAGTCCATCGCCACGATGCACACGGGCATACCGTCAAACCCGGCCCCGAGGCTCAGCCACTCGTAGCTGCCCGAGTGCTGCACCACGAAAATGACGCCTCCATGCTGGTCCCGGAGTGCGCGCGCCTGCTCGAAACCCTCCATCTTCATGTGATGGCGATAATTTCCCTTCGTTAATCGGCGGGCCCAGAAGAGGTCCAGCATGGCCCGGGCGAAGTTGCCGAAGGACGCGCGGGCAATCCGCTCCCGTTCGACCTCGGAGTGTGTCTCGCCGAGCGCGAGGCGCAGGTTGTCCAACGCAACGGCGCGGTTTCGCGCGTCGAAGCGGTAGTACAGGCGGCCGAGGAGATTAGCCAGGACCAAACAGGCCCGGCGCGATAAGCGCGGAATGAGGGCGGCGAGCGTTTTGCACGCGATGTATTCGAGCCGGTATCGAAACTGCTTCCAGTAGGAATTCATCCGAAACAACCACTGCAACCGAATCAGGCAGATGCACAAGGAAAAGTTACTGGAGATTGCGCGCGAGATTCTCAGCCAGCCAACCGCGCCCTTCCACGAGGCGCGGGTGCGCGAGGCAATTTCCTCGCTGCTCCGCCCGTGCGCGCACGTCCGGTTACGGCAGGACGATTTCGGCAACCTGATCGCTCATTATCGCGGGGCCGGCGTCGGCGCGGGCGAACCTGCCGGCCCGCGTTACGCTTTTTGCGCGCACATGGATCATCCCGGCTGGGTGCGTCCGGATGATGCGGAGGCCCTGAGCAATCCCGGCAGGCACGGCACCGAGCAGACCGACCCCGTGCGGGCGGCGGTCGGAGGCATGCTTTTCTTCGGCGGCGTGCCGGCGGAACTCGCGGCGGCCAACCGCGAGCGGGTGTGCGAGTTCGACCATTTCGCGATGTGGGACCTGCCGGCGTATGATTTTCGCAACGACCGGATTTATTCTCGCGCCATCGATGACCTGATGGGTTGCGTGACCATCGTCGCCACCCTGCTGGAACTGGAAGCATCCGGTGCCGCCTGCGAGTGCTATGGACTGTTCACCCGGGCCGAGGAAGTTGGCTTCGTCGGAGCCATCGCGATGGCGCGGGAGTCCTGGCTGCGCGACCAACGCCTGACGGTCATTTCTCTGGAAACCAGCAGCGAACGGCCGCCGGCGAAGATGGGCGGCGGGCCGATCATCCGTGTGGGCGATCGTACTTCCATCTTCGAGGCGGCAGTCACCGCCGAACTGGTCCAGGCCGCCGAGGTGGCAGAAGTTCCTTTCCAGCGTTGTCTGATGAGCGGAGGAACCTGCGAGGCGACGGCGTTTCAGCTTTTCGGGGTGCGTTGCGGTGCCATGTGCGTGGCGCTGGGCAATTACCATAACATCGGCCCGGAAGGCAAAACTATCGAGCCCGAGTTCGTCTCGCAGGCGGACGTGGAAGGACTGGTGGCGTTATGCATCAACCTCGCCCGGCGCAACGAGCAGCTTGCCACGCTGCCCGATCCCGCCACCGCTTTGCTCGGCCGGATCGAAGAACGGATTTCGCAGTACAAACCTTACCACCACCGTGATCGTCTTTCCCCCGCGCCCGCACCTGCCGCCACGCCCTGACGCCATGAACGAAATCATCCCCATGCCCCTGCCGCCTCCTATGAAGAAGATCCTGATCCTCGACGACAATTTTGACATCCTTGTCCTCTATAAGACGCTGGTCAGCCACATGGGGCTTTCGGTGCGGACGACGGTGGATGCCTTCGAGGCGCTGCGATGGTTGGACGAGGAAAAATTCGATCTCATCATGACCGACATGCGCATGCCGACGATGGGCGGCGCGGAGTTCATCCGTCAAGCGCGCGACAAGGGAGTCCGCAGCAAGATTATCGCGATCACCGCGTTCCAAAACCTCGCCAACGCCAACCAACTGGCGAGGCTCGGCGTGTATTGCTGCCTGATCAAGCCAGTCTTGCTCACGAAGCTGGAAGAAACGGTCACGCGTGCCTTGGCCGAAGGAGACGAACCGGCGCGCGAGGAAACGGGCAAGGCAGCGTAGAATCGGCAGCTCGCCCGGACCGTGGGATTTGCGTTTGACGCCTTTGCCAGCGCACGGTTAGATTCCGCCATCCCCGCCCCATTTGGCGTTGCCGCAGAGCCTACGTCGGAGCCCTTTGACCGTCAGGAAGTAACGGCGGTGGTTCCAGCGCAGGCTCTTTGTCTTTTATGGAAAAGTCCCAATTTTCTTATGCCTTGGTCACCCCGCACACGATCCGAAAATCCCGCACGGGACCGGTCCTTTCGCGCCTTATCTCCCGCAGCGGGCTCGATCTGGTGGGTGCCCGTCTTTACGCGCCGGGCAAGGAACTGGCCGAAGCCTACGCGGCCGCGGTGATCAACGACGATCCCAACCCGCGGCACCGCGCCACCCAACAGCTTATTCGCGAGTACATCGTCAACCACCTTGGCCCCGACGCCGCAGGGCGTCGCCAGCGCTGCCTGCTGCTGGTGTTCCGCGGTGAGGACGCCGTCACGCGCCTGATGAACACGGTTGGACACATCGTCCACGAGCGTACCAGTGCTGAGACCATCCGCGATACTTACGGCGACTACGTGGTCAACGAACAGGGAGAATGCACCTACTTCGAACCGGCAGTGCTCGCGGCCACGACGCCCGCTTCCGCCGAGTCGGATCTGAGATTGTGGGCTTCGTACTCCGACAGCGATGGCGGTTTGCTCGAAGACGTCATCCCGTTCCCGGCGGACGCCAAGGTCGAGAAGACGTTGGTCCTCATCAAGCCCGACAACTTCCGCTTCCCGAACGCGCGCCCGGGCGGCGTGATCGACCTATTCTCGCGCACAGGGTTGTCGATCATCTGCTTCCGGGTTCTGCGCATGAGCGTGGCCCAGGCCGAGCAGTTCTACGGTCCTGTGTTGGAGTATTTGCAGGAAAGGCTCAAGGAGCCGGCGGGCAAGCAGGCGCGCCTGGCCATCGAAAAAGACATGGATTTTCCGTTGACCGCGGAGGTGGAGGGGCAACTCGGCGAAATGCTCGGACCGATCAACGGACGCAACAACTGGGAAACGATCGTGTCGTTCATGAGCGGCCGGCGCCCCGATCAATGCGCCAGCGAGGAGCAACGTCAGCAGCCGGGCACCGAAAAATGCGTTGCCATCGTGTACCAGGGAGTGGACGCCGTGCGTAAGATCCGTGAGGTCCTCGGGCCGACGGACCCCCGTAAGGCACCCCCCGGTTCCATCCGCAAGGAGTTTGGCGAGACCATCATGATCAACGCCGCCCACGCCAGTGATTCCAAGGAAAACGCGCAGCGCGAAATGAAAATCATCCGGATCACGGAAAATGATTTCCGTACCTTGATTGACGGTGCCTATCGCGCTTAGGTAGCCCCTCGCCGCTTTACCGGGATGACCCCCTCATCGCAGCCTCAACCTTCTTTTACCACTCATGGAAATTTCTGAACGCGCCGCCAGTCTCTCGCCCTCGTTGACACTGGCCATCGATAGCAAGGCGAAGTCCATGATCGCGAACGGCCAGGATGTCTGTGGCTTCGGCGCGGGCGAGCCGGATTTCGACACGCCCGAATTCATCAAGGAAGCGGCGATCACGGCGCTGCACGAAGGATTCACGAAGTACACACCCAGCAGCGGCACGCCGGAATTGCGCCAGGCGATCAGCGACAAGCTCAAGGCCGATAACGGGCTGAATTACAAGCCGAGCCAGATCATCGTCAGCAACGGGGCCAAGCACTCGTGCCTGAACGCGATCATGGCCACCTGCCAGGCGGGCGACGAAGTGATTATTCCCGCTCCTTATTGGTTGAGCTACCCGGAGATGGTCCGCATCGCCGGAGCCGAACCGGTATTCATCCAGACCAGCGAGGCGAACAAGTGGAAGATGACCGCCGAGGAGTTCCAGAACGCGATGACTCCGCGCACCAAGATGGTGATCATCAACAGCCCCGGCAACCCGACTGGTGCCGTGTACACCCGTGAAGAACTCGAAGCGCTCGCCGAGGTGGCGGTTGACGAGGAGATCCTGATCCTGAGCGACGAGATTTACGAGAAGCTGGTTTACGATGACGCCGAGCACGTGAGCATCGGCTCGCTGTCGCCCGAGGCCCACGATCTGACGATTACCGTCAACGGCTTCAGCAAGTCGTACGCGATGACCGGCTGGCGGTTGGGTTACCTCGGTGCGCCCGAGGCGATCGCGAAGGCCATCGACTCGTTGCAGAGCCACAGCACGTCGAATCCCTGTTCGTTCGCGCAGAAGGGTGCCTTGGCGGCGCTCAAAGGCAACCAGCAGGCTGTGGAAGACATGCGCGACGAGTTCAACGTGCGCCGTGACTACATGTTTGACCGGCTCTCAAAGATGCCGAACATCACGGCGGTGAAGCCCTTGGGGGCTTTCTACATGCTGGTAAACATCGGTAAGCTGGGCTTGAACTCGACGAACTTCAGCGAACGGCTGTTGAGCAAGGCGAACGTGGCCGTCGTACCTGGAGTCGCTTTCGGTGACGACCGAACGATCCGTCTCAGCTACGCGACGAGTTTGGATATCATCAAACGCGGTTTGGATCGCTTCGAGGATTTCTGCCGCAGCGTTTGAAGAAGTCGTCTATTGCGTGGGGAAAAGACGGCTTCATAAGCCGTCTTTTTTCTTTGGAGTATCGTGCACTTGGGTTCGCCTCGCTGGGCTTCTGAGATTGTAGGGCGGGCCCTCCGCCTGCCGCGGGTAGCCAGATGGCAGGCGGAGCGCCCGCCCTACAGTTTCAGACGACAAACCAGCGGAGGAACGCTCTAGCTGAACGTCAAGTGCTTCACGCCGGCAGCCGCGGCCGCGTTCAAAACGTTGATGATCCGTTCATGCCGCACCCCGGGCGCGGGCTGGATGATCACCGGGTCCTTTGTCCCAAAGCTCATCAAATCCTTGAGATGCTCACGCGTCACAGGAAGATCGGGATTGTTCGGCGGGTCGTAGGAAGCACCGTTCAGTTGCACCGTACCGTCCGCGGCAATCGCCACGACAATCGGCGTCAGCGGGGCACCGCCCGCAGCGGCTGACTGGCCGCTGGGCAGGTTGATGCTCAACTCCTTCTCAGCAACCTGCATCCCCGCGGACGCCATGAAGAAGAGCATTAGCACGAACACTACGTCCACCATCGGCGCAATTTGAAAGCCGACCTCACCATCTTCAGAGTCAACGGGGCCAGCCATCAGAGGAAAGATAGAGGGTAGGAGATAGAAGGTGGAGGAAGAACGGGGAAATCATGGTGGGCCGGCCACAGGGGGCTTGACCTCAACTTTGTCCACGACCGAGAAAGTGACGTTGGTGATCTGCGCCTGCGCAACGGCAACCATCACCGCGCGGAGGAATTCGTAGCGTGTCTCCTTATCCGCACGGATCAGCACGCGGATCGCTGGATTACCCGCTTTCCGTTTGGCGAGCATGGCGGTCAAATCCGAGGGAGAGGAATAAGTCAGCTCGTCAACGGTGATCGTCCCCGAATCGTTCACCATCAGCCACACGATGTTCACGATGATTTGGCCCTTGTTCTTGCTGGTGTCCGAACCGGACGCGGCGACGGGCAATTCGATGTTCTTCGTGGATTGCAGCACCTCGGTCGAACTGATGGACATGAAGAAGACGAGCAACACCAGAAGCACGTCGATCATCGGCGCAATTTGGAAATTCGGCTCTTCCTCGGGCATCTCACGCGCGGCGTTTTTCCTCGCACGGCGCTTTTTGTTCTCACGCTTTTCGCTCATGGCGGAAAGAGAAACCGCTTAGCTCGCCCAGTTCAAAGTCACATTGCAGTGCGGGCAGGAGTTTTGGCCAGCCGTGATCGCCGCGTTGCACACCGGGCAGTTCGTGGTCAACGTCCGGGAGACACGGCGCGATAACTGATCGCTGGCGCTCATGGCACCTTCGCTGGCGCTGAAATTCTCGCCGATGCGTACCCCTTGCAATTCCTCGAAGGGCAGGTCTTCCACCAAAGAGTTAAGACGGTCTTCCGCGTTGATGATGGCCGCTTGCGTCCAGTTGCGAAAAACATAATACGAGATGAAAGCGGGGATGGCGATGAACAAACCGCTTGCTGTTGCCAGCAGCACCTCGCCGATGGAACTCGCCAGCGCACGCGGATCGCTAATACCGCTTCCGCCCAGGACCGCGAATGCTTTCATCATGCCGACAACTGTGCCCAGCAGCCCGAGCATGGGTGACACGACCCCGATAACCGACAGGTAGCTGTTCCGGGTGCGCAGGGTTTGAGCCTCGCGCAAACCATGTTCGGCCAGCGCATCGTCGAACATGTCCTTGCCGCGGCCGATGCGTTCCAGGCCGGACTTCAGGGTGTTGGCGAGGTAATTATGGTTGGCGTTGCAGACTTCCCAGGCTTCCTGATAATTGCCGGCTTTGATGATTTGGCGCAACGATCGGACCAGAGGAGTGGGCGCGAGCCGTTCGGTGCGCAACGTCAGGAGATTTTGGATGATGAAGGTGACCATCGTAATGGATGCACCCAGGATGGCGCACCAGATTGCGATTCCGAGTGGTCCGCTGCCCAAAATCGTCTGTAAAACGTTTTTCTCGACCGGCAAACCGGTGCCCACGGCCGGTGCTTCCTGTGCCAGCGTGGAATGAGCCGCGACAAACACCATGCCCCCCACCAGGAGCCACAGCAAGAATCCCGGTGCCGCGCCGTGCTTTCGGAGAAAAGCGGGGAGGGGCAACATCGGATCGGAACCTAGGAAAAATGACGCGAAAAATCAACTGCGGAACAATAACGGGCTTGTGCTAGGATAGCGCCATGTTCGTAAACTTGATGCGCTCCAACCAGCGGTGGCTGATGATCATCATCTCTGTGCTGGTGATCATTTCCTTCATTTGGTTCTACAGTGATCGCACCCGTTACGACCGGATCGTCAGCGACAAGGTCGGCACCATTTACGGGCGCAGTCTCTCCACCACCGAGTACGAGCGGATCATCCGCCAACTGCAAACCGCGGAAGAGCTGGGCTTGACCAACATCGTCCAGCCTGAACTGGCCGGCAGCCGTGATCCCGGCGAAGTCGTGGCCAACCATCTCGTCATGCGCCATCAAGCGGAGCAGCTGGGCATCGTGCCGAGCGACGAAGAGGTTAAGAACGCCGAAATGAAGCTCACGCCCTTCCAGTCAGCCGGCGGGTTCGATTCCACCAAGTACGCGCAATTTGTGACCGACAAGCTGAATCCCCGCGGGTTCAGCGAGTTGCAACTGGACGAACTGGTGAGCACCAACCTGCAATTCGGCAAACTGCGCACCCTGCTCGATGCCACGGTGGTGCTCAGCCCGGACGAGCTGCGCACGGACTACGATCAGGAGTACGCCAAGACGGATGCCAGCGTGGTGCGTTTCAAGGCCTCCGACTTTGCCGCCTCCATCAATCCCACGGACGACGACATCAAGAAGTACTACGACGATCAGAAGGACAAATTCCAGGCTCCGGAGAAACGGCGTGTCCAGTACGTCGTCTTCGGGTTGGATGACTTGCAGAAGAAGCTCTACGGCAAGCCGCGGATGGACGCGCTCAAACCCCAGGCCGACGCCGCGGCGGGCCTGCTGGAAAAGTTGCTCGACGCCAAGGGCAAGGCTGACTTTGCCGCCGTGGTCAAGGAAGCGGGTGCGACGCTCAAGGAAACGCCCGAGTTTGAAGAGGGGCAGCGCGTTGATTATCCCGAGGCGACCATCCCCGGGTTCGCCGCCGCCGCTTTTCACCTCACGCAGAGGGACCCCGACAGTGATGTGCCCCTGGAAGTGACCAGCGGACGCCAGCCGGAATCGTACTACGTGCTGCACCTGGCCAGTGTGACCCCGAGCCGCCCCCTCACCTTCGACGAGGCCAAGCCGAAAGTCATCGCCGCGATTAAGGACGAGCGCGCCCGCGCCGCGCTGAGCGCCAAGGCCGAGGAAATCCGCACCAAGATCGCCGAGGCGTTAAAGGCAAAAAACAGCTTCGTGGGTGCCGCCAAGGAAGCCGGTGTGGCCGCCGAGGATGTGCCCGAGTTCTCGTTGGCAGAACCGGACTACGGCATGACCGGCAATGCCTCGATCATCGCCGACACGGCGCTGGACCTGAGCAACGGCGAGTTGAGCAAGTTCGTCGCCACGCCTGACGGCGGCATGCTGGTGTACGTGCGCGGCCGCAAACCGGTGGACGAAACGAAGTTCAACACGGTCAAAGATGCGCTCACCACCAACCTTGAAGTGCAGAAGAAGCGTTTCTTTTTCTACGAGTGGCTGCGTTCCAGCCGCGAGGCTGCCGGGGTGGTGATGGCGCAAAACTTGCGTGGATAGAGTGCCCGCCGCATGGACCTGGAAGAACTCTTCGACGAGGGCAACACCCACCTTGCCCTCGGCGAGTTGGAAGAAGCCGCCGCCAAATACCGGGAGTGCGTGGAAGCCGATCCGGATTTCTTCGACGGCTGGCACGCCTTAGGAATGGCCTTGATGAAAACCGGCCGTTTCTCCGAGGCCATCGAAGCCGGAAAACGCTCGGTGGAACTGCACCCCAACGACCAACTGGCGTGGTCGAGCCTGTCGTTGTTCTACGTGCGCAACGACCAGATCAAGGAAGCGGAGGCGGCGGGGGTGAAAGCAAAAATTCTGAGTTGGGGCGGCAAGATCGCCAAGGAGCCCTGAGCACCGAGCATGGACAACAAATTTTTCGTCGCCACGGCGATTGACTACACCAACGGGTCGCCGCACATCGGCCACGCCTACGAGAAGGTGCTGGCCGACGTGCTGGCGCGCTACCACCGCCTCAAAGGGGAAGAGGTTTTTTTCCTTACCGGCGTGGATCAGCACGGCCAGAAGGTGCAGCAGTCGGCCGAAAAACAAGGCGTCGCTCCGCAGGAGTTCGTTGACGGCGTCACGGCGGAATTTTTGGCTTTGTGGAAAAAACTGGACGTGGACTACAGCGCCTGGGCGGCGACCACCGACGACCGCCACAAGGCTTGTGTACGCGCCATCTTGCAACGCTTGTGGGACGAGAAAGACCCGGTCACGGGTGAGAGCCGCTGGATCTACAAGAGCAAGCGCGGCGGATATTACAGCGTGCGGCAGGAGCAATTCCTCACCGACAAGGAGCGCGGGCCGGACGGACAATTCGGGCCGGAGTGGGGGCAGGTCGAGTTTCGCGAGGAAGAAAACTATTACTTCCGCTTGGAGGAGCACCGGGAATGGCTGCTCGGGTTCATCGACAAACGCAGCGCCGAGGGGCGGCCTTTCGTGGTGCCGGATTTCCGCGTTGCCGAGTTGCGCAACGCCGTGGAAAAACTCGCGGGCGACCTGTGCATTTCCCGCCCCAGGGCGCGTCTTTCCTGGGGGATCGAACTGCCGTTCGACCCGGAGTTTGTCACCTTCGTCTGGTTCGATGCGCTGGTGAATTACATCAGCTTCGCGCCGGGGTACGACCCCGCGCCCGGCGCGGACCTGACGGAGTTCCGCCGCTGGCTGCCGACATTGAACATCATCGGCAAGGATATCCTCGTGCCGGCGCACGGGGTGTATTGGCCGATCATCCTGCACGCGCTGGGCTTCGCCGATGAGGAGTTGCCCACGCTCGTGGTCCACGGCTGGTGGAACATCAGCGGCGAAAAAATGAGCAAGTCGCTCGGCAACATCGTCGATCCCGATACCTTGGCCGACAAATACGGCGTCGGTGCGTTGCGTGAATACCTCATGCGCGACATCGCGACGGGCCGGGACTCGGATTTCAGCGACGAGCGGCTGATCGGCACCTACAACACCGACCTCGCCAACTCCTTGGGAAACCTGTTGAACCGCAGTCTGAGCATGTCGCAGCGCTACCGTCAGGGAGCGCTGAGAAAACCTGCGGACTTGGCTGACAGCTCTAACTCGGGAGGGTTGATGGACGCGTACGCGAGCGCGATGGACGCCTGCCAGATTCACACGGCCTTGGGCACGGTGTTCAGTGATCTGGTCACCGCGCGCAATCAGTTCGTGGATAAAGCGGCACCGTGGAAACTCGCCAAGAATCCCGAGCAAGTGGACGAGTTGGACGGCGTGCTATACCAACTCGCGGAGTCGTTGCGGATCATCGCCATCCTGATTTCACCGGTGCTGCCCCAGGCGGCGCACGGCATCTTCGATCAACTCGGTTGGAAGGTCGATCTGGCAGGCGACGAACGCCGGTTCCGCTTGCAGGACGCGCGGACCTGGGGGCTGCTGCCGGATGGACATCAGCTCGGAGTTCCGGTGCCGCTTTTTCCCCGGATCGACGTGAAGGCGGTGAGTTGAAATGCTGCGGGATGGCGTTCGCTTTCTGGTGGTAGGGCGGGCGCACAGCCTGCCACTATTATATAACCCAACCACACGCAAAGCGCCCGTTCTACCACCAGAAGGACATCGGTAGAACCATCTCTCAAGATAGACTTGGCGTTCACTGCTCTGTCATCCTGAGCGAGAGTCGAAGGACCTTCCGCCGCCGGAGGCAGAAGATCGTCACCGCGGTGGCCTGTTGCGCTTCCAGCCCTCTCTCTTTGGCTGCCGCCGACCGGAAGGTCCTTCGACTCCCGCTCGTTCCTCGCTCCCGCTCAGGACGACAGACAAGGAAGGACGCGGGAATGAGGGGTCAATTTGAAGAAATGGTATAAGAAGATGCACGGTGCCACTTCGATAATGGGCACTACCTCCGCACGCCAAAGCGGTAGATGATGCAGTTAAGGTAGGTTTCGCCGGGCTTGAGCACCGCCGTGGGGAAGGCCGGCTTGTTGGGCGAATCCGGGAAGACCTGCGGCTCCAAGCAGAAGCCGCCGTTCTTCACGTAGGCCTCACCGGCTTTGCCCGCCAGCGTGCCATCCAGGAAATTACCGGAGTAGAACTGCACGCCGGGAGCGGTCACTTCGACATCGAGCGTGCGGCCCGTGGAAGCCTCATAGACGTGCGCTGCGGGGCGCAACGTGGTGGGCGAAGGGGTGCCATCGACCACCCAATTATGGTCGTAGCCTTTACCGTACTGAAGCTGCTTGTCGTCCGCGTTGATGCGCTCGCCGATCTTGTGCATGGAGGTGAAATCGAAAGGTGTGCCTTCCACGTCGCACAACTCGCCGGTCGGGATCGATCCCTTGTCGGCCACCGGCGTGAACTTCGCCGCGTGCAGGGTTAGCTCGTGATCGAGGATGGTTCCGCTACCCTCACCCTTGAGATTGAAGTACGAGTGGTTGGTCAGGTTGACGATTGTGGTCTTGTCCGTGGTGGCGGTGAGGTCCACCTTCAGCTCGTTGTTGTCGGTCAACGTGTAAACGACGGTCGCCGTCAAAGTGCCGGGATAACCTTCCTCGCCGTCCTTGCTGACGTACTGCAACTGCAAGGCGGGACCTTCGGGGGTCGAGGCCGGTTTGCCCTCCCACAACTGTTTGTCGAAGCCGACAGCACCACCGTGCAGGGAATTGGGCGGATCGTTGGTGGCGAGCTGGTATTCCTTCCCTTCCAACGAGAACTTGCCCAGCGCGATCCGGTTGGCGTAGCGCCCGGGGGTGCTCCCGAAGTACGGGCAGTCCTTGGCGTAGCTGTCGGTCAGGTACGGGGCGAGCGAGTCAAAGCCGAGCACCACGTCGGCAAGCTGGCCCGCTTTGTCGGGCATGGTCAGCGAGACGACGATCGTGCCATAGTCGGTGATGCGGACCTCGCAGCCGTTGTGGTTGCGCAAGGTGTAGATCCGCGCGGTTCTACCGTCCTTGAGTTGTCCGAAGGGCTTCACGGAGGTTTCGTCGGCACGCGGGGTGGAGGGATTGGTCATGGAGGTAGGGGCTGCGCCGAAGCAGAGTACGGCGAGATGGAGGGGGGAGGTTCGCATGGGAGTGTGGGGTTTCGTGGCCGCACAGTCTTTTCGCTTGGCAGAGTATCCTTCCACCTTGTCCTTATCATCGCCAGCGCTAGGGCCGGAACGATATTGTTGGTCGGCTTGGATCGTAGGTTTACCACCATCAATCCGACGGTTAGTCTGACCTCCAACTCTGAACCCGAGTTGTCAGCCGTGACACGGTGAATTACTTCATGGCATTGAGGCAAGCTCCTGCTCCCAGCGCCGGGCGTACAAGGCCAGCAACTCCAGGGCGGAATGCTTCTTCGCGTCAAGTAAACTGGTCCAGAGCCGCACCTCACTCCACGCTCCACCCGGCCGACGCACCCGCCCGCCTCCTCCCGCGCCAAACGCACCTCCACCAGCCGGCTGCCGTCAGCCAGGACCTCGATGAGTTTTGGCTGGGGCGTTTGGCTCACCCGCACCAGGAAGGCTTGGCGAGGTGCTCCCGCCAGGAGCCTCGCTAAAAATGCCCCGTTGCCGTAGAAGCGGTCAGCCAGAAGCAGGCTCTTCTCTGGCAGCGAGCCGAGCACCTGCGCGGCCGAGTCCGCCTCGCTCTCGTTTTCACCCGGCGCGCCGATGGCCGCAGCCAGCGGCACGTGCGTGCCCAGTTCTACGAGCACCGCGCATCCCAGCTTGGCAAAGGCCGCCTCGAAGCGCCGGCTGGCCACCTTGGTCATGGTGCCGAGCACCCGCGGGGAGTTGAGGAGCGAGAACTGCGTGCCATCCAGACCCACCAGACGCCGCCCCGCGCAAAAAGCATCCGGATGCAGCTTTAGGTCAGCCGACGGGGCGAGTGCCTGTGCGAGCACGGCTGCGAAGAGGGCCCAGGGCATGGCAAGGCGGCGCTGGCTGGCGGCGGAGTCGCTGATGGCGCATCTGGTCAGGTCTTCCAGGTGCCCACCCAGGCTGTCCTGGCCCTGGCTGACGTGATAAACCAGGCCCACGAGCAGATCCGCCCCGCTGATCTTGGGAGGGCGGAGTGCCAGCGGCGCGTACACAGCCATGATCTTTTAAAGATGCGCGGCGGGCAGCAAGCGCGCGAACTTAGCGGCGAAAGCGTTTGCATCACCTACGCTGCCTCAAAGCCACCCGCCAGCAAGCCCTTGTCTGTGACGCAATGGCGAATTACTTCACGGCATTGTAGCTAACTCTACACGAACAGGCACCGGCGGTCCACTCTTCCGCAATAGTATGCCTGCGCCATCGGTGCCGGCCGCTGAGCTTGAAACCGTTGGACCGACGCGGTGCTCAACTTCATGAGCCATCTTCACAAGCCACTGATTGCAAGCGAATTTCAGAAAGTATAGCTTGCTAAAACGGAGCCGATTGTTACTACTCGGAACAACTATGGCTACACTTACTTGGAAGGACAATCGACTACCCGCGGATGATGTTGCGCCATGGGATACAACCGTCATGTTTGTCGGCCCATCGATCACCATGGGTGAATTGGTGGCGGACTCCGTGGCGTGGTGCAAGGACCATGAAGGGACAGACATGAACTTAATGATCTATTGCCATGGTAATTCCGGTTACCTGCAAATCTGCAAAGAGGGCCTGAGCGCCCGGAACCTTTCCGTACTGGCTCCGCTCAAGCCTTATTTCAGCACCGTGAGCATCCATGCGTGTCTTGTTGCGAAAGGCACCGTGGGCCGTGCGTTCTGCACCAAGATGGCCAGTGTCCTCGTGGCGTGGGTGGACGGGGCTATCGAGCTTCAGGGTAATACCGGTATCTCCACCATTTACGGATATCTTGACGACGCGAAGTATGATGGTGATTACTATCGCCACCTGCCATCCGGCGAGCGGCAAGGGCCGTTGAGATCACTGTAAACACTGGCTTGTTAGGCGGCGCTCGCGTTGATGTCTTCGGCCTCGCCACGTACCTGCTTCGGCCACACCGCGGCTGTTCCTACTCCGACAGCTGTCAAGTTTGTTCGCCCTGGCTATGAGACTCAGGCAGGCGACCGCGCTTGGCAGATCGGTCGCTCCCCGGTGTTGTCTGCCGGTTTCGTTGCCTTGGTGACATGTGGTTAGTGTCGTCAAGGATAGCTTTTGAGTGCCCCTTGACAAGGATGTCGATGATCTCGCGCGGGAGCAGTTCGGGGGCGACCTTGCTCGCAAGCTTGCTCGTCTTGCGTGCTCTCGGCGAGAAGAGCATCGGGTGGCCCGAGTCCCGGTACTCCACGGCGATGGGCGTACCCCCGTCGAGATGCACGCGTTCACAGAGCCGTGGCAGCGTGCTGTCTGCCACCTGTGCTTCGGTAACCCAGAACGAGAAGATACTCAGCATCCCGCCGTGATGGTCGGCCTCAGCCCAGACGCGGCCCGACTGGGTGCGTTTGCGCATCTCGCTCATGTCGCCGGTGTGACGTTCCCGGAGCCACCGCAAATCCTCCTCCCTGAGCAGGCTCGGCCAGCCCTTGATGCCGTAGTCGCGCAGGAACGCCTCGGAGCCGGAGCGTTGGAGCGAGAAGCGGGCGACCTCGTTGGCCTCCTCGGGCATGAGAGTAGATTCACAGCATACCTCTGCATCCTGTCATGAGAGGTTGCCTGACCGCCCGTTCCTGCGGACACCGGTCCGCTGAAGTTGCGTCGAAACGTCCGGGATGACGTGGTGGCCACGGTTTGGTGGGAATCTTCGTCGTGGAAGCGAGGGTCATTTCACCCGCGCAAGGCGCAGCCACCTCGCGGGGTTTGACTTTGCGCCGCCGGAACGTCAAACTTGTCTCATGACGAAAGGATACACGGTGGACGAAGCAGGCACGCGCTTGCTGGAACTGCTCGTGGAGGCGGCGGATGGTCTGGTGCCCATCACACGCGATGACCGGACCGTGGCCTTTCTCATCACCCCCGAGCGGTTGGAAGAGCTGCGTGAGACGTGGGAAATCTTGGCGAACCCTGAGGCGTTGGAGGCGATTCAGCGAGATCGGGCTGGCAAGGGCGTTTACTACACGCTCGAAGAGATGGATGCGATCTTCGGTCCCTTGGACGATGAAGCTGGAGTCTGAGCGACAGGTGCTTGACTTCATTGCCTCGCTTGCGCCTGATCCGCGCCGCAGTGTTCGGTTTGCCTTGCGCGCACTAACTGCAGGACGAGGCGACGTGAAGGCGTTGAAAGCGGAAGCGGCGAGATATTTCCGGCTCCGTGTGAAGGCGTATCGAATCATCTTTCGCTATGCTCGCGGCCAGGAAGCGGCGAGCGGTGGTTGCACTGCGTTTTTGCCGAACATCGCAGTGTGGTTTACGATAGGTTCGCCGAAAGTTTGCGTGCGCCGGGTAAACCGTCCACGCCTTGACTCCGCCATCGAACTGGTTGCGCTCCAGATCAAAGGTCAAAAGGGTCAGTTCTGTTGATCGATAACAGAGATAGAAATTGCTGCCAAGATTCTTGCAGGCTGGTTGGTGATCCAACCAGCTTCTGGTTGTCGTCGCGGCACTCTGCCGCCGTGTCTGCTTTGGATCACATAAGACGGCAAGCGACGTGACGACCAAGCCAGCCGGACATCCAGGCAGGTGTTTACTTGCCGGTGTCCAGTTGCTGCAAGGCGAAAGCGTAAGCCCCGATCGCCACCGACTCGCTGGTCTTCAAGGAAATGCCCACCGCAGTGCGGATCACCGGGTCGTAGCTCACCTCGCGTTGTGCGCCGGGCACCCGGAGATAGCGGACGTGGCTTGCGGCGAATTGCTGACGCTGCTCGGGGTCTTCCGCGTTGTAAGCGCGCGAGACCAGCCGCGATTGTTGCTCCCCATTGGGTTTCGTGTAAACGCCGTTCATCGCTGCCACCGCAGCCGGCAGGAACAGCGGATAGGCACCGGCCAGACCACCGCCGATCACCGCCAGTCCGTCCACGAGGGTCAGGGCTTGCGCCAGCACGTCCCCGACGATTTCTCCCATCCGCCGGAACGCCGTGATCGCTGCGGCAGCGTTGCCCGGAGTGTGCCCGTAAGCGATGTCGGCGATGACCTTCGGTTCGGGAGCATCCTCCAGGGAGATGCCGGTCTCATGGGCATAAGCGCGGCGCACGGCGCGGATACACGCGCCTTCCTCGGCGCAGACCGACGGCTCCAGTTTGTGACGCAGCAGCCAGGCCTCGCCGCCGCTGGAGTTGTCGCCAATCAACATCCTTCCGTCCACGACGATGCCGCCTCCCAAGCCGGTCCCGAGCGTGACGCCGAAGAGGTTGCGAAAGCGCTTGAGGCTGCCGGCGTCGGCGAGCAGCGCGTTCACCCGCGGCAGAAACCCGGCGATGGCCTCTCCGTAGGCGAACAGGTTGCCGTCGTTGTTGATGAAGACGGGGGTGCCGAAAGCCTCCTCCAGCATGGGCCCGAGAGCCACGCCGCCGCGGAAAGCCGGCAGGTTGGGCAGGTCGCCGATGATGCCTGCCGGGTAGTCCGCGGGACCAGGAAAGGCGAACGAGATGGCGACCGCCGGATCGGGCAAAAGCGCCTGCACCTTTTTGAAACCCTGGAGGATGTTGCCGAGGCAACGGTCGAGGTCGTGCGCCTCCGAAGGCACGTAGATCGGTGCCATGAGCAGCGCGTTGCCCCTGATAGCCGAGAACTTCAGGCTGGTTCCGCCAGCGTCGAGGGTCAGGACCACCCGCGGATCGTCGTCGTGCTGTATGCGCTGGTTTGCCATGGGCAGATTCTCATAGGCGCAGCGTTCGCCCTAAACATAGAGGATGGTAAAGGTTTTCTCGTCGTCCAGGTCGACCCAATCGCTTCCCCCGAGGTACTATCAATCTAGATCGACCTTGGAAGTGGCGAGGGTGCGACGGGTGTGGTTGAAAGGCTGTTGGTTCATCAACAGAGAGAACGCGACCCGTGCTACCAGCCGAGTACCTTGGCAAAGATCAAAGGCGCGACGATGGTCGCGTCGCTCTCGATCACAAACTTCGGCGTGTCCTCACCGAGCTTGCCCCAGGTGATCTTCTCGTTGGGCACCGCGCCCGAATAGCTGCCGTAGCTGGTGGTCGAATCGCTGATCTGGCAGAAATAACCCCACAATGGTACGTCGGGTTTTTGCAGATCCTGGTGCAGCATCGGCACCACGCAGATCGGGAAATCGCCCGCGATGCCGCCGGCGATCTGGAAGAAGCCGATGGACCGCTTCGCGCTCAGCTCCTGGTACCATTCGGCGAGCCGCATCATGTACTCGATGCCGGTGCGCACGGTGTGGACGTTCTTCACGTCGCCGCTGATGCAATGGCCCGCGTACATGTTGCCGGTGGTCGAGTCCTCCCAACCGGGAACGAAGATGGGCAGGTTCTTCTCGCAGGCCGCGATCATCCAGCTGTTCTTGGGATCGATCTGAAAGCTTTTGTTCAGCTTGCCGGTGCGAAGCACGCGGTACATGAACTCGTGAGGGAAATATTGCTCGCCGGCCTGATCCGCCGCGACCCATTCCTCCAGCACGGCCTTTTCGATCCGGCGCATGGCTTCCATTTCCGGGATGCACGTGTCGGTGACCCGGTTCATGTGGCGCTCCAGCAGGGCCTGTTCGTCGGCGGGCGTCAGGTCGCGGTAGTTGGGGATGCGCTCGTAATGGTCGTGCGCGACGAGGTTGAAAATGTCCTCCTCCAGGTTCGCGCCCGTGCAGCAGATGCCATCGACTTTTCCCTGGCGGATCATCTCGGCCAGGGAAAGGCCGAGTTCCGCCGTGCTCATGGCACCGCCGAGGGTCACGAGCATCGCGCCGCCAGCGTCGATGTGCTTGCTGTAGCCTTCCGCCGCGTCTTTGAGGGAAGCGGCGTTGAAGTGGCGGTAGTGGTGATCGACGAATTGGGAGATGGGGCCGGGCTGCATAGGGAAAGCTGGTTCCAGTAACGCAAAGCCGTTCCCACTGCAAGCGCGGCGGGATCGCCCGGGCGTACCGACACAATGGGCAGAATCTCGGCGGGCTTATTGACGATGACGTCCTTGTCTCTCGTCTGTCATCCTGAGCGCAGTGAGTCCGCGAGCGGAGTCGAAGGACCTTCCGGCCGGCGGCAGCCATAGCTTCCTTCCAGGTAAAAGCTTGCCCTGTTGGAGACCCACTTGCCTCCGGCGGCGGAAGGTCCTTCGACTCCGTTCGCGGACTCACTGCGCTCAGGATGACAGAAGGGGCCGAGCGGAACGGATGATCTATCCGCCCTCTGAGGATGACAGGCAAAGAAAGCCGAACTTGCTTTATCTATCCGCCCTCCCAGGATGACGGACGGGATTGTGTAAACGCTCTCTCAGATCAATCCTACCTTCTGAAACTCGTGCGAGGGCAGGATGGCCCGCACGTTGGTGTTTCCCAGGTGTCCGCTGACGATCTCGCCGAGCACGTCGCGGAAGTCCGTCGTGTGCAGCAGATCCCGCTGCTGGTGCAATTGCTCGGGGCCTAGCCCGGGCCAGTGTCCAATGACGTTGCGGGAACCGTTCGGGCTGGCTGCGAGGACGGGGCCGCCGAGGGCGAACATGCAATTGGCCCAGCCGTGATCGGTCCCGCCGGTGCCGTTCTCCGCGGCCGTCCGCCCGAAGTCGCTTAGAGTCACCACCAGCACGTCGTCCAGGTGCTTCTCCAGATCCGCCGCGAACGCCGCCAGGCCGTCCGCCAAGCCGCCGACCAGACGCCCGTAAGCGCCGCCTCCGTCCGCGCCTGCGTTTCCCTGGTTTTGGTGGGTATCCCAGCCGTTGTAGTCCACCTCGACCACCTCCAACCCGATGTTGGCTTTGATCAGGCGGGCTGCTTGCAGCAGGCGTTTGGCGAACTCGGAATCCGGGTACTTGGCCGCGGGTTCGTAAGGTTGGCTGGTCACGGCGCGGAGTTGCTCGATTCCCTCGAAAGTGGTGCCGGCAGTCTGGGAAAGGAGGCCGTGCGCCGACTGCTGGTCGTCCCTGAAAAGAGGGCCGTGCTGCTCCATCGCCGCGGCGTGGACGCGTGGATCACACGTGTAGGCATGTTCCAGGGCCGCTCCGATCCGTTCCTGCATGGCGCTTTCTTTGGCGTCTTTCTCCTTTTCGGGAAAAATGCCCAGGTCCGTGATGCCCCGTACAGCGAAGGCTGGCGCTTTGCCGCGCAGGATGCGGGGGAGCGAGTCGCCGAGGCTGATCGCCCGGATCGGCCCGTGCCCCTCGCTGGTGAGCAGGTGCCGGTTGAGCCAACCGTCCGAGTTGATGGTGTTCCCGGTCACCCCGGTCTCCCAGGTGTCCTGCTCCTCAAAATGGGAACGGGTGTTGCGGTCATAACCCACCGCGTGCATCGCGACGGCCTGTCCCTTGTGAAACCACGGGGCGAGCGCCACTGCCCGCGGATGCAAGCCGAAGAAGCCGTCGAGATCGACCAGCCCGCCGGGTTTGCCGGGCTCGGGGATGGCGATGCTGCGGCGCAGCTTGTAATAATTCTCGTCCTTGAACGGCACGATGAAATTCAGGCCGTCCATGCCGCCGCGCAGGAACACGACCACGAGCGTCTTGTTGCGGCGCACTCTGACGAGGCTGCGGGAGTCGAGGCCCGCATCCGCCAGCACGCGCAACGGGGTGAGGCCGCAATAAGCCGCCATCGCAGCGGAAGACTGGAGAAAGAAACGGCGGGTGATATTCATGAAGAAAAGGGAGATTCACCGCAGATTGTTTTCCGGCAGCATACTGATGAAGACCAAAACCTGGCGCATCACCGCGGGCGACGGGTCGGGAACGAGCAGATCGAGCGCCGCCTGGTTCGACTCGGCGGATAGAAGCCGGCCTGTCAGCCGCACCGCCGCGAGGTCAATGAAGCGTTGCGCGACGGCTGCGGCGGGTTCCGCTGCTGTGGGAACGTTGCGCCAGTGGGCGGGGACGAGCCGGTTCAAGGCGTCGGCCTGCGACTGGACGAAGCGCCAGCGCTGCAACAGGGCGTTGGAATCGGAATACGCGGCGCTGTTTTGCGAATAGCCTTCGGGGCTGATGTGGTCGAACAGGCCCATGCCGCTGCGCTTGAGGAATGCTTCGATCTGGTCTGGCTTCATTCCCTGGGCGGGGTCGCCGCCGATCTCCGTGATGGCGGCGCGGCAGAGCCGGGCTTCCTTGAGCGCGAAATCCAGCGGGGTGGCCACCTTGGGCCCCACGGTCCAGAACGACGGGTGGGCAGCCATCGACCGCAGCACGGCCCGCAGGTCGCCGCCGGCATGAAGGTACACCGCGGCCAGATCGCGCACCAGATCGTCCGGGGCGGGCACGCTCATGTAGTGCTCGGCGAGCTGGCGGCACACGTGGTCCGCCGTGCTCGGGTGCGCGGCGAGCATCTCGATGGCCAGCCGGATGCGGTCGTGACGTCCCACCGCGTCCGCCGCGAGGAAATCCAGGCCGAGGACGCGCTGGGGTTTGCCGTCGTTGAGCGAGGGCACGAAACGCAGGTTCTTGCTCAACCCGCTGGTGCCGCCACCGCCACTGACCTTGAGTGGCGCTTCCTCACCCGGGTGGAGGAGCACCGCTTCCTCGGCCAGCGTCCACCCGTTGAGGAGGGAGGCGAGCGAGGTCACGTCCGTTTGCCGGTAGCCGCTGTGAACACCGAGAGTGTGTAGTTCCATGATCTCGCGGGCGTAGTTCTCGTTGAGCTTGCCAGCGAAGCTCTTTTCCTGGTCGAGGTAGGTGAGCATGGCGGGACTCTGGCTGCTGAGGTCGAGCAGATCCGAGAACGGCGCGACGCCCACGCGGCAAAAGGCGAGGTGTTCACGCCACTTGGTAAACGGCGTGATCTTCTCCATCCAGGTGCTGAAATGATTTTCCGCCCAGGCGGTGAAGCGCGTGCGGACGGGATTCTCGCTGCCGACCCATTGGGTCAGCGCGCGAAAGATCGTCTGGCCGCCATCCTCGATCTGCGGGTAGCGGGTGTTGGCGATGTTGAGCAGGGCCCGCTCACCCGGCGTATCGTAGCCCGCACCCAGGCGGTTGTTGAGCCAGGTGGTCTCGCTGAGCGTCAGGACCGCGGCTAACTCCTTGGGCTCCGGGCCAAACCCGAAACGATCCAGCAGGCGCACAGCCCGGTCGTAGGAACCGGGCTTGGCGGGAGCTTCGGGCGAAACGGTCAGAAGCTGGAGCGGCGAATCCACGACGTGCCCGTTAGCATCGGAGGCACGCACTCCCAACCGGTGGCTGCCGGGAGCCAGGCTGCGGACGAGCAGAGGGAAGACGATTGCCTCGCCCGGCAACGGGAGGAGACGGCGAAGGTTCTGTGCTTGCCCGTCGATTACAAGATCGGCCCAATCGATCCGGGTATGATTGGCCACGAAGGCGACCACCATGTCCGCGCCGAAGACGGAACTGCCGTTGGCAGGATACAGGATGTTCAGGCGCGCGGAAAGATCGTTGGTCGGCAGCAACGAGGCCACGGCTGGCGTGTTGACCAGTTTGGACGATTGCGCCAGGGCACTGGCGGGGAGGGGAGGGGCGTCCTGGGGCAGCGTGGACGGCGATGCCGGGACCAGGCCGGACGAGGCCGACAGAGCGCCGGTATCACCGACCCGTTGTAGCTCGTAGCGGTCAAAGTAGAAATTGCGGTCTTCCTTGCCCTCCTGAAAATCGTTCTTGAACTGCACCGTCAGGATTTGCGGGCCGGCATCGAGGTGCACCGGCGCGCCGACCGGTAATCGATGGTAGCGGCTGCTCGCCAGCCGGACGATTCCCACGGCGCGCTCCACGCTGTTGAGGTGCAGAGCGACGGTCGGATAAGCACCCGCCGCGAAGTCGCCGCGCCCCTGGATGAACATCTGATAATCACCCGGGTTCTTGACGATGAAAGGCAGGCACCATGCGGGATCGTTGCTGTTGCAAGCCACTATCTGGCCACCGGAAGCGTTGGGGTCTTTCTCGACCTTCGGCTGACGGGTCCCGAAGCGGGAGGGCCGCGCCGGGGCCAGCACTTCCCTGGGTTCCGTGATCGCGCTCTCGGCCTCGCCCACCCAGACCGACCCGGGGACGGGCGCGTGCGCGATCAACGGCAAAGGCTCGCTCTCCAGCGGCCGGCTGGCGGCACCGCGATGATCCAGCCCTGCCGGCGCGGGCAGGATGGCGACTGCGGTCAAGCGGAAAGCCCCGGGCCGCAGGCAGGCGGCGTTCACTTCGAAGGCGAGGTGACGCACCGGACCGAACTCTGGGCCGGGTCCCTGATCGACGGGGTCGAGCAGCGTGCCGTCGGGTAACCGCAGCTGTACCTTGACGCCCTCCGGTCCCGGAGACGATATCCCCGTGACGTGGAACTGGTCGTGGGCTTGGGGACGCGGCGCGTTGTCGAACAACTCGACTCCCACGGTGAACCGATCCCACACGACTGCCCCGGGCATGGGAGAGATGATCGAGGGCTGCCGGGACTCTGCGTCCACCGACGCAAAGGCTGCGCCAGCAGGATCGGCGCGGACCTCGAGGTCGATGGCGGCACCCCCTTGCAAGGTGAGCCGGGTGGTGCCTGCCTGTACGCCTCGCAGCCGGAGGTAGCCCGTGGTCTCACCCAACAAGACCGCCGGATGACGCAAGACTTCTACGACGGCCGCATTTGCAGGGGTGGCAAGAAGCGTGAGGTCGGACTCTGCCGGCGCTGCCAAATGGAATGGTACGACCTGGGTCCGACCGAGCCAGACGGTGGTACGCGGTGTGTAAAAACTGGCTTTTGCAGCGACCGTGGGTAGATCGCTCCTTGACGTGAGTGGAGCGCCGGCCAGGAGAAACAACGCCGCCGCTGCCACGAGCGCCTTGCTCGCAAGGCGGTAAAAGGTGCCGGTGCGTGGGGCTTGGCGCGTGCCTTGGTTCATAAAAAGCGCTCCTTCCAGGCGAGCGTCATCGGCCTCACATACAACACCCTTTACCATCCGAAGTTGCGCTTTGCCCGTGGATTGCCGACCATCAAGATTCCTGCCCATGGCAGCTTTACCGCCCCGGGCAGGCATGACGTGGCGGAGCGCACCATCCACCTCGCCGTTTACCTGCCGAGATCCTTTGTCTCGGACGTTTAACGCTTGGGCGCTGCCGTACCGGTCGTCGGGGTGTCGCAAAGGGTACGGGCAAACGCCACACTGTCGATTTCGGAAGGTTCTTTGTCCCGGCGCAACGCCTTGATCCTTGGGAAGCGCAGCGACAAACCGCTCGTGTGCCGGTGGCTCGGCTGCACGGAGTCGAAGGCGATTTCCAGCACCGTGTCGGGCCGGACCTCGTGGTATTTGCCGCGGACAGAAAGGGTCGTCTGTTGAAGATGGGTGGTCAGTTCGAGGATTTCCGGGTCGGTCAGGCCGGAGTACGCCTTGCCGATCGTCTTCAACTCGCCGCCGTTTTCTTCGTCGCGCACGGCGAAGGTGTAGTCGCTCAGGACGGCGTTGCGCTTGCCGTGGCCCCACTCGGCACCGACGATCACCACGTCCAGCGTCGCCAGCTCCTTCTTGAGTTTCAGCCAGGCGAGCCCACGACGGCCCGGCGTGTAGAGGCTGGCGGGATCCTTAACGATAAGGCCTTCATTGCCGCGGATCCGAGCGCCCCGGAACGTCTCATCGATCTCGGCGGCGGATCCGGCCTGAACCACGTCCACCCGCCGGATCAGCGGCCCGGGCAGCCGCAAGCCCTCCAGCAAACGCCGGCGTTCGGCCAAGGGCTCGGTGAGCAGCGTGCGCCCGTCCAAGTGCAGCAGATCGAAAACGATGAGGTAGATCGGGACTGCTTCTCCCATGAACAGGTCCGGCGCACGGCGGCCCAGGCGCTTTTGCAGGTCGAAGAAGGTCAGTTTCTTTCCCTTTTCGTAGGCGACGATCTCCCCGTCGAAGATGACCGCGTTGCGCAAGCCGGCCGCCGCGGCGGCGACCTCGGCGAATTGCCCGGTGACCGTGCGCAGATCGCGCGAATAAATCTCCACCCGCCCATCCGCGTCGCGGTGAAGCTGGGCGCGCACGCCGTCAAATTTATCCTCGATCCAGACGACCGTCGGCGTGCTCGCCGGGACTTGGCCGGCGGCTGCCGGCAGATGGAACGAGGCGGTTCCCGGGGCTACCGGGGTTTGCGCTGCTGGGTCGGCCACCGTCCCGGGGGCCGTTTGCACCCGCTCCCAGATCGATTCCGCGGTCAGTTCGGGACTCGCCAACATGGATTTGATCGGCTGGAAGAGGGTCAGCTCGGCGCGCGCCAGGTTGCCCTGCTTGGCCAGTAGGGCAACGCGCCCCAGGTCGCCCAGCAGCATGTTCGCCTCGCGGATGCTATCGGCGGGGGCCTCGAAGGCTACCGCGAGCGCTTCTTCGAGCAGCCCATCCTTGAGACCGATGCGCAACTCGCCCGTCAGGATCTTGATGAGGTACTGGCCTTCGAGCGGGTCCAAACGTGCCAGCGTTTGCTGCAAACGTTCCGTCTTGGCCAGTGGACCCCGGGTTTGCTCCAGGTCGTCGAACAGGCGCATGGCTTCCACCAGGGAAAACGGCTCCGGCCGGGTGCGACCCGGCAGCACCACGCCGGCGACCTCGGGCAGATCGGCAAGGGAGCTGCCGAGTTGGCGAAGCCGCTCCTCGCTGATCCCGCCGAGCGCGAGCAGCGACCGGCGCACCACCGAGCTGCCGATGTTGAGCACCCGAGGATCACTCTGCGCAAACGCCCGACCGGTCAGAAACAGAGCCGCAAAGGGCAGGGCGGCTTCGTCCAGCGTACGGAAATAGGTGCTGAGGAGGTCGATTTTCTTGAGCTTGCCGGTCGTCGCCGCGATTTGCTGGCCGACGTCCGCGAATTGCCGGAACTCGGAGGGAGCCAGGCCGCTCTCGAGATCGTCCAGGCCATCGGCGGCCACGAAGACCGGCGCGGGCGTTTCTCCGGCCAAGTCGGCGACCGGCATGAGCAGCTCCATCTGGTTTTCCTCGCTCAGCGCCCAGGCTTCGATCCCGCGGGCGCGCAGGTCGGTGGCGAAGGCGGCGGCGTAGCCGTGCAGGGTCAGGACCCGGCGGGGCTTGACCAGTTCCACGTAGCGGATCAGATCGTCGTAGTCCGCGTGGTCGCTGAGCGGGAACACGGCGTCCGTCTGGTAGCGGTGGACAGCCCCGGGCGTCAGGGCCCAGCCGGTGAGCATCGCCGTGCGCCGCGCCTTGATCTTCTGGAGCATGCGCGATTGATTGGCGCTCGGCGGGCAGATGAGGACCTTGCCCGCCAGCCCGGCGGGATCGTAGCGGTCGAAGGAAGGGAAGTCGGGCCGGATTTCGCGGTAAACCTCGGTCATCCGGTGGACGGCTCCGTGCAGCATCGCGGGCAGGCCGGCCTGGGAGAGGGCGCAGAGGATTTCCTGGCTCTTGCCGAGCGAATATCCGAAGAGCACCGGCACCACGTCTTCCTCGATCGCCTCGCGGCAGAATTTTACAATCTGCGCCAGCACTTCGACCGTAGCCGGAAACTTGAAACGGGGCAGCCCGAAGGTCGTTTCCATGATCAGGGTGTCGGCCTGGGTCCAGCCGGTCGGTTCGGCCGACAAGCCCGAGCGCAGCTTGAAGTCGCCGGTGTAGAGCAGGGTGGCGCCGGTGTCCTTTTCCTCCAGGAAAAGCTGCGCGCTGCCGGCGATGTGGCCCGCCGGGTAGAGAGTCATCCGCAGGTTGGGGCGGATGCCTTCGGCGGGTTGTCCAAAGGGTAAGCGGTGCTCCAGCCGATCACCGGGCAGGCGGGCGTGCATGAGGCGGGAGGTAATCTCGGATACCACGGTCTCATGGTGCCGCCCGATGTGGTCCGCGTGAGCGTGGGAGACAAAGGCAAAGGCCTGGCTGTCCGCCGGGTCGAGCCAGAAATCGTGCGCCGGCAGGTAAACGCCGCGCCGGAATTGCACCGTGGTAAAAGCAGGCAGGCTCATGGAAGAGGGCGGACGTGCGAGAAGACGGGGACGGGAAGAGAAATTGAAGCACTCCGGACCGCCGTTCGTCTATGCTGAAAAAGAAAGGTTCGAAAATCTTAGCACCGGACTTGACGCGGCGAGCCAGATTTCCTCTCATCGATGCCACAAACCCGCGCCGGCTCTTCTTTCCCGCGACCTCGCTTCCATGCCCAATCCTTGTTTCCCGTCAGCACCTCGCGGCTGGTACGTGTGCGCTCTCTCGGTGGCCGCGCTTGGCGTGCCAATGGCCGGCGTCTCTCCCGCCTCGGCCAAGGAGCCGCCGAGCGCCTTGCTCACCAAGGTTCCGGTGCTCCCGCTGGCAATGGACCCGGCTTTCCAGTTCCGAAAGAAGAAGCTGTTCCTCCTGGACGTCGAAACGCAATCCGGCGTGCAAAAGCCCACCCAGGAGATCAGTCTGGCGTTCGAGCGCAAGCGGCTCCTGTACGGCGCGGTCAGCGGGTCGGACATCCGCAACCGCTACGGCAACTACTTCACTTTCTTCTGGCGCGCCGACCGGCGCGCCAACCTGACCCTGCGGCTGGAGTACCGCCAGCGGAAGCTCGGTGCCTTCCTCCAGGCGCGCGAAGTCGAGTACCCTGCGGCCCGGGGCAGCTTCACGACGCACTTCCAGATCACCGGTGACGAGTACGCGGAGCAGGGCGGCGTGGTCCAATGGCGCGCCATCCTGATCCAGGATCATCGAATGATTGTCGCTCTGACGCAGTCTTACCTGTGGCGCTGATGTCCGTCCCGCACTTTTCCCCCGAACCTCCTCTTGCAAAACGGCTGGCGAGTCTGACAGTGCCACCTGCCGTTTGCTCTACTCCCTGGCCCCAGACGTGAATGCTTCTCCCTCGATCCTGGTCGGTTGCAACCAAAAAGTGGTCTGCATCCGCGTACAAGGCAAAGGATCCTTCCAGAACAGCACCGGCATCAAGCGCTTCGCTGAAGCGATGATCAATCGCGGCCACCGTGACTTCGTGGTGGACCTCGCCGCCTGCCCCGTGATGGATTCGACTTTCATGGGCACGCTCACCGGTGTGGCCCTGCGCCTCCGCGGCGTGGGTCAAGGCGGACTGCACGTCATCAACTCCAACGAGCGCAACACCAGCCTCCTGGAAGGCTTGGGGCTCGACCAGATTCTTTCCGTCGAGAATGGCGAGGGCAGCGACAGCATCACGGCGAAGCATCCCGAAACCGTGGCCACCGAACTGCTGCCCGAGGCCGGTGCGGTGGATAAGAAAACCGCGACGGAAACCATGATCGCCGCCCACCAGGCTCTGGTGGACGCCGACCCGGAAAACTTCGGCAAATTCAAGGACGTGATCGACTACCTCAAGCAGGACTTGCATCAGGAGGAATCCATCGACTAGCTGGGTGTCATGTGGCCATCTTTGCTCCTGGGGCTGTTGGTCATCACCCTGGCAGGATCTACTTGGGTTTACCGTTGGCAGCGACGGCAGTTGCGTCAGACGCAAAAGAAGCTCGGTGATTTGCAGCAGGAAGAGCAGCGCGTCTTCGACTTCCTGCACGGCTTGGGCTCCGCGTTTTCGGACTCTCTGCGGCCGGCGGATCTGCACCGCCTGATCGTGGAAGGAGCCGCGCGCATCCTGGAGGCGCACGGTGGAGCGCTCTATCTGACGGACCGGCAGGCCAGCATGCTCGTCCCCACGTTCATCTCCAAAGGATGTCCGCCGTTGGTCGCCGTCCCGGCGCACATCCTCCAGCAGGCCGAAACGACCCCGATCGCCTTGGATAGTTACCTGCGCCTGCACCCGATCCCGCTCGACCGTGAAGACGCCGACGGCAATGGCGCGGACATCCTGGGCAGCGTGTGGAAGGACAAGGAGCCTCTCTTTCTGCCCTCCGGCGAGACCGACAAACGCCTCATGAACCTGCGCGAGACCGCGTTGCGCACAGAAAGTGCCATGGCCGCCCCTCTGATGTACGCCGGCGAAAATCTGGGTGTGCTGGCACTGGCCAACGGCCCGCTGAGCAGCCCGCTGACGGAGACGGATTTCGAGGTCTTCAAGGCCATCGCGGAACAGTCGGCCTTCGCGCTGTACAACGCGATCGTTTACTCGGAAGTCAACGAGAAGAAGCGTCTGGACCGCGACCTGGAAATCGCGCGTGACATCCAGCGGATCCTGCTGCCTTCCACTTCGCCGGACGTGCCCGGCTTTGAGATCAGCGGGATCAACATCCCGGCGCGTCAGGTGAGCGGCGATTACTTCGATTACATCAAGATCGACCCCGAGCATTTCGGCATCGTCATCGCCGATGTCTCCGGCAAGGGGATACCGGCCTCGCTCATCATGGCGATGTGCCGCAGTGTGCTGCGCAGCCAAGCCCCGGTGAACGCGAGCCCGGCGGACGTGCTGCGCAAGGTGAACCGCCAGCTCTTCCCGGACATGAAGGAGGACATGTTCATCAGCATGTGCTATGTGATCATCGAGCACGCGCTCGGGCAAATCAGCCTGGCGCGTGCGGGACACGATGCCCCTCTACTCTACAACGCGCGCGATCACACGGTGAGCAAGGTCAATCCTCCCGGCATGGCCTTGGGCGTTGACAGTGGGTCGGTCTTCGATAGGCTCACGCGAAACTTTAGTGTCAGCCTGCAAAAGGACGATTGTCTCATCCTCTACACCGACGGTGTGACCGAGGCGTTGGACCAGAACGGGATGGAGTACGGCATGGACAAGATGATGCAGACTGTCCAGGCCAGCGCTTCCGAGGGATCACCCGCCATCGTCAAGCGGCTCACCGACGACCTGAAGAGTTTTGTGGGTGTCCAGCCCCAGAACGACGACATCACTTTGATTGTAATCCGCAAGTTATGAACACGCCCGAGAACACGACCACCCGCATCGACGGCAAGCCGGTCTCCCCCGAAACCGAAGGTGCCTTGACCGAGGACCCCAGCCAGTTTGAGGAGATCGCGCCGGTCGAAGAGAACAGTGCCGGCAAGCTGGAGGAAGAGGTGCTGAAGCTGCGCGACCAGGCGTTGCGTGACCGGGCGGATTTGGAAAACACCCGCAAGCGGCTCCAGCGCGAGAAGGAAGATTCCGTGCGCTACGCCAACAGCGCGCTGCTGGAGCGGCTTCTGCCGGTCGTGGACAATTTCGAGCTGGGTCTGATGGCCGCACGATCGTCCTCGGAACCTTCCGCCGTGCTGAGCGGCATGAGCATGGTGCAGAAACAGTTGGAAGATTTTTTACGCGAGCAGGGGATGCTGGTGATCGATGCGCTCGGGCAGAAGTTCGACCCCAACCTGCACGAGGCGCTGGGTGAAGAGGCGAGCGACGAGGCACCCGAGGGGACCGTCGTGCGGCAGCTCCGCAAAGGCTACAAGCTCAAGGACCGGCTCCTGCGGCCGGCCAACGTCTTTGTTTCCAAAGGGAAGGTGGGCTGACCCGAACGCTGGCCGGGCGGTGGAGGAAGTTTCCTGACCCACTGATCATGGCCGCGAGCCCGACGAAAAATGGCTACCATCAAACGAGATTATTACGAGGTTCTCAGCATTTCGCGCGATGCGAACGGTGACGAGGTAAAGAAGGCTTATCGCCGGTTGGCGGTGAAATACCACCCGGACAAAAATCCAGGGGACACCAAAGCCGAAGACCAGTTCAAGGAACTTGGCGAGGCCTACGAGGTGTTAAACGACCCGGAGAAGCGGGCGGCTTACGACCGTTACGGCCACGCCGCCTTTGCGCAGGGCGGGGCCGGCGGCGCACGCGGTGGGCACGATCCGTTCGATGTTTTCCGTGAGGTTTTCGGCGGCATGGGCGGTGGTGCCGAAGGCGGTGGCGGAGGTATTTTCGAGCAGTTCTTCGGTGGCGGGGCGGGTGGAGGGCGCACGGACCGCGAAGGCCGCCAGCGTGGCTCCGACCTGCGATATGATTTGCAGATCCAACTCGAAGAAGCAGCGGCGGGAGTCGAGAAGGAAATCGAGATCAAGAAGCTCGCGGCCTGCGAGGTTTGCACCGGGACGGGTGCCGAAGCGGGCAGCCAGGCCGTGACCTGCCGCACCTGCCAGGGCCGGGGACAGGTGATTACCTCCCGCGGATTCTTCCAGGTGTCGCAGACGTGCCCGCGGTGCCGCGGCACGGGAGCGATCATCGAAAAACCCTGCCGCAACTGCTCGGGCGAGGGACGCGTGGAAAAGACGGCGCGCATCAAGCTCAAGATTCCGGCCGGCATCGACGATGGCGCGCGCCTGCGCTCCAGCAAGAACGGCGAGGCGGGAATCCGGGGCGGTCCTCCCGGCGATTTGTACGTCGTGATCCACGTGGCGGAGCACGCGGTTTTCCAGCGGGAAGAGGATACTCTCTTTTGCGAGGTACCGATCTCCTTTGTCACGGCGGCGTTGGGTGGCGAAATCCAGATCCCAACCCTGGAAGGCCAGGCCCAGCTCAAGGTGCCGGCCGGCACCCAGAGCGGCACGTCCTTCAAACTGCGCGGGCGCGGGATGCCCGAGTTGAACACGAAAGTGCGCGGCGACCTGCTCACCCGTGTCATGGTGGAAGTGCCCACCAGGCTCGACGCCGAGCAGCGGCAAAAGCTGGAAGAGTTCGCCGCGCTTTGCGGGGAAGATAACAGCCCGTTGCACAAGAGCTTCTTCGAGAAGGCCAAGGACTTCTTCCGCTAGAGAGAAGCGGAGTGGACCTTGACCGGACGCCATGCACCGATTTTATGTTCCCGCAGCCGGTTGGAACCCGGACGACCTCCGCCTCGACGAGGCGGAATCCCACCACGCGTTCAACGTCCTGCGGATGCAGGAAGGCGACAAAGCCGTGGCTTTCGATGGTCAAGGCAGGGAAGCGACCGTCCTCATTGCGTCCGGGAGCACCAAGCGCGACGTGCGGTTGCAGGTTTTGCAGAGCACCCGCAGCCCCACGCTAAATTGCCGGATCACGCTCGCGCAGGCGGTGCCGAAGGGGAAAAACATGGACCTCATCGTCCAGAAGGCTACCGAGCTGGGCGCGGCGGAGGTCGCCCCGTTGGTCTCTGAGCGCACGGTTACCCGTTTGGAAGACGAAGAAGACGCCGCCGCAAAGCAGGCGAAGTGGCAAATGGTCGTCATCGAGGCCGCCAAGCAGTGCGGCCAGAACTGGCTGCCGAAGGTGGCGCTGCCGCAAACGCCCAAAGAGTTCTTTGCGGGTAGGCAAGCGGCTTTCGACCTGATGCTGATCGCTTCTTTGCAATCGGACGCGCGCCATTTGCGCGACTGGTTGCAGGATCACACCGCCAGCCACCCGAGACCGCCCACAAGTGCGCTGGTCCTGGTGGGTCCGGAAGGGGATTTTACCCCGGCGGAAATTGCCCTGGCGCGGAGTGCCGGTTGCCATCCGATCACTCTCGGTCCGATTGTTCTGCGGACCGAAACCGCGGCGATCTACTGTTTGAGCGTGCTTTCCTACGAACTCTTGACCGGTAAGTAAACCCGCTGTGCCCTGCTGGATCATTCGTGCTTTCTACCCCTCGTGAAATCTGAATTGCGCGCTGATTGTTGTCCTCCGATGCTTCGCCTGTGAGTGACGCCATCGTCGTGGGTTCGGGGCCGAACGGCTTGGCCGCCGCCATCACCATCGCCCGGGCCGGTCGCAGCGTGCGGGTACTGGAGGCACAACCCACCATCGGCGGCGGCGCACGCTCGGGCGCGCTGACACTTCCGGGCTTCGTCCACGACTTAGGGTCGGCCATCCACCCGATGGCGGCGGCTTCGCCTTTTTTCCGCAGTTTGCCCCTGGAACGCCATGGCCTGGAATGGGTCCAACCTGAAATTGCCCTGGCGCACCCCTTCGACGATGGCTCCGCCGCCGCGCTCTATCCTTCCTTGGAGCAGACGTGTACCGCCTTGGGTGCAGATGGCGACGCTTACGGCAAACTGATGTCGCCATTGGTCAGGAACTGGGAGGCGCTCTCGGACGAGTTCCTCCAGCCTCTGCTGCACCTTCCACGGCACCCGTTTCTGCTGGCGCGCTTCGGTTTGTCCGCGGTGCAGCCCGCGACGCTCCTTTCCAGGCGCTTGTTTCGTGGCGAGCACGCCCGGGGATTATTCGCCGGGCTGGCAGCCCATTCCTTCCTGCCGCTGGAAGCTCCGGCTACGTCCTCCTTTGCGCTGGTGCTGGGTGCGGCCGGACATGCGGCCGGCTGGCCCTTGCCGCGGGGCGGCGCGCAGAAGATCAGTGATGCCCTAGCCGGTGTGTTGCGCGAGATGGGAGGGGAGATCGAGGTGGATCGACGCGTGGATAGCTTGGACGATTTACCGTCTGCTCGTGCCATCCTGCTTGATCTGACCGTCTGGCGGGCGGGTGAGGTAGCCGGTTCCCGCTTGTCGGCAAGCTTCCGGCGGCGGTTGCAGCGGTTCCCGCACGGGCCCGGGATTTTCAAAGTCGATTATGCGCTCGATGGTCCCGTGCCGTGGACCTCGGACCGCTGCCGGCGCGCAGGCACCGTGCATCTCGGCGGTACTTTGGAAGAAGTGGCAGCCAGTGAACGCGAGGTAGGCGCCGGCAGGGTCCACGAGCGACCCTTCGTGCTCCTGGCGCAGCAGAGCGTCTTCGATCCTACCCGCGCTCCGGCGGGCGGACACACGGTGTGGGCGTACTGCCACGCGCCGCTCGGATGCGAGCTGGATCTTGCCCCGCGCATCGAGGCGCAAATTGAGCGGTTCGCGCCGGGATTCGGCGCGTCGGTGCGAGCGCGTTGCGTGAGCGGCCCGCGGCAAGTGGAAGCTTCCAACGCCAACCTGGTGGGCGGCGACATCAGTGGTGGCGCCACCGACTTATGGCACCTGCTGGCACGTCCCGTACTGAGCGCGTTGCCCTACCGACTCCCGAGCAGGGGGCTTTACCTGTGCTCCTCATCCACTCCGCCGGCTGGCGGGGTACACGGGATGTGCGGCTACCACGCCGCCAACGCGGCTCTTGCGCGTGAGTTGAAGTAGCTTCGGAGCACGGTCCACAAAGCAAACCGACCGTCTCCCGCGAGACGGTCGGCTTGGCGATAGGGCGGCAAACACGCCTCAAGACTTCAAACCAAGCTTCTGCAGCTTTGGCGTGATGACATAGGCGCAATATGAGTTACGCATCTTGTTCTGCCGGTAGTAGTCCTGATGGTAGCTCTCCGCCGCGTAGAAGTGTGCGGCCGGGGTGATCTCAGTCACGATCGGAGTGCCAAATTTTGTCTGTGCCTGGCGCTTGCTCTCCTCGGCGACGGCGCGCTGCTGCTCATCCGCGTAGAAGATGGCCGAACGGTACTGCGTGCCCACATCATTACCCTGACGGTTCAACGTGGTCGGATCGTGCATTTTCCAGAAGGTCTCCAAAATCGATGCCAGAGATGTTTGCTTCGGATCGAAAACAATCCGAGTGACCTCAGCGTGGCCGGTGTCACCTTCGCAAATTTGTTGGTAGGTAGGGTTCTTAGTCTGACCGCCCATGTAGCCGCTAGTAACGCTCAAAACGCCAGGGATCTGCTGGTAAACGGATTCCGTGCACCAGAAGCATCCTGCGCCCAAGTCAATGGCCTGGGCTCCAGCCGGAAGAGCCGGGGCCATGGCGGTCTCGTTAGGTTCTGCTGTGGTATTCATGTTATTCTGCTCCTGATTTGTCCTGGTGAAAGTTATCACAAAATAGGTCGGGCCACAATCCGCGGGCTTTTAGAAGCACTTTACCACAAGATATAGTCCTTAGACAGGTTTTGGGGGTGAGAAAATACTTGTCCTACACCCTGACGCCTGCTACTTTCTCAGCTGTGATGTTGCCCGGCCAGCGGCCGGCTGATTTTGTCCCATGCAAGAATCTCCTCTCACGTCCGAAACGGACGCATCTGCCGACCCCGCCGAAACGATCAACAACGCGCCTTCCTCCCTCGAATACGGGTGGCGCCAGATCGACAAACTCGAAGGCCTCGCCGGGGTGCGGCAACGCCCGGGCATGTACATCGGGCCGACGGACGAACGTGGTCTGCACCATTGCGTTTTCGAGGTGTTGGACAACTCCATCGACGAGCACTTGGCCGGCTTTTGCACCAAGATTGATGTCACTTTACACGCGGGAGGATCGTGCTCCATCCGCGACAATGGCCGCGGCATTCCGGTCGAGATTCACGAGAAGTTCGGCATCCCGGTTCTCGAACTGGTGCTGACCAATCTGCACGCCGGCGGCAAGTTCGGCCAGGGAGCATACAAATACTCCGGCGGGTTGCACGGCGTGGGCGCCAAGTGCGTCAACGCACTCTCCGATTGGTTCAAGGTCGAGGTCCTTCGCGAGAACAAGGTTTTCCACATGGCCTTCGAGCGCGGGGTAACCACCCAGCAGCTCACCGTGATGGGTGAACAGCGTGGCGGCGGCGTGACCGGCACCCAGATCGCGTTCCTGCCTGACCCGACGATCTTCACGGTCACCACCGAATTCAAGTTCGAGCGGCTTTCCAGCCGTTTGCGTGAGTTGGCGTTCCTGAACCCGGGGCTGGAAATTAGCCTCACCGACGAGCGGGAGGATTCGGTGCGAGCGGAGACGTACATCTACAAGGAAGGTATCGTCGAGTTCGTCAAGCAGTTGGGCGAGGACAAGAACCTCCTGCACGACAAGCCCGTGGTCGTCATTGGCCGCCGCAAGGTCAAGTTCAAGAACAAGGACCAGGAGGAAATTGAGGACGACATGCACGTCCATTGCGTCCTCCAGTACAACGACAGCTACCACGACAACTTGTTGTTCTTCACCAACGCCATTCCCAACCCGGACGGCGGCACGCACTCCGTGGGTTTTCGCTCGGCGCTGACCAGTGCGATTAACGCGTACGCCAAGGCCAACAACCTGCGCAAGGACAAGGACCCCGAGATCAAGGGCGACGACGTGCTGGAAGGCTTGGTGTCGGTGTTGTCCATCAAGCATCCCAATCCCAGCTTCGAATCGCAAACCAAGGTGAAGCTCGTCACCCCCGAGGTGCAGGGCATCGTGCAATCGCTGACCTATGAGGGCTTGATGCTCCATTTCGAGCAGCGGCCGGCAGCGGCAAAGTCCATCGTCACCAAGGCGCTCAACGCGGCGTCGGCCCGCGTGGCGGCCCTCCGTGCCCGTGAGACCGTGCGCAAGGGCGCGCTCAACGGCGGCGGCCTGCCCGGCAAACTGGCCGATTGCTCCGACCGCGACCCCGAGAACACCGAGCTTTTCATCGTCGAAGGCGACTCCGCGGGCGGCAGCGCCAAGCAGGGGCGCGACCGCCGCACCCAGGCGATCCTGCCCATTCGCGGCAAGCTCATCAACGTGGAAAAAGCGCGGCTGGACAAGGTGCTCGATAACCGGGAAATCCGTACCATGATCACCGCGATCGGCACAGGGATCGGTGCAGGAGAGGGAGATGGCGTCTTCAACATCGAAAAACTGCGCTACCACCGGATCATCATCATGACTGACGCCGACGTGGACGGCTCGCACATCCGCACTTTGCTGCTAACGTTTTTCTACCGTCAGATGCCCGACCTGGTGCGCAACGGGCACATCTACGTCGCCCAGCCGCCGCTCTACCAGATCAAGCGCCGCAAGCGCGAAGAGTACGTCGATGACGATGCCGAGTTGAACAAAATCCTTCTCAGTCTCGGCACCGAGGATCTACGGTTGCGCAATCTGGTTGATGGGCACGAATTCACCAAGGAGCAACTCACCGACATCCTCGACCTGCTGGAAAAAGTGGACAAATTTGCCACGGCGATCCGGCGGCACGGCGGCGACTTTGAAGAATACCTCGTGCGCCGCCAGGAAAATGGCGGCAAGCTCCCCACGCACCTGGTCAAACTGCGGGTTGGCAACCAAGAGTCCGTCCAATACTTCAACGACGAGGAATCCGTGCGGGCTTTCTCTCACGACAACCTCGATTTAAACCTTTTCGGTGTTCCCGCAGCCGAGGCACATGGGGCGCAGGATGGGCACGATACTTCGACCGGAGTACATCCTGCCGTCGCCGAAGGCGAAGGTTCACAGCATCAACACAACGGGAATGGCTCGGAAGCGCACGCTCGGCACTCACCCGCCGGACCTCGCCGCCGGGCGAAGTTGATTGAACTTTATGAGACGGCCTCCATCCAGCGGCTGATCGACGATCTAGGCAACAAAGGACTGCATATCGAGCATTATTCGGCCCAGGACAAACCCTTGTTTGAGCTGGTGGAAGGCGAGGGAGATCGCGCGGTGACACGTCCGATCTTCTCGATGCCTGCCATCCTGGAGCGGGTGAAAGAAAACGGCCGGCGCGGTGTTCAGATCAAGCGATTCAAGGGCTTGGGTGAAATGAACGCGAAAGAATTGTTCAACACCACGATGGACCCCGAAACCCGCAAACTTTTGCAGGTGGACCTCAACGAGGACAACAAGTTCCAGGCGGACAAGATGTTCAACGTTCTCATGGGTGACGTGGTGGAGCCGCGCCGTCAGTTCATCGAAGACAACGCGCTAAACGTCCGGAATTTGGACGTTTGACCATCCGCCAATGCGGGTGAGTGATGGTGCAGTTGCATCTCACCGTTGGAAGCTCGCATTGATTTAAACGATGCAGGTGAGCGTGCTATCAATTTGTCCAGCCGTGCCATCAGACGGCAATGTGCCGGTAAGATGGATGTCGAACCCCGCCGGACTTGCAGCCAGATGTTGGGTGCATTGAAATCGACGGCTGGAATGCGCACGTTGCGCCGGGCAGTCGGAGCGTTCTTCGTCCTGTTCATCCTCGTAGGGTGGATCGTCTGCGACGTTCTGCCTTTCGCGTTGATCCAACCAAGCCGTGATGAACGGTACGTGAAGTACCGCGATGTCACTCCTCGTCAGTTCGATTTGCGAGCGGAAGATCTGTGGGTCGAGGTAGAGCCTACACTGTGGTTGAGCGGATGGTTTATTCACGCGGCGGCCAGCGACGGTGCTCCAGTCCGAGGCACTATCCTGCTATTGCACGGGAGCAGCAGCTGTAAACAATCCATGCTGGGCGCCGCCCGTTTGTTCACGGCTGCTGGATTCAACTGCCTCGCCTTCGACATGCGGGCTCATGGCGAGAGTGGTGGCATGTATCGTACCTTTGGTTTTTTCGAGAAGCGCGATTGCTCACGCGTCTTCGATGAGGCGGAGCGAAGATTCGGTGCCATTGGCCCGAGGGCTGTTTACGGAAACTCCATGGGTGGTGCGATTGCCTTACAAGCGATGGCTTACGATTCCCGTATCCGTTGCGGGGTCGTGGAAAGCACCTTCGCAACGCTGCGAGAGATCTCGCGAGATTACATGCGGCAATTGTCGGGTATATCCTGCAGGCTTGTGGCAGACATTGCTCTTTGGCGCGCGGGCAAGATCGCCCAGTTTTCCGTGGATGATGTCCGGCCGGAGGAGGCGGCTCGTCACGTCGGTCGCCCGGTGTTACTTGTTCATGGCACGAAGGACGTGAATATTTCCGTCCACTACGGAGAACGTATTTTTCGGAATCTGTCCGCTCCGGGTTGTGAGTGGGATGCGGTGCGTGGCGGCGACCACGGAAATCTGTGGAAGCTCGGTGGTGCTGAGTACCAGCGTAAACTGGTGGATTTTGTAACGAACTACGATCACTGAAACGGAAATCCTTGCATGGGCCAGGAACCTTTCGTTTTATCGTTTGGAGAATGGAAACTCCCGCCACTGCGAACGACCCATCTGCCCCCATGAGTGATGAGGTGAAACCAATTGTGGGGATGGTTCACGTGGGTGCCCTGCCGGGCACGCCGCGACACCATCTCCCGATGGACAAGATCGTGGCTGCCGCCGTTGCCGACGCGAAGATCTACCAGGAAGGCGGCGTGCATTGCCTGATGATCGAGAACATGCACGACGTTCCCTACACTCGCGGCAGCGTCGGGCCGGAAATCATCGCAGGAATGACGCTGGTAGCCCAAGCGGTGCGGGCACAGACCACTTTGCCCATCGGCGTGCAGGTTCTTGCGGGAGCGGATCTCGAAGCGATGGCGATTGCCCATGCCGCGAGCCTGGATTTTATCCGGGCAGAGTGCTTTTGCTTCGCGCACGTGGCCGACGAAGGAATCTTCGAATCGAACGCTGCCAAGCTGCTGCGTTATCGCCGGATGATTGGCGCGGCGGGCGTTCAGGTTTGGGCGGACATCAAGAAAAAGCATGCCTCGCACGCGCTAACCGCGGACCTGAGCCTGGGCGACGTGGCGGATGCCGCCGAGTTCATGGGGGCGGAAACGATCATTGTCACGGGACCAAGTACGGGACGTCCGCCGTCGGCCGCCGAAGTCACGGAGGCGCGGGAACGTTGCGGACTGGCGGTATTTGTCGGCTCCGGAGTGACATTGGACAACCTGACCGAGTTGTTGGGAGCGTCCGATGGTTTGATTATCGGCTCCTATTTCAAACAGGAAGGCCGCTGGAATAATGCACCGGATCGAGACCGCGTCCGCCGGTTCATGGAAGCGGTGAACAAATTGCAGCCTGCAGCCGTGGCTCCGGCAGCGTCGGCATCTTCGCCAACACCGCCACCTAATTTTCAACTCAAGCCCGCCGTGCGTTTGCCG
This sequence comes from uncultured Chthoniobacterales bacterium, assembly GCA_964245965.1. GTDB lineage: Bacteria > Verrucomicrobiota > Verrucomicrobiia > Chthoniobacterales > SZAS-18 > CAWCJJ01. Next base: position 68,115 of record CAXTOP010000022.1, read on the forward strand.
GTACCCATTCCGCCGCTGCGCACCTCGCGTTAAGAGACAGCGAGTTATAGGTGCGCTTTTGCCAAGCGCGTAAGCCGGTCCTCCAAAAACGACCCACAACGTTGAGTAGTGCTTTAGAGCCCTTCCCGTTTGATAAAGCCTGCCGGGAGGGACCCGCTCCGTCGGCTCCGGGAAGCCGTGGCTACACGGCACCGGGCATAGCCCCGGCTCTGCGGACCCGACGGAGCGGGTCCCTCCCAATTTGTCCAAGGCTTACCCAAACGGGAAGGGCTCTAGTGGGTCGAGTGTCAGCATCGTTGCCATTGGTTGGCGAGCGGTGCGCGG
>CAXTOP010000023.1:0-65667 GCA_964245965.1 uncultured Chthoniobacterales bacterium
ATATCGCCGACGCCGTGCACGCCGGGTATCTCTACCCGGTGGCCCGCCGCCTGATCGCTCGTTGCGACGCTGTGCTGCGGGTGCCGGGCGAGTCCAAGGGTGCCGACCAGGATGTGCATCTGGCGCGTGAGCGTGGCCTGCCTGTGTACTTTCACCTGGACGAAGTGCCCGCTGCCTCTTTGCCTCATGTCTAGAGAACCACGTCTTGCCCCCGTGAACCCTGACCCATCCCGCGTGTCCACACCGTCTTCCAAAAGGATCAAAATCAAACGAGTCGAGGTGCTCTCCGACGACTGGTACACGCTCAAGAAGACCACCTTCGACTACCGGCTGCGCGACGGCCGTTGGCAGACCCTCAACCGCGAGACCTACGACCGTGGCAACGGGGCCACGCTGCTGCTCTTCAACCAAGCGCGTGCCAGTGTGCTCCTCACGCGCCAGTTCCGCTTTCCCGCCTACGTCAACGGGTGCGCGGACGGTTTGTTGATCGAGACGTGCGCGGGGTTGCTGGACGGGCAGTCACCAGAGGCTGCCATCCGGCGCGAGGCCCAGGAGGAACTCGGGGTGGAAGTTGGCGAGGTGACCAAGATCATGGAAGCGTACATGAGTCCGGGCTCGGTCACCGAGAAGCTCCACTTCTTTGTCGGGACCTACGAGCGTCGATCGGTGCGAAACGCCGGCAACCTAGAGGAAGGCGAGGACATCGAAGTGCTCGAACTGACTCTGGATGACGCGGTGGCGCTGATCCCTACCGGCGGGATCCAGGACGGTAAAACGATCCTCCTACTGCTGTGGGCAAAAATAAACTTCGCCGGGTAGTTTGCATCCGCATGTTGAAATGCTGTTTGTAAGCAAATGATGTGTTGATGCCAGCAAGGAGGTCACCCCCGCAGAGCACTCCCGATGTCGATGGCACCCCGCGTTTTGATCCTTTCCGCCAGCGAGGTCATCTCACTGCTCAGCAGCCGCTTGCGGGTGGCCGATGATTCCACCCTTGGCTCAGGGGCGGCCTTCAGACCGGCGGACTCGATCTGCCGCAACACTTCGGGAGCATCGCACACGGAGACCACCTGCAAACCCAGCCAGCCCTGCGGGTCGTATTCCACGCTGCCATCGGCGAACTGCTGGCAGAGGGACGCCAGCGCGAGAAGCTGGCGTGCTGCAATCAAGCCATCAGGCAAGGGGATCCCGACAAGGAAACCATCCTTCTCGGGACCGAGGTAGCGGAAGCCGTGTTGCGCGAAAGACAGGCGTTCCTCCGCGTCCGGCGCGCGGTCCTCGGCGGCGCATCCGGCCAGCTTCGACGGCAGATCGAACGCGTCCGGCAGAGGCTGCGGCGGCGCTTCCTCACCCCGGCCGCCCGCCGTTCTGGCGGCGATCCCGGCGCGCAGGCCCTGCACGTAGCGCTCCGGCCATTCCCGCTTCAAGCCTGCTCCCCTCCCGCTCCGGCGTCCGTGGACGGCGGCAACTCCTCGTCGCCGGCGAGCGCCCGGACGACGAGCGCCCGCGCGGGTTCGGGCAGCGGCAGCCGCAGAGCTTCCTCGTGCGCGGCGGGCGACATCTTCGGCCACGTCCGGCGCAGAATGCCGATCATCTTCGGCGGGTCGGTGCGGCGGGCGAAGTCCGGGAACTCCCATTGCAAAAAGGTCAGGCAAAGCGCGTCTTCCAGCGTCCGGGCTTCCGGGTCGGCGGGAAAGTTCTTCTTGAGGTTGAGCGCCTGCACCGCCTCTGCCATCGCGTCGTCGTAGCCGACCTCACGCAGGATACGCCCGGAGATTGCCGCGTGGACCTTGCGCAACTGGATGCGCCACTGATGGTAGCCAGGCCGCGTGGCCGGGTAGGAAGCGCGCGGCAGCTCCCACCGGCAAATGTGCTGGCACCGCGACGCCAGTTGCAGAGCCTCGCTGGCTTCGGGCCGCAGCTTCATCACCCAGGCGTGAAGACGCTGCGCGTCGATCCATTCGTGCGGCCTGGGCGTGCCATCGACCAGCTCGGTGTTCGGGTCGCGCTCGTTCTCGGCGTCGAACCGCCGCAGGGCTTCCTGGAATCGCGCGTTGTCTTCGGCGGTAACCACGGGAAGACAGGAAGGAATCAGCCCGCCGTGGCCAGCGATTCCCACTGGTGGAGATGAGCCAGGTCGCGCGCCGCCATGGCGTCGTCGTGCGGGTGACGGGGCTCGTGGAGGCCGAAAGCGTGGGCGAGCAATTCGTAGGAACGGACCCGCTCGGCGTGGCCGTGGATCATCGTGGAAACCATGATCTCGTCCGCGCCGGTCCGCGCGGCCATTTCCTCGATGTTTTCACGGACCGTTTCCGGGCTGCCGATGAAGTGCTGCTCGCGCAGATCCAGCACCTGCTCGCGCTCCCACGGGGTGTAGGGATGTTTCTGCGCTTCCTCCACGCTGGGCAACGGGGCGTAGCGGCCCTGCGAGCGGCGCAAACCGGACAGCAGCAGCGAAGACGCCAGCCGGTCCGCCTCCTCGTCGGTCTCCCCGCACACGACCGAGATCGTCAGAATGAGGTGGCCCTTGTGCAGGATGCCGGTGGGCGAAGGCCGGAAGCTGTCCCGGTAGGCGCGCGTGGCGGGCTCCAGCCAGCCGGGGCTGAAGTGGTGCGCGAAGGCAAAGCCCAAGCCCAGCTTGCCGGCCAGGCGGGCGCCGTAGTCGCTAGAGCCGAGCAGGTACACCGGGGGCAGCGGCACCTCGTCGGGCATGGCGCGCACGGTGCGGAAAGGGTGATCCGACGGGAACCGCCCGGAGCCGAAGGAGAACAGTTCCTCCAGTTTTTCGGGGAAATCGTCCGCGCCGAGGCGTTCGCGCGAACCGCGCATGGCCAAAGCGGTGAGCGTGTCGGAACCCGGGGCGCGGCCCAGGCCCAGGTCGATGCGGCCGGGGTGCAGGGCCTCCAGCACGCGGAAGGTTTCCGCCACGTGCAACGGCGAGTGGTTGGGCAACATGATGCCCCCGGAGCCGACGCGCATCCTCTGCGTGGCGGCGGCGATGTGGGCGACCATGATCTCCGGCGCCGTGCTGACGACGCTGGGGATGTTATGGTGCTCGGAAACCCAGTAGCGGTGGAAGCCAAGCCGGTCAGCGTGCCGGGCGAGATCCAGCGTGTTCCGCACCGCCTGCGCGCCGGTGGAACCGTCGCTGATCGGTGAAAGGTCCAGCACCGAAAGAGGAAATTTCATGGCCCGGAAACATCCGGCTCTTTGCGGCGGCGGTCAAATGCGGCGGCGGCAGCCGGCCGGCAGCAAAGAAGATGCACGTGGCGGAGGGTGGATGAACGAACCAGTCGTTGCTTATGTTCTTACGTCGATTGATTCAGCTCGTGGCCCTGGTAATGATCGGTGACGGCGTCGTGGGGTTCTTCAAGCCCCGCTGGCACTCTTTGATGTGGGAGCTGGGGCCCAGGCCTTATCGGAATCTGATGACGCGCTTTGCCGAGCAACCCAACGTCGCGCGATTGATGTACGCTGGAGAAGTGGCGGTGGGCACCTTCATCGCGACCCAGCAAACGCCCGACCGGGATTGAAGCGGCGGGCTGGGCGAAGTCTGAATAGTTGTTACCGGGGCGATAGGTAGCGTTCCCACGCCGGCGGGGATGGAGAATGTGCGCAATTTTAGCTGGTACCGAGTCCCAAGATAACCGGCTTCTTTCCTGGCCTGTCATCCTGAGCGCAGTGAGTCCGCGAACGCCGTCGAAGGATCTTGCGCCGCCGGAGGCAAGCGTGTCTCGTGCGGGGCAAGCGACCACCTGGAAAGCAGCTTTGGCTGCCGCCAGCCGGAAGGTCCTTCGACTACGCTCGTGCCTCGCTCCGCTCAGGATGACAGACAGAGGTGGGAACCACGATCTATACGTCCTCTCAGGGTGACAGACGGGAAGGTGATGGGCTGAAGAGACTTCGAGGAAAGGTATGGCCACGAGATGAACGCTCAAGCCCCTCCTCGCGGGCGTAGTGTTTTTTGGGATGATTTCGGTGCTGCTTTCTTGAGGGGCTTCTGCTTGGCAGCAGGTTTCTTGGTTGCCGGCTTTCGCGGAGTGACAGACGACTTCGCTGCCGCTTTGCTAACAACCCCGGCCGGCTTCCGCTTCGGCTTTTCCGGTGTCGAAGCCGCCACCTCCGCCGGCTCCAGGTCGATCCCGAAGATGTCCGACAGGCTGCTGTCATCCAGGGTGTTCCCTGCGCCAACTGCTGTCGTCGTCAATCCCTTCGCCAGGTTTTGCGTTGTTTCGGCGATCAGTTCCAGGTGGTCCACCGCGCGCAGGGCGAAGAGCAATTCCGGGCTCTCGTCCAGACGCACGCCGACGCCGTACAGCGTCGCGGCGACGTGCTTGCACATGTCCGCGTAGTCCGGGCAGGAACAATCGAGCCGGATCTCCTTCGGCTTCGGAAACAATCCACCCTCCTTGCGCGTGATGATCTCCATCACCGGGCCGGCCAGCTTGCCCTGCAACAGGTCGATCAGCGAGCCGACTTTGCCCAGGCATTCCTCCTTCACTTCCCGCCAATCCTCCTTGTCCAGCGCGCTGATCCTGATTTTCACGTCGTACACCGACTGGCCCGACACCAGCGCCGTGATAACGCCGCGCTCGATCTGCAGGTCGATCACGGCCCCGTTGCGCGCGTAGGAACGGCCGCGCGGCAGGCGGGATTCATAGTCGCTGTAGCTTTCCAGGTTGCGGCACCACGCCTGCCCCCAGAAGGTATTGGTCAGGTTGCGCCCGGCGACCTTCACCGGGGAAAGCTTCTTACCCTTCTTTTCCAGCTTCTTCGCCGCGGCCGCGGCGAGGCGGCGGCGCGCGTCCACGCTGACGTAGCCGTAATCACCGTCCTCGTTCCAGTCCTGCCAGCTCATGAACCAACTATAAACGTTTTTCACCCATCCTGCATGGCGCTCTTGAAATCAAGCGACACGAAGCGCAGCAGCTCGTCGTCGGGCATCTCGGTCAGGATCGATGCGCCGCTGTCTCCTTCCCTGCCGCCGAGCATCTCGTCGGCCAACCCTTTCTTGTCCTCGATGAGCGCGTTGATCTTCTCCTCCACCGTGCCGCGGCAGGCGAATTTATGCACCAGTACGTTGCGCTTCTGACCGATGCGGAAGGCCCGGTCGGTCGCCTGGTTTTCCACGGCCGGGTTCCACCAGCGGTCGAAATGGACGACGTGCGCCGCCGCCGTCAGGTTCAGCCCCGTGCCGCCGGCCTTGAGCGACAGCACGAAGAACGGCGGCCCGTCATCCGCCTGGAAACGCTCCACGAGCCGCTGGCGCTCCTTCACCGGCGTCGAGCCGTGCAGGATCAGCCCGTGGCGGCCGAACACGCGCTCCAGCGCGTCGGCGAGCGGTCCGGTCATCTCGCGGAATTGCGTGAAGACGAGCACCTTTTCCTGCCGCTCGGCGATTTCCTCGGTCAGTTCGAGCAGGCGGATGAACTTGCCGCTCTCGGCCGGGTTGTAGGCGTTGTCGCCCAGCCAGTGCGAAGGATGATTGCAGATCTGCTTGAAGCGCACAAGGAACGACAGCACCAGCCCGCGCCGCGCGATGTCGGCTTCCTCGCCGGTGTCGGCGAGACGCTGGGAGAGTTCCGCGACGGCCTGCTCGTAGAGCACGGCCTGCGCCTTGGTCAGGCCGCACCAGGCGGTGACTTCCGTCTTGTCGGGCAGGTCGGCGATGATGCGCTTGTCCGTCTTGAGCCGGCGCAGGATGTAGGGGCCGGTCAGCTCGCGCAACGGGGCGAAATGCCGCGTGGTATCCTCCGTTAGCCGCTTGGCCAGACGGCCGAAATCCTTCGCGCCGCCGAGCAGCCCCGGGTTGATGAAATCGAACAGGCTCCACAGGTCGCCCAGGCGGTTTTCGACGGGGGTGCCAGTCAGGGCGACCCGGCTCTGGGCGCGCAGTTCCTTGACGGTGCGCGTCTGCCGGGCGGCGGGGTTCTTGATGGCCTGCGCCTCGTCAAGGATCACGAGCCGCCAAGCCTGCTCGCGCAGCCACGGCAGACGCGCCAGCAGCGCGTAGGTGGTGACGACGAGGTCCTTGCCCGCCAGGAGCGAGGCGGCATCGTCGCTCTTGAGTTGAGAGGACGGGGTTTCGGATGGGTGCGCAAAGAAGACCTCCAGCGAGGGGGCGAAGCGGGCGACCTCGTTCTTCCAGTTCGCCAGCAGCGAGGCCGGCGCGACGAGCAGGGAAGGCGGCGGGGTTTCCCTGGTACCGGCGGTGCCGTTGGCGGTGGACGCGGGCAGGCTTTCGTCCTCGTGCTTGAGCCGCAGCAGCAGCGCGATGGTCTGGATGGTCTTGCCCAGGCCCATGTCGTCGGCCAGGCAGGCACCGAGACCCAGCCGGGTCAGGAAGCGCAGCCAGCGCACGCCGTCGCGCTGGTAGGGGCGCAGCCGCGCGTGCAGGCCCTCCTCGGGATCGAAGTCGTGCAGCGAGCCCGGCTCGCGCATGGCGGCGAGGGTTTCCCTGAGCCAGTCGCCGGGCACCACGTCCGACCAGACGGCCCCGGTCTGGGTCGGGTCGTCCCCACCGTCTTCCCCGCCCTGGCCGCCGACGCCGGCGAGCAGGCGCATGCCTTCGAGGAACGACAGGCCCGAGCCGTGGCTGCGCTGGACCTTGCGCCAGTGCTCCAAAACTTCCTTGAGCCGGTCCGGGTCGATCTCGACCCATTTGCCGCGCAGCAGGGCCAACCCGCCCTTGGCCTGCATGATCTGTTTCCATTCGGCCTGCGTGAGGGTTTCGCCGTCCAGCGAGGTTTCGACGGTGAAGTCCATCAGGCTGTCCAACCCGAGCTTGGACCCACCGGGCTGCTGGCCGATCTTTACCTGCACGCGGGGGCGCGAGGGGTTGCCGCGCTTCCACCAGTCGGGCAGGTGAATCAAGAGGCCGCTTTCCTCCAGCAGGGGCACTTCCTTGAGGAAGCGGTAGGCGTCCGGCGGCGTCCAGGCGAGCGGCTGGAAGAGATGGCGCGAGGCGAGGAGTTCCCGCGCGAGATCGCTCTGTTCGCTGGCGCGCTGCACGGGCGCGAGCAGGTGGGCCAGGGCCGTCTTGTTTTTCGCCCCGGCGTATTCCTGCAAGGCGCGGGCGAGGGGCAGGTGCTGCGGCTTGCCGTGCTCGGACAGGCGGTGGGTGTAGGTCGCCAGGAAGGCGAAGGGCCGGTCTTCGTCGCGTTTGTTCTCGGCCAGGTGGAAGGTGACGCGGCCCACGGTGTGCCAGAGCGGATTGCGCGTCTTGAGCCACGCCGACAAGCCGGTGGCGGCGCTTTCCTGTGCGATGTGTTCGCCCAATTCGCGCCAGAGAACCGCGAGGAGGTCGGGCGTGAGGTATTCGCCGCCGCGCATGGGCGGAGCCTGGAGGGTCAGGGTGGTCAGAGCAGTCGGGTCGGCGGGCAGGAGTGGCGCAGCGGCGGGTTCTTCCCCGCTACCACCCACGCCTGCCAGGCAGAGGCGCTGGAGGTAGTCCCGCGCGAAATCCCGCCAGTACACCGGCGAGGCCGGCAGGCGCAGGGAAAGGGCTTCCGCGCCCAGCAGCAGCAAGCCTGCGGCGTTGGAAGCCGCGAAGGCGGCCTCGATGCGTTCCACCCAGCGCGGATCGAGGCCGGAAGCCTGACCGTCGTCAGGCGTCGCACCACGCCCGGCTGAGAGCCGTCCGGCGGGGGAAATGGCGATTTTCAAGGGCACGGTGTGCCATATCACGGTCTCCGCGCGAGTTCACGCCGGTTTCGCTCCTACCTGTAAACTCACTTATCTTAGTGCCATTCAGGACCGCTCCCCTTCCCTACGAACGACGTTCATAAGTCGCGTTCCCCAAGAACTCAATCAGGCCGAGATCACGCAGGCGTTGTAGCTGCTGCCGGAGTTTTGGTCGAACATTCTTGTTGTTTGGATAATGCTCCACTACCAGCGGAGCACAAGCACTGACGAACGCATCAAGATCAAAGACTTGTGGTTGCATCTGAACGCCTTCCAGAGCGAGGCGTGTCCATCCCGGCAAGTGCTCTCGGAGAGAACTGCCGATGGGCTTGCGTGGGTCAACATCAAGGAGCAGTCGATACTCCACGCTGGCGGCAATGATCTTGGGTGGAAGTGTTTTTTTGATCTGCCGGACCGGTTCTTGCAGTGACTCTAATTGAGCAACTGTCCAGCGTTGCGGCGACTCACGTGCTCCAAACGAGGAGATTATCAGGTCCGCAGCTTGACGAACGCTCGCCGACTCTCGAAGCACTACTCCGCATTCATAGTTGCCGTGCATCCCGTTGAACGTGGCGTTTGCCGAGGTGACCAGTCCGCAGTTTTCATCAATCACATATACCTTGGCGTGAAGACGATGGGAAATTATGATCTCTGTTCCGTGTGCGGCAAGAGCACAAAGCGTATCCAGATCTGATGCTCCACTAGCGAAGTCGCGCAAATCTGCCCGCGTGAGTAGTACCTTGCGGATGCTCTTCGGGAGACTTTGTTGCACCCTTGAAAGCCAGCCGCCGATGTATGGACTCGAAACCAGCCACTGTGTCTTGCACGTGGCGAGTTCCGTTTGGAACCACCGGTCTGTCGGGGTAACGACGAACTCGGTCATTGAGGTGAGGAGCTAACCTCCTTCGTTTCCTCCGGCATGAAATGGAGCGCACACATTTTAACCTTGTGTGCGCATGAAGCCGATGGGTCATCCTCGCGCTCATCCCAATCCACAAGAGTGACCTGTATGGCTTCGTTGCAGTAAACCGCCTGCATGACGCCGCCTCTGATTTCGATAATAATTCTTTTCATGGCTTGTTTTCCTGTTGGGTCAGGAGTTACGCACCGTAGTTTCTTGGTCTATCGTGAATGAGCAACTTACACGAGATGTCAGTCCGCAAGATAAATTTTGCAAACTGCTGGATAAGAGGAACTTGTATCTTCGATGAGTAAATTTTGTGGTTACAAAATGGATCAATCCTTGAATCCGACAGGTGCAAGAAGGCAACGGTTCATCAGGTTTCAAGAGTAGGCTCTAGACTCTCTTTCCCCACTATGTCCGCTGCATCGCCGCCGTTACTCTATGCACGCGACTCTCGATACGTACCGCTCAACCATTGTTGCCAAACGCCTTCAATCAAAGTAATCACTTGCGAGTATTGACAATCTTCCTTTGTAAATTCTTGCGCCTTAGCTACCTGTTTTCGACACTCAGAACTGACTCATTCGACCCACCCAAGGAATGGGTGAGCTACCACGAATCTGCCCTCCTCGGTCGTCTGCTCACCAGTGACGAAGCACAGACCTTCACTTACCACATCCGCCGCATTACCGCCATCCTCGCCTTGCACGAAGCACTCGACGGGCACTACCTTGCCAGCATTGTTCACCCTGCCATACCTTGAGCATTGCACTGCCTCTTGATCACGCGGGCATCCTCTCACGCGGATTCGGCAGAGTGGGACTTCATTCATGATTACCCAAGTCCAGGTAAACAACTTCCGCAGCCTCGCCAAGGAGACTATCGACCTGGGCAAACTCACGGTGCTCGTGGGGCGCAACGGTGCCGGCAAAAGCTCGGTCGTGGATGTGTTCAGATTCGTGCGTGACGCCTTGCGTCCCGGGGGACTCGACGATGCGGTGATGCTTCGTCAAGGACTGGCTTCCATGCGGCGCTGGGCTCCGAGCCGGCCGTACGACGTGGAAATTACCCTCACCGTCGAATCAAGAGACCTCTGGGGTCAATATAGCTTTTGCTTGAGCAGCGGGAAGGAAGGTGACTTCAAGGTCAAAAGAGAGAGTTGCCACCTGGGCCTGAGCGCGGCTTTGATCGACGAACACTTCGAGAGAAGAGGAGACAAATGGGTGACGCCCCCGGTACATCAGAAAGTGGATTTCTTGCGGCTGAATCCTGCCACGCTGGTACTTCCCCAACTCTCGCTGTTCTCCAACGGTGGGGCGTCCCGCTACGTCAACGTGCTGCGGGAATTACAAGCCATGCAGTTTTACTCCATCTTCCCGAACACCCTGCGTGAACTGCAAAAACCATCGGCGACAAAATTTCTCGAAGAACACGGACAAAATCTTTCCACGGTGCTCCGGATCCTGCGCAAAACGCCGAGCTACGATCATTTTCTGAATGATTTGAACAAAGTCATTCCTGACATCAAAGACCTCCGGGTGCAGCAGGTAAGCGGTTTTCTGGTGACCCAGTTGCAACACAAGTTTGGCGACGGTCACACCGCCTGGTTCGATCTCTTCCAGGAGAGCGATGGAACTCTCCGCATCCTCGGTCTGCTCGCCGCCATCCATCAACGAGCCCGGTCCGGCCTGATCGCCATCGAAGAGCCGGAACTGACTTTGCACCCGGGTGCCCTGAGCGTCCTGGCAGATGTGTTGCTGCAGGCATCCGCCCGCCGTCAGCTTCTGATCACCACCCAGAGCCCCGATCTGGTGACCCGCTTCGACGCGGAAGATCTGCGCGTGGTTGAACGCAACGATGGGATCACCCAAGTCGCTCCCATCGCTGAAGAGCAGAGGCAGATCGTCGATGATGAGCTTTTCAGTGCCGGCGATCTGATGCGTGTCGAGGGTCTCCGCCGCTCAGCCGCCCATCCGCGTTGAACATGAGTGGTGGGATTCGAAAGATCGTCTGCGTGGTGGAGGGAGATGGCGAAGTGACGGCGCTGCCAAAGCTTCTGCATAAAATCCTCGGAGAAATAAAGCGGAAGGATATTTTGGTGGATCAACCAATCAACGCTCACGGCGGCGGTAATCTGCACAAGGAGTCCGGGTTGGAGCGGTTCGTGGAGCTTGCTTCCCGGCGACCCCAGTGCGTTGGCGTCCTGGTTCTGCTCGATGCCGACAACGCCAACGATTGCCCGGTGAAGATGGCACGTGGATTTGTCCAGCGTCTCCACGTCCAGACGGTGCGCTGTCCTGTGGCGGTGGTGTTTGCTCGCCGGGAGTTCGAAGCATGGTTCCTCGCCAGCCTTTCCACGATCGCTGGCAATCCGATGGGTCCAGACCCGGGTTTGCCTGCCAGTCTGGAGCGACCCCGTGATGTAGAGTCGATCCGGGACGCAAAAGCATGGATCACTCGACATCTGCCAGGTTCCCGTATTTACCGTGAAACCGAGGACCAAGCTCGCTTTGCCAGTATGATCGATCTTCGGGAAGCACGTACTCATTCAAGGTCTTTCCGTCGCCTTTGTCATGCCGTTGATGAACTCATCACCGCGATTGGTGATTCAAAATTGTCTGTCACACCGAACCTTAATTAGTGTATGGCGGTTCGAGCATAGACTCTAGTTCCTCACAGTGGTCTTGGAATGACTTCTCAGGAGTTTTCGGGCGCGTTTTCGTAAAAGGACGCTTCCCGCTCGATGCCAGCCAGGACCGCGGCATCGCCCGATTGCAAATTCTTTTCGAGGAGACGAAGGGCAATGGTGTAAACATCCCCTTCGTGCAGGCGCAATTGAGCAGAGCTCCGGGACAACGTCTGCACGAGGCGGCGAGCAAGGTCCTGGTCGGCGGAGGAAGGCAGAACAAGGTGCCGGCCCAGATCAACCTTCCACGGGGCCTCCTCTCCGTCCGGCATGATTTCAACGCGCAGTTCCGGCCGCGGACGCGGCAGGTTTTCCCAGGCCAGCGCGATCTGGCGGGCCTGCTCCTCCGCGTCCACGTTTTCGGAAAGGCTCATGACCGCCAGCGAAGAACGGAGTCGGGAAGCGGCAAGGAGGATCAAGGCGTACACGTCCCTCCCCGGGGCGGCAATCAACTTGGCCGGCTTGCCGACCTTCTCGGCTATATACACGGCCTTGCTGAAAATCTTCGTTTCCAGCCCGTTGACGACTTCCTCGACCGCCGGGGAATCCGTCGAGTGGGACTCGGCGCAATCCGGGTTGATCGACAAGACCACCACGTCGGTTTGCACGGGGTTGTTCTCTTCGAGAACCTTTTCCAGATGCGTCAGGTTGTTGGGATCGTGGATCGCCACGAGGACATTGCCGGGTCGGACACCAAGCGATTTGGCTGACAGGTTTTCCCCGACTTCCAGACGGAACATTTCCACTTCGCCTTCCTCCCCCTTTTGGGGTCCGCCAGCGTCGGTTTTTTCCCGGCCTTCGCCTTTGCCGTGCGCCTTGTGGTACCGCTCGCTCAAGGTGAACGCCGTGAAGAAGACGATCGTGAACAGCGTGCCCGAGATGGTCGCTTTGGTCTTGGTCAGGACGTTGATGCCGGCCAGCAAAAACAGCATCACCGTGATCGCCGAAAGTCCAACGGGGATGTCCACGCCGCGAAAACGCACGTTGAACGGCACCCTCCAGCGTTCCACTTCGGGCTCCGTGAACCGCAGGACGACGACGGCCAGCGCCTTCATGGCGAAGCTCCAGGCGACGCCGAAAGCGTACGCCTCGCCCAGCAGGAGCACATCTCCGCGGCTGATGAGAATCGTGACGATCTGCAGCGCGGCGACCAGGGAGATGATGCGATAGGTGGTGCCGTACTTCTGGTGCGGGCTGCGGAACCACGCCGGCAGCACCCCGTCTTCGGCCACGCGGTTCAGCACGCCGTTGGAGCCGATGATCGACGTGTTCACCGCGCCGGAGAGAATCAGGGTGCCGACCAGCACCACGAAGCCCTGGAAGCAGAGCTTCAGCGGCTCGGGTCCCACCAGGAACATCGACAGCCCGCTGATCAGGTTGTCGAAATACTTGGGCCGTTCCGCGTCGGGGATGATCATCACCGCAAAAAACGAGACGAGGGAGGTAAAAATCAGGCTGTAAAGAAAGACGACGAAGCCGGTTCGCATGAGGTTGCGGTGCTTCGGGTGCTCGATCTCGCGGTTGACCTGCGCGAGGCTTTCCTCGCCGCTCATCGCCAGCAGCGAATGGCCCAGGCCGATCAGGATGGCGACGGCCGTCAGGGTGGGTGCCACGGTGCCCTTGAGCCAGCCCAGGGCGTCGTCACCAAATTTCAGATTTGCCAACGTGGGCGCCGGAACCGGCTGATAACCTTTCGTGCAGAGGGTGAGCACACACCAGCCGACCAGGACGACCACCATCACGGTCGTGATTTGCATGATGCGCAACGCCTTGCCGCTCGAAAATCCGACCCCGACCGTGTTGGTCCACCAGAAGTAAATCGTCACGCCCGCGGCAAACAACGCCGCCAGATAATGCTCGTTGCCCGGCAGCTTCGGGTAGTGGAAGTAAACGGCGGTCTGGTTGAGCAAGCCGACCAGGTACAGACCGGCGCTGACCGCGCTGATGGGCCCGGTGAGCACGTAATCGAACATCAGCGCCGACACGGAGAACTTGGCGGCCGTGCCGCCCATCGCCTCGCGGACGACGCGATAAACGCCCCCGCGCACGAACATGCTGCAGCTTTCGATGTACACCGCGCGCACGGCGTACGAGAAGAGCATGATGGCGAGGATAAACCAGGGGGCCGCCTTGCCGATGGCGCTCTCCGTGATCCCTCCGATGTAGAAAGCGGTTGAGCCAAGGTCGCTCAGCACGATGGCAGCCGCCCGCCAGAACGACACGAAGGAGAGCATGATCGTCGCAGGAACGACGTACCGCGACAGCCTCGACGGATCGGAGGTGATTGTTTTACTGGACCTGTACATTCGAGTTTCAGTTGCGGTGGGTGGTTCCGGAAAGATGGTCTGTGGGTGGGATGCTCGGCGGTCCACGCCGATCCAGTCAGGTTTGCTTGCAGAAACTGCCGCGCATTGCTCCTCGACCAACTGGATGGCCCGATCCCTACCCGGCAGCGCCGCTGGCGTGTGTGGATTGTGGCTCGAACCGGAGCATTTTCACAGGAAATTATGGCCGGCAGGGGCGGAAACCACGGCGCGCCGGGCCGCAGGGCGCTTTCCGGGCGAAAGCGGCGGCGGAACGCCGTGGCCACCGTCTGACTGCAAATGCTCCAAACGCTTGACCCGTTTTCGTTTTAGTGTTCCGGCACGGTAGCTTCCGTGGGTGGATGGCGCGCTCCGCCGCGCCATTGCTTGTTGTGCGGCGCAGCCGCCTTTTGATCCTTCTGGGCGGCTGTGCCGCAGGGGTTGACCAATGGCGCGGCGGAGCGCGCCATCCACCCACAGAAGCTACCGTGAAAGACCACTGGCGCCTTTAATCTTGTGCTCCTGCATGCTGCCGGGCGCGTCCTCTTTATCGGGTTGAATATTTTGGGACAAGGGCATTCCGCTTACCCCGCGAGTGGATTGACCAGGCGTACACCGGCCTTTCGGAAATCCGATGTATTCCGTGTGGCGAGGGTGAGATCGTGAGTCAGAGCCGTCGCGGCAATTAGAGCCCTTCCCGTTTCATAAAGCCTGCCGGGAGGGACCCGCTCCGTCGGGTCCGGGGAGCCGGGGCTACACGGCACCGGGCACGGACCCGACGGAGCGGGTCCCTCCCAATTTGTCCAAGGCTTACCCAAACAGGAAGGGCTCTAATACTACTCCGTTATGTGGTGTAAGTGCCTCACCCACAACATCTGTTTTGCTGGCGATTTTTGAGCATTTCGACCTTTTTCCCAGTGGTCGCCTCTGTAAACACCGGCTAGGTCAGGCAAGAGCCGAACCACGTAACGGAGTAGTACTAAGACTGTCCTTGATTGGCACGGCGCGTCGGGTACGCCGCAGATCGGCGAGCAGCTTCGCCCAGTGCAAGCCGGCGGCGGCATCCCAGGATAAGCAGACGATCCGGCTCACCCCTTCATCAAACCAGTGTTCCAGTTCGCGTCGGCGGCGGCCTTTGGGGAGGAGCAGGATGCCGAACCGGAGTTCACCCAGGATGACCGGATCAACGGCGATCTCGCGCTCGTGCGTTTGCAGCCAGGCGAGCGCCACGGCGTCTGGTGCCGGCCTGGTCGCCTCGCTGAGCACGCTGGCATCGACGAGGTAGGTCACAGCGTGTCCGTGGATTCCGACGCGAGGGGGACAAAAAAATCTTTTGCCGGACAGGAGCGAAGCTAATTTACCAGCCCTTCGTTGGGAGGAGGGTTTCGACGCACGAGCCGGTACTCGCCACGGTCGATCCGTTCGATGTCAAACCCCTGTCCAGGCTCGATGCCATCCCGCCGGCAGATTTCGGCGGGAAGAACGATCTGGCCCTTGGTCGAGACACTGGTTAACACGAAGTAAGATGGGTCGAGACACTGGTTAACACGAAGTAAGATGATGTCTTACACTTTGCGGTCAAGTGGATCAATCCCGTACCGGCACTCAACTCCCAGATCGATGAGAAACGGGTGGTTCTAACTAGGAAGATCCGTGCGGGGCAGGAAAGAGGCCCGGGATTGACTTGACCCGGCCCTTCTTTTTGTCTCATTCTGCCGTGGCCCATGGCAGAAGAAATCTCCTCCACCTCCGACCCGGGCAACGTCCCGCCGCCGCTGCCGTCGCGGCCTTCGTCAATGGCCGGTCCGCGCCGCCAGCGTCTGCCGGGAACCTACGCCGGGAACTACCTGCAGGACGACCCCAACCCGGCCAGCGCGGCGGTGATCCTCGGCGCGTTGTTCGCCGTCGCCTTCGTGTGCGAGGTCGCCCGGTTGTTCGCCGAAATCTTCCTCGGCTACTCGCTGGAAACGGACGCCTTTGCCCTGGTCCGGGTCGCGCTCGCCTCGCTGTCGCTCCTGCTGCTCTGGGTGGGTCTGGATTGGGCGCGCTGGCCGCTGGCGGCGGGTGCGTTCGTCTTCGGGGCGGGGCTGATCCTGCGGACGATGTCGCAGGGCACGCTGGGCCTGGTCCAGCAGCCGGACGAACTGGTGTCGATCCCGCTGGGGTTCCTCTACCTGGGGATCGCGCTTTATGCCGGGTTCTCGTCCAACGTCACGGCGCTGGCCGGGCGGCAGAGAGAGGTGGGCAAACGTTTTTCGGTCGCCCCGGTGATCTGCCTGGGCGGATTGGCGCTGCTGGGGTTGCTCGGACTGCGGCCTTTGTGCCTGGCCTGGCAAGCCCGCGAACAGCAGCAGGCGCTCGCGTTCGCCGACGAGAGCGTTCTCGCCATCGGCGAGCATTGGGACTACCGGGTGTTCGACGAACGCGCGGCGGCGGATTACATCGCGCAGTGGCCGGTGGAGGCGAAGAAGGCGGTCTTCCACGACATGACCCGCTGGGGACCCATCCGGCGGATCGACCAGCATTCCATCCGGGTGCTGCGCAGCCTCGAACTCGGCAAGGGCATCCGCTGGCACGGTTACTACGACAGCCGGGATACGACGGAACACGGCTTGGGTTCGATGTCTCTGGAGATGGAGCGCGGCCTGTTCTCGCCCTGGCGGATCACGGCGTGGACCCTGCGGCCCCAGCAGGGAACCCAGCCGCCGCGGTAGGAAGACAGACAGCCGTTGATGTCACCGAAGGGGTATAGCTTCAGACTCCCTGGAAGTGCTCCCCAGCCCCGGCAGGGGCGCAAGAACTCAGCCCGGGGTGTCAACCCTGGGAATACGTTCTCCCTTGTCTCCAACCCCGGCAGGGGTGCAAGAAAACCATCACGGCTTCTTTCTTACACCCCTGCCGGGGTTGGTCCTTTCTTGAGCCATGTACCCACGGCTCGCGCCGTGGGCTGAGTTCTTACGCCCCTGCCGGGGCTGGGAGCAAGGGCGTAGTTCCTGCTAAAGCTGCCGGGGCTGGGAACGTTGCGTGGCTCCTGTCAAAGCTCGATGGCGGCAATCGCGGCCATCACTCGCTCGCTCAAACGCTGGTACACGGCGCGGGTATCGCCATCCGTCGCCACCAGATCCTCCTTGGTGAAGAGCACTGGCGGACCCACCTTCACCTTGATCGGGTGGATGCGCGGACGCCCGCCGCGCGGCATCGCCTCGTAGGCGCCGAAGACCCGCAGCGGCACCACCGGCGCGAGCGTCTTGGCGATGATCAACCCCAGGCCGGGTTGCGCCGGCTGGAGCTTGCCGTCCAGCGTGCGCTGGCCTTCGGGAAACACGATCGTCGCCTGGTTGGCGCGCACCAGGCGGATCACGGTCTTGAGCGCGCTGGAATCGGGGCGTTCCTGGTCCACGGGCACCACGTTGAGGTCCGGGAACAGCGGACCGAGCACCGGCCACCGGAGCAGCGTCTTGCGCGCCAGGAAGTGGATCGGGTACGGACACGCGATAGCGACGATGGGGGGATCGAGATAGCTCTGGTGATTCATCGCCAGCAGGTGCCCCACGCCCGGACCCGGCAGGTGCTCGCGTCCGATGACCTCCAACGAAAAACACGTGCGGGCGATGAGCTGCGCCAGCCGCAGGAAAAACCAGTAGGTAGGATTCAAGAGGGCAGGAGGTAGAAGGCAGAAAGTAGAAGGCAGAAGGCGGGGGAAGAGATGGAACTTGGAAGAAGAGGAGGCAGCCAAGGACTCGAACCCTCGTGAGGAAGCGTTCCTCCGAAGCGTCTTCCTCCGCCTTCTACCTTCTGCCTTCTGCCTTCTGCCTTCATTTCACCTTCAGCCCCTTGAGCTTGAGCCGGCCCACGGCCTCGCCGACCACGCCGTCGATCGTGAGCCGCGAACTGTCGATGACGTAGGCGTCCTCCGCGATGACCAGCGGCGACGTGCGCCGGGTCGAATCGATCCGGTCGCGCGCGGCGATCTCGTCGCGTCCGCCGCCGCCCTGCGCGGCGCGGCGCTGGGCGCGCACCTCCGGGGAGGCGTCGATGTAAAACTTGTACGGCGTGTGCGGGAACACCGCCGAGCCGATGTCGCGGCCTTCCATGACCGTGTCCTGGCCCGTCGCCAGTTCACGCAGGCGGGCGGTGAGCAACGCCCGTACTTCCGGCACGCTGGCCACGGCCGAGACGTGCGAGTTGATGCCCTCGTCGCGCAGGTAAGGCTCCGGGTCCACGCCGTCCAGGTGCAGGAACGATTCGCCGTCCGCGCTGAAGCCGCCGGTGATGTTTGCCGCCTCGATCAGCCCGGCCACCGCGGCGGGATCCGCCGGGTCAACGCCCATTTCCAGGGCGTGCCAGGTGACCGCGCGGTACATGGCTCCGGAGTTGACGTAGCCGTAGCTCAAGCGGCGGGCCAGAGCGTGCGCGACGCTGCTCTTGCCCGAAGCGGCGGGGCCGTCGATGGCGATCAGAACAAAAGGATGAGCCGGTGAGGAATCCAAGGGCGAGCGGTAATTGGGTGTTGGGATCATTTCTCCGCCGCCGGTTTGCGGCGGGGGCGGGTGCGTTTGACAGCGGGCGCGGGCGGCAGAAACTGGCGGGCGTCGGAAATGACCGGCGTTTGCGGCGTGCCGCTCACCGACGCGGACAGGATCAGGTCCAGCGTATCGGAGAAACCCGGGTAGCTCGTCTCGATGCACTCGCAGCCTTCCACCACCGTTTCGCCCTCGGCGAACAGGCCGGCAACGGCCATCGCCATCGCGATGCGGTGATCCCCGAAGCTCGACACCCGCGCGCCGTGCAGCGCGTGGCCTCCGGTGATGATCAACCCGTCGGCGTACTCGTCGATCTGCGCGCCCATCGCCCGCAGGTTGGTCGTCAGCGCGCTGAGGCGGTCAGTTTCCTTGACGCGCAGCTCCGACGCGTCGCGGATGACGGTCTGCCCCGTCGCCAGCGCGCCCAGAACGGCCAGGATCGGGATCTCGTCGATCACGTTGGGGATCTCGCGTCCTTCGATCACCGTGCCGCGCAGCGGCGCACCCTCGACCTCGACCGAGCCGCTGGGCTCGACCTGCTCGGTGTGCTCAATGATCTCGTGGACCTTCGCCCCC
The DNA here is from genome assembly GCA_964245965.1 of uncultured Chthoniobacterales bacterium. Lineage (GTDB taxonomy): Bacteria > Verrucomicrobiota > Verrucomicrobiia > Chthoniobacterales > SZAS-18 > CAWCJJ01. The sequence continues at coordinate 18,676 of CAXTOP010000023.1, forward strand.
ATGCGCAGCAGCACCGCCAGGATGCCGGTGCGCGTGTCGTTGAGGCCCACGTTCTTGACCAGCAGGCGCGCCCCGGGCTGGGCGGCGGCGGCGGCCAGCCAGAAGGCGGCGCTGGAAATGTCGCCCGGCACGGCGAAGTTGCGCGACTCCGGCATCTGCCCGCCGCGGATGCCCACGCGGTTCGGTTCGCCCTCGGCCGGGCGGGGTTCGGGCTGGTCGAGCTTGACCAGGAAATAGTGCAGCAGCCGCTCGGTGTGATCGCGGCTCTGGGAAGGCTCGGTGACGCTCGTTTCCCCTGCGGCGTACAGGCCGGCCAGCAGCACGGCGCTCTTGACCTGCGCGCTGGCCATCGGCATGGCGTAATCGATCCCGTGCAGCGGCCGGCCTTCGATAACCAGGGGCGCGCTGCCCTTCTCGCCCTCGGCGGTGATCTGCGCGCCCATCTCGGTCAGCGGGCCGATGATGCGGTTCATGGGCCGGCGGCTCAGCGAGGCGTCGCCGGTCAGCCGGGCAGTAAAATTCTGCCCCGCCAGCAGCCCGGCCAGCAGGCGCATGGTGGTGCCCGAGTTGCCGCAGTCGATGGGCCCCTTGGGCGCGGAAAGCTGCCGGTAGCGCCCGTGGACGATGAACGTGTTGACGTTCGGATCGGGCCGGTCGATCTGCACGCCCAGGGCGCGCATCGCCTCGACCGAAGCCAGGCAGTCCTCGCCCGGGCAAAAGTCCTGGAGCACGCACACGCCGTTGCTCAGGGCGGCGAACATCACCGCGCGGTGCGAAATGCTTTTGTCGCCCGGCACCTGGATTTCCGCGTGGATGAGCGGCGCCCGTTTCACCCGGATCTCTGAATGATTCTCGTTCTCGCGCACGTTCCTCTACTCTCTTTGGTTGTCGGGCTTTTCTCGGTGACCATCCGCGGCCATGTCGCGCTGACTTCTGGCCTCGGATAGGAAGTTTTGCAACTCCGGCTCGTGCCCGGCCTCCAAAGAGCCGAGCACGTTTTCCAATTCGCCGATCAGGCCGCGAAGAGCCTTTGTAACCGGCATCCGGTTGCGGCTCAAGATTTCCGTCCACAATTCCGGCGAACCCCCGGCGATGCGGGTGGCGTCGCGCCAGCCCGGGCCGGCGCAACTGGTGGGACGGCCCGGTTGCGCCGCCACGAAACGCACCAGCGCCGCCGCCAGCACGTGCGGCAGGTGGCTGACCAGCGCCACGCCGGCGTCGTGCTCGGCCGGGGAAAGGTGCCGCACCCGCGCGCCGAGTGACAGCCAGAATGTCTCCACCGTGGCCAGCGCGTCCGGCGCGGTGCGGGCCTCGGGAGTGAGCAGGCAGGTGGTCCCCTCGAAAAGACCCGCGCGCGCCGCCGCTGGCCCGCTGCGCTCTCCCCCGGCCATCGGGTGCGCGCCGACGTAGCGGCTGCCGTCCGGCGCGTGGAAAATTCCGGTCAGTTCGGCGACCAACCCTTCCTTGACGCTGGCCACGTCGCTGACCACCGCGCCCGGTTCCAGGTGCGGCGCGACGCGGCGAGCCACCCCGGCGAGAGCCGCGGGCGGCACGCAGAGGAGCACCAGGGAAGCACCTGCGGCGGCGCGGGCCGGATCGTCGGTGAGCGTGTCGGCTTCTCCCACCAGACCGGCGGCACGGACGGCGGCGTGTTCCCGGGGGTCGCGGCTCCAGAGGGACAGGCGGGTGCAAAGGCCTCGCCGGCGGGCGGCGAGCGCGAGGGAGCCGCCGATCAAACCCGGCCCGAAAATAGCGATTCGCGGGAACTGCAAGACGAGTGCCGGGTTACGGCACGAGGAAAATCTTGTTCGTGTACGGGCAGCGCACTTCCTGGCCGGGCGCAAACCCGCGCACGTCCACCTGGCCGGCGTCGGGCGCGTAGGGGCTGATGACGTAGCCCGGCTTGCCCTGGATGGGCGTGCCGTACTGGTAGTCGTGCGCCTGGGTTTGGGGCGGGGCGGAGACCGTAGGCGCAACGACCGTCGTCTGCGGCGGCGCGGAATTCGCCGCGGCGATGTCTCCCTGGTCGGGGATCGTGGTGGTCGTGGTCGTCGTCACCGGACGGGTGGTGGCGGGCGGGCGGGCGGTGCCGTGGAAGCCGATCTGGGTCGCCTGGTCGGGTTCGTTGTCGCGCTGGCAGGCGGTGACGGCCAGAAGGCTCAGGCAAACAGCGGCAAACGGCAAGAGTCGCAGCATCATCATAAGTATTCTCGGATTGAAAAAAGGGAACTCACCGCGGGAGACGCAAAAAACACGCCCGCTTCCGGCAGCTTATTAGCCTAACGTTCCGCCGCTGACAATGTAATATAATCAGCGGCCCTCACGCGAAAGGCTGGTTGGCCACCGCCAGTCCGGCTGATTTTCACCCGGTAGAACTTCCGCACGCCGGCAGTAAATGCGCGCTCGCCGCCGCCGTCGCTCAAGGTCGCCGCGCCTGTGTCCATTTGAGTCTTTGGCCCGCACGATCTGGGTGCGTCCACCAGCGAGGGAACCAGAGATCAGGGGCTGCAGGATAAATTCGGGGCACAGAGACGATCTGCCGGATGGGAACCGCGCCACCAAATCAACTGACCGGTGGCACTAGCAGCCAAGCCGCCGGGATTGAACGTGATGAATACGCTGGCGGCATTCCTGGAACAGATGCCGGGTGAGCGGTATGCAGTCGCTCGGTCGGCCGGGGTCATCCGTCCTGACGCAGAAAGTTTATTTACCTCGTCCCCCTGCCAGACATGCTCCCAAAGCCACCGGCACCCGCGTTGGCCCGATCGTTTTGCTGCTGGAAAGCTTGCTGGTCGAGCGACTGAGCCGAGGTATCGTCACTGCCGCCTGCGCGATCCGGCGCGGGAATGTGCGAGCCGATCGCACGGTGACGAGCGTTGAAGTGATTGCCTTTGTCATCCGCCACTTTGTTCTGCGCGCAGCCGGCACCGATTAAGATCATCGTCCCTGCTGTTCCCATCACAACCCAGTTCAGCGTCATGGAGAAAATCGCTGACAGGAAAAAAGTAGCTCAGCAAGCAAATTCAATTCCTTCGATCCAATTTGGCGATTCGATCAATGAATGAGTTGCACTGTACCGACTGGACGGTATAAGTCAGATCCGATCATCGTCGCAAACTCCCGGTAAATTGGTGCCGCATGGTTCTTGCTCGAAGTTCGCCCGAGTCCCTGATGCAAGCTCCTTCCAAACGTTCCAATTCCCGCGAGTTGATCCTCGATGCCGCTGAGGCCTTGGTGCTCGACGCCGGCGCGGCCCACCTGACCCTCGACGCTGTCGCCGAACGCGCGGGCATCAGCAAGGGCGGCCTGCTCTACAACTACGCCACCAAGGAAGCGCTCCTGCAGGCGATGATCACCCGCCACGTCGAACGCATCACCGAGGCGCAGGCCGAAACCCTCGCGCAGTTGCCCCCGGGGCCCGGCCGCGAACTCAGGGCCTGCCTGCTCACCGCGCTTAACGACGGGAAGTGCTCGGAGGGCAAACGCTTGGGCGTCTCCATGATCGCCGCCAGCGCCAATGAGCCCCGCCTGCTGGAACCCATCCGCGAACTCCAGCGCCGCCGGCTCGGCCACCTGCTCGAAGCCAGCGCCGCCGGTCTCGACTTCGGGCGTACCGCCGCCGTTTCCTTGGCGGTTGACGGACTGATGCTCACGGAAATGCTCCAGACTTCCCCCTACGACCCGGCGCAACGCCAGCGCGTCGTCGCCCAGCTCGTGCGCATGATCGACGAAGAAACCTCTTCGTTTGCGCCCGCGCTTTCCACGGATACTTTCAACCCAATATTGCCATGAGCACCCTTAGCCAAGACCAGGAAGCCGCCGCCAAAGCCGGAACCTCCTATCGCTCCACGCCCGCCGTGCCCGGCGCGCACGACGCCCACTCCGTGGCCGTCAACGCGGAGGCCGCGCGCTACGCCCGCACCTCCCGCAGCAAGGCTGCCCTGTTCTTTTACTTCCTGCTGGCCGCGGCCGCGGCCGCAGAGGTATTTTTCGGGCTGGGCATCGCCAAGGCGTTCCAGGTGAAGAAGGGCATGGAGATGGGTGCCAAGATGGCTCCGCCGCCCGCCTCGGTGACCTCCAGCGTCATCCACGAGGACAACTGGCAGCCGACCCTCTCGGGCATCGGTTCGATGGAAGCCGTCCAGGGTGTGACCGTCGCCGCGGACCTGCCCGGCGTGATCAAAGAGATCCGCTTCGAGTCCGGCACGACCGTCAAGGAGGGCGAGATCCTCGTGGCCCTCGTGACCGACCAGGAACAGGCCCAGTTGGAAGCCTCCGAGGCCATGCGCGACCTGTCCGTGTACTCGTTGCGCCGCCAGCGCGATCTGCTGGACAAGAAGGCCAGTTCGCAGTCCGACTTCGACACCGCCGAAGCCACGCAGCGTCAGAACGAGGCCAACGTGGCCGCCGCCAAGGCCGCCATCGCGCGCAAGACGATCCGCGCGCCCTTTGCCGGCAAGTTGGGCATCCGTCTGGTCAACGTCGGACAATATCTCAACAGCGGCGACAAGATCGTCTCGCTCCAGGCGCTCGACCCGATCCGCGTGAACTTCAACCTGCCGCAGCAGTACCGCGACACGGTCCAGGTCGGCGCGGACGTGGAGCTGCGCACCGACGCCACCGGCGACCGGGTCTTCAAGGGCAAGGTCAACGCGTTGGACCCGCTCGTGGACACCGCCACGCGCAATTTCCAGGTGCAGGCGACGATGGACAACAAGGAGGGCGTGCTGCTGCCCGGCATGTTCGCCAACGTCTCGGTGCTCCTGCCCGGCGAGCAGAAGGTGCTGCCCGTGCCGTCGTCGGCGATCAACCACGCGCCCTACGGGGATTCGGTCTTCGTCGTCCACAGCGGCATGAAGGACCCGCTCTTCCCGGACAAGCCGCCCTTCAAGGGGGTGATGCAGCAATTCGTGAAAACGGGTCCCACGCGCGGCGATCTGGTGGCGATCCTTTCCGGCCTCAAGCCGGGCGACGAGGTGATTACCTCCGGCGTGTTCAAGCTGCTCAACGGCGCGCCGATCAACATCAACAACTCGGTCAAGCCCGACGCCAACGCCGCGCCCAACCCGGAAGACAGTTGATTTTCTTACCACAGAGACACAGAGGACACAGAGAAGGGGAAAATGGTTTTTCAAATCTCTGTGTCCTCTGTGCCTCTGTGGTTAACTCGAGAGTTTGCCCAATTCTAACGTTATGAAATTCACGGACCTTTTCATCCGCCGGCCCGTTCTGGCGGTCGTGGTCAACCTGCTCATCCTGCTGGGCGGTTTGCAGGCGTTGCGTTCGCTCAACGTGCGGCAGTACCCGCGCAGCGACTTGGCCGTCGTCAGCGTCACCACCATCTACGTCGGCGCGAACGCCGACCTCGTGCGCGGGTTTCTTACCACGCCCCTGGAGCGGGTCATCGCCAGCGCCGAAGGCATCGACTTCATGGAGTCCACCAGCGCGCAGGGACTCAGCACGATCAACGTCCACCTCAAGCTCAACTACGACACCAACGCCGCCCTGACCCAGATCCAGGCCAAGGTCGCCCAGGTGCGCAACGATCTGCCGCCCGAGGCCGAGGCTCCCACCATCAACGTGCAGACGACCGATGACCGCATCGCGTCCATGTACCTGAGCTTCTACTCCAATGTCCTGGAGCCCAACCAGATCACCGACTACCTCACGCGCGTCGTCCAGCCCAAGCTGACGGCCATCAACGGCGTGCAGAAAGCCGAGATTCTCGGGGCGCGCACCTTCGCCATGCGCATCTGGCTCAAGCCCGACAAGATGGCCTCGCTCAACATCTCGCCCAGCGACGTGCGCAACGCCCTGGCCTCGAACAACTATCTTTCCGCCCTCGGCGCGACCAAGGGCTCGATGATCTCGGTCAACCTGGTCGCCAACACCGACCTGCGTACCGCCGACGAATTTTCCAAGCTGGTCATCCGCCGCTCGGGCAGCACGATCATCCGCCTGGAAGACATCGCCAACGTCAACCTCGGGGCGGAGGACTACAACACCGACGTGCGCTTCGACGGCAACAAGGCCACCTTCATGGGCATCACGGTGCTGCCGACCTCCAACTCGCTCGACGTCATCGAGGCGGTCCGCAAGGCGCTGCCGGCCATCGAAAAGCAGCTCCCCGCCGGCATGAAGCTCGGCGTGCCCTACGACTCGACCAAGTACATCGAGAACGCCATCCACGAGGTCGTCCACACGCTGGGTGAAACGCTGCTCATCGTGGTGGTGGTCATCTTCCTGTTCCTGGGAAGTTTCCGCTCGGTGATCGTGCCGGTGGTGGCCATCCCGATCTCGCTGATCGGCGCGGCTTTCCTCATGCTCATCTTTGGGTTCACGCTGAACCTGCTCACGCTGCTGGCCATCGTGCTGGCGGTCGGCTTGGTGGTGGACGACGCCATCGTGGTCGTGGAAAACGTGGAGCGCCACATGCACGAGGGAGAAACGCCCATGCAGGCGGCGCTCAGCGGCGCGCGCGAACTCGTCGGCCCGCTGATCGCCATGACGATCACGCTCGCCGCCGTGTACGCGCCCATCGGCATCCAGGGCGGGTTGACCGGCACGCTGTTCCGCGAGTTCGCCTTCACGCTGGCGGGAGCCGTGGTCGTATCGGGCGTGGTCGCGCTGACGCTCTCGCCCATGATGGCCTCGCGCCTGCTCAAACGAGGCGACGACGAACGCGGGTTCGCCGGCTGGCTCAACCGCCGCTTCGAGGCGCTCAAGGACGGATACACACGGATGCTCGCGGGCACGTTGCGCTTCCGTCCGGTGACGCTGGCCGTGGCCGGATTTGCCATGGTGCTGATCCCGATTTTCTACTTTCTGAGCGGCAACGAACTCGCGCCGCAGGAGGACCAGGGTGTCATCTTCGGCGCGATCCAGGCGTCGCCGAATTCGACCATCGACCAGACCACGCGCTACACGGAAAAGATGCGCGAGGTTTACGACTCTTTCCCGGAGAAGGACCACAGCTTCCAGCTCACGTTCCCGGCGGGCGACTCGGCGGGGTTCTCGGGCCTGGTGGCCAAGCCTTTCACGGAGCGGACGCGCTCGACGATCCAGATGTACCCGGAGGTGGCGGCCAAGATCAGCGCCATCGCCGGCGTCAGCGCCTTCATGCTGCTGCCCTCGCCGCTGCCGGGCGGAAGTAATTTCCCGGTGGAATTCGTGATTTCCTCGACCAACGATCCGCGCGAACTGCTCAGTTTCGCCAAGCAAATCCAGGCCCGCGCGATGGCCCCGGAAAACAAGCTGTTCACCTTTTCGATCCTGGACCTGAAGTTCGACCAACCCGAAACCGAGGTGGTCTTCGACCGGGACAAGGTCGCCTCGCTCGGGCTGAACTTGTCGCAGGTCGGCGCGGACCTTTCGACGATGATGGGCGGCAACTACGTCAACCGCTTCACCATGTCGGGGCTGTCCTACAAGGTGATCCCGGAAGTGGCCCGCATCAGCCGGCTCAACGCCGACCAGATGAAGGATTTCTACGTGACGGGACCGAATGGCCGCAACGTCCCGCTCTCAACCTTTGCGACGCTCAAGACGACGACGCAGCCGCGTTCGCTCAACCGCTTCCAGCAGCTCAACTCGGTAAAGTTCCAGGGCGGCCTGCTGCCGATCCCGGGCGTGACGCTCGACAAGGCGCTCACGGTGTTGGAAAAAGCGTGCGCCGATATTCTGCCCAAGGGCTACACGATCGACTACGCCGGTGAGGCGCGGCAGTTGCGCACGGAAGGCAGCAAGTTCCTGCCCCTGCTGCTGCTCTCGGTCGTGCTGATTTTTCTGGTGCTGGCGGCGCAGTTCGAGAGCTTCAGCGACCCGCTGATCATCCTGCTCGGCTCGGTGCCGCTGGCGCTCTCGGGCGCTTTGATGTTCACCTTTTTGGGAGCGACGACGCTCAACGTGTATTCCCAGGTTGGGTTGGTGACCCTGATCGGTCTCGTGAGCAAGAACGGTATCCTGATCGTGGAGTTCGCCAACAAGCTCCAGGAGCGTGGCCGCACGAAGCTGGAGGCGGTGATCGAAGCCGCCTCGACGCGTCTGCGCCCGATCCTGATGACGAGCGTGGCGACGGTGGCGGGTCATTTTCCGTTGATCCTGGCGCACGGCCCGGGCGCGGGGGCGCGCAACTCGATCGGCGTGGTGCTGGTGAGCGGCATGATCATCGGCACGGCGTTCACGTTGTTCGTGGTGCCGTCGATCTACATGGTGATCGCGCGCAACCGCCACGGACGCCCGGTGAGCATGGACGTGAACGCCCATCTCCCCCTGATCGACGCCGGCACCGAACCCGCCGCCCGCGAGCTGGCGGGGGCATATTGAGCAGCGGCTACGTGCAACCTCCTGGCAGTTGCATCAAGGAAGCCACCGGGTAGGTTATGACCATGTCAGCCGTTGAATCATCTCCTGAGGTGATGGGCGGAACACCCGTGTTCAAAAGCACGCGTGTTCCCGTGCAAACGTTGAGCGATTATCTTGAAGGTGGTGACTCCATCCACGATTTCCTGGAGGATTTTCCAACCGTGACCAAGGCGCAGGTTCTCAGTGTTCTTGAGGTGGTGCGAACCAGCTTTGTGACTGTGGCACCGGTGTGAAGATCCTGCTTGATGAATATCTCCCGCGCCGATTGGCAAAGCTATTGGCTGGGCACGAGGTGCAAACAGTGCCCCAGGCAGGGTGGGCAGGTATCAAGAACGGCAGGCTGCTCAAACTGGCGGCGACGGCCTTCGACGTATTGATCACCGTCGATCGAAACTTGAGCTTCCAGCAAAATCTCGACGGGCTGGAGATCGCGGTGGTTGTTCTGCGCGCGAAAAGCAACCGTTTCGAGGATTTGCGACCGCTGGTGCCAAAGGTGCTGAGCGCGCTGGCATCCATCGAGCTGGGAGGGGTTGAAGTAGTAAACGAAGTATGACACTTCCTTCGCTTGGACCACCATTGATTAACCATTTGTGGTAGAACATGTTCGTACCACCATGAAAACTGCCACCGTCGATGATTTAAGCCAGCGCTTCAGCGAAGTGGAGAAATGGATTGAGGCAGGCGAAGATGTCGCCGTGACCCGGGATGGCGTGGTGGTGGCTACACTGGTCCCGCCGCCGGCACCCGCCCCACCGATCAAACGGCCGACCAGGGCAGACTGGGAAAGGCGTTTCAGGGAACGTCCTCCTGTTGCCCGGAAGAAGCTGCTGACCGCCGAGGAGACCACGGCATTTTACGACGCGAACAAACGCGACTTTTAGGCAGAGTGCTCGGTCATGGAGAATTATGCTGACAGCAGCTTTCTGGTCTCCTTGTTCGGCGAGGACAACAATAGCGTGGTGGCAAAGCGACATGTGGCTCGTTACGCGTTGATCTTACCGTTCAATCCACTGCATGGGTTGGAAGTGCGTAATTTTCTTCGTCTCGCCGTGAAGCGCGGCGAATTTGATGCGGTAGATCGGCATGTCGCTTTCATGGAGATCAAAGCGGATCTGGGTGAAGGACTTCTTCTCCATCAAACCATCAACTGGACCGAAGCACTACGCCGGGCAGAAATACTGAGCCAGCGGCATACGGAAACCTTGGGCACGCGCGCGGTGGACATCCTGCACGTCGCCATCGCTCTGGAAAGCGGCGCGGAGCGTTTCCTCTCGTTCGACGCGGTTCAGCGGCAACTCGCCGGGGCGGAAGGACTGGACGTGCAGCCCTGACGCGCGAACGTGTCCTCGCTTCCCTCATTCCCGAGCTGCATTTGGAAACAAGGAGCAAAACGAGAAGCGCAAACGACACCAGGGAACGAACAGGGAAAGACCGATGACACCAAACGTCACGCTGGCACCCGTCCCAGCGCCATCACCCGCCCGCATTGCCACGGCTCCGGCGACCAACGGCTCCACCTACTGGCTCTACGTCTGCCTGCTCAGTGCGTTGGGGATGCTGGCCTCGTTCTCCATCGACACCTACCTGCCCGCGTTCCCGGCCATCGCGCGCGAATTCCACGTGCGCCCGGAATTCGTCCAGCAAACGCTCACGCTCTACCTGGTCACTTTTGCGGTGGCGATGCTTTTTTACGGTACGCTTTCCGACACCTACGGGCGTCGGCGGGTGATCCTCCTGGCGGTGGCGGGCTTCATCGTCGGGGCGGCGGGGGCGGGGTTCGCGGGCGGCATCGGCTCGCTGCTGATCTTCCGGGCGGTGCAGGGCACCTTCAGCGGCGCGGGCTCGGTGATCGGGCGCGCGGTGGTGCGCGACCTGTACCCGGGCCGCGAGGGCGAGCGGCTGATGGCTCACATCGGCGCGGTCTTCGGGGTGGCTCCCGCCGTGGCACCGATCCTGGGCGGCTGGCTGCTGACGGCGTTCGGCTGGCGCTCGATCTTTTACTTCCTGACGGCCGTCAGCCTGCTCATCTTCCTGGCGTGCGGCAAGAGCCTGCCCGAGACGTTACCCAAAAGTGAGCGTACGCCCTTTCGCCTGGGCGAAATCCTGCGGCAGTACCGGCAGGTGGGTAGCCACGCAGGGTTTATTTTCCAGTGCCTGGCGGGCGGGTTGATCTTCTCCGGGGTCGGGATCTACGTCAGCGCCGCGCCGGATTTCGTGAACAACGTGCTGCACCTGCCGGCGACGGCATTCGGCTGGTTGTTTTTGCCGATCATCGTGGGCATGACTTTGGGTTCGATCCTGGCCGGCCGTCTGGCGGGCCGGATGCCCTCCGATAAGATCGCGTGGGTGGCCTTGTCTATTCAAGGGTTGGCTGCGCTGGTCAACGTGGGTTACATGTGGCTGGTCCCCTGCCCTGCGGTGCCCTGGGCGGTGGCGCCCCTCTTTGTATACTCTTTCGGGTTTGCGCTGGCCTCGCCGGTGATGACGCTGCGCGCGCTGGATTTGTTCCCGGCGGTGCGGGGGCTGGCCTCCTCGCTGCAATCGTTCGTGCAGATGATGATGTTCGCCGCGGTGTCCGGCCTGATGGCCCCGCTGGTGTACGGCAGCGGCCTGAAGATCTCGCTGGTGCTGGCCGCCGCGTGGCTGGGTGCGGTGGTTTGTTGGTGGATCGGAACTGGAAAGAGGGCTGATCAGTAGATGTTTACTACTTTGGCGATGCGGTAGGAGCCGCCATGTTTAAAAGCATCCTCGATGTAGTAATAGCGGGCCGCCCCCTCGCTGTGCACCAGATAAGCTCTGCCATCGATTGCTGCCAGTTGGACGGGGTTTGTCTTGAGCACCTTGGAGTTCCTGATCCGCGGATAGAACTTGCCGCTCTGCGCAGAGTTACCCGTATTGCGGGGATAGTAGTTCGGCACCCAGACAGGCTTCCCTTCTCCGATCACCGACACGGAGAGAATCTCCCCGGCGTCAAGACCGACGGCGAGGCTCCGGGTGGCGTCCAGCGACAGAGAGCCTCCAGCCTCAACCTCGTACAACTCGATCTGATCCGGCCGGATACCGCGCGGGGTTGGCGTCGGGTCGGAGGCGACCTCCGCTGGTATGGACGGGACGGGAGGACGCCAGTTGTTCGTTGTGTCCGTGGGAGGTGGCATCGACGTGGAGGAAGGAGACGAGGTCAACAAGGCGGGGAGTTGTAAAGCGTCGCCTGCATCCGCTCGCGCCTCCGGCAGCAGAGTCCCGCCCTGCGGAGCCAGGGCGGCATTGGCAAGGTCCAATCCTGCCGTCGCCTGCCTGATCTTCACGACAGTTATCATACGACCCTTTGATGGTCCCTCGGTGACGACGGGCGGGGTGCCGTCCCGCAAGCGGCGAAGATTATCCGAGGTTAACAATCCGTAAGCGCACGCCATACGCCAATCGGTTAGTAATTGAGCGCAGTTGGCCGGGGGAATGACGTGTCCCGTGCGTTGAATGGCAAGAGCCACCGCCCGGTTTGGATCAAGGCCGCTGTTCGCAGCTTCCTTCAGCCAGTAGATGATCTGGAAGATTTGACGCGCGGTCGTATCGGCATCTTGAGGCGGTGTCCGGGCGGTTAATTCAGCGAGATGTGCCAGGGCTTCTTCCGTCGCGAGGATTGTTCCACCGAGAGCCGGGATGCTCCAGATCGTAATCAGGATGAGGACGGAAAAGCTTATATGTAGACCGGCTTTGAATATCAACGGTGGGTCAGGCAACGCACCAAAGGGATTTCTTATCCGGGGCATCCCGCTCCTTATAGCAACAATAATGCCGTTATCAGCAGATTTTGTGGTGATTTAGGCGAAAAATAGAGTTGGAGTGTCCGCTCCCGCCAGTGTTCATTCTGGAAAGCAGATGATACAACCGCGAGGAGTGAGTACATTGAGTGTACGCGGTTCGTGCACCTTCCGGCGGGCCAGTGTGACCCCGGGTTTATGGAAACCAATACGCTCATTTAGAGGGAAAAAACGGGGTCGTGGCAGCGAATCCGGTTCGCCGTCAAAGACAGGTTGTGTGTAGAGTATAGTGCCTGCTGAAGTTGCGCCAGCGTGCCAGAGCCGCGTCAGATACTCTTCCGCCGTTTATGCCTAAAGCCACCGTCAAACAAGTCCCGATCGCCGGTACCGAAAAGAAGCCGCTCGCGGGTGCCCGATTGCTCGGCAAGGTCGATCCACAACAGCGGATCGCCGTCACCGTGCTCGTCCGGCCCCGCCAGGCTCTCTCGCCCCGGCAGCCTGCCTTCCAGAGGCTGCTCACCGCGCCCATCGCCCAAAGACAGTACCTCAGCCGCGAAGATCTGGCGGCGCAACATGGAGCCGCTCCAGGTGACCTCGACAAGATCGAAACGTTTGCCCACGAGCACGAATTGACCGTCGTCCACCGCAGCCTCGCCGAACGCCGGGTGGTGCTCTCGGGTACCTTGGACGCGTTGACGCGTGCCTTCGGCGTGCGCTTGCAACGGGTGTCCTTCCAGGGCCGGGAACACCGCACGCGCACGGGGGCGGTGCAGGTGCCCGCTTCACTGGCGGGCATCATCGAGGACGTGAAAGGCTTCGACGACCGGCCGCAAACCACGGCGCACTTCCGCCGTCTGGCGACTCCCCCCGCCACCGCAACCAAAGGCCGGCAAATCCGCCGCCCACGCGCCGCCTCCGACGCGGGTACCTTCACGCCGGTTCAGATCGCCAGACTCTACCACTTCCCCGCCGGCGCGGACGGCGCGGGCCAGTGCATCGCGCTTATCGAACTCGGCGGCGGCTACAGGACGGCCGACCTGCAAACCTACTTCAAAACCCTGGGTCTGCCCGCTCCTTCCGTCACGGCCTTGGCGGTGGACGGCGGCGCGAACACTCCCGGCGGCGACGCCGACGGCGAGGTCATGCTCGACATCGAAGTGGCGGCCGCCGCCGCGCCCAAAGCGAAGATCGCCGTGTACTTCGCGCCCAACACCGACCAGGGTTTTGTGGACGCCATCAAGACCGCCGTACACGACACGACGCGCAAGCCTTCGGTCGTTTCCATCAGCTGGGGCGGCCCGGAGGAGAGCTACACGGCCCAATCGCTCAAGAACTACGACGCCGTCTTCCAGGAAGCCGCGGCCCTGGGCGTGACCATCCTGGTGGCTTCGGGCGACAACGGCAGCTCCGACACGAATCCTCCCGACCAACAAAAGCGGGTGGATTTTCCATCCGCCAGCCCGCTGGTACTCTCGTGCGGCGGGACCAGCCTCCAGGCGGACGCGGCCATCACAGCGGAGACGGTCTGGAACGATGGGGCCCAGGGTGGAGCCAGCGGCGGCGGCGTGAGCACGAAGTACGCGCTGCCTGCCTGGCAGAAGGCCGCCAAGGTGCCCAAGCTGGGCACCAAGACCGGCCGGGGCGTGCCCGACGTGGCCGGCGACGCCGATCCGCAGACGGGCTACCAGGTGCGGGTGGACGGGCAGAACCAGATCATCGGCGGCACGAGCGCGGTGGCTCCCTTGTGGGCGGGACTGCTGGCGCTGTGCAACCAGCAACTCGGCAAGCCGGTGGGTTTCCTCAACGCCTTGCTCTACACGGACGCATCGGCGCGGGCGAGCCTGCGCGACATCACGGCGGGCAACAACGTGGGCTACCAGGCGGCGGTGGGCTGGGATGCCTGCACGGGCTTAGGATCACCGGACGGCGCGGCTTTGCTGGCGGCGTTGCAGACGCCTGCGAAGGGCTGAGAGCGTAGGATGGCGTTGGCCAAGGCGCGGTCCTGCTGCTTTACTGCCGCCAGATGAAACCTACCTTGCTCGTTCTGGCGGCTGGCATGGGCAGCCGCTACGGTGGACTCAAACAACTCGACCCCATGGGGCCGCAGGGCGAACCGCTCCTGGATTACTCCGTCTTCGATGCCATCCGCGCCGGGTTCGGACGCGTGGTGTTCGTCATCCGGCGCGACTTTGAAGAACAGTTCCGCCGGCAGGTCGGCGCGCGCTTCGAACGGCAAATCGACGTCGATTACGTCTTCCAGGATTTGCACGCGCTGCCGGGCGGCTTCCAGACGCCGGCCACCCGCGAAAAACCCTGGGGCACCGGACACGCGATCTGGTGCGCGCGAGACCAGGTGACGACGCCCTTCGCCGCCATCAACGCGGACGATTTCTACGGACGCGACGCCTACCGGGTGCTGAAAAACTTTTTCGACCGGGACACGGGAGAATTTGCCATGGTCGCCTACCGCCTGGACCGGACCTTGTCCGCGCACGGGTCGGTCTCGCGCGGCGTGTGCGTCGTGGACGGCGGCGGGTACCTCCAAACGGTCGAGGAACGCACCCGCATCGAGCGCACCGGCAGCTACGGCGCGCGCTACGCTCTGCCGGACGGATCGTTCGTCCCGCTGACCGGCGACGAAACCGTGTCGCTGAACTTCTGGGGGTTCACCCCGGCGGTGTTCCCGCTGCTGGAAAGCGGCCTCACTCGATTTCTGGGCAACAACCTGGACCAACCCAAAGCTGAGTATTACATCCCGTCCGCCGTGGCCGCGATGATCGAGGCCGGCGCGGCGCGCGTCCGCGTGCTGCCGACGGAGGCCGAATGGTTCGGCGTGACCTACCGCGAGGACAAACCGGTGGTTACCGCCTCGCTGGTCCGGTTGGCGCACAGCGGGGAATATCCTTCCTCGTTGTGGGAGTGATGCGGGATGCGGGAGAAGGACGCGGGATACGGGATGCGGAAGAAGGAGGCGGGATAAGGGCGGAACGAAAACTACCGCCGACGTCTTCCTCCCCCAGCCTTCTTCCACGCATCCCGCATCCCTCTTCTCTACACGTCCACTCCGCTGACCAGCGTGCCGACCTTCTCGCCCATGACGGCCTTCAAAATGTTGCCATCCTGGTTCATGTCGAAGACGATGATGGGCACCTTGTTGTCCATGCACAGGCTGAACGCCGTGGAATCCATCACCGCCAAACGCTTGGCGAGCGCTTCGGTGTAGGTGATGCGCTCGTAGCGCGTCGCAGCCGGGTCTTTGACGGGGTCGGCGGTGTAGATGCCGTCCACCTTGGTCGCCTTGAGGATGACGCCCGCGCCGATCTCGCTCGCGCGCAGCGCCGCCGTCGTGTCGGTGGAGAAATATGGGTTGCCCGTCCCGGCCACGCAGATGACCACGCGGCCTTTCTCCAGGTGGCGCACCGCCCGGCGCACCACGTAGGGTTCGGCCACGTTTTTGATCTCGATGGCCGTCTGCACGCGCGTTTCCACGCCGATGTCCTCCAGCTGGCTCTGGAGCGCGATGCCGTTCATGATCGTGGCCAGCATGCCCATGTAATCCGCCATCGTGCGGTCCATGCCCCGGGCGCTGGCCGCCGCCCCGCGCCAGATGTTGCCCCCGCCGACGACCACGGCCACCTCCACGCCCAGGTCCTTGACCTCCTTGATGGCGAGGGCCATATGGCGCACGATTTCGGGCGAGATGTTGTCGAGGCTGCCGTGTTTGCGCAACGCCTCCCCACTGACTTTGAGGACGATACGTTGGTACTTGGGAGCGGCGGGATGGTCGGACATGGCGCGGGAAGAGTCTGGAAACGGGCGGCCCGGCGGGCGGCGCGTGCCAACAAAGACGTTGGCGTGGGCGTTGTCACGCAAAAGTTCGACGACATCTCCGGCATCCATTTGATACCGGGGAACGGATGACGAGCAGATTCATGCGCATCCGGGGAATGGACCCCAAAGCATTGTTCAGTGGTGTACCAGCAATCGGCACGACGGGTGCTTAGCTTGCCCTGCCTCCCTTCTTCATGACCATCGAACCACTCCCATTCGCATCGGTCGCATCGGTCGCACCGGTCGCACTGGTTTGGCCAAGCCGTCTTCGCCGACTGGCCCGGAGCCTGCCGGCTGGCCTGGCTTGCGCCGCCGGTTGGTGCGCCTTCCTGCGCCTGGGGCAGGATCTGACGGACCCGGCTACGCAGGTCATTCCGGTATTCCCGGCGGCGGGGTTTGCCGTGGCGATCCTGTTGAAGTTTGGCTGGCGGAGATTCTTGGGTTGGCTGGTGTTGGGTTTGCTGGCGGACATGTGTATCCGAGGAGCGGTGTCACGGTTCTGGCTGGTGGCCGCCGGCAACGCGGCGGCCATGCTGACGGCGACGCTCCTGAGCGAGCGCTTCGCGGACGGCGTCCGTTTCCTGGAGCGTCCGCGCAGCGTATTTATGTTTGTCCTGGTCGGGGCGGGTGGTTTCGGTCTGTGCAGCGCGGTGGTGGGCATGACCGTGCTCGTGTGGATCGGATTCCTTCCCTGGAACCTCGTCGGCCGCGAGGGCTTCATCTGGGCGGTGGCCGACGTGGTGGGAATCCTGCTGGTGACTCCACCGCTGTTGGCCTGGAGCAAAAACTGGCGTCTTCCGCGACTCTCGGCACTCCGCAAGACGGAGATGGTGGCCTTGCTGCTCGTCGGCCTGGGCGTGACCCAATTGGCCTTCAGCGGCTGGCCGTTCCCGCCGCACCAGTATTCGCTGGAGTACCTGGCCATCCCGGTGCTGATGTGGGGCGCATTCCGCTTCCCGCAGCGCGGGGCCACGACCATGACGCTGGTGGTAGGCGCTGTAGCCATCGTCAATACCCTGGTTGGCCGGGGCCCCTTCGCCTTGCACTATCATGCTGGATTGATCCTGCTCCAGATGTACCTGGGAGCCGTGTCGCTGCTGGTGCTGGTGCTCGCGGCGGGGGTGCGCGAGCGGGAAACGCAGGCGCTCGCCTTGCAGCGCGCGTTGGATGAGGCCCAGAAAGCCGGTGCCGAGGCCGAAAAAGCCCGCGGCAAGGCCGAACGGGCCGACCGCGCCAAGAGCGCCTTCCTTTCCCGGATGAGCCACGAACTGCGCACGCCGCTCAACGCCATCCTCGGCTTCAGCCAGCTCCTGCAACTGCAAGGGGACAAGGACGAGATGGTGGACGATTGCAGCCAGCACATCCTGGAGGCCGGGCGGCACCTGCTGACCCTGGTGGACGAGGTGCTCGACCTGGCGACCCTGAACCGCGGGCACATGGTGCTCTCCCCGGAACCCGTGGCGATGGCCGCTTTGGTGGGCGACTGCCTCACGCAACTGGAGGAATTGGCCCGGGCGCAAGGGGTGACATGCCGGCTGGAAGAACCCGCCGGCACCGCCAACCCGGCTGCCTGCGTGATCCTGGCGGATCGCAAGCGGCTGCACCAGGTGATGTGCCATCTGCTTTCCAACGCCATCCAGTACAACGCGGCGGGCGGACAGGTGAGCGTGTCCTTCGCGCGCATCGGCGGGACAGTGGAAGGATCGCCGGAAGGCTGGCGCATCTGCGTGGCCGACACCGGGCGCGGCATCTCGCTGGAGGATCAGGAGCAACTTTTCACCCCGTTCCAGCGGCTGGGGGCCGAGCGCACGGACCAGGAGGGCACCGGGCTGGGGTTGGTGGTTTCCCGCAGTCTCGTGGAAGCGATGGCAGGCAGGTTGGGGCTGGAAAGTTCGCCCGGCAGGGGGAGCACCTTCTGGGTGGAGCTGCCCGCGGCCGGGGAAAGCCCGCTGGAAACTGTTCTCCCGATCCCGGCGCAGACGCCGGGCCGAAGGACCACGCCGGCTGCGCCACCGGCGGCGGCGGTGGCCGGGCTCGACTGGAAGGTGCTCTACGTGGAAGACAACGCTTCCAATCTGCACCTGGTCCGCACGGCCTTTGCGCTGCACTTCCCCCGGCTGCACCTTTTGTCCACCGCGAGCGGGCGGGAGGGCTTGCGCCTGGCGCAGGAGCATCGGCCCGGCTTGATCCTGCTGGACGTGCAGTTGCCCGACCTCGACGGCGACGTGGTGCTGGCGCGCTTGCGCGCGAACCGCGCGACGCAGGACGTGCCGGTGGTGATCCTCAGCGCGGACGCCACTTCGGTGAGCCGGCTGCGTTTGCTCGGGGCGGGGGCACTGGAGTACCTGACCAAGCCGCTGATGGTGACCGAGTTGCTGACGCTGGTCAACCGGGTATTCCGGGGCGGGGCTGGACCGGCGGGATGAGCGTTTGCTTCCGGATGCGGGGTGCGGGAAGCCAGAGCAGATAAAAGAGTTTTGAAGGTGCATCCCGCATCCCGCATCTTATCGCCGAAACCGCTAGCCGAGCATCGTCCCCGGAGGCAGCGGGTTGCCGCGCAGGAACTCGGCGGCGATCAGGCGCCGCTTGCCTTCCAGTTGCACCTCGCGCAGCAGCAAGCCCCCTTCGCCTGCCGCGACCAGCAGCCCGCGCGGGCCCGCGCGGACGACCTCTCCCGGCTTTCCAACACATCGCCGCATCGGCAGAGCGCCCAGGACCTTGAGCAGCCGCGGCCGCTCCGGCGACGGCAGCGTGGTGAAGGCCCCCGGCCAGGGGTTCATCCCGCGCACGTGGCGGTCCAGGTCGGTGTGGCCGCGGGTCCAGTCGAGGCGGCCGCTCTCCCGGTCGAGCTTCGGCGCGTAGGTAGCCAGCGCGTTGTCCTGCGCATGGCGGGGCGCGGCGCCGGCCGCGAGCAGGTCGAGCGCGGTGAAAAGCGGGTCGGCTGAGAGGCCGGCCAGCCGGTCGTGGAGGGAGCCGGCGGTTTCGCGGTGGCGCAGGCGGACCCGCTGCTCCAGCAAGGCATCGCCCGTGTCCAGGCCCGGGTCCATGTACATGACGGTCAGCCCGCTCTCCCGGTCGCCGGCGAGCACAGCGGCATGGATGGGGGCGGCGCCGCGGTGGCGCGGGAGCAGCGACGCGTGGAGGTTCAGGCACGCCACACGCGGCAGGTCCAGCACCGCGGGCGGGAGGATCTGGCCGTAGGCAAAGACGACGAAAACGTCCGCCGCGAGCGTGCGCAACGCCTCGACGGCTTCCGGCCGGCGGATGCGTTCGGGTTGCAGCACGGGCACGCCTTGGGACACCGCCAGCGCCTTGATGAGCGAGGCTTGCAGCACCTGGTGCCGGCCCGCGGGCTTGTCCGGCTGGGTGACGACGGCCAGCAGTTCGTGCCGTCCGCCGTCCCGGGCTGCCAGCAGCGCGTGCAACGTCGGCAGGCCAATGTCGCCGCTGCCGATATAGACCAGCCTCACGGCAGGAGCAACGGGGACGCCGGGCGCGGGGCTGGCGCACGCCGCGGCGGCACCGCGCTCATGAGCTTTTCGGCGGCGCTCACCTCGCGCTGGCCGACCGAACTGGCGCAGCCCGTGCACAGGTAGTCGTAAATCTCCTTCTGCGGCAGCACCAGCAACAGCCGCTCGCGCACCGGCATGGCCTGGCGGCACTTCTGGCAGTACAGGCTGGAAGCCCGCAGGGTCTTGAATTGCGACGGCTGGGCGTTGGCGGGATGGCGGTCGGACATGGTGGAAGGATAGGGAAGCGTGAGAACAAAGCGCAGGTCCGGGGATTTCTCAACCGGGTCCGCTCTTACAGCGGTTTCCAAAGTGATTAAGCCCTTGGAGGGGCGCGCGCCGTCGTGCCCCACTTCGTCCGGGCAGAGGCAGAGCGTCAGGGGCACGACGGCGCGCGCCCCTCCAAAGCCTGGCCTGCACAACCGCCATGCTCAATCCTTTTGAAAAGGGCTGTTATGCGGATGGGCGGAACGAAGAGACAATGATACCGTGCGCCGCGACTACAACCCCTGGCCCACCAGATTGCCCAGCAGCTCGTCCATCGGCACGATCGCAATGCTCGACGCGGAATCGCTCATGGCGTAGGGCATGATCAGGTGGCCGTGGTGGACCAGCGCGCCGCAGGTGTACACCACGTTGGGCACGTACCCCTCGCGCTCGTTCTGGTTGGGGCTGAGCAGCGGTTCGCTCAGGCGGCCGATCACCTTGCCCGGATCGTCGAGGTCCAGCAGGATCGCCCCGATGCAATACTTGCGCATCGCGCCCACGCCGTGCGTGAGCAGCAGCCAACCCGCTTCCGTCTCGATCGGTGAACCGCAGTTGCCCAGCTGCACGTACTCCCACGGGTAAGTCGGGCGCAGCAGCATTCGGGTTTCCTCCCAGAAATTCGGGTTGTCCGAGTACATGATGAACAGGTTCTCGTTGTCCTGCCGGGAGATCATGACGTAGCGCCCGTCGATCTGCCGCGGGAAGAGCGCCATGCCTTTGTTCTGCACGGCGCGCCCGTTGAGCGTGCTGATCTTGAAGCGCAGGAAATCCTTGGTTTCGAGGATCTGCGGCAGGATCACCCGGCCGTTGTACGCCGTGTAGGTCGCGTAATAGCAGACCTCCCCGTCCTCGCCGGTGAAGCGCACGAAACGCGCGTCCTCGATGCCGTTGCTCTCGTTGTCCGACACCGGAAAGATGATGCGCTCCGACAGGGGCAGGCTGTCAGGAAACTGCACCTCGTAGTTGCTCCGGGCCAGCCAACTGATGCACTCCAGCGCGCGGGCTTCCTCGTGGGTGCGGTCGCGGCGCACGCGGCGGTTGTAGCCGTCCAGACTGCGGCCGAGCTGGTGCAGGGTGAAATCCTCCGGCAGCGGATCGAGGATTTCGGCGGTCACCCCGTTGCGGAAGCCCATCTCGTCGAGCTTGCGCCGGAACAGCGGCTTTTCGTAGCTCGGATCGGAAAGCAATTCGGGCGTGCTGACGAAACGGTTCGTCGCATCGACCTGGATGGAATTGTCCGCCCCGATGATCCCCTCGCGGAATTCGATGGACGAGATGTGCCCTTCGCCCGTGGCGCGCAGGCTCATGACGAAGCGCAGCGCCCCCGGCGGCAACTTTTCTTGGTGCGGGTGCGCGACGATGGACGGATTGAACAGCGCCGCCGACTCCAGCGCGTATTCGCTGGTGAAATACGAGCCGATGAGCAGCCGCCGCGTGCGGTCGGGCTTGCGGTCGGTCAACTGGAAGGCGGCGACCTTGTCATAGTGCGCTTCGAACAACGCTTCCGTGCCGTTGTGGCGGCCGGCGAACTCTTCGAGCACCGTGCGCAGTTGCGCCTCGGCCTGCGCGTCCGTCAGGGACATGACACGGCCGGTGATCTTGGTGAGCCGCTGTTCGTTGGCGGGGATGAAAGGCCGGAGAAGCACCCGGGTGCTGTCCGGCAGAAACTTTACCCCGGTGCGGTGAATGGTCGGTGCGGTGGTCGTCATGTTTCCCTTGGAACGGGCGGTGTCGCCCCCACGTATTCGCGCGTCGGCAGCACACAAGCGCGAAGAATCCGCTCGGGCAAGCGGGAAGCGGCGTGACGCCGGGAAATCCGTCGCGCCGCCGGCATCCAAAACGAGAGATCTTCCCTCTTTTATCGTCCCGGGAGGGACCCGCTCCGTCGGGTCCGCTAGAGCCGGGGCAACCCGGCCGTGGCTTTGCCCCGGCTTACGGACCCGACGGAGCGGGTCCCTCCCAGGCTTATCGCCTACGCCGCCACGGTCTCGTGCGGGCGCGAACCGGCATCCTCGTCAGTGCGGAGGGCCGCGCCGGCGACGGCCAGGTGCATCTCGGTCGCGGCGTGCAGGTAGGCCAGCGTCGATTCCGCGCCCTGGTTCTGGTTGACCCGGTTGACGTGCAGACCGTCGCAGCAGCCGCCCGTCACCGCGTCGTAGAGCGGCAGACCCACGTCGTTGCGGCCCAGGTACCACTCGAACGCCAGCCGCGCTTTGCCCTCCCAATACGGATCGCCCGTCAGCCGGGCCGCTTCCAGGCAGGCGGACACGACGCCGCAGGCTTCCAGCGGCTGCTGATCGAAATGCGCGCGTTCCCCGCCCCGGCGGTAGAACCCGTTGCTGCCGATGGCGCTGAAGCAGCCGGTCGCCGGCGAAATCTGCATCTCCACGAGCCAGCGCAGGGAACTCAGACCCACCTCCATGACCTCCGAATTGCCCGTCCAATGGCCGCTGAGGATCAGCGCGTGCGGCATCAGCGCGTTATCGTAAGTCAGGATGTCCTCGAACCACAACCAATCCGGCTGACGGCTCGCTTCGTACAGGCTCAGCAATTTGCCGCTCAGGATCTCGCGGATGCTGTTGGCCTCGCTGTCGCCCGAAAAGCGGCGCAGGTACTCGTGGACGGAAAGAATGGTCGTCGCCCAGGCGCGCGGCGAGGTGAACTTCAGCGTGGCGGGCAGCGCCTGGCTGAAGAGCTGGCCCGCGAGGTGGCGGTGCCCCTCGTGGCGGGACCGGCCCAGCGCCGTGCCGAGCGCCCACAACGCGCGGCCGTGGCAATCTTCCGTGCCGTCCTCATCGAGCCAGCGGCGGTCGAAGCTCATGAAGTTGCGGAAGCGTCCGCGGTCCGGGTTGAAGGCCTGCCACAGGAAGGCGAGGTAACTCGACGCCGGGTTGACCCCGTTCGCGCCGACCTCGACGTCCAGTTCTTCGAGCAGCGTGGTCAGGATGTACGCGCGGGCGTTGTCGTCCGTACAGTAGCCCTCGTGGTAGTTGGGCACGTTGAAGATCGCGTGCTGGAAGATGCCTGTCTGGTCGGACATCGTGCGCAGGTGATCGAGCTTGATGGCCGGCAGCGTGTCGGGCTGCACCTCGAGCATCTGGATGGCGAAACTCTCGCGCGGCCGGGTGGCGCGGGCCGCGCAGGCGCGCTGGAAGCTTTCCATGTAGCGCTTGGCGGTTTCAGGCCAGATCATGCCGCGGCTCATCAGGTAGGCGCGCTTGCGCATGGCGTTACGCCGGTTGTCGTCGGCCAGCAGGTCGTTCACGGCGGCGGAGATGGACGCCGGATTGGCGAACTCCACCAGGACGCCGCGGCCGTCGGCGAGCAGTTCTTCCGCGTGCCAGTAGGGCGTCGAGACCACCGCCTTGCCCGCGCCGAAGGAGTACGCCAGCGTGCCGCTGGTGATCTGGGTAGCGTTGAGATAGGGTGTGATGTAAATGTCGGCCGCGCCGATGAATTCCTTGAGTTCGTCCAGGGCGACGAACTGGTTGAAGAAGCGCACGGCCTCACCGACCCCGAGCGATTCGGCCAGGGCCTTGAGCTTGTCGCGGTACGCCTCGCCCGACTGCCGCAGCACCGCCGGATGCGTCGCGCCGAGGATGAGGTAAACCACTTCGGGATTCTTCTCCAGGATCGCGGGCAGCGAGGCGATGGCATGCTCCAGGCCTTTGCCTTCCGAGAGCAGGCCGAAGGTGAGCATCACCGTCTTGCCCTCGACGCCGAACTGGTCCTTGTAGAAGCTCGGATCGATGAAGGGCATGTCCGGGATGCCGTGCGGGATGAGGTCGATCTTGTCGCTGGGAACTTGGTAAACTTCCCGCAGGATCTGGCAACCCTTCTCTGTCATGGTCACCACACGATCGGACAGGCGGACGACCTCGTTCATGGTCCGGCGCTGGGACTCCGATGGGTTGGTCAGGAGGGTGTGCAGCGTCGTGACGATGGGCATGCGCGCCTCGCGCATCAGGTCGAGTACGTAGTCGCCATCGGTGCCGCCGAAAATGCCGAACTCGTGCTGCACGCACAGGACTTCCACGTCGTTGATGTGGAGGTAGTCGGCGGCGCGCATGTACGCGCCGCGGTCGTCCTGGTTGATCTCAAAGCGCACCTGCGGCGGGTAGGCGTAACCTTCCGGCCGGTCGTTGATGGGTACGACCATGCAGCTGGTTTCGGGAAAGGCCTGGGCGACGGAATCGGCCACGTCGGCGGTAAAGGTGGCGATGCCACACTGGCGGGGAGTGTGGTTACCCAAAAATGCAACACGACCGACGATGTTGGTTTGATCCATAGAAAAGAGGTGTGGTAAGAACGGGTTCTGCCGGCTCACGGCGAGGGGCAAGAAAGAATCAAAAACCGCGGAGCAAAGAGCAACCCTGCTGTTCACCATCCCGATTCTTTGCCTGCCACGCCAACGGCCAACATGTGTAAATCGGGGATGAGGGATGAAGTGGATGCCCGCTTTGAAAACGGACATCGCTTGTTTCGTCTTAGAACCCAAATATGGACCAGAGGTAAGGGGCAACTCTCAAGTCATCTTATCGTCTTTGATTGACGCAGCATCCCTGGAGAGTCTGTCATCCTGAGCCGAGTCTTGCGAGGTCGAAGGACCTTTCGGCCGGCGGCAGCCAAGCGGGCAACCCGACCGGGGAGTATTCCTCAGTGGCAGACGTTTGCCTCCGGCGGCGGAAGGTCCTTCGACCTCGCAAGACTCGGCTCAGGATGACAGACTCTCCAGGGATGCTGCGTCAGTTTCGAGAAGCGGTATCATTGTTCCGGCCAAACATTTCCTTCCCTTCATGTCCTCTTTCATGTGGCTGGCCAGCCGGATCGGCCCACTTGTCCGGAATCGGAGCGTCCCCTAGATTAACGTCTTCCTCTCCCCAACGAAGCAACCTCACCATGAACCCCTTCCCTTCGGTCCTCTTCGGTCGCGGCACGCTGCCGGTCATGCTCCCGGACACCTGCCGGGTCACCGTTATCGAAAAACCCACGATGCCCGTCCTGCCCGACGCCGCTCAGGCCGTGGCCGCGGCCCTGGCTTCGCCGGTCGGCTGCCCGCCGCTCGCGGAGCTGGCCCGAAGCGCGCGCTCCGCCTGCATCCTGATCTGCGACATCACCCGGCCCGTGCCCAACGGCTTGCTCCTGCCGCCGATCATCAAGACCCTGCTGGCCGCCGGGATACCCGCCGAACGCATCACCGTGCTGGTCGCCACCGGGCTGCACCACCCGAATCTCGGCGCGCAACTCCAGGAACTCGTCGGCAGCGACTGGGTGCAGGACACCGTCCGCGTCGAAAACCATTTCGCCGAGGACGACGACGCCCATGTGGAAGTCGGCGTCACCAGCCGGGGAACGCGCGTGCGGCTGGACCGCCGGCTGGTGGACGCCGACCTCAAGATCGCCACCGGCCTGGTGGAGCCGCACTTCATGGCAGGCTATTCCGGCGGGCGCAAGGTGATCGCGCCCGGCGTGGCGCACGCCTCGACCATCCGGACCTTTCACCACACGCGCTTCATGGAGGACGAACTGGCGCGCAACTGCAACCTCGACGACAACCCGCTGCACGGCGATCAGCTCGAGATCATGGGCATGATCGGCGCGGCCTACGCCGTCAACACCTGCCTGGACCCGGAGCGCCACCTGGCCTTCGTCAACTTCGGCGAGATCGTGGCCAGCCACCGCGAGACGGTGGCCTTCATGCGCCAGTACGCCGAGGTGCCGCTGGGGCGGAGTTTCCGCTGCGTCATCACCTGCGCGGCGGGTTATCCGCTCGACCAATCGTACTATCAGACGGTGAAGGGCATGGTCGCGCCGCTGGGGCTGCTGGCCGAAGGCGGCAGTCTCCTAATCGCCGCCGAGTGCGCGTCCGGCTTGGGGTCCGAGGCGTTTCGCCAGGCGCAGGCGTTGCTGGTGGCGCAAGGCATCGACGGGTTCCTGCGCGAAGCGCGGGGCCGGGATTCTGCCAACACGGACGAGTGGCAGACGGTCAAGCTCATCGAGGCGTTGCGGGATTACCGGATTCACCTCTACGCGCCGCGTCTGGACGCGGAGCAGCGGCGGCTGACGGGCGTCACCTGCCACGATGACTGGAGCGCCGCGGTCACGGCGGTGGTGACGGAGGCGGACACCCGCGAGGTGGCCGTGATCCCGGAAGGGCCGTACGTGATTCCATCGTACCAGCGAGCCGGCTAGCCGGGAACTTACAGCAGAGTGCAGAGTGGTTGGACGTGCCCCATTGAGCCGAAGGCTTTGGAGTGCGGTGACACGTCACCGCTCTCTCCCGCGCGACACGTCGCGCCCATTTCGGCGTGAGCCGACACTTTTCTCTGTCTGCCGCAAGCGCCATCAGGACGAACGGACGACTAGCCGGCGTGCCGCCGGAACAAAGCGCGACGTGTCGCGCAGGAGAAAGCGGTGACATGTCCCCGCACTCCAAAGCCTCCGGCTCATTCATTTCAAGGTCACCGACCCGCCGTTGTCCCAACTGCCGCCCAGGGCGCGCACGAGATCAATGGTCGCGGCGAAGCGGGCGTTGAGCGTTTGCACGCGGTTGAGGTCCGTCCCCAGCAGGCTGCGCTGGGCGTCCACCACGTCGAAATAGTTGACCGCCCCTTCGATGTATCGCTGCTGCGAACGGGCCAACACGTCGTTGGCGGCGGCGCTGGCGCGCTGGCGGGCATCGGCCTGCGCGGCGCGGCGGCGCAGGTCGGCCAGGGCGTTCTCCACTTCCTTGAAGGCCGTGATCGCCGTGGCGCGGTAGGCCGCCACCGCCTCGTCGCGGCGGGCCTTGGCGGCAGCCAGGTTGGCGACGTTGCGCCCGCCCTCGAAAATCGGCACGTTGATGCGGCCCAGGATGGACAACGCGCGGTTCTCGGCGTCGAAGAGCCGGTCGCCGACGCTGCTCTCGAACCCGGCGCTGCCCTCGATGTTGAACGTCGGCAAGAACTGCGCGCGGGCCGAGCTGATCCCTTCCGTCGCGGCAGCCAGCTGGCGTTCGGCTCCGGCCACGTCGGGGCGCCGCATCAGCAAGCTCGACGGCACACCCGCCGGGACCGCGGGCAGGGGCGCTTCCTCCAGCGGGCGGCTGGGCACGCGGAAATCGCTGGCGGACTGGCCGCATAATTCAGCCAGGCGGTTTTCGGTCTCGTCGCGCTGGCGCAGGGCGTCTTCCAGATCACCCTGGGTGTTGTCGAGTTCGACCTGGGCGCGGGAAAGATCGAGCGGGTTGGCCACGCCGTTGTTGACCCGCGCCTGGTTGATCTGCACGGCGTCGCGCCGCAGGCCGACGCTGCGTCGCAGCACGGCGATCTCGGAATCGAAGGCGCGCAGACCGAAGTAATTGGCGGCCACTTCCGCGCTCAGGCTCAGGGCGATCTGGCGGCGGTCGGCCTCGACGGCCTGCTGGCTGGCGCGGGCGCTGGCGTAGGAGTGGCGGATGCGCCCGAACACGTCCACCTCGTAGCTCAGCGTCAGCGGCGCGCGGTAGTCGCTGTAGGTGGTCGAAAGGCCGCGGCTGGTGAAAGCCGGCACGGACGCGGGAGCGGCCGGCGCCGCGCCGGGCGCGGTGACGACGGTGGTGCCGCCGCTTCCGCCGCCGAACGCTTCCAACAGGCCGGCCGGGTTGCCGAGGATCTGCGCCTTGCCCTTGGGGCCGGTGTTGGTGGTGCGCAGGCGTTCGTCGCTGGGATTGAATTCTAGAGTCGGAAGGAAGCTCGCGAAGGCGGTGCTCGTCTGCGTGCGCGCCACCTGGATGCGGGCGACAGCCCGGGCAATGTCCTGGTTGCCGGTGGCGGCCTGCTGTTCGAGGGCGTCGAGCCGGGTGTCGCGGAAGATGCGCCACCAGGCGACGTCGGGTTTGGCGGGGTCAAATCCCGGGATGGGTCGTGCCACCGGAGCGGACGCAGCGGGTGGGGAGATCTTGTAGTGCGTGGGCTGGGTGCCGAGCAAGGAAGGAGCCGGTGCGGCAGGCGACGGGGTGCGGTCCTCGGGCCAGGCGGCGGTCGCACCAAGAGGCACCAGCATCAGTAGCACGGTTAATAGATAGACGAAATGCATGGAAAGGAATGACGGGAGGGACACGCTCCGTCGTGTCCGTTCTGGTGAGTGGCTACGGCCACGGACCCGACGGAGCGGGTCCCTCCCGGGTCAGTCAATACTGCTTGACGACCTCACCGCACGCGCACGTTGACCACCACCGACAAACCCGGCCGCAACCGGTTCTCGAAGCCGCGCACACTCTCCGCGTCGAACACGATCTTGACCGGCACGCGCTGCACGACCTTCGTAAAATTGCCCGTCGCATTGTCCGCCGGCAGCAGCGCGAACTGCGCGCCGGTCGCGGGCGAAATGCTGTCCACCCGGCCCGTGAAATCGTGCCCGGCCACGCCGTCGATGGTCATGTCCACGCGCTGGCCATCCTGCATGTGGGCCAGTTGGGTTTCCTTGAAATTGGCGAGCACCCACAGGTCGGGCTGCA
This sequence comes from uncultured Chthoniobacterales bacterium, assembly GCA_964245965.1. Classification (GTDB taxonomy): domain Bacteria; phylum Verrucomicrobiota; class Verrucomicrobiia; order Chthoniobacterales; family SZAS-18; genus CAWCJJ01. Next base: position 46,881 of record CAXTOP010000023.1, read on the forward strand.
CCAAGGCGAAGAGCGCCTGGCCGACCTGCACGCGGTTGCCCGTCTCGACGTTTTTGTTGCCGATGCGGCCGTCCACCGGCGCGCTGATGGTGGCGTAGGAAAGCTCGCGCTCGGCGTCGTGGACGGCGGCTTCGTTGGCGGCGACGATGGCCTGCGCGGCGGCGAGTTGCGCCTCGGCGCTTTCCACCTGCGCCTCGCTCGCGGTGACGTTGGACCGCGCGCCTTCCAGGTTGGCCTTCATCGCGTTTACCTGCGCCTGCGAGGCATCGAGCGTGCTCTTGGTTTGGTCCACGTCGGCTCTGGCGATGGCGCGGGTGTCGGAGGAATATAGTCGGGTGTTGCGCCCGAAGTTCTGGCCGGCGATGTCGAACTGCGCCTGTGCGCGGATTACTTCTGCCTCGGCCTGGCCAACCTGCGCCTGGAGTTGGGTCACCTGGGCTTTGGCCGCGTCGATGGCCGCGCGCGCCCGGCCTTCCTCGGCCCTGGCCTGGGCCAGGTTGGCCTGCGCGCGGTGCGACCCGATCTCGTATTCCAACGGGTCGATCCGGGCGAGCGGCTGGCCCTGTTTGACGCTCTGGTTGTCATCGACCAGCACCGCGGTCACGGCCCCGGCGGCCTGCGGGCTGATCTGGTGGACGTGGCCGTTGATGTAGGCGTCGTCGGTTGCCTCGTAATGGTAGGCGTGCAGGACGAATTGGATGGTCCACACCACGGCGGCGGCACCGACCACGAACGCGACGAGGTAGAAGACCGGCCCGCGCTTTTTCCCGGCCGGGGTCGCCGCTTTCGCCTTCGGAGCGGCAGAGGAAATCGGGACGGGCGCGGTGGCGGGCAGCGGCGTGTCGCGGCGGGGTGGTTCGTCCAGGATGGCGGCAGCGATCGCGCCGCCGGATGAGGCAGAGGAGGTTTCGTCGGGCATAAGTCAGGAATGGGTAAGTCGGGCGGGCGCTCAATGGGCGGCGGCGGCTGCTTCGGCGGCGGCTTTCGGGTTCTTCCTGCCGCCGAGCAGCAGGAGCAGCGGCAGCGAGAGCACGAAGGCGACGGCCACGTAGAAAAAGATGTCCGAGTAGGAGAGCAACGCGGCCTGGCCGTTGACGATGCGGTCGATCATCCCGAGCGAACGGTGCTGTGCGGCCACGGCGTCGCCGCCGTGGCTGCCGAAGCCGGCGGTCATCTGGTGCATCCGGTCGAGCACCGGCTGGCGGTACGGCGTGACGTGCTCCACCAGCGCCGAGCGGTGCGCGGCGATGCGGCGCGAGAGCATGGTGGTGATGAGCGCGATGCCGATGGAGCTGCCCATCTGCCGGGTCAGGCTGAAGATGCCGGCGCCCGAGGCAATCTCGCGCGGCGGCAGCGGCCCGAGCGTGGCGATGCTCAGGGGCATGAACATCATCACCGAACCGACCGCGCGCAGGATCAGCGGCCAGAAGATGGATTGCACACCCGTGTCCGGGTTGAGGCCCATGAGCAGCGCGCCCGTGGCGGTAGTCATCAGGGCGCCCGCGCCGATCATCAGGCGCGGGTCGAACTTGTTGGCGACCGCGCCGAAGACGAACATCGTCACGGCCGAGCACAGCGCACCGGGCACCTGGAGCAGGCCGCTCTGCGTCGCGGTGTAGTGCAGATAATCCTGCACGAACACGGGGATGGCGAACATGATCCCGTAAATGCCCATGCCCAGGATGGCGGAATACAGGCTGCCGCCGATCATGGAGCGGTGCCGCAGCACGCGCAGGTCCACCGCCGGCGCTTCGACGCGCAGCTCCCACCAGATGAAGGTCACCACGCCAACCAGGGCCATGACGCCCATCGTCGTGATGAAGCGCGACGAAAACCAGTCGTCCTGCTGCCCTTCCTCCAGCATGGTCTGGAAGGAGGCCAGCCCGACGGCGAGCAGCGCGATGCCCGTCCAGTCCACGCGTCCGGAGGTGTCCAGTTCCTCGGGCCGGTCCCGGGGGAAAAAAGTCGTACTGGCTAGCACGGCCAGGATGCCGAAGGGGATGTTGATGAAAAAAATCCACCGCCAGCCGAGGTTGTCCGTCAGCCAGCCGCCCATCACCGGACCCAGCGCCGGGCCGGCGATGACGCCCAACCCGAAGATGGCCTGGGCGGCCCCGCGTTCCTCGGGCACGAACGCCTCGAAGGTGATCGACTGCGCCTTGGCGAGCAGTCCGCCGCCGGCGAGTCCCTGGAGCACCCGCGCGGCGATGAGCATGCCGAGATTGGACGACAGCCCGCACAGCACCGACGACAGCGTGAAGCCGACCAGCGAGAACACGAAGTAATTCTTGCGCCCGTAGCGGTTGCCCAGCCAGGCGGACAGCGGGATGATGACGACGTTGGCGCAGGCGTAGGCCGTGGAGATCCAACCCGCTTCGGAAAGGGTCGCGCCCAGGTTGCCGCGGATGTCGGGCAGCGCCACGTTGGTGATGCTCGTGTCGATGACCTCCAGGATCGCGCCCAGCGAGGCCGCCAGCGCGATGATCCATTTCAAGGTTCCCCGCTCCAGCAGCCGCGCGGCGATGGGCGAGAGCAGCGAAGGATCGGAGCCGTAGAGTTGATGGGCACGCGCGCTCATGGGGCGGTGATGACGTTGGCCGCTGTGCCGTGCAGGAACACTTCCACGGCGGTGGCTAAGTACTCCTCCGGCGGATAGGGGGGCGCGTAGCAGGGGTCGCCGCTGCGCTTGAGCAGGTCGGTGAGGATCATGCCCGGGAGCATGGAAGCGGCCATGAGGGGGTCGAGTGCCGGGCGCAGCAGGCCGGCGCGGCCGGCGGCTTCGAGGGTGGAGATCATCTCGGCGCGCAGGGGCTCGAAGATGCCCTCCAGGGCGTGTTTGTTCGCGCCGAACCGGTGCATCTCCGCGAGCAGGGCGCGCACGAGGGAAATATGTTGCTGGAGAGCGGCCTGGTAGCTTTGCGCGATGCGCAGCAGATCGGCGTGCAGGCTGGCGGAAGGCGCGGGCTTGGGCTGGGCCGCCAGGAACTCCACCTGCTGGTCGAAGACGTGCCGGAGCACGGCGTCTTGCAGGTTCTCCTTGGTCTGGAAGAGGCGAAAGAGCGTGACCTCGTTCACCTTGGCTTCCTGGGCGATCTCGCGGGTGGTGGCTCCCTCGAACCCTTGCAGGGCAAACACTCGCGCGGCAGCGTCGAGCAGGCGCTGCCTAGTGGGGATGGATCGGGATTGAAGCGCGGCTTGAGTCATGCAAGTGCTTGCATGCATAAGCCTCCCCGGGTGAGTGTTCAAGTCCCAAATGCTTGGAAAGGCCGCCAGATTACTTGCCGGCTTACACCAGACACCTTTCTCGCTCCGTCGCGGAGGGTTTCGAGAGGACTACGGCAGCACCACGCTGCCCACCTTGTCGAGTTCCTCGCTGATCTGCTTGCGCACCTGCTGCGCGCGAATCTTGAACTTGCTCGCCTTCAACTCCGCCACCTCCACGTTGCCCTCGGCCACCTGGCCCAGCGTCAGCCCGTGGTTGCGCACGGCGATCTGCAAATCCGGGTTGATCGAGCCCAGCACGATGACTTCCGGCTTGTACGTCTTGCAGAACTTCTGCACCTCCTCGGCCTGGTGCCAGTAGGTGAAGTTCTCGTTCGGGTTGCCCATCTTGTTGAGCACGATCAGGTACGAAACCCGGTTCTTGAGGTAGCTGGCCCATTCCAGCACGCTGGCCACGCTGCCGGGGTCCTCGGTGACCATGCCCACCGCCGTGAAGCGCACCCCGAGGTCCTTGACCGCGTCGAACATCTCGTTGAACCAGCGGAAGGTCACCTTGCCCGAACGCGCGCCCATGTCGGCCACGATCACGGAAGCCTCGCCGCGGTCGATCTCGTCGGTGAAGGCGTCCAGGCCATCGCGCTGGTCGATGTCCACTTTGCGCGCGGCCTTGTAGAAGTAGTTCAGGCCGGCCTTGTCCTTGTTCTCGGTGTCGAGGTCCAGCGCGGAGGCCGCGACGCCCTGCTTGGCGTAGTAGTCCAGCAGGCAGCCCACGAAAGTGGTCTTGCCGACGCCGCCTTTGCCGCCCTCGGTCAGGATGATGAGGGTGTCTGCTGAATCACTGTGGGTTTCCATGGGGTCGCTGCTGCTAGGTTGGGGTAGTGCGGAGTCGGGGATGGAAGAGATGGGAACGGAAAGAGTCGGCGGGCGGCGCGGGGGCATGTCTTCCAACATCGTGTACACAACGCGCTTTTTCGAGCGCACTTTGACAAAGTCGAAGATGGTGGTTGGCCCGACTGCCAAGCCGTGTTGTTCGCGCAGGATGCGGGCGATCTCCGGATAGGGAGTACGCTTGCGCCTCAAGCCCCGGATGAGGTCGAAATAAGGGTTGAGCTTGGATTGGAAGGGCTTGCCGCCGGTCATGATGCCGCCCGAGGTGGTTGGTGATGGTCGGGCGAACAATCTTTGCGTGGTACCAGACCACACAATCTTGCCCGGCGATGCACTTTCGTCAAGGGGCAGGCGCCCCGAATTTGACCGGAGAAAGCCCGAAGATCATTCGGGCTTATCCGGGCCTATGATGGATGGCATCCAGAGCCTGCCGCGGCACGGCGGGCGTGTCCTCGCAGGCACCCACTTTCTACCCTCGCTTCACCTTCTTACGGTTTGTACGATTCGATCACCAGCTCGCTGATGTACTTGTCCGGATCGGCCACCGCGGCGGCCGGCAACACGAACTCGGCCTGGCCGCGGTTGCTCTGGATGAGCTTCAACCCGAACTGGTAATCCTTGAAAAGCCGGTCGCACAAGTCCCGCACCGGCACCTGCTGCTCCTGCGCCTGGTGGGCCAGCAGGTGCGCGGCTTCGTCGTCGAAGCGGATCGTCACGCCGTGGACCTGCTGGAAACGCGCGGCGTAGCGCACCGCGTCGTTGGCCAGATCCTGTTCCTGCCGGTTGACACCTTCGGCCAGCAGCCGGGCCAATGCCGCCGCTGGATCAGCCACAAACGCGCCGTCCACCACCAGGCGGTCCACGCCGGAGCCGGGCAGCTCGTATTTGCAATCGCGCAGGAGCCGCTCGGTCACCGTCAGCAGGCCGCGCGCGCCGGTGCGTTCCTCGGCCGCCCGCGCCGCCAAGGCGTGCAACGCCTCTTCGGTGAACGACGCCTCGATCCCGTACGCGCGAAACGCCCGCTCGTACTGGCGCACGACGCTGCCTTCCGAACGCGTCAGGATCTCGTACAAATCGTCCGCCGAAAGCTCCTCGCACACCACGCGCACCGGGAGCCGCCCGATGAACTCCGGCTCGAAGCCGTAATCGATGAAGTCGCGCGTTGCCACGTTGCGCAGGATTTCCGCGTCCGGCACGCTGCCGCTGCCGCCTTTGCCGCCCGCGCCGGGACCCTCGGAACCGAAGCCGATCCGCGACTGGTTGAGCCGCCGGGCCACCTGGTCGCGCAGCTTCTCGAACGCCCCGCTGACGATGAACAGAATGTGCCGCGTGTTGATCGTCTCGCGCTTGCCCTTCTTGCCGCCCGCGCCCCCGCGCCGCTGGGACTCGAAGGCACTCTGGAGCTGCGATTGGATGTCCATCGGGTTGCGCACGGACACCTCGGTTTCCTCCATCAGCTTGAGCAGCGTGGTCTGCACGCCGCGCCCGCTGACGTCCCGCCCGCCCGCGCCGTTGGTGGCCGCGGCGATCTTGTCGATCTCGTCGATGTAGATGATGCCGTACTGCGCCAGGGATGCGTCGCCGTCCGCCCGGGCGACCAGGTCGCGCACGAGGTCTTCCACGTCGCCGCCGACGTAGCCCGTCTCGCTGAACTTGGTCGCGTCCGCCTTGACGAAGGGCACGCCGATCAGGTCCGCCACGTGCTTGACCAGGTACGTCTTGCCCACGCCCGTCGGGCCGATGAGGATGACGTTCTGCTTGCCGTATTCGAGCTCCTCGGCCTTGCGTTCGTCCTCGCGGGCGAGCTGGCGCACGTGGTTGACGTGGTTGTAGTGGTCGCACACCGCGATGGAGAGCACCTTTTTAGCTTCGTCCTGGCGGATGACGAAGCGGTCCAGGTGCGCCTTGATGTCACGCGGCTGGTAGCGGAAGTGGAGGATGTCGTCCGGCGGCTCGGGGGCGGCGGGCGCGGGCGGCTCGGAGCCGCCTTCCGGCGCGGCGTCCTGGGCGAAGGTCGAGAAGGACACCTTGTCGCCGAAGCTGCTCTTGAGGAATTCGCTGAGTTTATGCTGCAATTCTTCCGGGGTGGGCAGCGGCTTGTCCGCGCTGGAGCCGGGATGGTCTGGATTCGACATGGTCAAGCGGCAACCTAATGCAGGAACGCCCGTTTTACCTGCCGTTTTTCAGCGTTCCGAGACAAGCTGGGCCGACGGCCTAGTGTTCCCATAACGCAGCCTCCGTGGTGGATGGCGCGCTCCGCCGCGCCATTCGTTATCACTTGCAGCATGGCTGCTTGGAAGGATTAAAAGGCAGCTGCGCCGCACCGGACTAGTGGCGCGGCGGAGCGCGCCATCCACCACGGAGGCTGCCTTGGTGACGCATGAGATGTTTGTGGCCTTGACCGGACTCACATCTCGTCTTCCTGGCTGAGCGTCCCGGCCAGGATGCCGAAGATGCCCGCGGTAACGAAAGCGTCGCGCGCTTTCTCGTGGCGCGAGAAGCCGAACAGCCAGGGGGAACTCAGCGCCAGCACGCCGCCGAGCACGTCGAAAATGAGGTGCGCCTTGTACGGCATCACGCGCAGGACGCCCCATTCCGCCCGGGTCAGCAGACTGGAAACGAGGATGCCGCCACTCAAAACCCGGCAAAGGGCCACGGCCTGTTTCACTTCGGTGAAGCCCACCGTTTCGAGGGCGGTGGAAACGAGCGCAACGTAGGGGTAATCGGTGACCCAGCCGTGCATCTGGCGGGAGATCGGTTTTGTCATAAGAATATTCAGGTAATTTCTCTGTGCTTTCCTCGCCTGCTCAGAACCAGCCTTTCTTCTTCGCCGGCTCGTTTTTGAACAGCGCGGCCAGCCCGAGTCCGAGCAGGGCCGCCACCGCGAGCTCGAAGCCCGGCAGCACCGACACGCGCGTGTAGAAACTCGTCTGCCGGACCATGCCCGGATGATCGCTGTCCGCCTGACCGTCGCGGCCCGTCTCGTGCAGTGCTCCTTCGGGGTGGCGCGGGAACTCGTCGCGGAAGGATTGCGGGATGAGCGTCTTGGAAAGCTGATCCATCAGCGCGGGCGCGACGCGGTTGATCAGGCTGAAGAGCCGGCCCGCTCCGCCGATGTAGATGTCGCGCTTGGGGTGCGCCGCGGCGTGCAGGATGCCGAAGGCAACCTCCTTCGGCGCGTAGAGCGGCGGCGGCAGCATGGGCTCGCGGTCGGTGTAGTTGTACGCGTGGTGCGCGAAATCCGTGTTGATGGCCGCGGGCTTGATGAGCGTCACCGACACCGGCGCTTTCTCGTAGGACAATTCGATGCGCAGAGCATCGGTGAACCCTTTGATGGCGTGCTTGGTCGTGCTGTACATGCCCTGGATCGGGAAAGCCACGTCGGAAGCGACGCTGCCCAGGTTGATGAGCGCGCCGCCATGTTTTTTCAGGGTCGGCAGCGCGACGAGCGAACCGTTGACCACGCCCCAAAAGTTCGTGTCGAACAGCCGGCGGAAATCTTCCTCCTTGCCGTCCTCGATGCGCCCGACGATGCCTAGGCCCGCGTTGTTGACCCAGGTGTCGAAGCCGCCGAAGTGCGCGGTGGCCGCATCGGCCGCCGCCTGCACCTGCGCGCGGTCGGCCACGTCGGCCACGACGTACATCGCCCGGTCGCCGGTGGCAGCGTTGATGTCGTTGGTGACTTCGGCGAGCACGTCTTCGTTGCGGGCGACGAGCACCACGCGGGCACCCTGCGCGGCGGCCAGGCGCGCCGTGACCAGGCCGATGCCGCTGGTGGCTCCGGTGATGACGATCACCTGCTCGGAAAGAGGTTTGAGAGAAATAGGCATACGAACCACCGAATCGCCGGAGGGTGCAGCGATGTTTGTGGTTGTTCCCAACCGTCCCGCCGGAAGTTTGTTACATCCAGCGCACCGGTTGCGAGCGGTTGCGGGTTGTCGGGTTTCACGCCCGCGCCAGCCTCAGCCCAATCTTCTATGGAACACCAGATCCCCCTCCCCTCCGACATCCGCGCCGACGCGGCGAAAGCCGGGGACGACAACACGCGCCAGATCGCGCACGACCTCGCTTTCCAGAACCACATTTTCGTCAACGTCGCCTTTGTCGGCGTGCCCCACACCGGGGACCGCCAGTGGGTGCTCGTGGACGCGGCGATTCCCGGCGCAACGGATGCCATCGAACAAGCGGCCGCCAAGCGCTTCGGCGAAGGCGCGCGGCCCGCGGCGATCATCATGACCCACGGCCACTTTGATCACATCGGGGTGCTCAAGAGTCTGGCCGAAAAGTGGGACGCCCCGATCTACGCGCACCCGCTGGAGCTGCCTTACCTCGACGGGCGGGCTTCCTATCCTCCCGCCGACCCCTCGGTGGGTGGCGGGCTGATGGCGCTGCTCTCTCCCCTGTACCCGACCGGCCCGGTGGACGTGAGCCGCTGGCTCCGACCGCTGCCGGCGGACGGCACGGTGCCCGGGATGCCCGGCTGGCGCTGGCTGCACACGCCCGGTCATTCGGCTGGCCATATCTCGCTGTGGCGCGAGTCGGACCGTGTGCTCATCGTGGGGGATGCGTTTGTCACCACGAAGACCGAGTCGGCCTACCAGGCAAACTTTGCCCAGGAGCCGGAGATGCACGGCCCGCCGCGGTACTTTACCCCGGATTGGGTGAGCGCGAAGAGTTCCGTGGAACAGCTCGCCGCGTTGGAGCCGGAATTGGTGCTGACCGGCCACGGCCATCCTTTGAAGGATCACAAGATGCGCGAAGCGTTGCACCTGCTGGCGCGGGAGTTCGACCGGATCGCCGTGCCCACGCAGGGACGTTACGTGGGTCACCCGGTGCAGTCCGACGAGAACGGGCCGATCGACGTCCCGCCGAAGGCGTAGGCGAAGTGAGTTAGTGCCCTCCTTCATTGGGGGCTTCTGGAATTACAGGGTGGGCGCTCCGCCTGCCCTATAATTCCAGAAGCTTCGACCGGTCCGGGTTGCCTCCTCCCGGCGAATGGAAGATAGCGCGTCTGACTCCTCCGAGCGACCCGCCACAAATCCAATGACGGGAAACCCTCCCGCAGTTTTTCAGAAAGCATCGTTATGAAAGCACTCGTTTGGCACGGCAAAGGAAGCGTCAGCGTGGACAACGTTCCTGATCCCACGATCCAGGAACCCACCGACGCCATCATCCGGATCACCTCGACCGCCATTTGCGGCAGCGACCTTCACCTCTACGACGGCTACCAGCCGACGATGGAGGACGGCGACATCATGGGCCACGAACCGATGGGTATCGTGGAGGAAGTCGGCAGCGGCGTCACCCGGCTCAAAAAGGGCGACCGCGTGGTGGTTCCCTTCACCATTTCCTGCGGCAAGTGCTGGTTCTGCGAGCATACGCTTTTTTCCGCCTGCGACAACACCAACCCCAACCACAAGCTGGCCGAGGAAGTGATGGGCCACTCGCCGGCGGGGCTGTTCGGCTATTCGCACATGCTCGGCGGTTACGCGGGCGGTCAGGCGGAGTACCTGCGCGTGCCGCACGCGGACGTGGGGCCGGTCAAGATCGAGTCGGATCTGCCGGACGAAAAAGTGCTCTTCCTTTCCGACATTTTCCCGACCGGGTACATGGCGGCGGAGAACGCGCAGATCGAGCCGGGTGCCACCGTGGCGATCTGGGGTTGCGGGCCGGTGGCGCAGTTTGCCATCCGCAGCGCGTGGATGTTCGGCGCGGGCCGGGTCATCGCGATCGACTGCGTGCCGGAGCGCCTGGCCATGGCGCGCGCGGGCAAGGCGGAGACCATCAACTTCCTGGAGCAGGATGTCTTCGACACTTTGCAGGAAATGACCGGCGGGCGCGGCCCGGATAGCTGCATCGATGCGGTGGGGGTGGAGTCGCACGGCAGCGGCAGCTTTTCGGCGGTGTACGACAACGTGAAGGCCAAGGTGGGTCTGGCGACGGACCGTCCGACGCCGTTGCGCCAGGCGATCATGGCCTGCCGCAAGGGCGGCACCATCTCGCTGCCGGGCGTGTACGTCGGCCTGCTCGACAAGGTGCCGATGGGAGCGTTTATGAACAAGGGCCTGACGCTCAAGAGCGGCCAGACGCACGTGCAGCGTTACCTGCAACCGCTGCTGAGCAAGATCGAAAACGGCGAGATCGACCCGTCCTTCGTGGTGACCCACAACCGTCCGCTGGCGGAAGCCGCGGAGCTGTACGACATCTTCCGCGACAAGAAGGACAACTGCATCAAGGTGGTGCTCAAGCCCTGACACCTAATCTCAGCGGTGGTAGGAGAGCAACCCTTTCACGACAGACGTTGTGCTCGCCGTTCTCAGCGGCGACTGGTCGGGCGTTGATCAATTGTCGAGAGGTGTCTCAAGGTCCGCGTCTCCGAGTGCAGCGGGCCAAACACGACCGACGATGATCGTCTCATCTCGGATCGTGTAGATAATCTTCCAGCGGCGATAGATAAGCTTGCGCCAGCCGCCCTCTCGCAACTCGTCGAGGAATGTGCCGGCTTGCGGATGGGTGAGAAGGAGTTGTGCTCGGCTGTAAATGCCAAGGCCGATCGAGGTGGATGCTTGCGGGTTGCGGCGGGCGATGTAGCGGACGATGGCCTCGATGTCCGCAGAGGCTCGCTCTGTCCAGACTAACGAGTTAGCCATTCCTCAATTCTGCTTTTCATTTCGGTGTTGGATACAAGACGGTTCTCCCGAATATCATCCTCGGCCTCTTGGACGGCCGCGAGTAGTGCGATCTCCTCGTTCACGTCGCGGAAGTTGATGTCGTCCGGCAGTCGTTGGATAGCAGACAAAACCTGGTGTTTGATGCTCACAAAGGGATGTTACGCGCCGATGGCAGACGGACAAGCGCGAAGATGGAGAGCCGAGAGACGCTTGCCGATCTCAAGCTGAGCGACAGAGGCTAGCGAGGTCAAGCGTGCCGAGTAGAAAAGAGCCGACCGCCAACCTCTGTTCGCTGAAGCGCGTTGTTGGGCTCATAACGCTGCTCAATATGCGGAGAGAAGAGGTCGTTGTGCATTATTTGAGCCTAGCGTGAAGTACACGAACGAACGCCGCAAGAAAAAGCGAATTTACCTCGCTTAGTATGAAGCGGGCACCGTCACTTCAACCATCAGAGGCAGACTCCACTGCTCATCTTGTGTCCACCTGGAGGCTCGGAAAACGCCGGCTTGATCGGCATGGACTTTTTCTCTCGGCTTCCCTAGGTATGCGGGGTGCAAACTGCTCACATTATCGGTGCCGGGGGGATCGGGGTCGCGCTCGGCTGGTCGCTGGCGCGCGCGGGCTGGGACGTGACGATGGTAGAGCCCGGCGCGGCGAAGCTCGCCGCCGGACACCGGGACGGCGTCTCCGTGGACGGCGTCCGTGAACGCAACGTGCGTTTCACCGGCTTCGCGGACTGGACGCCGCCCGGGGAGGACGCCGTGCTGCTCCTGTGCACCAAGACCTACGACAACGCCGCCGTGCTGGCGCGCGTGAAGCAGCGCCGCTGGCTGATCCCGGTCCAGAACGGGTTCGACCCGGCGCTGAGCGCCTCGGAGCATCCGTGCGAGGGCATCGCCTCGTTCGTCTCGCAGTGCGAACGCGACCGGCCCGACACCCGGATTACCCGCGCGGGGGAACTCCACCTGGGCGGGCGGCGTCCGCTCGCCGCCGGCGAGCGCCTGGTCCTGGACGACCTGGCGGCGGGTTTCCGGCGCGGCGGCCTGCCGCGGGTCCGGGTGGTGGACCTGGTCGGCCCGTACAAAGCCGCCAAACTGATGTACAACGCGGCCATCTCCCCCCTGGCGGCGGCGGCGGGAGTCGATAACGGGCAGTTGCTGGGCGACCGCCTGGCGCGGCGGCTCTTCTTTGCGCTGCTGCGGGAAAACTACGCCATTTTGCACCGTCGCGGCGTGCCGCTGGCAAAGATCGGGCCGTTTCACCCGCGAGTCACGAATTGGATACTCGGTGTGCCGGGATTGGCCGGCGCGCTGGCGCACCTCTTTCAGCCCGGCCTGCGCGGCACCTACTGCTCCATGGCTCCGGACATGGGCACGGGACGGACGGAAATCGAGGCGTACAACGGCCACTTGAAATGGTTGGTGGCGGGCGTCGATTGTCCTATCAATACCGCTGCTCTGGAAATGATCCGTACGATGCAAGAAAAAGATTTGGCTCCCGGCCGGGAAAGACTGGTGGAGATGGCAAGGGGCCTCGGCCTGGGGGAGGGGTCTTGATCCTGGTCACCGGGGGCGGCGGCTTCATCGGCTCGCACCTCGTCCACCAACTCGTCCAGGCGGGTGAGCGCGTCCGGGTGCTGGAGGAGCCGGCGGCGGCGGTGGACCATCTGCCGCTGGGGGCCATCGAACTGTTCCGCGGCGACATCCGCTGCCTGGACGCCGTCCGGGAAGCCGTGCGCGATTGCCGTCAGGTTTACCACCTGGCCGCCAACCCCAACTTGTGGACGCGCCAGCCCGGCGACTTTGAGACGGTGAACCACCAGGGGACGTGCAACGTGCTCGGCCAGGCGTTGCGCGCCGGGGTCGAACGGGTGCTTTACACCAGCACCGAGAGCATCCTGGCCGGCACGCAGACGGGCGGCAAGCCGGTGGAGCAACTGCGGCTTGACGGCAAGAACATGATCGGCCCGTACTGTTGCAGCAAGTTGCGGGCGGAGCAGGAAGCCTTTCGGCTGGCCGACAAGGGCGCGCCGGTCATCGTGGTCTGTCCGACGCTGCCCATCGGGCCGGGCGACCACCACCTGACGCCGCCCTCGCGCATGACGCTGGCTTTTTGCCGCGGAAAATTGCCCGCGTACCTGGATTGCGAGTTCAACATGATCGACGTGCGCGACATCGCCACGGGGATGCGTGCGGCAATGCGGGTCGGGCACCCCGGCACGCGCTACCTGCTCGGGGGCGCGAACCTGCGGCTGATCGAGTGGCTGACGGTCGTCGGCCGCCTGATCGGCCGGAAGGCGCCGCGGTGGAAGGTGCCGTATTCAGTGGCGTTGTTCACGGCGTACGCGAGCGAGTGGACGGCGAACCATCTCACCGGGCAGATGCCGCTGGCGACGGTCACCGGGGTGAAGCTGACGCGGCACAGCATGCACTTCGAGGCGGACAAGAGCCGGGCCGAACTCGGCCTGAGCACCCGCGGCGTGGAGGAATCCGCCCGGGATGCGATCGCGTGGTTCCGGCAGAAGCAGTGGCTGTAGGGTGGCAAGGTGGCTTCCGGTGGTGGATGGTGCGCTCCGCCGTGCCATTGCTTGGCTGCGTCGCAGCCGCCTTTTGCTCCATCTGGGCGGCTGTGCCGCAAGAAACAAATGGCGCGGCGAAGCGCGCCATCCACCCTCAGAAGCACCTTTGGCAAGACGAAACCAAGTGAAGAGTGCCTCCGACTTAATGACGGGCAAAAACGACCCGATGGATCAACCCGCCCCGGCGCTGGAGATCTTCCGGGTGGCGCTCAAGCTCGGACTGACTTCCTTCGGCGGTCCGGTGGCGCACCTGGGGTATTTCCACGAGGAATACGTGCGCCGGCGGCGCTGGCTCTCGGAGGCGGCGTACGCGGATCTGGTCGCCCTGTGCCAATTTTTGCCGGGGCCGGTCAGCAGCCAGTTGGGGTTCGCCATCGGGCTGCGGCGGCGGGGCTTGTGGGGCGGCTTTCTCGCCTGGCTGGGATTCACGCTGCCCTCGGCGGTGTTGATGACGCTGTGCGGCTACGGTCTCGCCGCCGCCGGGGACGTGAGCGGTGCCGGCTGGCTCAAAGGGCTCAAGCTCGCGGCCGTCGCCGTGGTGGCGCAGGCGGTGTGGGTGATGGCCGCCAAACTCTGCCCGGACCGCACGCGGGCTTCGGTCGCCCTGCTGGCGGCGGCGGTGGTCCTGGTTCTGGGCACCGCCTGGGCGCAAATCGCCGTGCTGAGCGCCGGGGCCTTTTTTGGCTTCGCCCTGCTGCGCCGGGACGAGGGAGAGCAGCAGGAGGCCGACGCGGCTGACCAATCCCTGAGCCACGCTGGCTGGAGTCGCCGCGCTGGGTTGGCGAGTCTGGCGGTGTTTCTGGTCCTGCTCTTCGGGTTGCCGGTGCTGCGGGTGGTTTCGGGCAGTCCGGCGGTGGCGGTGTTCGACAGCTTTTACCGGTCGGGTTCGCTGGTCTTCGGCGGCGGGCACGTGGTGCTGCCCCTGCTGCAAGCCGAGACCGTCGCGCCGGGCTGGCTGAGCAACGATCGGTTCCTCACCGGCTACGGGCTGGCGCAGGCGGTGCCGGGACCTTTGTTCACGTTTTCGGCTTACCTCGGCGCAGCTTTGGCCCCGCCCCGGCCCGGCGGCTGGGTGGGCGCTTTGCTGTGCCTGACGGCCATCTACCTGCCCACCGGGCTGCTGGTGTTGGGCATCCTGCCGTTCTGGGAGAGCTTGCGCCGACGTCCCGCCGCGCAGGCGGCGTTGCGCGGCGCGAACGCCGCCGTGGTCGGCCTGCTGCTGGCGGCGCTCTACCAGCCGGTGTGGACGAGCGCGGTCCACACGCCGGCCGAGTTTGCGCTGTCGCTGTTGGTCTTCGGCCTCTTGGTGTTCTGGAAGCTCCCGCCTTGGCTGGTGGTGGCCATAGCGGCAGCGGGCGGGGAATGGTTTCTCGGTTGACGAACTCTCCCCGCCGCCTGAAAAGAGTGAAGCCACGTCAAATCGGTGGTTGATGCAATCCGTTCACTGCGCCCGGCACGAATCACATCGATGACACCTTTAAAATTAGTTCCGACTTTTCTCCTTTTGCTGGTCGTTTTTGTCACCCCCTTGCGCGCGCAGGACAATTCCAATAAGTCTCTCGGCGAGAAGACCTCCGAAAGCTTGGAGAAAGCCAAAGACAACACGGTCAAGGAGTCGCACAAGGTAGCCAACACCACCCGACATGAATCGCACAAGGTGGCCAACACCACCCGGCACACGTCACACAAGGTGGCCAACACCACCCGGCACACGTCACACAAGGTGGCCAACACCACCCGGCATGAATCGCACAAAGTAGCCAACACGACCCGGCACGCGACCCGCAAGAAGCCCGCCACCGGCAGCAATGCCGCCCAGTAGAATAAGAATAACAACGCAGCCACTTCCCAGCGATGGCAACGGCATCGTGGACCAGAGATTAATTACGTCCGACAACGGGGCGTGAGTGGATCTGGTGAGCTAGCGTGGGAGCCGTGGCAAGAGAAGTCGAGCCGCGTAGTGGGCTGGTCTTCCTTCATTGGTATCCCATCGGGTGTGGACCCTCCGTTTTCTGCCCGGCAAAAGGCCGGACTTTGGCGGATGAGTTCGCGGAATTTTCAGCCCGTGGTGACGGCTGGCCGGAGAATTTTCCGGCAGCCGTTCCGCCATTTCTAGCCTTTTCGCGGACGCAAAACAGCTGCTCTCTCCTGGCACCTGGACGGGTACGCGCCGTCGTGCCCCATTTTGTCCGGTCGTCGGCAGACATCCACCCATCCATCCGACCAGACCCATCCAGGGGCACGACGGCGCGTGCCCGTCCAGGTGCCAAGAGAAAGGACAAAATGGGGCACGACGGGGCGTACCCGTCCAGGTGCGGGTTATGAAGCCGCGGCTTTGCAGGCCTGGTAGCTGGCGTCCAGGTCCGCGCCGAGCGCGAGCAGGGCGGCGATGCGCCGGGCGATGGCGGTGAACTCCCGCGCCTCGTCCGGGCGCAGGGGGCGGCCCAGAACGGCTTCCTCCCGGTAGGAAAGCCACTTCTTGAGCACCTGGTAGCCGCCCAGCGTATACTCCCAGACGGGTTGGGGAATGCCTGTCCAACCGGCGCGCTCATTGAGGAAAATCCACCACTGCCCGGCGGCGCGGGGGTCATCGGGGCCCCACGGTTCGCCGGTTTGTGGGTCACGGAGCCTGGAGACGAGCTCACCCTTGCCGCGTCCCGGCATGACGGCGCCACCCTGACCGAAGTGGCCCCAACCGGCCGTGATCGTGAGGTCCGTGGCCGGGTTGAGCGGCGCGGCGCCGATGGTCTGCAAAGAGGCGACGGAACGCAGGGAAGGCTCCACCGTGCCGCTGGTGACGCCGGGGACGGGGGTTTCCGGGTCGAGCAGAGGGCGGCGACGCGGCGTGCGGTAGGCGGTGGACAGGTCGCGCTCCTCGCTGCGTTCCTCCGTCTCGTCTGGGGCGATGTCCGCGAAGCCGTTGTAGGGCGGGTTGCCCAGGACGACCAGGATGGGCCGGTCGCGCTTGACCTCCTCGGCGGCGTTGCGCTCGGCGTCCAGTTCGGGGAAGAGCAGCGGGGCGCGCTCGGCGGCGGGCGGCTCCCAGCCGGTGAGCGCCTTGGTCAGGAAGACGGCGGCGCGTTCGTCCTCGGCCAGGGGCGCGCCCTTTTGCGCCAGCAGCAGGCCGAGTTGCAGGTGCGCGACGACGAAGGGGGCCGGGATCAACTCGAAGCCGAAAAGCCGGGTGCGGGCGGCGGCCTTGAGATCGCTGGCCAGCAGGGCGTCGGCGTCGCCGCGCTCGTGCAGGTTCGCCTCGATACGGCGCAGGGTTTCCACGAGGTACGCGCCCGTGCCGCAGCAGGGGTCGAGCACGAAGACGCTCGGGTCGGCCAGGCCGTCGGCGATGCCTAACTCGGTCTTGAGGAGCTGGTCCACGCGGGCGACCTGGTAGCGGACGATCTCGCGCGGGGTGTACCAGACGCCGAGCTGGCGGCGCAGTTCGGGATCGAAGGCGGCGAGGAAGGGTTCGTAGAAATACTGCACGGCGTCGGCCCCGGCGGCGTCGAAGGCGGCGAAGAAGCCGGCGCGGTCCACGCGGTTGAGCGCGGCGCTGGTCCAGTCGAGGAGTTGGTCCAGCCCGAGGGGTTTGAGGCGGCCCGGGTCGGCGATCTGGACAAAGAGCGTGCGCAGGATGGGCACCCGCAGGCTCCAGGCGGCCAGCCGCCAGTCGAAGCGCAGGGCAGTTGACGGGTTGTCCCGGCTCCAGAGCACCCAGGCGCTGAATGCCCCGTAGAAGAGGGTTTGCACCAGGGTGGAACGGAAGAAGTGCTCGCCTTTTCCGTCCTCGAAGCGCACGCCCAGGGCTTCCTCCAGCGCGGTGCGGACGGTTCGGAGCGCAGGCAGATCGGGCCGTTCGTCCAGCAGGCGCAGGGCGTGGCGGGCGTAGGAGGCCATGAAGAAGGCCACGTCCTGCGGACGGCTCAGCGGGGCCTCGTGGAGCAGGGCGCGGCGCAGGAACTCGGAGGACCTCACCTCGTGCCGGGCGGCGAAGGAGGCGGCGTTCTGACCGACGGCGGTCCAGAAGCCGGCCTCACCCGGGGCGAGCGTGTAGCGTTCCGCGAAGACGGCGACGCCGCCCGGACCGCGGGTGACGAGCAGGAAGTCGCGGTAGTTGGTGACCAGGACCACGCCGTGTTCCTGGAGGTATTTGGCGACCTGGTGGGTTCCAGCGACGGTGAGCACATCGGCGGCGGTGCCCTTGGCTTCCACCACGCCGCGCCCGGGCTTCTGGCCGGCGGCGGGTTTGGCGACGAGGTCGGCCTTGCGCGGAAACTGGTCGGCGCTGTAGAGGCCGAAATCCGGTGAGCCCGCGCCGAGGAGATTGGCGAGCTGGCCCACGCAACGGACCGTGGGCGAAAGCTTCCTGCCGACCGCATCGAGCAAACCGGAGAGCGCGGGGTAGTAGCTGGTTTCCGCGACTCCCGCCCCCGAGGAGCGCACGAAGGTGAGGGCGTTGAGGTAGGCGAGGAGGCTGGTCATCGGCAAAGGCGCAGCGCGGCGCGGCGTGGCGAGCGAACCCGAAGGCGGAAGTTGGGTCACGCAGACAGGGATGATGCACACCGGGGGCGATCCGGGCAATGCCGCCGTGCGGAGAATCCGGCGTCATGACAGCCGTTTTCAAGATGATGGAGCCTGGCGGTTCTGCTGGTCAGGCTTTGGACGGGCATGCGCCGTCGTGCCCCTGACTCCTCTGCCTCTGCCCGGATCAAGTGGGGCACGACGGCGCGTGCCCGTCCAAGGGATCCATCCTTTTGGAAACCGCTGTAGTACTACTCCGTTACGTGGTTCGGCTCTTGCCCGACCTGGCCGGTGTTTACAGAGGCGACCACTGGGAAAAAGGTCGAAATGCTCAAAAATCGCCAGCAAAACAGATGTTGTGGGTGAGGCACTTACACCACATAACGGAGTAGTATTAGGGCAGCGAAGCCGCCGGTGAGGGTGGGATGCTCCTCTCTTCAGGTGAGCCGGTCGTACTCGCCGTGAGCACCGATCCAACTCCATACAAACCGGGTTTCCTCGAACTGTCCGATGGCGCGGTAGTGGATGCTGACCCGGATCGACCACCGGTTTCCACCCACTTTCTTGAAGTGCAGTGAGGGATGAAAAGCCTCCTGCTGCCAGAGCCGATAAGCTTTTGCGTGCTGTTTCCCGGGTGGCCGCCGGCAGGCTGCGATAGAGACGCCCAAACTCGGGCGTGCCGACACTGGCAAAGGTCACGGATCCTCCGCAAGGATGCGTTCAAGAGGAAGCGAGGTTCCGCTTTGCTCGGCAACCCGCACTTCCCGGTCGAGACGGGCGAACTTGCCAGCGGCGGCATCAATCTTCATTTGCCGGTCCCAAGCGTCATCGGCGAAAGGGAAAAGCTCGGCCATAAGGGAGTTGGCCGAAAATAAGTTCCCGGTGTGTACAGAGCCTGGAGAGACGATAA
>CAXTOP010000024.1:0-61537 GCA_964245965.1 uncultured Chthoniobacterales bacterium
CCATGTCGTACTCGCGCCGCAGCCGCTCCTGGATGATCTCCATGTGCAGCAGCCCCAGGAACCCGCACCGGAACCCGAAGCCCAGCGCCACGCTGCTCTCGGGCGCGAAGACGAACGCCGCGTCATTGAGCTGCAGCTTGCCGAGCGCCGTCTTGAGGTGCTCGAAATCCGCCGTGTTGATGGGATAGATCCCGCTGAACACCATGGGATGAATCTCCTGGAACCCCGGCAGCGGTTCCTTGGCTGGGAAGCGCGGGTCCGTCAGCGTATCGCCGATCTTGATTTCCGAGGTCGCCTTGATGTTGGCGATGATGTAGCCCACGTCGCCCGTTTCCAGGGACTCGACCTGGCGCATCTTCGGCACGAAGACACCGACTTCCTTGACGTCGTACTGGTTGCCGGTGCTCAGCATCCGGATCGGCTGGCCCGCCTCGACGCGTCCGCTGAACATGCGCACGTAGGAGATCACACCCCGGTAGATGTCGAAGACCGAGTCGAAGACCAGCCCGCGCACGATGGAGCGCTCTTTGCCTTCCGGGAACAAGGCCGGGGAAGGGATCCGGGTCACGATGGCCTCCAGGATGTCCTCGATGCCGACACCCATCTTGGCGCTGGCCAGGATGGCCTCTTCGGCGGGGATCTGGCAAATTTCCTCCAGCTGCCGGCGCACGCTGGGCAAGTCGGCGTTGGGCAAATCGATCTTGTTGATGATCGGGATAATGGTCAGACCCTGTTTGACGGCCAGGTGCAGGTTGGCCATGGTCTGCGCTTCGACGCCCTGGGCGGCGTCCACGATGAGCAGCGCGCCCTCGCAAGCAGCCAGGGAACGCGACACCTCGTAGGCAAAATCGACATGGCCCGGCGTGTCGAGCAGGTTCAACCGGTATTCCTGCCCCGACTTGGCCTTGTAGCGCATCGCGACCGGGTGGGCCTTGATGGTGATGCCGCGTTCGCGTTCCAGGTCCATGGAATCCAGGAGCTGGTCCTGTTTATCACGGTTGGCCGTGGTGCCGGTAAATTCCAGGAGCCGATCCGACAAGGTGGTCTTACCGTGGTCGATGTGGGCGATGATGCAGAAGTTACGGGTGTATTGGGTATCAAACATCGGCGGCCTTGCACTATGTCCGTCCGCAGGGGCAGCGTCAACCCTGCCAGGGGATTGACAGGGCGGGTGTGTGTCAGCCTTCCCTTTGCCTCGATCTAGCGGCGGGTGTCGGAGATGCCTTGTCTGACCTGCTCCAGCACCTTGAAGGCACCGCCGACACCCGCTTCGTCGAGCAGGTAATCCAACGCTGAGTCGGTAACGTCGCCTCGCGGTTGCCGGCGTTTGGGCAGCCAGTGCCCGATAAACTTCGCCTGAGTGCAAAAGCCCGTCGAGGCCATGCCCAGCGCGGTTCCCCAGCTTCCCAAATCGGTGAAATTGACGTCCGCGGTGAGATCCTGCTGGCCGAAGTTCGCGTAGATGCCGGGTCCCACAATCCTTTGGTGGTGCGCGTAGGCCCGCAACGTCCCCTGTGGCCGGCGATGATAAAGCTCCGGCAGAACATCGCCGTAATCGATCGTCAGCAGGCGGCCCTCCCGCCAAAGTGACACCCAACTTTCCAACCAAAGCTTGTACGAGTGATGGATCTCCACCCTTCCCCCGCCTTGGATCGAAGAAAGATGTTCCGGCTCCAACACGCTGGACTGAATCCCGCCTGACCACGGGACCAGACGTTCAAGCGGTCGCAAGGAAGCCTCCGGCCATTCCACCATGACTTCTTCCCAAGCAGTTTCCCGGTCGTCGCAGCGCGCGAGCTGGACGCACGGAAAAGCATCGACAAACTCGTTCGAGAGAATAATCGTCCGGCCCTCGGTTGCCTTCATGGCTTCGACCATGTCGGTGTGCCATTGCACCTTGCCGGCGAAGTTCCGCAGATTTTTCTGCTGTAAGGCTCGCAACGGCTCCGAAATTTCCACGAGGTGATACCGCACCCTGCGTCTCCCGAACCAACCGAGCGCGCGCAAAAACCCGGAAGCCAACTGCCCTCCACCCCCGCCAAGTTCGATGACGTGCCATCCGCCCGCCGCCAACCACACTTCATGACGGCAGGCGGCGGCCCACGCAGCCAGCGCGCGGGGAAGTGCTTCGTGCAACGTTACCGAGGTGGAAAAATCACCACCGGCCCCGATCCCACGCACCTTTTTCGCGTAGTAACCATAGTGCGGGTGATAGAGCGCCTCCTGCATGAAGCGCTCCACCGAAATCAGTCCGCCCTGCCGCGCGATCAACTCGCGCAAGTACTCGGATGGCGCTTGCACCTCGATGGCCGGAAGCGTTCGTGGCCGCGGCTACATCCCACAAAGGCTGCGGACTTCCGCAAAGCTCGAATCCTTGGTCAACAAGCTGCCCAGGTAAGGATCGGTCGGCGGTATGATCGTTGACGCTCGCGTTAGGTTCTGAGGAGCCATCAGCCGCGAGAAGACCGGAAAGACGATCTTCGCACGCGGCACCGACTTTTCACTGTACCCCACGCCGATGTTGCTCGACCAGAAACGCACGCTCTCGACGCCGTTAACGTTTTCGGTCCCCAGGAAGATGACCGAATGACCCCGTTCCTTGCGCCCGACGGCGTCCGACCAGAAGATCTTCATGAAGTCACCCTGACGCGCTTGCGCGTAGTCGCTGAAGTTCGGACCGAGATTCAATTCGTGGAAAAGCCGCGCGGTCCCCGGGCCGTTGGCGTTCCAACGCCCCCAGATCCCCTCCCCGTCGCGCTGGCCAGCAACCATTAAAGCATTAAGCGTCAGTGGATCGAGGGAAAGCTTACCCTCACGCTGCAGTGCGCCGATCGTCTTGAGGAAGACCAGATAAGTAGCCCCGGAGCAATAGCTGGGTTGAGCCCGGGCCGCGGCGATATCCAAACCCAGAGGTGTCAGCAGGACCGAGCCAACGAGCCGCTGGGTCGCGGCATGACTGGCAGAGTACCCGCCGGCCGCAGGCATCGTGCGAATTTGCTGGACGATCAGCGCGTTGTAAGCGGGCAGCGGCGCCACGCTCGGGACCGCCGGGCTGGCGGCGGCCGGTACGCCGAGCGCCACGGGCAGCACGGGACTTTGGGCCACGGCTGACGGCGTGTACCGGGAAGCCAGCAGCCACAGCAGGAGGAGCATCGAGAGGTGGAGGCGTCGCATAGTCAGAAGGCCGGTCCGCGTACCATGTGCCTGATGCGGCAGCGGCGCAATGTCTGCGGTCAACCCAGCGCGCGGGGGACTTTTCCTTGTCAGCCGCCGGTTGCCAGCTAAACTCTCGCTTCTCCCGGGCCGCAGGGCCATCTGAGCCGGGAGCGCGGGATCGATTGCAACCAACCACCAGCTGCCGTTTTCCACATGCCGCAACCCATCCATACCTTTAACATTGTCCCCAAGCTGCCCCCCGCCCTCGAGCCGCTGCGGGAGATCGTTTACAATCTCTGGTGGAGTTGGGAGCCCGCCCCCCGCCGTTTGTTCCGCAGCCTGGACATCGAATTGTGGAATCAGACCAACCATAATCCCCTGCGCATGCTCCAGCTCCTGCGCCAGGGGCGTCTGGAAGACGCCGCCAAGGACGAGAGCTTTCTGCGCGAGCTAGCGCGTGTCCACGAACAGTTCAAGACTTACATGGGCCGGCAGGACACCTACGGCCGCCTGCGCGCCCGCGCCGCCGGGGCCAAGGGGAAGGGCGACGACATGACCGCCTACTTTTCCGCTGAATTCGGCTTCCACGAATCGGTGCCGAATTACTCCGGCGGCCTGGGCATTCTGTCGGGCGACCACTGCAAGAGCGCCAGCGACCTCGATCTAAATTTCTGCGCCGTCGGCCTGCTCTACCGGCACGGTTACTTCAAGCAGCAGATCAACCGCGACGGCGCGCAGGAAGCCGTCCAGCTCAACCAGAACTTCTACAACCTGCCCGTGCAGGAAATCCTGCCGGAGGACGGCAGCAGCGTCGAGCCCCTGAAGATTTCCGTGGATCTGCCGGGCCGAAAGGTCCACGCCAAGGTGTGGAAGCTGGCCATCGGCCGGATCAACCTGTACCTGCTCGACACCGACATTCCCGACAACAATCACGAGGATCAGGCGATCACCGCGCAGCTCTACGGCGGCGACCTGGAGATGCGCATCCGGCAGGAAATCGTCCTGGGCATGGGCGGTCCCCGCGCCCTGGCCGCGCTGGGCCTCAAGCCCTCGGTTTACCATATGAACGAGGGGCACGCCGCGTTTCTCGGACTGGAACGCGCCCGCCATTTCGTGCGCGAGCACGAGCTGAATTTCCGCAGCGCGCTGCAGATCGTCGCCGGCTCCGGGATCTTCACGACCCACACGCCGGTGCCCGCGGGCAACGATGCCTTCCCCCGCGAGCTGATGGCGCGCTACTTCGGGGACTATCCCGCGCAGGTCGGCATCGACTTCGAGTATTTCTTCAGCCTGGGCGAGCCCAACGTGAACAAGGTGGACAGTTTTTCCATGACCATCCTGGCGCTGCGCACCAGCCGCCAGGCCAACGGCGTCAGCAAATTGCACGGCGAGGTCTCCAAGGGCTTGTGGAAGGACGTGTGGGCCGGCGTGCCGGAGGACGAGGTTCCGATCACCAGCATCACCAACGGCATCCACACCAAGACTTGGGCTGCGCCCGAGTTCATGGATCTCTACACGCAATACCTCGGGCCAGATTGGGAGGAGAATCTCACCAACCCCGACTACTGGCTGCGCGTCAACCGCATCCCGGACGAAGTGCTCTGGGATACCCACCAGAAGCTCAAGGAACGCCTGATCGGCTTTGCCCGCGAGCGCATCCGCAAGCAGCGCGAGCGCCTGGGAGAGTCGCCCACGCAGCTGCGGCAGGTCAACAACATCCTCGACCCGGAAATCCTGACCATCGGTTTCGCCCGGCGTTTCGCGACGTACAAGCGCGGCAGCCTGCTCTTCAGCGAGCCCGAGCGGTTGCTGCGCCTCATCAACGACGCCGAGCGGCCCATCCAGTTCGTGTTCGCCGGCAAGGCGCACCCCAAGGACGAAGGCGGCAAGAAGGTCATCGCGGAGGTGTACAAATGGACGCGCGACCCGCAGTTCGCCGGCCGGGTGGTGTTCATCGAGGATTACGACGCCTACATCGGCCGCCGCCTGTACCAGGGAGTCGATCTGTGGCTCAACAACCCTCTGCGTCCGCTAGAAGCGAGCGGCACGAGCGGCATGAAGCTCCCGCCCAGCGGCGGGCTCAACCTCAGCGTGCTCGATGGCTGGTGGTGCGAAGGCTACAACGGCAAGAACGGCTGGCCCATCGGCGCAGAGATCACCACAGGCAGCGTCGAGTTCCAGAACGAGGTGGACATCGAAAGTCTCTTTCACGTCCTCGAAACCCAGGTCATCCCGCTTTATTACGCCAAGCCGGACGGCAAGCTGCCCATCGCGTGGCTGCGCCTGATGCGCGAGTCGATGATGAGCGTGACACCCGTGTACAATACGCACCGCATGGTCAAGGAGTACCACGAGCGTTTGTACGTCAACGCGGCCCGGGCTTACCGCGCCTTGCAAGCCAACAAGGGCAAACAGGCAGTGGAACTCAGCGAATGGAAGAACAAGATGCGCCACGACTGGCCGCAGATCCGCATCCACGACGTGCAGCTCGATCACACCGACCGGCTCCACATCCAGGTCGGCGACAAGCTTGCAGTGCGGGCCAACATCGAACTGGGTGCCGTCGATCCCAGCGAGGTGTCGGTGCAAGCCTACTACGGAGAGAACCGCGAGAATGCCATCGCCAACCCGACCGTTTTGACGATGACTCACGTCGAGAAGACAGACAAGCCGGGCAGCTACCTGTACCGGGGAACCATCCCGAGCTCGGAGAGCGGTGCTTACGGCTTCAGCGTCCGGGTGGTCCCGACCCACCCCAATCTGAACCAGGAGCACGAACTGCGCTTGATCACCTGGGCCTGATCCTAGGGCGGGGCCGTCCGCCCTTTCTCTTAGCCAAACTATGATCGTGATCGTCGGAGCTGGTCTGTCCGGGTTGATTTGTGCCAAGGAATTGATGCGGAGGGGGTTCGATGATTTCTTACTGTTGGAAAAAGAGGGTGAACCCGGGGGGCGCGTTCGATCCACCACGACACCGGAAGGATTCATCCTGGACCGTGGTTTTCAGGTGCTATTGGATAGCTATCCCGCGGTCAAACGCCACCTGGACATCGACGCGCTGGAGCCCCGGTATTTCGAGAGCGGCGCGGTTTTGGCCGACGGCGGCAAACGCTGGACGGCGGCGAACCCCTTGCGCCAGCCCTACGACGCACTGGAAAGTGCCTTTGGTGATTATCTTCCCGTGAGGGACAAAGCACGGCTGGTCGCCCTGGTTGCCGAAGTGGTTGTTACCCCCGATGTGATCCTGGAAGCAGCGACCCGTTCTCTCAGCGATGTGAGTACCGCACAACTTTTGTGGCAGCGCGGCTTTTCGGCGGTGGCCGTGGAGCGATTCTTTCGTCCCTTCTTCGGCGGCGTCTTTCTCGACAATCAGCTCGGTACCAGCGCCGCTTTGTTTCGTTACTACCTCAAGAAGTTCACGACGGGACAAGCCCTGTTACCGGCCCGTGGGATCGGACAGATTCCACGGCAGTTGGCCGCGTCCATCCCGGCTTCGAAGCTCCGCTTTGGATGCGAGATCGACCGGGTGTCGCTTCTTGGCGAGCGGGCGGAGGCTTTGGTGACCGCGGACGGCGAGAGCATTCCGTTCGACACCCTGCTGCTCTGCACGGATGAACCGGCCACGCGCAAGCTGCTTGACCGTCCGGTCCGCGATCGGCGTCCACTTGGCACAACCGTTCTCTACTACGAAACCCCTGCACCGATCAACGATCGTGCCATGCTTGTGCTGCCGGCGGGACGCAAACGTCTGGTGCGCCATTTCGCGCCCCTGACCAACGTCGCCCCCGAATACGCTCCGCCCGGCGCGCACCTCCTCGCGGCCACGGTGCTCGGCCGCGCAGGTTTGGATGATGCCGCTTTGGCCAACGCTGGCCGCCAGGAATTGGCCGGGATCTATCCGGCGATGGGAGTAGCTACATCCGTCGCAGTCGTGACCGTGCCTTATGCACAGCGTCGGCAGCCTCCCGGATTCGCCGCCTCGCTGGCACCCGCGCCGGCGCCGACCGGGTTTCCCAACGTTTTCCTGGCCGGCGACCAGACGACGGCTTGCAGCATCCAATCGTCAATGGTCAGCGGGGAACGGGCGGCGGCTTTCCTCGCCCGTCGAGCCGACTAAATCGTTTGGCTAGCTCGTCATGCGCGTCCGCTGGCACCTGCTGCTGATCCTTGGAGGGTGGCTCCTGAGCCACGGCCGTGCCTCTGCGGCCATGGCACCGGTCCGATTGTCGCGCACTGCTGACACCTACTTTATGGAGGATGACCAGGTCTATGCGCGATTCTTGTGGTTCCGGGCCGACGGAAGCTATCGGCAAATCAACCGTGATCGTGCGTCGTCCGAAGAAGTCGATCGTGGAACCTGGGCACAAGCCGCCAGCGGAGAGGTGTCGTTGCAACCCACCAACGGCATGCTCGCGTACCGGGCGCTCTCGGCTGGGCCGCTGCTCATCACCTTGACCACCCAGAGGCAAATCGATGGCTTGGGAGCATTGCGGCAGAGAATGGCTGTTTTTTTGGAAGCCAACCAAGACGTAATTTTCGCTGGAACAGCTCTTACGGATCTGGATGGAAGCTCAGATGCCGGCGTAAAAAGTGACAGTGACGACAAAGCTCACATCATGATACCTGGACACACCGACACGTTCAACCGCAACGATTTGGAAGACTTGTTACGGCAGGTGGACGTATGGGTTTTGAGCAAGCGCACCAAGCGGGTTTTGTTTGATCTGGTCGCACCTGTTGGCTGGCCACCTCTGTTGCTCCAGCGCGGGGCGGTTTTTTCCGGGACGAGGTTGCCCGAGGCTTCCGCAGAGGCAGCGCACAGCAAAGGCCCACCCTTCTATTTTGCACAGGTCAGCCGCCGGTTCTTCGTCCGTGAGGCCGGGACCTGGAAGCCGTTTGAAAATCTCGGTGGCCTTCATGAACAAGCTTCTGGATCAAAGCTCGCACCATGATGCCTGACAAGGAGCGAGTATTCCCACGCCGGCGGGATTGGCTGCTGCTCGCGGGCGGTTTGTTGCTGTTCTTCGTGTACTGCCTAGGAGCCCGCGGACTCAACGAGCCGGACGAGGGACGCTACGCCAACATCGCCCGTGCCATGGTTCTCAGCGGCGATTGGTGGGAGCCTCGCATGTCCGGGTTCGGGCACTACGACAAACCGCCACTGATCTACTGGGTAACCGCTACCGGGCTCAAGCTCTTTGGCATGAACGAGTGGGCGGCCCGGTTGCCCTCGCTCTTGGGCGCAACGCTGGCCTTGGTGGGCCTGGGTTGGACCGCGAACCGTCTGCGCGGTCCGCGCGTGGCGTGGTGGGCGGTCTTGATCTGCGGAACTTCGGTGCAGTTCTACATCCTGGGACGCATCCTTTCGCCGGACATGTTCCTGACCGGCTGGTGCACGCTGGGCGTGGCGGCATGGGCCGAATGCCGGCACCGTGATGGTGCCTGGCGGTGGTGGATCTTGTCGCTTTGCTTCTGGACGTTCGCTTGGTGGACCAAAGCGACTCCCGCCTTGATCCCGCTGGCGGGCCTACTTATCGGCGTACTGGTGACGGGCGACGTGGCCGGGCGCAAGGCACTGAGAATTTGGCTGCTCGCGCCGTCGATCCTCGCCTTGGGAGCAGCCTGGTTTCTCTCGATGATGTTCCATTATCCCGAGTTGAAACAATTCTTCTTTGGCCGGGAACTGGCGGGCCGGATGGCCGGCCGCGTGGACGGCCGTCACGGTTCAAAAATCTATTATCTGCCCGTGAGTACGGTGGCCTGGCTGCCTTGGTGGCCGCTGGCGGCGTGGTCCGCCTGGAGACACCGGGCAGGCATACGTCCCGCTCCGGGAAGCTCCGTCACGAGAGCCTGGTGCGTGAAGTTGGGGGTCGAAGGTTGGATCGTTCTCACCGGGCTGCTGATTTTCTCGCTTGCTGCCTCCAAGCTTCCTACCTACACGCTGCCCCTGGCACCTTGGGCGGCTTTGGGCATGGCGCGGTTGGTTGATCGGCTGACCGCTGAAGTGCGTGCTTCGCGCCAATTGGCAGGTGTGGCGGCCGGCGGGTTCGCGGTGGCCGTCCTCGCCGGCGGGTTGATCGTTCCGCGTCACGAGGCCAGTCTGGGCGTGAATTCCAGTCTGCGCACCGTGTGCGATTACCTGAGGCAACAAGGAGCTAGCCAGGTGCATGCCGATCAGTACTGGCCCGGCATGGAGTTCTACCTGGGCGATAACGCGGTGCGGTACGCCGTCAATAACAAGCACCAAAAGGAACGATCCACCGATCTGGGAGTTCCGCCCGAGCGCTTCATCGATCCACGGCGCTGGTCCGCTGTCACTGCCGGCCTCGGCGACGATTGCTGGCTGGTCCATTTTCGTAAGATCAGGCGCTCGCCTTTTGATCAGTGCGTGGCACAAGGTCGAGAAGAACACTCCATCAAAGTCATTGGCCAATTTGAGCTGGTTCACGTCCGGTTCACCGCACCGGGTGCTCCGAGCATCTTTCCTCTCACGCCATGAACAAGACCGCCGCTTTGTTTTTGTTGTCCGCTCTGATGGGTGCGGAGACCGTGGTTGCTAAACCCCGCCCCGCGCCCAAGAACCCAGAAGCAGCCCAAAAAGCGCCTGAACTGCCTGCCGCCAGCCCCTGGCTGCACTGGCTCTTGGAGCAGGACGGTGCATCCGCGGCGATTGATCTTCCCTGGACGGAGATGGTGCAGGCTACCGCCAACCGGCAGGCGGTTCCCTTCAAGGTATCCGACACCATGGACGCGGCGGTTGCCGCCAAGATCAGCTCCGCGCTGGACAGCATGCTTCCGCGATTGAACCGGCCCGACGGTCCGGTGCGATCGGCCAGGCGGCTGGCGGCGGTGCCGCTGTTAGTGGAGGATGAAGTACACGCTGCTCTCTCCGACCTGCCGGGGCTGATTTGTGAGGCTCCCGCAGGAAATGATCCCGCCCGGCTCGGGGACCCGGACGCTGCCAGCTACCCGGCTTTCAGGTTAACCGAGCAGACCAGCCACCACGTTTACTATCTCGGCGTCGGTTTTTATCCCACCGGTCATCGCGAATCGCCTGCGGTGCTCCTGCGTGTCGAACCGAAAAGTTCCGCTTCCCGCCTGTTGGCCGACGGCACCTGCCTGCTCATCCTGCTGGAGCACAACGCCAGGGTGGGGGCCGAACTTGCCTTCCTGAACTGGGAACTCGTGGATCTCGCCCAGAGCAAAGTCCGCGTGCAAACGTCCTTCCGCGGAGCGGCGGGCGAGATCCTTTTGCCTTCCGCTTCCATCATCGACGGGCGGCGGGGACGCGATTAAATCCACCGGCACCCGGGAGCGTTTGGCAAAGCGGCTTTTCTGGCGCATCTTCTCCGACCCCTTGAAAGTGATGACCAGCCAAGAAAATCAATTCGACTCCGTCGAAGCCGTGCTTGCCGATCTGCGCGAAGGCCGTCCGGTGATTGTCACCGATGACGCCGACCGCGAGAACGAAGGCGACTTGATCATGGCCGCGGAGAAGGCAACGCCCGAGACCATCGCCTTCATGGTCCGCCACACCTCCGGGGTGCTCTGCGCGCCGATGACCGGCACCGAACTCGACCGGCTCCAGTTGCCGTTGATGACACCGCTCGCGGCCAACACCGAGCGCATGCGCACCGCTTATACGGTCAGTGTGGATGCCATGTCGGGGGTGACGACGGGCATCTCGGCGGTGGACCGCGCGCATACTCTCCGCCTGCTTTCCGATCCCAACGCCCAGCCCTCCGACTTTGCGCGTCCGGGCCACGTGTTTCCTCTACGCTACCGCGACGGCGGGGTGCTGCGGCGTGCCGGTCACACCGAGGCAGCCATCGATCTGGCGCGTCTGGCCGGTTTACGGCCCGCCGGGGTCCTCGCGGAAGTCGTCAACGACGATGGCACGATGGCCCGGGTGCCAGAGCTTTTTGCCTTCCGCCGGCAGCACGGCCTGAAATTTTGCACCATCAGCGACCTGATTGAGTACCGCCGCAAACAGGAAAAGCTCGTACAGCGCGTCGAGGTGATCGAGATGCCGACCGACTACGGCGATTTCCAGTTGTACCTGTACCGCAACACGCTGGACGACAAACACCATCTTGCCCTGGTAAAAGGCCGGATCGATCCGGACGTGCCTGCGCTGGTGCGGGTCCACAGTGAGTGTCTGACCGGCGACGTGTTCGGCTCGCGCCGCTGTGACTGCGGCAGCCAGCTCCAGTCGGCTCTCCAGCAGATCGAGGATGCCGGTGCCGGCGTGTTGGTTTACCTGCGTCAGGAAGGCCGTGGCATCGGTCTGGCCGCCAAGATCCATGCCTACAAGCTGCAACAGGAAGGACTCGATACCGTCGAAGCGAACGAAAAACTCGGCTACGCGCCCGACCTGCGCGACTACGGGTTGGGAGCGCAGATCCTCCTGGATGTCGGCGTGCGACGCTTCCGCTTCATGACCAACAACCCGCGCAAGATCGTCGGCCTGGACGGTTACGGGTTGGAAATGGTCGAGCAGGTGCCCATTCGTTCGGTTGCCAACCCGCACAACGAGAAGTACCTGAGCACGAAGAAACTCAAGCTGGGACACCTGCTTTAAGCCTAATCCCAGCAGTGGCAAAGGCTTCCGCCAAAACAATCTCCACTTTTGCCATTCCGTTTCTTGCAGCCGCCCCCTTGCCAGTAAACAATACGTGCAATGCTCAAACCTAAGTCGATTGGCGGACCGCGCGTGCTGGGAAATTCCCGGCGGACGTTTGCGTTGGTTGCCAGTCAGTACAACCCGGAGTTCGTGCAAGGACTCGTCGATCACGCCGCACAGGAATTTACTCGCATTGCTCCCGGGGCGCGTTTGAGCCTTTACCAGGTGCCCGGTGCCTTCGAAATCCCGGTGCTGGTCCAGGAGTTGATCATGCGCCCAGACAGCGAAATCGACGTGGTGGTCGCTCTCGGCGTCATTTTACAAGGAGATACCCTGCACGCGGACCACATCGCGCGTACTGTCACGGATTCTCTCCAGCAAATTGCTCTCTCCACCCGTATTCCCGTGATTCATCAGGTACTCAGTTGCAAGGACGAGGCGCAAGCCAAGATCCGCTGCCTGGAAGAAGAGTTCAACCGGGGCATCGAAGCGGCACGTGCCGCCGTGAGCATGGCAAACATCGTTGCCCAGGTGCGTGCGCAGTAGAGAGTATCCACTTCAGGCGCAGCGTTAGTGATTCCGTCCGTTTGTTGTCCCATGGGAAAACGTCGAGAAGGCCGCGAGGTGGCCGTACAATTCCTCGTCTTTTGTGATCTGAACCAGGGTTCCGGCACCAGCAGTGCCGAGGAGTTCTGGAGCCTGCGGCCCGCGAGCAAGGCCATCCGCGATTTTGCCTTGGACTTGGTCGAAGGTGTCCTGCGCCACCGTGACGAAACGGACGAACGCATCGGGCGCTACGCCGAAAACTACGAGCTGCACCGTTTGGCGGTGGTGGATCGCAACATCCTGCGCCTGGCCATCTACGAGATGCTGCACCGCAACGACATCCCGCCGGTGGTTTCGATCAACGAAGCCATCGAGATCGCCAAACGGTTCGGCACCGAGGAGAGCAGCCGCTTCGTCAACGGCATTCTCGACCGGGTGAAACTCGACCTGACCCGTCCCCTGCGGACGGCCCTGGCCCCTGCGGCCCCCGGCCAACCCGAGGATTAACGTCCAACGTTCCGAGCAATGGCCCTGGGTTTTTTCAAGTCGATCGTGCAGAAGTTTACCGGCCGTCCGGTGAATTGGGACGAACTCGAAGAATCGCTGATCCGCGCGGATCTTGGCGTCCCTCTGACCTTGCAGATCGTCAAGACGCTGCAAAGTCAGGCAACCCCGCCGACCGCGCAGGATGTGGTGGAAACCACCCGCGATGCCATCCTGCACCTGTTACCTACAGTCAGCCCCCTCCTGCGCCCGCTGCCGAACAAGCCCAAGGCGATTCTGATCGTCGGGGTCAACGGGACCGGCAAGACCACGTCCACCGCGAAGTTGGCGAGCTACCTCAAGAACAACCGCTACGGCGTGATGCTGGCGGCGGCGGATACTTTCCGTGCGGCAGCCATCGAGCAGCTGGGTGTCTGGAGCGAACGCCTGGGGGTCGAGATGATCCGCGGCCAGTACAACAGCGATCCGGCCGCGCTGTGCTACGATGCTTATGCGGCGGCGGAGAAGAAGAACCTGGAGTTCCTGATCTGCGACACGGCTGGACGCCTGCACAACCGGGCCGGTCTGATGGCCGAACTTGGCAAGATCAAACGCATCCTCGCCAAACACGATCCCACCGCACCGCAGGAGTGCCTGTTGGTGGTTGACGCGACGACCGGCTCGAACGCGGTGCTGCAAGCCAAGGAGTTCCACGCGGCGGTCGGGCTGACCGGCCTGATCGTCACCAAGTTGGATGGCAGCGGCCGCGGCGGGGTGCTGGTCGCGATCCAGAACGAGTTGGGCATTCCGACCCGGTTCATCGGACGCGGCGAGCAACTGGACGCTTTCGAGCCTTTCAGTGCCCGTGAGTTCGTCGATCACGTGCTCTGATCCAGCCGATCTTTTCTGCGGTGGCGAAGCTCAACGCTTGGCGGCGTCCGCCTTCTTCTCCGCGATCTCCTTGGCCTGCTCCAACAAATTGGCGACCGCGCGCTGCTGGTTACTCGCGGGGACATCTTTTTCGCTCCGGTTTGGTATCCAGGCGTGCGTCCCGCGCCGGGTCGGATCAACACCTGGCGGCAGATCTCCTATCTTGTTCGTCTCGGTGAGTTTCAGCGGCGTGCTCTTGCTGCTCAACACGGTGTCCAGTTGCGCCCACTGGTCATCCCGGCGTCCAGGCGAAACGAGACCCAGGATGCTCAACTTGTAGAGATAAAGCTGCACCTGCTCCGTACTGATCTGCTCGATGCCCGCCAGCTTTTCGGCACTGATGCCGCATTTCAGCAGGTTGACCGAAGCCTGGAAAAAGTCCGCCAGCCCCTGCTCCTCAAATTCCACTTGGGGGATCGGTTGTTGCAGACGAAAAATCCGGTGCGGTGGCGAGAGCTGCTGCCGATTCACGCTGATCTCATCCACCTCGCTCACGATGATCAAGGCCAGCCGATCCACGTGGATGCGGACACTGCCCATCAGCGAGCTGGCGTGGCTGGGCGTGAAAACAAATTGACCGACAGGCGAGGCGGTCACACTGACCAGCTTTGCCACCACCTGTGACTCGGACTTGATGATGTGCTTGTCCAGCATGAACCCGCACAAGTACCCGG
This sequence comes from uncultured Chthoniobacterales bacterium, assembly GCA_964245965.1. Classification (GTDB taxonomy): domain Bacteria; phylum Verrucomicrobiota; class Verrucomicrobiia; order Chthoniobacterales; family SZAS-18; genus CAWCJJ01. Next base: position 14,413 of record CAXTOP010000024.1, read on the forward strand.
GCACAAAGTGCAGGTGCATCTCAGTCACCTGCTGGGTTTGCAGTAGTGTCAGTTTTCCTGAACGATGCCGCATCATGTTCAGCAGCTCGGGAAGAGGAAGTTCGGCAATATCTCCGGTGACGGGCATACCCCACTTAGGTGAGCATAAATACTGCCACGCTCCGTGCGGCGAGTCGGAAAAGTTCTGCTCAAGCTGCATCGACCTGAGCCGCGGATTCCTCCGGCACGGCGGAGCGCGTCAGCCGCTTGAAGTGCAACTTGTTGATCCTGCGCCCGTCGGTCTCGGTGACAGTCACCAGGTAGTCGCCAATTTCGAGTTGTTCATCCTGTTCGGGCAGGTGGCCAAGCAAATGGGTCACATACCCTCCCACCGTGCTGACCTCCGCGTTAGACAGTTCCAGGTCCGTCAGATCGTTCAACTCGTACAGCCCCAAAATACCTTCCACTTCAAACTCGTTGTAGTTGAGCTGTTTAAGTTCGGTTTGCTCGGCGTCGAATTCGTCGCGGATGTCGCCGACGATCTCCGCCAGAACGTTGTCCAGCGTCACGATGCCCATTGTGCCGCCGAATTCATCGACGACCATGCCAAGGTGCGCGTGTTTGGTGAGGAAGGTCGTCAGCAGACGCTCCAACGGCATCATCTCGGGCACCAAGAGCGCATCGCGTTTGATGCTCAGAAGATCCGGCTTTTCTTGACGCATCAGTTCAAGCAAATCCTTGATGTGTACCAGCCCGATGGGATTGTCGATGTACCCTTTGCACAGAGGGAAACGGGTGTGGCGCGACGCTCTCGCCTCAGCGAGGTTTTCTTCGAAAGGCGTGTCGATGTCGAGGTACACCACCTCACCGCGCGGGGTCATAATGTCACGCACCACGCGACGGCGCAGGTCCAGCGTGTTGATGAGCAGTTCCTTGCCTACTGCCGTCACCTCGCGCGATTTCTCGCTCTCGCCGAGGATTACCCGCAGTTCTTCCTCGCTGTGGCCCATCTCGGTTTCGGCGACCGGGTCCACCTTGAAAATGTAACGTAACACGATGTTAGCTAGGCTGTTAAGCGTCCAGATGGCAGGAGCAAAAACCAACCGGAAAATTCGGAGTGGCGCACTGACCAGCAAGGTCGTCGGCAACGGCTTACGGATCGCGAGGGACTTGGGGGCGAGTTCACCCAGGACGATATGGAGGATGGTAATCGTGCTGAAAGCGAGCGCGAACGACACCGATTCGATCACCTTCGCGGAATGCACGCCGAAGACGGTAAAGAGAGGTTCGATGACGCGGGCGAGAAAAGGTTCGCCGACCCAGCCGAGCCCCAAACTGGCCAGGGTGATGCCGAGTTGCGTCGCGGACAGATAAGAATCCAGGTGCTCGACCACTTGCTGTGCATTCGTGATCCGAAGCTTGGCCGCCTTTCCTTTTTCCTCGCCGGCCAAGGCGTCCAGTTGGCTGGCGCGCACCTTGACGATGGCGAACTCCGCCGCCACGAAGAACCCATTCAGCAGCACCAAACCGATGACGGCGGCAATTTTCAGCAGAATGGAAGACAAGGAGTCCCATTCCACCGCTGGCAGCGGCTCGCCGCTGAGTGGTTGAGCCGCAATAATGGCTAATATATTCATGAAGGCCCAGGTCCGGTAAGAACCGGTACCCAAGCTAAAAAGATTCCGGCGTTTAACCGGAACAAACCAACCAACAAAAGCCTTCTACTGCTTCTCGTAGATCCCCTCGTCGCGCCGTTCGAGAACGGTAAACCCCGCCTTTTTGGCGTCGCTGATCGAGGTCGGCTTCAGGATCTTGGGAGTATTGACCTGCGAGATTACTTTATGAACCGGCCTCTGACAAACCAAGCATTCCGTCAAATCCGGACGATCGCTCGGCCGGCGCAACTCAAAGCGCCCACCACAGATCTTGCAGTCCCCCCCCTCCACCTCGTATTCGTAGATAGGCACGTGGCAAAAGGGGTAAGCGGCAGCCGCTCCCCGCAGCCAGGGAGCCTCCGACTCACCGCCGGACTGATTACCAACTGGATTTAGTCACCCCGGGAATCATCCCGTTGGAGGCCAATTCACGAAAAGCGATACGGGAAAGCTTGAAGCGCCCAAGGAACGAGCGGCGGCGACCACTCATCTGGCAACGGTTGACGGTGCGGGTCGGGCTGGCGTCGCGCGGGAGCTGGCTGAGGCCGGTGTAATCTTTTTTGGCTTTCAGTTCGGCGCGCAGGGCGGCGTACTTGGCCACGGTTGCGCGTTTGCGCTTGTCTCTTTCAATCCAGGAAGTCTTTGCCATAGAGGTAACTTAAGAAGGGAAGAGGTTAAAGCAGTCCTGCACGTTTGCAACGGCATTTTGCCGGGAAAGTGCGGATTATACGCGGCCTGGTGCTTGCTCCGCCTCGCTGCTGTTGATGGTGTCGATTAACAAACGCAGCCGGCCGAAATTACGCCGGTTCGGTGTGAACACCAAGCGCGGCAAGTGCGCGATCTCGGGCTCGTTGCGCTCCTGACGCAAAGCATTTCGCTGGACGTAGCGGCCCGAGTGCAGGATGTCCGCGAAGTGATCGTTGAGCTTTTCTAGGGCCACCGGCGCCAGCCGTTGGTTGAGCCGGAGGACCATCTGCTGGCCGACGTAGCGGCTGGAATGATAAATCCTGTAGAAATTGACGATCTCCGCCACCGCCGCGTCCACGTCGGTGGTAACCCGAAACAGGTGAAAATCTTCCTCCGAGACCAGCCCTAGCTTCAACAAGTGCTCCCGAATGAACGCGTTCCAGGTCTCCCAGTAATGGCCGGCGGGCTCATCGACGAAGACCAGCGGAATCATCTTCGCCTTGCCGGTTTGCAGCAGGGTCAACGCTTCGAAGCCTTCGTCCATCGTGCCGAAGCCGCCGGGAAAAAGAGCAATCGCATGGCTTTCTTTCATGAAGTTGAGCTTGCGCGTGAAGAAGTAGTTGAAGTTCACCAGCTTCGGGTCGCCTTCGATGGTCACATTGGCCCCCTGCTCGAAGGGCAGCCGGATGTTGAGCCCGAAGCTCCGGTCACGCCCCGCGCCCTTCTGCGCGGCACCCATGATGCCGTCCCCGCCGCCGGTGATGATCATGTACCCGGCCTCGCACATCTTGTGCGAAAACAACTCCGCGGCCTGGAACTCCGGTGCGCTGGGCGAAGTGCGCGCGCTGCCGAACACCGAAACCTTGCGGACGGGCCGGTACTGCGAGAACAGCCGCGAGGCGTAGCGCAGTTCCTTCAGCGACCGGTCGTACATCTTCAGGTCGGCCACGCTCATGCGGTCCTGCGCCATCTTGAGCACCGTCCCGACCATCTCGGCGATCAAATCGGGCGAATGGTCACAGCCCCAACGTTTCACCAGTTCGTGAACCTGCTGGTCAATGTCTTCGTCGCCGGTGGGCGGCTGGACAACCGAAACGGGCGGTGGTGGATCTTCTTCGTGAGCAGCGTGTGGACCGGATTGCACGACGGTAATCTGAAACGGCTCGCCGGGAACGCAACCACCCATTGCTGGAGAAGATACGCGTCCCACTTTGGCGTTTGCCCGGCACAGGCTTCGTGCGTAGCCTCTGGTCCCCCGCCCTTTTCCGAGATATGATTGTGATCATCAAGCCTCACACCGCCCCCGAGCACATCGAGGAGGTGATTGCCGAAGTCGAAAAACTCGGTTACTCCGCGCACCCCATCCGCGGTGCCCTCCAGACCGTGGTGGCTGCCATCGGCGACGAGACCACGCACCACACGCTGGAATCGCTCAACGCCCTGCCGCAGGTCGAGCGCGTGATGCCCGTTCAGAAACGCTATAAACTGGTCAGCCGCGAGTCGCACCCCGCCGACACGGTTATCGACGTGGACGGCGTGCCGGTCGGCGGGCCCCAGTTCACCATGATCGCCGGGCCCTGCTCCGTCGAGAGCGAGGAGCAACTCTTGACCACCGCCCGGGCCGTGAAAGCCGCCGGCGCGACCATGCTGCGCGGCGGCGCTTACAAGCCGCGCACCTCTCCCTATGAGTTTCAGGGATTGGGCAAGGAAGGGCTGCGCTTGCTCCGGTTGGCCAAAAAGGAGACCGGCCTCAAGATCGTGACGGAAGTGCTCAGCGAACTGGAAGTCGATCTCATCGCCGAATCAGCCGATGTCCTCCAGATCGGCGCGCGTAACGCTCAGAACTACCGCCTGCTGGTGGCGGCGGCCCGGACGGGCAAACCCATCCTGCTCAAGCGCGGACTCAGCCAACGCATCGAGGAATGGCTCCTGGGGGCCGAGTACATCCTCAGCGCGGGCAATGGCAACGTGATGCTCTGCGAACGAGGCATCCGCACCTTCGAGACGTACACGCGCAACACCCTGGACCTCGCCGCGGTCGCGATTGCCAAGCTCGAAACGCATCTGCCCGTGATCGTGGACCCGAGCCAGGGTTGCGGACGCGCCGAACTGGTTCCGACGCTCTGCGCCGGCGCGGTCGCGATGGGCGCGGACGGACTCATCATTGAAGTTCACCCGAATCCGGCCAAGGCATTGAGCGATGGGCAGCAGCAGGTGGATTTCGCGCTGTTTGCCAAGATGATGAACGACTTGAAGCCATTCCTCCACGCGGCAAAGCGCGAAGTTTGACACCTTTCTTTTTAATTTCGTCCAGTGCGCCATCTCTCAGTCTGTCATCCTGGGAGTGTGTATGGATAATGGCTTCGCGGCTCCTTGCTCTGTCATCCTGCGCGCAGTGAGTCCGCGAACGCCGTCGAAGGAACTTCCGGGCCGGCGGCAGCCAAGGCGGCCCTTCCAGGCTGGAGCCATCCCGTCGGAGACGCACTTGCCTCCGGCGGCGGAAGGTCCTTCGACTACGCTCGTGCCTCGCTCCGCTCAGGATGACAGACAAAGACAAGGCGTAGCTCCCCCCGGAGTTGTATTGCAAGGCGGTGCCGCATGCCGGCATCACCTCCGCGACAGCCGGAAGAACAAAACACTTCCCAGGAACAGGAAAATGGCGTTCGGCAGCCAGATCAATAACTCCGGGTGCAACGAGGCCTTTTCCCGGAAGATGTTCACCACCAAGATGATGAAAAAGTAGGTGAATGCCACCCCCAGGCTGATCCCGAACCCGATGCTCGTTTCCTGCCGGTGCGCGGTGACGCCAAGCGGGATGCCGATCAAGGCGAAGGTGAAGCAAGCCAGCGAAAACGAGAAGCGTTTGTTGAACTCCGTACGCGTCGTCGCCTGCTTCTTGCGGAACTCACCCATCTCGTTGCGCGGCACCGTTTTTTCCGTCGCGGAAAGGTTCTTCAGTTCCGTGCGCAACTCGCTGTACACCAGCGTTTCCACGTGCGGCCGCCTTTGCTTCTTCTTGTAAAGTTCTTCCAATGAGATGGGATACACGAACTCGCCCATGGTGATCCCGTCGTGCAAGTGCCCCGGGGTGAGGTTATCGGGGTCGCTTTCGTCGCGCTGCTCGTAGCGGCTGTCCTCCAGGCGCATCTTGATTTGCTTGTTCGCGAGATCCGTTTCCAGCCGGCCCTGGCGGGCGTACACCACCTGCATTGGTTTATCGTACTCGTTCAAGTTGAAGACGTGAACGTTCTCCAACAGGTTGCCGGTCATTTTACCGACGTAAATCTTCTTGCCCGGAAAGTCGGTGATCACCTGGTCCCCGTTGAACGCCGCCGCCGGGTTATTGGTCGCCACTTCAAAGAAGGCGTTTTTGAGGTTTTGTTGCGCCCGGGGAGCCACGTAAAGGTTGATCCACAAACACACGCCGCTGAAGAGCACCGCGAGCACCAGCACGGGCCGGGCGATGCGCGGGATGCTGACACCCGCGGTCCGCAGAGCGGTCAACTCGTTGCCCGCCGAGAGCCGGCCGAACACCAGGAGCACGGCCGTCAGGAATCCCCACGGGATGCTGAAGGTCAGAGACAGCGGCAGGAAGTAGGCGATGAACGTGATGATGAAGGTCGCCGGCAAATTGTGGTCGATCACCAGCTCGGCAAGCTTCTTGAAAATTTGCCCGAGCACGAGCACCAGGCTCAGGGTGGCGACGGCGAAAAGTGCCGTGGTGAGCAGTTCACGGCCAATGTATCGATCAATCAGGCGCATGGCAGGAAAGGAGCGGACGGCAACGCGAGGAACCAGAAAGCTGGAGGGAAACATTGCGGAGCACGGTCTTCAGCGCAATTCTTTGCTCCATCTCTTTTCCGCCGCTTTATGATCCCCCAGGAAACCATCGAGCAGGTCGCTGCCGCCAACGACGTGCTGGATGTGATCGGCAGTTCCGTGCCGCTCAAACGGGCTGGCAGCGTGTACAAGGCGCTGTGTCCTTTTCACAAGGAAAAGTCGCCTTCCTTCACGGTGAATCCCTCGCGGCAAAGCTTCAAGTGCTTCGGCTGCGGCGTCGGTGGAACGGTTTTCAAGTTCATCGAATTGTACGAGAATCTGAGCTTTCCCGCCGCGGTGCGGCGGCTGGCGGAAAAAGCGGGCATCCCGATCATCGAAGAAGGCGGCTACGGCGGCAACCGGGACGAGGACAAGGGAGCCGGCGAAACCCGCCGGCGTCTGCTGGCCCTCCACGCCGAAGCGGCCGAGTGGTTCCACCGCAACCTGCGCAAGAGCAACGAGGCCGCCGCCGCACGTGAGTACCTCAAGTCGCGCGGGTTGACCGCCGAGGTTGCCGGCCGCTGGATGCTCGGGTACGCCCCAAACTCCTGGGACGCCTGCCTGCAATGGGCTTCCGAGCGGGGCTACTCGCGCGACCTGCTGATCCTTGGAGGACTCTTCCGGCCGCCGGACGAAGGCTCGCGCAGCAGCGGCTACGACCGGTTCCGTGACCGGCTGATGTTTCCCATCTGCAACGAACTTGGTGAAGTCATCGCTTTCAGCGGACGCGTGCTGACCGCCACGGCCGAAGGTGCCAAGTACGTCAACTCGCCCGAAACGCCACTTTTCATCAAGGGCAAGGTGTTGTTCGGTTTGCACCTCAGCAAGCGTTCGATCATTGAGGAAGGTTTCGCCATCGTGTGCGAGGGTCAGATCGACCTGATCACCGCCTACGAAGCGGGCATCAAGAACGTCGTCGCGCCTCAGGGCACGGCGTTTACCGAACGCCAGGCCCGCCTGCTCAAACGCCACGCGGACGAGGTGGTGCTGTGCTTCGACGCCGATGCCGCCGGCCAGCAGGCGGCGGAGAAATCCGTGGCCTCCTTGCTGGATGCGAACGTCACTGTGCGCGTCGCGACCATGCCGCCGGGTGAAGACCCGGATTCGCTGATTCGCAAAGGCGGGGTCGAGGCTTTCGCTGGACGCATCGGTCTGGCGCAGGATTTTTTCGATTTCCAGTTGGATCGTCTCAGCCGCATGTTCGATCTGGAAACTCCCAGGGGCAAAACCCAGTTCGCCCGCCGCATGGCCGAGACGGTCGCCCAGATCACCGACAACCTCTTGCGCGAGAACGTGGTGGGCAAGATCTCATCGCGGCTCGGAATTTCGGCACAGGCTTTCAACGTTTTGCTCAAGGAGAAACGCCCCACTCCAAGGCAGCAGGATGCCCGGGCGGATCTCACCGGCGCGCCGGACACCCTTTCCGTGGGAGCGGAAGCACCGGCCTTTGAGAAACCCCCTACAGGAGTAGCGCACCTCCTGCGACTCGCGCTCGGCAATGCCGGAGCCCGACAGTGGATTCTGGAACAGCCCTGGCAGGAGACTTTGCCCAAACTAGCTAACACGGAGATGCTGGTGGCGGCACTGACCGCCGAGCTGGACCCCGACGATGTCGCAGCGATCAACGCCTATCTGGCGACGCTACCGGCGGTGGAAGAAGCATTTATTACCGAACTGCTGGCCGACAAACCTCTGTCTCGGCCTCTGCTGGTCGCGCAGCATAGCTGGGCAGATTTAGAAAAGACCTTGCTCAAGGATCTTATCAGCGGTTTGGAAAACCGGATGCGTATGCCAAGAATTGGTGATGAGGAGATCACCCGCGTACAGAAAGAAATCCTTGACCTCAAGAGAAGGCTTCTTGATATTGCGCGGCTCTGAAAGTCGAGGCAAATCTGCCTGTTTTTTGACTCTCGGGGCACCTCAACCGATTGCCTCGTCGCTATGGCCAAAGTGAATCCGTCTGCTTCACCCTCCCCCTCAGCTCCTACGGACCACAAGAGTACCAGTACCCACGGTAGTAAAACCAAGAGTTCCAAGACCAAAGCGAAAGCGGCCAGGTCACCCGCCGCTTCCGGCAAAAAGCAGTCCGCCGGTGGCGCGGCCACGAACGGGCATGCTCCGCATCCCCCCGCGGTGACCCCGGAGCGCGTGACGGCCGAAGCCCACGAGATCCAGGAAAAGATCCGCGAGTTGATCAAGCTCGCCAAGGAACAGGGTTATCTAACCTGGGACGATCTTAACGAGGCGCTGCCGGACGGGGTCAATGATCCCGACCTGATCGAATCCATCCAGACGCGGTTGCGCGCGATGGAGTTCGACATCATCGAAGCCTCCGACGTCGATCGCTACAAGGACCTCAAGAAGGAACAGGAACCGGAAGATCCTGAACTCGAAGAGGACGAGAAGGAAGAAAAATCCGACGACGAAAAAAGCGAAAGCTCCAGCAAACTCGACATCCTGGACGATCCCGTGCGGATGTACCTCAAGCAGATGGGCCAGGTGCCCCTGCTCACCCGCGAGCAGGAAGTCGAAATTTCCAAGCGCATCGAGGACGCCGAAGCCCAGGTGCAGAAGCACCTGAACCGCTTCGGGTTCGTCGCCCGCGCCCATCTCGATCTCGCGGTGAAGCTGGTCGAAGGCCGGGAGCGTTTCGACCGGGTCATCCTCGACAAGAAGATCGAGAGCCGGGAGCGTTACCTCAAGGCATTGCCGAAACTCTGCGAGCAACTGGAACAATCCGGAACCGACCTGTCACGCTTGTACCTTTCCCAAATCAACGGCGACGAGAAGGAACAGGCCACCTCACTCAAGGAGTTCCAACGCCAGCACGACACGCTGCAGAAGCTTTACCCAAAGTTCTACTTCAAGCAGAAGGTCACCGAGGAGTTTGTCCATCTCGCGGACGACAAATATCGCTTGCTCAAACAGCTCCAATCCCAGACGCAGGCGCAGGGTTCCCGGGAAGGAGTGACTGGCAACCACCGGGTGGATTACAGCGCCAAGCTCAAAGAGTTGGTCGATCAACTCTGGCTCAGTGCCGACGAATTCACCAACGAGTACCAGGAGTTGAAGAACTGCCAGCGTGGCGCGCTCAAGGCCAAGACCGAGATGGTCGAAGCCAATCTGCGGCTCGTCATCTCCATTGCCAAGAAGTACACAAATCGTGGGCTGTCGTTCCTGGATCTGATCCAGGAGGGCAACATGGGTTTGATGAAGGCGGTAGAAAAGTTCGAGTACCGCCGAGGTTACAAATTCTCTACCTACGCGACCTGGTGGATCCGGCAGGCGATCACGCGTTCCATCGCCGATCAGGCGCGCACGATCCGTATCCCGGTCCACATGATCGAGACGATCAACAAGCTGATGCGCGTGCAGAAGCAGCTGGTGCAGGAATACGGCCGCGAACCCACTCCTGAAGAGGTGGCCGAAGAGGTCCACCTGCCCGTCGAGCGGGTGCGCGCGGTGCTGAAGATGGCGCAACAGCCGATTTCACTGCAAGCCCCGGTGGGCGACAGCGAGGACACCAATTTTGGCGACTTCATCGAGGACAAGGGTGCTGACAACCCGTCGGACATGACAGCCATCGTGCTGCTCAAGGCGAAGATCAAAGACGTTCTTGAAACATTGACCGAACGCGAGCGCCAAGTGCTGGAGCAGCGCTTTGGTCTGATCGACGGCTACAGCCGCACCTTGGAAGAGGTCGGCCGTCAGTTCAAGGTGACCCGCGAACGCATCCGGCAGATTGAGGCGAAGGCGTTGCGTAAGATGCGCCACCCAACGCGCATCCGGCAGCTAGAGGGTTTTCTCGAAGCGACTGAGGTTTAAAGCTCGCTCGCTCGAATCGGAGCGCGTTGCCCCGTTTGAACTCGTTTCAGAAACAAGAAATTATCGGGTGTGAACATAACGAAAAAACGGCCACCGTTATCGGTGGCCATTAGTAGTCGAAATAAGTCCGGTCTTTCACGTGTTAACGGAAGACTGACGGCGCTTAGCCAAAAGAAGCAGACTAACGCAACCAGCAAATGACATTGCGTAGGTCGAAGGTTCGGGTACCGCACTCACACGGACACTGAATGTTGCACCAAGTGGAATAGCTGCAGTGTCTCCAACGATTGCACCAAGTGCTCCCACCGCGATAATCGTCCCAGGATCACCAGTATCAATTGTACTCAAGCCTGTTCCACCAGTAGCGGGCACGGTCCATGTTGGGTTGGTAACGATTGCCCAAGCTGTAGCGGAAGCCGGGACTGGATTATTGAAAACCCATATATAAAGCTGAGTCCCAGGTGCTGCGATTCCGTCAATGTTGCCGGTTTGCTTATCAAACTGGCCGACAGCATTTATTCCAGTCCCAATAGTTGTCGTGTTAATCAAAGTAAATGCTGCATCGTTAGCTGTATAGCTCGTACTATTCGTTGCAAAGTTAAAGCCAGCGGTGAACGTACCGACTTCCACGGTTGAACCCAAAGAGAGACGAGTTGCCGCAATAGAGGCGGTAGAGTTATATGCAGTCGTCAACAGGTAATTACCAGCGGCTGAGTATTCTATGATGCCAGCAGACACCTGCGTCAAACAGGATCCGAAGTAAAACACAGCTGCAAAGATACCGATAGTACGCTTTGGTTTCATAGAAATTTCGGCGCGGCCTCAGCAGTAATCAAAGATTCATTGCTGGTTGCGGCACATACCAGACAAAGGATGAGTGGCCGCTCTTCCGCGTGATCAAGATCGAGGCACCTGAAGGAATGGTCACAGTGGAAGCATCAGAGCCAGAATTTTCCCAGCGGTTATTAACTGTATTGTAAAAATAATTCACAACGCCGCCGGATGTAGGGTCAAGTATGCCTAAATCATCGGCTTTGGAAGCCGTAGCCGCACCAACAAATCCAGTGCTTGCATTTCCGGTGTAAAGCTTCGAATTCGCAAGGGTAACTGAATTAAGCGGGTAAGGATTCGGGACCAAAGCAGAGGTGGATAAGGACGAATTACCAACGATGTTTATACCACTTTGCCCGAGTTTGACTTCGCCAACGATCGAGACAGACAAACTGGATGTCGATCTCCGCTGTACATAGAGGCCAGCACTAGGCGGAATGATAACGTTGGTCGCGTCAGTACCGGCGTTAGTCCATACATTGGAAGTGGTGTTAAAGTAATAGTTGGTGGCACCACCACTAGTAGGATCAAGAATCAGAATACTATCGGCTCTGCTGGCAGTAGTGCCTCCAAGAAAACCGGCGCTGTTTGTAGGACCAAAGGCGGTTCCGAAAGTCCAGTGAGGCCTCACTAAGAAAGTGGTGGTTCCAGCGGCGATGGCAGACGTGATGTCTTGATCCAACGTGATGGTCGAAGAACCGCCTTGGGTGGAGTCACTGGCCGAGGTCGCCGTAACATTCGCCGTAAGTCCAGCAACGGTCCCGTTGGTAAGTTCGACGTAGGACGCGTTTCCGGTGCCGTTGAATTGGTTGCTGGTAAAAGTTCCGTAGGGGAACACCAGCACCGTAGCTCCGTTGCTCGTCACAGCGCCGCTAGCGGGGACCAACGCCCGGTAAACGGCGGGCCGAACCATATTCAAGCTGGCAAAGGTATAGCCAACCGTTGTGCCGGACATAGGGGTTATTGCAAGGGTAGTGAAGCCTACCGGGTTAGTCGCAACCGTGGTCTGGGCATTAGCCGTTGCGAGCATGAACGCGCCTCCGGGTAAGAGTAACGAGGCGGTCACAAGGCTGAGATAGATGGCTCGCATAGATGAGGAAGACGGCAGAGTTCGCGATGGTGTTTATAGGAGAAGACCTAGAAACTCGACAAGGCCGAAAAGCGCTCGCGGACAGGTTTTGCTCCATGGCGATGGCGAATCAGCAATTTCTACCAAGTTTCCGTCTTCACCGTGAAGCATATCTCCTGCCAAGCAAGGTCCGCCTCTCACGCTATTTCTTACCGTGTCGAGGTTTAGGTTTCACTCTGAAGAGACGCTGCCAGAAGTTTGGCTGGGGTTGCACTGTCCGTCTGTGGCTGCGTGTGTGAACACCGTCCGCGGCGGACCGGTTCGATGTAACGGTTCTTGTCTGTTTGCCGGCGGCCGTGTTTTGGTTCGTTGAGGCGGACAAGCTGTTTTCCGCGCTCCTTGCCTCCAATGATTGAGCATCGCGGCCCTTGTTCATGCCGGGGGCGTATGGAATCTGGACTTCATCTTCGTCGGCGTCTTCTTCTTCCGCGGGTTGGAAGCCGGGCGCATAAGGGACGGTCACACCAGGCGGCTCGTCGTCCACTGCCGCCAGCACCGTTCCATCCATCCAGTCGTGGATGCTATCTTCATCCTGTTCATCCTCGGGATCGGACGGGTTCTGCGTTGTCGGCAAAGCCGTCAACACCTTGGCCGAAACAATTGGCTGCTTAGGGGCAGCCGGTTCAGGCGAAGGCGGCGCAGATTCTCTCGCCACAACGGGTGGCTGGGCAACAGCGGCCATCCGCGTGCGGTGTGAGTGCAACCAAACCACAATCCACGCGGCAGTGACGGCGAGGAGGCAGACGAAGGCCACCACGGTCAACCGACCCAGCGCGCGCAGATCGACCATCCAGGTGTGCCCACTACTCTGACGCTGGATCACCGGCTTCAAGACACGGGCCGATCTCACCGCCACCGGGGTACCGACCGATTCCCGAGAGCGTGAGAGCGGCGCGTCCGCTGTCGACGCGCCTGGACCCGACACATACGCAGAAGCAGTCGGCGGCAGCGACAAGGTGACAGGATGGTGAAAGCGCAAGCTGTCCGGTTCGTAGCCCGCTGCCTTGGCGAGCGCCTCGAAGAAATCCGTGTCGCTGCTGAACGTGGGATTCGACGAAAGCGCGCTCCGCAAGACGGCGCTGCCCGTTTCGCCCAGACCGGGCAGCGTAAAGGCCGCCCCTCCGCTCCCGGCTGCCGGGTGGCTCACGGACAGGGGCGTGCTCTCGAGCCATTCATAGAACAGCCTCGCTAGACGATGCAGGTATGTGTTCTCGACGAAGCTGCCGATGCTGCTCAGCTGGTCCCGGTGCGCCGCGGGAGACGCAGGCAACAAAGTGAGGTCGCCTGCCCACGTCGCCAGGTCGCCCTGATCACGCGCCCTCCCGAGCGGGTCGATGCGCAGGGTGACCGAGAGCGGGTTCTCGCCCAGCATCTCCGTTACTTCCTCACCGTTCCGCATCCGCGTGTCTTCCGCCGCCCGCCCGCCGGGAACCACAAAAATCTGGTGCAGGTGCAATTCCAGATTTTCCAGACCGCGGGCACGCGCGAAGTCCGTGATGCCCGCCGCTTGTTTCAGGAGCACCAAGGCTTCCGCCACCGTCAGACGGCCGCGGCTGCGCAGCAGATCCACCAAGGTCAAACCACCGCTCCATTCCGTCACCAGGTAAGCCGCCTCCCTGGGCCCGTCGAAATCCAGTATTTGCAGGAGACCGGGACAGGGCGCGGCCTGTATCCTGGAGACGTCGGCGCGCAGCTTTTCGTGTGCTTCCTGATCGAGCAGCAGGTCAGGGTACAACATCTTCAAGGCCACCGTGCGTCCCTGACCCCGCAAGTCGTGCGCCTGGAAGACACGTCCCATGCTCCCCTCGCCCACCCGCCGCATGATCTGGTACCGGCTCCCGACCAGCGATCCGACCATCGCCGTGGCCGGACCCGGCAACAGCGGTTCCAGGACGGTTCCGGTTCCGGGCACGCTGGAAGCAGGCGGCTCGTCCGCGCCGACCGACGCAAATGCCTGCGGTGCCAGGGGATCGCCGGAGGGTAACGGCACACCGTTGCCCGCCAGGGTGCGAAGGCAAACCTCGATCTCGCGGCGCAGGTCGGCGGCACTCTGCGGGCGATCGTCCGGGTTCTTCTGCAGCATCCGCTGGAGCAACTCCCGCACGGGTGCCGGCGTGGAAGCCAGCAGATCCCACGGCGGCTCCTTGGTGAGATGCTGCGTGATCAGGCTGGTCAGCGTACCGACGAAAGGCGGGCGTCCGGCCAGCAGGTACCACAGGGACGCCCCCAGACTGTAGATGTCGGACCTTCCATCGACGTTCCGTTCCTCCAACTGCTCCGGGCTGGCGTACTGCGGAGTGCCGACGAAGCCGCCCATCGTCAGATTTGCCGACGCTTCGCCGTGGACCGCCGAGCGGGCCAGGCCGAAGTCGATGACCTTGACCGTCTGGTGGATTTCGCCGTCGTCGTCCTCCGTGACGACCATCAGGTTGGTCGGCTTGATGTCGCGGTGGACCAGGCGCTGCCGCGCCGCCGCGGACAGGGCGCGTGCGGTTTGCAGCGCGATGTGGAGCACCGTCTCTGGCGGCAGAGGACCCCGCCGGCGTACCAGGGCATCGAGCGTTTCGCCATCCACGAACTCCATCGCGTAGAAGAAACTCTGCGCGTCCATGCCCAGGTGGTACACGTGGGCGATGTTACGGTGCCGCAGGGCCGCCGCGGCGCGGGCCTCGCGGATGAAGCGTTGCCGGGCCACCGGATGATCCAGGTAGGTGCCGTTGATTACCTTCAACGCCACCGGGCAGCGCAGGTTGACGTCGAAGGCCTTGTAGGTCACGCCCATCGCGCCCCGGCCCAGCTCCCACAGCGAACCGTCGTCCCGGCGCAGGACCTGGTAGTGCTGGAATGTTTCGGTGGGATTCATGCCTTCTCGCCGGAGGGGCGGCCCGTCCGCCGGCGCGGCGTCAACTCGCTCGGGGATTAGTCCCAGCAAAGGCAGCAGTTGTCAATTTGCCGGGAGGCGGCTGACCGAGCGTTAACGATGCGTGGCAGGCTCCATACCCGGGGCGCGGAGAGTGAGGAAGGACCGAGACCCCGCCCACAAGCGATTGTGTAGCGCAAGCAAACACGACGTATGAAGCGCGACAAAGTATTGGCTCTGATCCTGGCCGGCGGCGAAGGCGGCCGCCTGGATGTTCTCACCGCGAACCGCGCCAAGCCCGCGCTGCCCTTCGCGGGAACGTTGCGGCTGATCGACTTCGGGTTGAGCAACTGCCTGCACAGCGGCCTCAAGGACGTGTGGGTGATCGAGCAATACGAGTTGCACACGCTCAACGACCATCTGGCCAACGGCCGCCCCTGGGACCTGGACCGCACTTACGGCGGCTTGCAGGTCCTGCCGCCCTCTGCCGGGCGCGGCGATGCCGGAGGCAAGGACGACGGTGAGGGAGGATTCGCCGAGGGCAACGCGGACGCGATCTATCGACAGAAGCAACTCATCCGCGAGTTTGCGCCCGACCTGCTGCTCGTGCTGAGCGCGGACCACGTGTACAGGCTCGACTTTCGCGACGTGTTGGACCGTCATCGCGCCTGCGGGGCGGACGTGACGATGGTCACAACCCGCGTGCCCGCCGGTGACAGCGCCAGCCGCTTCGGCGTGGTGGAAGTCGATGGCGACGGACGGGTGACCAGCTTTGCTTACAAACCCAAGCAGCCTGCGGGCGACCTCGTGACGGCCGAAATCTTCGTCTATGATGCCCCGAAGCTCCTGAAGATGCTTGATGAGCTAGCCGCAGACGGCGGCAAACTCAAGGACTACGGCGACGAGTTGCTGCCGAGGTTTGTGAAACAGGGACGGGTTTACGAGTTCCGCCTGGAAAGCTACTGGCGCGATGTCGGAACTCTCGAGAGCTACTGGATGGCCAACATGGAAACGCTGGATCGGCCCGAAGCCTTGAGCCTGGACGATCCGGCGTGGCCGATCCTCACCCACGGCTCCCAACGCTTGCCCGCACGGGTGTCGGTCACGGCGTCCATCGACAACAGTGCAATCTCTCCCGGCTGTCAGGTGGGCGGCGAGGTCATGCACTCGATCCTGGGGCCGGGTGTGATCGTCGAGGCCGGGTCGAGCGTGCGCGACTCGGTCCTGCTGACCGGCTGCACCGTCCGTGCCGGTGCCAGGATACATCATGCCATTCTGGACGAGAACGTGCAGGTTGGAACCGGCGCGTTCGTCGAGGGAGCGAAGGACGATCTCTGTGTCATCGGCCAGCGGGTGGAGATCAAGCCGGGGACGCACCTTGCTCCTGGCGCCCACCTGGAACCACCCGAGAACCCGGAACCGGACGGCGGCGTTTGAACTGCGATCCACTCGCCCGGTGGTACCGTTGGATGGAGTACCTCGGCATGGGCCGTTCCCTGGAGCGCCGCCGCCTGGAGTTTCTGGATGATCTGACGGTTGCACGGCACATTCTGATCCTGGGCGAGGGTGACGGGCGCTTCCTGCAAAAGCTCCTGGAGGTAAATCCGTCCGCCCACATTGACTGCGTGGACTCCAGCGGCAGGATGCTGGAGGTGGCTCGCGCGCGCGCCGCAGCGGGGCGAGGAGCGGCCAATGCTGCCGTTGCGCGTGTGAGATTCCATCACGCCGATGCCCGATTGTGGCTGCCGCCGGCTGACCGGCGCTACGATCTGGTGGTGACCCATTTCTTTCTGGACTGTTTTAGCGAGGAGGAACTTCATCCGCTGCTGGAGCGGCTGGCCGCCGCCACGACGTTGGATGCTCAATGGGTGGTGTCCGAGTTCCGGCTGCCTGAACGCGGCTGGCAAGCCTGGCGGGCAAGGCTGTGGATCGGTGGATTGTACCGGCTGTTTGGTTGGACGACCGGGTTACGCGTGCGCCGTTTGCCGCTTTACCGCCCGTTGCTGGAACGGGTCGGCTTTCGCCTGGCCCGGCAAGTCACCGTCAGCGCCGGGCTGCTCGTGTCGGAACGCTGGACTCGATCAACGCGCAGCCACCACCTGCCAACCGAGGGCGAACAACGGAGTGAGTAGTACCATGTCCGCCAGCACGCGAAGGGCACAGGCGGACAGGTAACCGCGGCTCCGTTCCAGCATCCACAAGGCAAGGGCACTCAGCGCGACCGGCCCCAGACTCGCGGAGCGTTGCCACAGAGCGAGAAAACAGGCGAAAAGCGCCAGGAGAAAGCTGGCCCGGCCCAGATTTGCGGTGAGGCGGGGGAAGTGATTGAGCATGGATGCGGCATCCGCCTGGTCGCGCGGGCATTGTTCCCACGCGGTGATCAGCCCGCAGTTCAGGAAGCAAAGCGCACTGAAGCAGGTGATATCCAGTAGGAATCCGCCCACCGGGCGCGGTAGGAGACACGCCGTAAAGAACGCGCTACCAATCGAGAACATGCCACCGACCATGGCTTCCTTCGGCAGGAAGGGCCGGGTAACGCGCCGCGCGTGATGGATGGTCCAATAATAGATGCCCGTCACCCCGAGAAGAGCCAGACCGCCCGCGAACTCGCGCCTGGGCAGGAAGAGCGGGGTGGTGGCGACCAGAGTCAGACCCACCAGGCCCATCAGCCAGCGTATCGGTGTTCGGTGGCAGGCGCTAAAGGCGTGCCGGTCCGCCAGCCGTTCACCGGGGATTGTTCGCGCCGAGTCGGCCGAGCGGTCCGCGAGATAAATGAGCCAGACGCTAAATCCCAGCACGAAATAACGGCTCGGCGGCAGGTACACTCCCCGGGTGTGAGCCCACCACCATTGCCAGGTGATGGCGACCAGCGGTGCGTCCAGCCCGAGCAAGTGAGGCCACATCCACCAGCGCCATCTGGCCACGGCTCTCGTCGCGGGAGCAAGCGGAAGCGGCTCGTTTTCGGCGATCCAGGCGGATCCGGAAAGGCGGGCAGGCGGAAGCACAATCAGAGAAGGAGGACGGGATCACCACCACCGGGGCGGCAGAACAAAAATCGACGTTTCACTTGCCGGCGGTCTTGAGGATTGCATATTATGCCGCTCCTGGCAGGCCCGCCTGCCAAATCTTCGCGCAATTAGCTCAGTGGTAGAGCGCTTGCTTCACACGCAAGAAGTCGCAGGTTCGAACCCTGCATTGCGCACGTTTATTGTGAGCCCACCGGCGTATTAGGTGGATGGACGTATTCCTCAGCTACGTGTGGTCAGACCGGGACCTAGCCCGTCGCCTCACGGAAGATCTGCTCCGCTGCGGCTTCGAAGTTTGGCCCGAGGATGAAGATTCCGCCTTGCCGACCGCAGATTTCTTCCAGCGGTTAACCGCTTTGATCAAAAATTCCAAGGTTTTCCTCTCGTTCGTGTCGGCGGAGGCGAACCAGGACCCACTCGCGGCCAACGAATTAGCCGTTGCCTTGTCGGCGATGCAGGAAAACCCGGCGATCGGGATCATCCCGGTGGTGGTCGAGGCGGGTACCCGGATCCTGCCGCCTCTCGATCAACACCGGCACATCGATCTTTCTTCGGCAGCAAACTACGATGACCAGTTTACCCAATTGCTGCGAATGATGAAGGAACATTGCGGGCTCGAGCCGGTCGTTCCTCTCCGAACAACCGGCGAATCTCCCTTGGGCAAAGTGCCGTCGGCAATCGATCTCGCGGCCCTGTCATTTTTGGTCGCCCTTGTGACTGGAACGGCGGGTTTATGGCGCTTCGTCGACCTGCCCGTTTGGACTTTGCCGTTCCTGGGTGGGGTGATGACGGGAGTGGCTTACGCGCTCCTCTTCCGCTGGTTGGCACGCCGCCGTGAACAACCCGAGGTTCCGATTCTCAGTAACCCCTTCAAGTACAATGAGTAGGGAATCTTTTGTAAAGCTCGGAGTGAGCTGCCTCAGTGCTCCGGTAAGACGCGAATCTTGACGTTGCGGAAGGATACGGCGTCGCCGTGATCCTGGAGCAGGATCGGTCCTTCGGGCAGTTCGCCGAAGTTCTCCCATTTGGCGTACTTGCTCATCGCCACCAGCGCGCGGAAAGCGTTTGTGCCGCGCTCGTATTCCAGCACCTTTTCGCCGTTGAGCCAATGCTCGACGTTTCGTCCGCGTGCAACGATACGAGCCGTGTTCCACTCCCCCACCGCCTTGGATTCCTTGCCGGCGACGGCGGGCACCAGGTCGTAGAGCGAAGCCATCGTGCGGTCGCCGTCACGACCGCGCCTGGCGTCGGGGTGGCGCAGGTTGTCCAAAATTTGGTACTCCAAACCGATGGCCGAGCCCGTGTCGTCTGTCTGGCTCGGATCCACGTAGTATTTGATCCCGCTGTTCGCCCCGGGGGTGATTTTGAAATCGACCGACAGCTCGAAGTTCTTGAACTTTTCCTCGGTCATGATGTTGCCAACACCGGCGGTATCCCCTTCCCCGGACCGCTCGATCGACAGCGCCCCATCCTGAATGACCCAGCGATGGACCGGGAAGGGATTTGTCTGAACGCCGCGCCATCCCGCCGTGGATTTGCCGTCCCAGAGCATCCGCCAGCCGTCGAGTTTCTCCTGCTCGCTGAGGGCATTGAGTTTGTCCCCGCCCGCCCCGGGCGTCAGCGCCGTGGTCCCGAGGTCCTGGACGCGGATGTTGCGGAAGGAAACCTTCAACGGTTCGATCCGCTTGTCGTCGCCGATGCCGTGCACTTGCAAGGCGATGAAGCCCGAAGGGCTCACATCGTCGATGATCGAAGCGCGCGCTTCGCCGTTGAGAAAAGTCTTGATGGAACCGCCGACCGCTTCGATGCGAACATGGTTCCACACGTTGGGCTTGCTCGTGCTGGCTCCCTGCCCGGTGAACTCACCGGTGTCGCCGCCCAGCATCCCCGGATAAAGCCAGCCGCGCCGTCCCTCGTCGTAGATGCCGGCGGTCCACCAATGACCCCGCGCCGGTTCCATGTCGATCTCGTACTTGTACCCGTGGACCCGGTGGGCGGGGATTTCGATGGGTTGGCCCTTCTCATCCTTCAGATCCGTGATCGTGTCGTGGTCGGAGCATTGGCTTCGAAACTGGACCCCGGCGTTGAGCTGGGGGTCAACGTTGAAATCCAGTTCCAGGATGAAATTGGCAAAGTCGCGTTTCGTACAAAGGAAGCTGTTCTCCGTGTTGAGGACCGGGCGGCCGACGATGGTCTCGCCTTCCAAGGTAAAATGCGCCTTGCCGCCGCGCTGGACCCAACTATCGAGGTCCTTGCCGTTGATCAAATTTACCCAGTCGCCTTCGGTCGCGGCGGAAAGCGGCGGCGCCGCGAGGAAACCGCCGACGACAGCGAAGAACAAGGCACACAAAGGCTTCATGGGTAAATAGGGTGTTTCGGCTCCGTGGTGGGAATCCTACCCTGTAGTTCGCAGGCCGCTCGCAATCGCGTTGACGGAAAGCAGCACCTCGGGCAACATTCGTTTGGCCGCCTCGTGGTCACCGGATTTTTGCAGGCTCCGCCAGCGGCCCAGCAGGTCGATTTGTTGCCGGTGCAGCACGCGCAGCGCCGCCGCGCGCAACTCCAGCGTCTTGGCCGCACGAGGCCGGCGTTGCATCAGCGGACGCCCGAAACATTCGGCCAGCATTTCGTTGGTGCGCCGGAACTCGCCGATGATCCTCTCCAGGAAAGCCGCGCGAATCACCTCGTTTTCCACCAGCGCGGTGTAGTGCTTCATGATGTCGAGGTCGGCGCTGGTCAGGTTGATTTCCACATTCATCAGCACGTAGCGCAGAAAGGGCCAGCCGCTATCGACCAACGTCTTCAGCGCGGTGAAACTCGCCGGGTCCCGGTCCCGCAGGTGGGCCAGGGCGCTGCCGACCCCGAACCAGCCCGGCAGGTAGAACCGGGACTGGTTCCAACTGAAGACCCAGGGGATCGCCCGCAAGTCGGCCAGGGTGCGCTGCCCGGTGCGACGCGCCGGCCGCGAACCGATGGAACTCGATTCCAGGGCGTCGATGGGCGTCGCCTGGCTGTAGAACTCCATAAATCCGTCCGCCTTAAGCAGGTCTTCGTAAGCTTCGCGGCTGGCGGCGACCATCTTGCCCACGGGTTCATCTGCCTGCGCGGAAAGCGAGGCGCGCGACGGGGAGAAAGGCCGCAGCGAAACGCCCGTCGCCCCGGCCAGCAAGGATTCCAGGTTGAAGAGAGCCGTCGTGCCGTTGGCGTACTTCTGGGCGATGGTTTCCCCCTGCTCCGTGAGCCGGATGTCGCCGTTCATGGTGCCGGCAGGCAGCGCGTCGAGAAAGCGGTGCGTGGGGCCCGCGCCCCGGCTGATGGTCCCGCCGCGCCCGTGGAAAAACCGGATTTTGGTCCCCGCCCCGCGCGCCACGGCGGTGATTGCGGTCTGGGCACGATGCAACGCCCACTGGCTGGCCAGGATGCCGCTTTCCTTGTTGCTGTCGCTGTAGCCGATCATCACCTGCTGGATCAGGGTCTGGTCACCCGGTGCACCGTCCACCGCCAGGGCGGGCAAACGCTGCTGCGCGCGAAGGCTGCGCGCCGTCACCGGATGAGCCAGGAACCCGCGCAGGATGCCCGGACCAGCCTCCAGGTCTTCGGGCGTTTCGAGCAACGGGGTCACCGGCAAGAAACAAACGAGCCCTTCCGGGGTACGCCGTGCCAGTCCGGCTTCGCGGGCGAGAAGGTACACCACCAGGAGGTCACTCACCCGCCGGGTCATGCTCACGATCAACGCTCCCAGGCCGCCCGGCCCGTGGGCGTCGGAATGTTCGACCAGCAGCCGGTAACACCCGAGCACCGCGTCCGCCTCCAGACCGGCGGAGGTGGCTGGGTAGGCGAAGGGCCGCGGCGATTGCAGTTCGCGCTCGATGAACTCCATCCGCCGCTCCTCGCTCCAGTCGTGAAACGAAGCGCCCTCGGCGACGCCGGCGACCACCATTAATTGCCCGAGCGCCAGGTCGTGAAAGCGCGAGTTCTGCCGGATGTCCAGCGTGGCGAGATGGAAGCCGAAGGTTTCCACCGCGCGGGCGACCGGGCGCACGTCGCGGGCGGCGATGCGTCTGGCACCGATCTCAACCAGCGAGTCGTGCAGGCTTTGCAGGTCAGCGAGCAGTTCTTCGGGCCGAGCGTAGGCCGGTGCGGCATCGCCAGCGCGCCGGGGCAATTTGGCGAGCAGCAGGCGGACGTATTGCTTCCAGGGTTCTTCGGGCGATTCGCGTTCGAGCAGGCGGCCCGCTTCCCCGGCTTCATCCCGCAGTTGGGCGAGCTTTGCGGAAAACGAGCCGGGAGGTTTTTGGACGTTGTCCGTCAGACAGAGCCGGGTGGCCAGATGCTCGAGCTGCCGCGCGAGCACCTCCAATCCCCCGGCGCGCAGCTCCGCCAAGGTCTCGCGCGTGGTCTGCGCCGTGACCAGGGGATGGCCGTCGCGGTCTCCACCCACCCAGGTGCCGAACTGCAAACGGGGCAGCGCGCATCCGTCCGCGAGGAGGGAAGCGTCGAAGCCGGCGTCGGTCCAAGCCTGGCGCAGGCGTTCGTCCAGCGCGGGAAGCGCCTGGGGAAAGACGTCCCGAAAGTAGTACATCAGGTTGCGCCGCTCGGCGGCCACCTCGGGTTTCTGGATGAGGATTTCGCCGGTGCGCCAGAGCCGTTCCAACGTAACCTTGATCTCCTCGCGCAGGCCGGCCTGTTCCTGCGAGGTCCGGCGCGGATCCTCCCGTTGCTGGAGCAGGTGGAAGAGCCGCCGGTGTTGCTCCAGGGTCGTGGCGCGTTTCGCCTCGGTGGGGTGGGCCGTGAGCACCGGCTCGACGACCACCCGGCCGAGGCCCGCGGCGATCTCGGCGGGTCCGAGGCCGGCGTCGCTCAACCGCCGCAGGTTGGCTCCCCACAGGCCGGGTTCAGCGGCGGGACCACCGGCTTTCTCGCGGGCGCGGCGCACTTGCGCCGAGACGTTTTCCTCGATCAGGTTGAGCAACTGGAAAGCCGTGGCGTACACCTGACCCAGCCGGGTGGGCAACTCGTCTGGCCCGCCCGTTGCCGGGTCGAGATCCGCCTCCGCGGCGTTCGTCCAGGGTACGTAACGGGCCAGCAGCGGCTCGCCGAGTTCCACGAGCACTTCGCGCAGGCACTCCATCAGGAAGCGCAAGTCCGCGTCGATTTTCGTGAGCCCGGCTTCCAGCAATTCCGTCGTCGGCGCGCTCATAAAAGAGGGGGTGAAAGGCGGGACGCAGGTTGCCTTATCCGGCCGGACTTATACGGGATTCAAGGGGGATGCAACGCGTTTTTACGCCGCGGAGACCGCCGGCACCGGTGCGATTTGGTCCAGGGCGCGCACCAGCACATCCGCGAACGACTGCCCCGCGGCTTCGGTCCGCGCCGGCTGGTAAGCGACGGGCGGATGGTCCAGCGAACGGATCTCGAAGCCGGCGGGAACCACATCCATCAGAGTGCGAAAGTAGGCGGCTGCGGTCCGGTGGAAGGGAAAGCAGGGCCAGAGCACGTGGGCGTTGAAGCCATAACTGAAAGCAACCCTCGACACCGTGGAGGAAACCGAGTACACCGCCTCGATTACGTCCGAGTGTTTCAGAAAATATAACTCCGCCACTTCGCGGTCTTCTTCCACCTCGAACCCTTCGAGCTGAAGATGATCCCGCTCGGAGGTCTCGGCGGGATGCGGGCGATACACGAGCCGGCAGCGATCTCCGTAGTGGAGGCGGAGGTAGGCCAGACAGCGGTTTAGAACGTCGGTGTAAGTGGCGGGAGCGAGGTTGCGCACCAACAAGAAAGGAGTGCCGAAGAAGACCATCCTCCGCCTGGAAGGCGCTGCCGGCGCGGGACGATCGTGGCGGGGAAGATCGGCGGCAAAGTCAGAAAGGCGAGGCCACGGTGCCGCGTGGACGGGCGCAACTCCGGACGGAGCCGCTCCGAGGGCCGGCGATGGCGCGGGAGCCCCTTGAGTGCTCCAGAGAACGATGGATTGATAGATGTCCCGCAGATTCTGCCGCGGGCGTTCTAGACGCACCCCGTCCCCGCGGAACGGCAGCCAGGGCTTGAGGTGCAGGGTGGGCAGTAATCCGACCGCGCGCTGCAAACAGAAATACTCCAGCGCGCTCGAAGTCGTGAAACGGTACCGGAGAAAATTGGCGGGCCGGCTCGCCTCCTCAAGTCCCTGCCGGGTGAAAAGCAGGATCTTTGCGTTGTCACGGTAAACCGACGCGATCGCGTTGGACAGGCCGGTCGCGCTGGCGAGGCAAACAAACACATCGCCGGGCTTTGCACCCAGCTCCCGGATCCGATCCTGCCTGGATCGCAGGTCCCGCTTGAATCGCCTCAAGTCGAACAGGCCGCGGCAGGTGCGGGGACGCTCCAGCGGCACCACCCGGTCGAACGCCGGCCGAAACTCTTCCCAACGGGCATTCTCCCACCAGGAAGAATGCTCGTAGATAAAGCAGCGTTCGCTGAAACGGTGACGCAACGCTGCGGCCGCAGCCAAAGCATTGACGAGATGATTGGGGCGGGAGGACGACACCCAGAGACGCGGTTGGTTCATGGCACGACAGAAGAACAACGCAACGAGAGACTTGCTCCGTGTATTGAATACAGGCGGGCGCAAGAAGAGAAGCGAAATCTCTTCGCGTCCTTCGGTCAACCAGCCGGCAGTGTCGCGTGGCTTGCGGCCACGCCAGGAAACATCTACCCGAGCGCGGGCCGGACGTATTCTCGATGCAGACGCCGGACGAAATCCCCCGCGCGCCGGGCGTCTTCCTCTGCTTCCGCCGGATGTTCGCGAAACCGCGCGCCGGCCCGGAAGCTTTCCTGCCAATGGCGGATGCCCTGCTCCACCACGTGGTCCAGGTTCCAGCTTCCCCGCTTCTCCGGGCGCAGGAAGCCGGTCGCATGGTAGATCTTCATGTCGTCCAGGCGCAGGCGGCCCGCTTGGCAGTGCAGACTGCGGGCGTGGTAAGCATCGGACAGCCGGTGGAAGGGCACGCCCCGGGCGCGGAGCAGTTGAATGGCTGTGGACAGCGAAGCCTGGTCGCACGCCCTCACCGAGCGGGGGTACTTGGCTCGCCGGGTGGTAAAGCGCTCCCAGCTTTTTCGGGCAGTGCGTGAGACCTTTCGCCAGAGCGGCCCCCTGCTGGCAGAGGTTTCCCGGAGCTCCCTTTGGACCAGTTCGGGAGTAAAAAGTTCCGCTATCCGCACGAGGTGATCTGCCCACAGTTCGCGCAGGCCGCAAGCGTATGGGGCGAGGATCACGCCCGAATTGTAGTGGGGCAGCATCTGGGTTAAATCGGTGGTCTGGCCGAACTCCTGATGACGGGCCTGGGCGGCAGTTTGCAACCCGCATTCGACCTGCAGCATCGGCGCGCGTTCTTCCGGCAAGGGCATTTCGAGCTGGCGGTAAATGCGTTGCCAGAGTGCTTCCGGGACCCATTTCGAACCAACGGGAGCGGCGGCGATGCCCAAGGGAACTTCGGTCACGAGGGTGCTGAAGTCACCCAGGATGAAAACGTCGGTGTCGAGCATCAGCAGCCGCTCGAACTCAACCGGAGTCTCCAGCCCGCGCAGTTTGTTGGCGGTGAGGCTCCCGGCCAAGCTCATTAGCTCGCATACCCGCACCCGCGCACCGCATCGCTCCGCCAGCCGCCGCACGCTGGAGGGCGGCTCTCCGATGCAAGCCAGGTGCAGCGGCAACGCGCGCGCGGCTCCGGCGTTCTCCAACCAGGAGGCCAGGAAAAAAAGGGTCCGCGCTTCAAAAACGACGGATCTTGCCGGTGTGCTGAAATCCGGCACGGCCACCACATCAAATCCAGCAGACGAACGGTTCCCCACCCTGACTTATAGCACCGCGCGCCGCGGACCGCAGGTCGTGGGAGGACAGGTTTTTGTATCACCGTCGCCTGAATTATGCTTTGGTGAAACAATGGGGCGGTGCCATTCTGCCTGCCCGCCAATTCCCGCGTCCCTCATTCATCCGCTCAAAGTTATGGCCGACGAATCCCAGCAGCGACCCGAGCCGGAATCCTTCGACACTCCCCCGCTCACTCCCCGCCGCCGCGCCACGCCCATCGAGCGTGGCAAGCCCCCCTCTCAGGAGGAGCAAATGGCCCTGCTGGCCCGTTCGGTCCCGGGTCTGGCCGGGCATCCCGCCGACCATGAGGGGGAAGCCGGGAACGATCCCCAGTACGCCAGCGCCCCGGTCCGTTCCCGCCGCTTCACCCGGTCCGGTACGATCAAAGGGGAGGAAGGTCTTACCGAACTGCTGCAAGGCGCGAGAGCGGCGGCGGCCAACCCCGCCGGGATGGACGACGAGGGACAGGCAAATTCAGGCTCCATCTCTCCGTCCGACCCACAGGAGGGAGCCGTCCGGGTCCAGCAGAGACGCGTGCCCATGATCTCGGCGGCGCTGCACAAACGGCGCCTGAAAATTCTGATGGCGGGCAGCCAGGTGTTTGGCCTGATCCTCCTCGCGTTGGGCTTGCTGCTGGGCTGGCTCGTCTTCTCCCCACGTGACACCGCGCGGACGGAAACCGCCAGCAACACCGACACCGTTCGGGCGCACCGGGAAGCCGTTGATCCGGCGGCTGCGGGCGCTTCCGACCGCTCTTTGAAAACGCTCGCGGCCGCCCTGCAAGCGGAACGGAAGGGAAATCTGGACGATGCCGTCCATCTCTATCAAGACATGCCGCGTCAGGGGTTGGTGGCATCGGGCCTGGAGTACCAATTAGCCGTCCTGGCGGTGCAGCAGGGTGACCCTTCCCGGGCCGACATGCACATCGCTCGTTCGGTGCTCAACGGAGAGAATGTGGCAGCCTGCCAATACATCCGCGCCACCTGGGCCGCCTCGAGCGGCAACTATCTTGATGCCACCCGTTCCTTCGAGACGGCAGCGCGGGGGGAACCGTTTTCCGCCCGTCCGTTTTTCTTCTGGGCGGAATGCCTGCGGCGGAGCGGAACTCCTTCCAAGGCGCTCGAACAATTCGACAACGCGCTTCAGCGTCCCTGCATGCCCGCGGATGCCGACTACATCGGCTTCAAGCGCAAGCTGGCCACGATCGAAGCCGGCGATCCGAAGTTTGAGGCCGAGGTCGGAGACAAAGTGCTCCAGCCGAAGCCGCCGGGCGAATGGTTGATGCTCGCCGCCGCCAAGGATTTGAAACAGGATGCTTATCTCGCAGCCGCCGACCACCTGCGGCGTGCGGTCCAGGCCCTGCCCGCCGGCGAATTCGCCGAAAAGGTGGCGGACTACGTTTTCCAATCGCAAAGCGATCACCCCGAGCTTGCCCCGATCCTGGCTCTCAGCGTGCCCAAGCCCAACCCGGGGAGCAACCCCGGCGGCCCGAAAGCCTCCCCTCCGGATGCAGGTCCCGACTTCATCGACCCAGCCGTGTGGACCATCCAGAAGGCCGACCCCGCTTCCTGGCCCGCGCCACGGGTGGCCATCGCCCGTTGATGGTGTTCTTGGGAGCCAATTCTACCGTCCGGGAATGATCAACTCGGACGTGCCGCACAGCCGCTTGGTCAAATCGACCGGAACGTCCAGCGACGCGTTCCCGCCGTTGGGATCGATCTGGTAGCTCCACACCTCGAAGCGCCGCCATTGCGCGCCGCCGTAGATCGTGGAAAACGCGCCATCCACCGCGTCGAGGCCGTGCGCGATTTTGATGCGGCCGATCCGCCGCTGGTTGAAGCGGGCGTCGAAAGTGTACCAGCGCCCACCCAGGTACACTTCGAAGTAGGCGTGGAAATCCATCGGCGTGCCCACGTCCGGGTAGCCGATGTCACCGACGTATCCTGACACGTAGCGGCTGGGGATGTTGAAGGTTCGGCACAGCGCGATGGCGCTGTGCGCGAAGTCGCGGCAAACCCCGTAGCGCTGCTGGATGATGTCGGCGGCCGTGGTGGTCGGCGATCCGGAAAATTGCCGGTACTCGATGTTTTTGTGGACCCAGTCGCAAATGGCCTGCACCCGCTCGGCTCCGTGCGGCACCTGGCCGAAATGCTCGAAGGCAAAGTCGAGCAGTTTGTCCGAATCGCAGTAGCGGCTCGGCAGGGTGTAACGCATGACGTGGTCGGGGAGTTGTTCGACGGGATGAGGCGGCCCGAAGCCCTCGCTATTTTCCTTCTGCGACGGTACCCACACCAGGCTGTCGTAGCGCACCGAGTTCACGCCGGGATGGAGTCTGGCGCGATAAACGACGTTGCCGTGCGAGTCTTCGTACTCGGTCACGCCGTGGCGGGGCTCAAACGTCAGACGCTCGGTTTGCAGGTACTGCGTGGGACTCTGCCGGGGCTTGAGCGTCAGAAAGATCGGCGCGGGTGCCTGCGCGTCGTACGTCATGTGGCAGCCGGACCGCACGAGCAGATCAAGCTCGGGGGCGGATGCCGGTTGGAGGTCGAGAGCGGAAGTGGTCATAAAATCGTGATCGCTTAGCGGGCGGTGGCAGTGAGCGCCGGCTGATCGGCCGGCAACCGGTCGAAGAAAGCCTGGAAAAGCGGCGCGTACTGCTCGTGCCGCTCCGGGTGGTACTGCACTCCGAGGCAGAATGGATAGTCGGTCATCCGGACTTGTTCCACGATGCCATCTTGAGCCGACCAGGCTTCCACGACCAAACCCTCACCCAAGCGGTCGAGAGCCTGGTGGTGCGAACTGTTTACCTGGTCGAAGCGGGGCGTGGATTGAGCCGTCTCCGCGTAACGAAGCGGCTGGATGTTCTCGCGGCTCATCTCCGGACTGTAATGTCCCGGGACGTGAAGGTGCAGCGTACCGCCCGTGGCTACGTTGAGGACTTGCACTCCTTTGCAGATGGCCAGAATGGGAAGACGCCTCCGCAGGGCTTCGCGCACAGCGGCGAACTCCCAACGGTCGCGCACCGGGTCCGGTTCCTCAATGACCGAAGGGTCCGGGACGGGCTGCCGCAGAAATTCGGCGCTGATGTCAGGGCCGCCCGTCAGGAGCAAGCCGTCCGCTTGGCCTAGAAGATTATCTTCGTTCAAGGGTACGCCATCCAAGCGAGCATTCTGGACCCTCAACCCGGCCTCTCCGGCGAACCACCGGCCGAACCAAACATCGTCCTTTTCTCGAATCCAGGTTGCAATCGTGGGCATAAACACGTGGAAGGCCGGTGAACAACACGTTCTTGCGCCGAGCTGAAACCCC
This sequence comes from uncultured Chthoniobacterales bacterium, assembly GCA_964245965.1. GTDB lineage: Bacteria > Verrucomicrobiota > Verrucomicrobiia > Chthoniobacterales > SZAS-18 > CAWCJJ01. Next base: position 43,382 of record CAXTOP010000024.1, read on the forward strand.
TCCCGTTTCCCTGCTCACGAAGAAAGCTGCTCGGTGGACAACGACACCCGGCGGTTCGAAGCGCCACCATATAAAACCGGGCATCCAAGGGTGCAACCAGAAAATCCTCCGCCGCCGCGCACGGCGCTCACGTCAGCTTTTTGGTCAGGCGGATGATCCGGACATGCGCGCCAGCCTGTTCCATCACAGCTTGGGCGCGTTCCAACTTCGCTTCGTCTTCCGTGTGTACTGCCACCAGGGCTCCGCCGTCACGCAGGGTGCGCTCGTAATCTTTGTGCTCACCCTCGGGGACGCCGTAATCATCGAGTGCGCTCAGTCCGGCGGCGGTGCCGATGGCTGCACCGATGGCCGCACCGGCGGCGACGATCGCGGGACCGACGATCAAGAGCGGGGTCAACCCGACGATGCTCATCGTGCCGACGCCGGCGGCCGCACCACCGACCGCGCCGGCGGTCGTGCCGCCGGCGGCCTTCTCGCTGGGCGCGTCGGTGTTGGTTTCTACCTCCTTGGAGGCGGATTGAGAGCTCTCGTTCGAAGACGAATAATGGACGTAGGAAAGTTCGTCCTCCGGGATGCCGGCATCACGCAGCCGCTGGAGGATCGCTTCGGCTTGGGCGTGGGTTGAGACGAGGCAATGGGCGGTGGGCAGCATACAAGGGAATCGCCGAATCCTGACCCGCTGGTCGGGCGGAATCCCGCCGATAAACTCCCCGGTGGGAGAGCGCGGAGGAGGTAGGATTCGAACCCACGGACCCTTGCGGGTCTCCGGTTTTCAAGACCGGCGCAATCGACCACTCTGCCACTCCTCCGGTTGCGGAATCTCCCCATGATCTCGCATCGTGCGTGCCGCGCGACAAGTAAATAAAGCTTGGCGCGGCGAGGGCGACCACTAATGTTCAATGCGAAACCCGTACCCTGATAAAGCGCTTCGCCGCCGCATTGGTCTGAGTATTGTCGCGCACCACCACCCTTTGCGTTGCGACATCGATGGCAGTGGTGGAGACCGTCGTCGTCGCACCCGACCCGGAACTCCAGGTGTTCAAGTCGCCGGACACTTCGACCGTGTAAGTCACATCGGCCGGCGCGACACGCTGGATGAAGCTGATCGTCAGATAGCCGTTTTGCACCGAGACCAGCGGCAAGCGCGAGACATCCGATTTCGTGGGGTTCGATCCAAAGGCATATTCGAGCAGGTTGCCGATCCCGTCGTGATCGGGGTCCGCCGTGTCACCCGTGATCGTCGGATCGGCCAACTGCTGCGGGGTGAAATACATTGCCAGGTAGGACTGGTATTGGGTGGGAGTGGTGATGCTCAAGCCCGTAAAATCCGAGTAGCCCGCGACGTTGTAAGCCTGGATGTGGTACTCGTAGGTGATGCCGGGCTGGACAGTCTTGTCCTGATAACTTGTGCTGTTCGGCGGCAGCGAGCCGATCTGGGCAAAGTTCACGTTGTTGATGCGGCGGAGGACCTTGTAGCCGGTCTCGTTGGTGGCGTTGTCGTTCCACTTGAGGTCCACTTCGTTCGAGGAGAGGAAGGTCACGGTCGCACCGCTGGGTGTCGGCGGGGGCACCGGCGTGGCCGTATTCACGATGTTGGAGTCGGACGAACCGGCGGAGTTCACGGCCCGCACGAAATACGAGTAGTTGGTCCCCTGGGTCAGGCCGACATCCATGTAGGAAGTCGCATTCGCCGCCAACTGGGCGGTTCTCACCGCCGCTCCCCCGCTGATCGAGCACCACACCTCGTAGCCGGTTTCGGTCGTGGCGTTGTCGATCCAGGCCAGGTCCAACTCGGTTCCGGAAGCCGGGGTAACGGTCAACTGGGTAGGTGTCGCCGGAGGCACCGCCAGAGAGGCGACCACGGCGGGATCGATGACCAGATTGTAAATCCTGACGTCATCGAGCTGGCCGTTGAAGTAGTTGCCGCCCGTCAAGGTGATGCCGTCGCTCAGCACGTCCGAGAGCGCGCCGAGGAGCCGGAACGATGAGGTCTTGTTCCCCGTGGGAAGGGCGGCGGAAGCGTTGAGCGCGCCATCGACGTAGATTTTCACGGTTCCGGCGCTGGCATCGCGGCTCAGGCCGACATGGTGCCACTGGCCGTTGTTGATCGCGGTGGCGCTGGCAACGGTGTTGTCTCCAACGGCCAAGCCGATGTGGCCGTGGCTGTCCAAATAGCCCCAATTGATGTCGTTTGCGTTCGCTGCCTGTTCCACGCCGGTGATTGCCGGAGCTTGCCAGTGGGTGTCATTGCCGACCTGCGTAGTTTTTACCCAGAAAAGCAGGCTGCTGGTCGTCCCGAGGGTGAGCGACAGATCGCTGGCCACCTGGACCGAGGACTCAAAGGTGGAAGTGAACGTGCCCGTAAGTGTATCCCAGCCGAAGGTGCCGCCGTTGTTCGAGTCGCTCGAAAACTTGACGACGAGATAATCGTTGGCCGGAACACCCGTGACGCTGAATGGAAAATCGTATTGCGTCCAGGTCTTCAACGTGGTGGAAAGCGTGTAATCCCGCGTGGCGGTCGAGAAGACCGCTTTGCCGAGGCTGTCGGTCACGGTGATGCGGATGTCCGCCGCGGTGCCGGTGATTTGCGATGCCACGCACTTGAGGTCGTACGTCCCCACGCCCAGCGGAGTGCTCCCGAGCGCCGCTGAGCCGGTGGCAGCCACGGCCGTCGCCTGAGCCTGCGAATAGAAGCTGGCTCCGTTCGGACTGCCGTTGCTGGCGCCGTATCCGCTGTTGGCAACGAACGTCCAACCACCGCCGGCATCGCCGGTGGTGTTAAAGCCGAAGTTGAACGCGGCGCTGGTCCCCGGCTGATTGTACAAACCGTCGCCGGTGAACGTGAGGCTGCTGCTGCCGACGCGGCCGGGTGCGGTCCAGGCGGGTACGGGCGCACCGGCCAGCACGCCGTTGTTCCCGGAGACCGAGTCCGCCGCGGCGGTGCCCGAACCTTCGTCGAAATGGTACAGATTGACCGGCAGTTGGGAACCCACCCCGGGAGTCGTCACGCTGACGGTATTCGTGTAAGCCGAATAACTGATCGTGTTGTAGAGGTTCGCCGCCCGCACGCGGTAGTAATACGTGGCCTGCGAGGAGAGCCCCGAGTCGCCGTAGGTGGTCTGGTTCACGCCCACCGCAGCCACCTCGGTAAAGGTCACGTTGTCACTCGAGCGTTCGATCCTGAACCCGTTTTCGTTGTTGGAATTATCGGTCCACGCCAGCGAGACCGTCGATGGACCGGACGCCGCGGCGTTCAGCGCGGTCGGCGCGGCGGGCGGTGCGGCGGCCGCGGCCGGCGGCCCGTAAACGACGAGGTGATCGGCCGTGCCGACGTACACGTGGCCGTTGACCGGCGTGGGAACCGAAAATTTCACGGCGCTGCCCAACGCATCACGCGTCGCATTCTGGTTGCTCGTCCAGAGTTCGGTCGCCAGGTTGGCGGCGTCATAGGCGCGCAACTGGCCCGTGCCCTTGTCGGTGACCCAGACGACCCCGTTGGCGGTGCCGTTGGCCGTGATGTAGGGGGAGCAGCCGGGAAAGGCGATCTGATCGGGGCTATTCTGGCCGGAGCCAGTGGAAATGGCCGCGTTCGTGAGCGGCCAGCTCGAAGTGGTTCCCCCGTATCCGGCACTCGTGTAAAAACGGCCGTTGAAGTAGGCGCACACGCTAAATGAGCCGCTGTTAGCCATCGCGAAGGTCTGCACGACGTTGTCCGTGGTGCCAAACTTGCCCATGTTGTCCCGGTCAACGAGGTAGAACTTACCCTCCTTGCCCCCGCCGATCAGCAGGTGCGGATGAGCAGTCGAGCCCGCGGAGTCCGGCAGCACGGTCGGTCCGCCGGACCCGAGGTCTCTGTCTGCCGAGTCGAGCGCATGGTCATTGTACGGAGCAAAATAGTCGACGATCTTCAATCCCCACCCGTTTTTGTTCGTACCCTGGTTGCTCTGGGTGGTGGACGGGTCCAGCGCCAGCTTGATGAAGCAATCGCTGTAGTTGCCGTTGACGGGAAAACCGCTGCTGTCCAGTCCCGACACGACGCCGTTGGAGATCGTGCCGTCAAAGGCGCCGTTGCCGATTTCAAAGTAGATGTAGCCGCTGGAGTCGATGACCAGGCCGCCGCCACCTTGCCAGATCCCGCCTTCGCCCTCCCCGGAGTTGGGTGTCGGGACCCAGGCGCCATTGCACGCGAGCGTCGTGGCGTCGTACGTCAGGATCCAGCCATGATAGGGCTGGTTGTCACCGTGGCTGCCCAGACCCATGTAGATGCGGCCGTTGTACAACTCGAGCGCGGGCCGAGACATGTGCCGCAGGGCGTTCAGGTAGATCCGGCTCTGACCACTCACCGAGATGGCAGCCTCGCCGGTGCCAACGACGTAGGGACCCGAGTTAAACGAAAACGTGGTGTCGGAGGTTTGCAGGGTCGTGTCGGCCATGACCGCGCTGGCGTCGAGGCCGTCCGCGAGACGCACCTTGTGCAGGGTAAGGACGTAATGGGGATGGGTCTGGTCGCCCCCGTGGACCTCGCGGGTCTTGGCCACGAGGTAGATATAGCCGTTGACGCCGTCGATGACCGGCGTGCCGACGATGCCGATCCAGGGCGAAATGTCCTGGCTGTTCGTTTCCGTGCCGTAGCCGCCGGGGCACGCGGTGACCCCCGCCGGGACGGCGGCATTGACCGGATTAGGATTCCCCGAGGCGTTGTAAAGGAACGAATCCTTCCACAGCACGGTGCCGCCGTTGGCATCGATGGCGAAGAGGCTGTCCATCGAGGTTGCCACGAAGACCACGTCGTGCACGCCTTGGGAACTGCCCGTGGTGATGTTGACCCCCGTTTTTACCAGAGGCTCGGCATAAACCTGCCCGGCGGGAGCCGTGTAGTTGTTGCTCGAAGGCAGGGTCGAGGATGGGATCCCCGCCGTGTCGGGAATATCCGTGATGTCGGTTGCGAACAGTTTGCCGAAGGTGCCCGCGTCGATGCTGGCCGGTGTGATCTGTTGCTCCGCGGCGTTTACCCCGGTGCTGGCAACGGTGCCCCCGTGGTAGGAAAGAACATCGACGGGATTCTGAGCCTGGGCCGTGACCGCCGCAACCACGAGGGAGATCGCAGCAAGATGAGGCGAGCAACAGGCGGTGCGCATATGATATACCCAGGATAAAAGTGGCGGTGCATGACAGCACACCCGCGCCTGGATGGCAGCATTATCCATGCCTTTGTGAGGATGGGGGTCCGCGCTTGCTTTGCTCCAACGCGGGTGGAAGGTCAACAGACTTATGGCTCCCTGCGTGTCGTCTCTCTCCAGCACGACCGGATGCCGGCGCATCCTCCATTTTGCGTCCTTGGCCGCTGCGTCGATTGGCGCGTTCCCGGCGGCAGGTCGCACGCAGACACCACCCCCCGTTCCCAGCGCGCCCGGCTATCACTTGGAGGCCAAATGGAAGCCGGGCGGCGATGGCGGCTGGGATGATCTGACCATGGACTCACAAGCGCAACGTCTCTACGTGGCGCGGACCGGCTCCTTGCAAATCATCGACACGGAACGCGGCACCCTCATCCACGCCCTTCCCGGCCTTGACGGCGGTCACGGCGTCGCGTTGGCGCCCGAATTGAACCGCGGCTTTGTGACCAGCGGGAGAAGTGGCACGGTCGTCGTGTTCGATTTTACCTCGCTGCGGTCTTTCGGGGACCCGATCGCCGTCGGGCAGAAGCCGGGTGCCGTCGCTTACGAGCCGCTGACCCGGCACGCCTTTGTCTTCAACGGCGAGAGCAACAACGCGAGCGTGATTGATGCCGCCACATCGTCGGTTGTTGCGACGATCCCGCTGGACGGCACACCCGAATTTTGTGTGTCTGACGGCAGGGGAATGCTCTTCGTCAACCTGGAGGACAAAAACGAGATCCTGGCCGTTGACGCGCGGAAGAATGCCGTGGTCCACCGCTGGCCGCTTGCACCCGGCACCGAGCCGACGGGTCTTGCCCTCGACCCCATCAAGCACCGCCTTTTTGCCGGCTGCCGCAATGGGTTGATGATCGTGCTCGATGCGCCGAGCGGCCAATGTCTCGCGCAACTCTCCATCGGCAAGGGAGTGGATGCCTGCGCCTTCGATCCCGGCACCGGCCTTGCTTTTGCCTCCTGCGGCGACGGCACGCTTACCGTCGCGCAGGAAGACCCGGCGAAACCGGGCGAGTACCGGGTGGTGGAAACCGTCAAAACGCAACGGGGTGCCAGGACGATGGCGCTTGATCCCCTCACCCACGCCGTTTATCTGGCAGCGGCGGATTTTGAAGCCGTACCTGCGTCACCCGCCGGTGAGGCTCCCCAGCGCCCGAAGATCATCCCCGGCAGCTTCGTTCTCCTCAAGTTCACGCGCTAACGGGGTGCTTTACAGAGCGCAAGCGCGAGGCGATGGGCGGCCGCTTGCACAAGCGAGGGCCAGGCTGACGGCAACCCTGCCGATGGTGCATCCTCGGCGGCAGGCGTCAGAACTTATCTATCCAGCTCGTCACAGCGTAGCGCATCGCGGCCAGGGATTGCGCTCGTTCCAGTTCTTCGGTGCTAAGTTGCCAGGGATCGGCCCGGCGCGCGAGCGCGAGCGGTAGGTGGGCGCAGACCGCGGAGTGAAGGGCACTGCCAGGGCCAAAGTGGGGATTGCCCGCACGCGGTTCATGAGGTCCCTGGATGCTGCCTTGGTGAAGCAATCCACCCCGGGTCCTGCGCTGGGCAGCGCCGGCAACTTTGTGGCCATCAAGCATCACATCGTGCCTCACCGGGTTGCCGAAACATTCGTGGGACACCGCGCCCCGCCCGGTGTCTCCTTCCCCGCTGAGCGTCACGTTTTCGAAGCCGACGGCTTGCAGCGTCACGGCAATGATTTTGTGAATGTCGTTGTAAGCGGCCTGCGCCCGCCAAGTTCTCGGGAGGTGACTCCGGGGGACAAGGAGAGAATAAGTCAAATCCTCTCCGTGCGGAACGATTCCTCCACCCGTCCACCGGCGAACGAGCTTTCGTCCGGGAAAGGCGCGCCGCGCCGCTTCGAGCGGTTCAAAATACCCGACGGAGACCCACGGCCCGGACCAGCGATAAACGCGCAAAATCGGCTGGGCTGCCGTACCCGACGCGTTGAAGGCCGCGAGCAGAGTCTCGTCGATGGCCATGTTCAGCGGCCCGTCACGCGGCGTGGGATCGTTCATCCAGACGAGTTGATCGAAGATCACTGCCGTTCGGTCGGCCAAGGGGTGGGGCGAAGTGTTCAAACCAGGGCGGACGCGACCTCGGCCACGATGCGCTCCGCCGCCGCCCGGGCATCTGGCTGGCCGGTGATCGGTCGGCCCACCACCAGATGATCCGCCCCGGCTCGGATCGCCTGCGCCGGGGTCATAACCCGGCGCTGATCGTCGGCTGCGGCAGCACCTGTTCCCTGTAGAGGGGCAGGCCGCACACCCGGGGTCACGATACGCAGGCCAGAGCCGTGCTCGCGCCGGAGGACGCCTATTTCCAAAGGACTAGTCACGACCCCGCGCAGACCGGCTCCCCAACCGAGACGGGCCAGTCTGAGCACCTGTTCTTCGACTGACCCCGCACCGATGCCGGTCTCCCTCAGCGTCGCTTCGTCGCTGCTCGTCAGCACCGTGATCCCCAACAGGCTGAGCCCTGTGCCCGCTTCCGCCATGGCCGCTTTGAGCATCGCGCTCCCACCGGCCAGATGGACCGTGAGCAGATCGACCCCCCAACCGGCCGCCGCGGCGGTCGCCCGGCCAACGGTGTTGGGGATGTCGTGCAGCTTGAGATCCAGGAAAATCCTGGGCGGCGTTCCGTCCTCCGCGGCCGCTGCGGCGGCGTCGCGGACCCGGGCGATGATGTCGGGTCCGCAACGGGTGAAAAGTTCGAGTCCCACCTTGAGGAAGCCGACCGTGCCGGCCAGTTGCGCGGAGAGCCGGATGGCCGACGCGGCGTCGGGCACGTCGAGAGCGACGATGATTTTGTCTTTTGCGGGAAGAGGTTCTGTCACAGAGTGCGGGGCTTTTCTGCTTATGAAATGGCTTGCCCCCGCCAAAATCAACCTTTCTCTGCGTGTTCTCAATCGGCGACCGGATGGTTTTCATGAGATCGAGACCTTGATGGTGCCCCTTTCGCTAGCCGACGAGATCACCCTTACGCGGTCTAAGCGCAGCGCTACGACCATCGAGTTTACCTGTAGCGACCCGACTCTGCCCACCGGCCCCAAGAATCTTGCTTATCGTGCCGCAGAGCTCTTCTTCGCGCACACCGGCAGCACGGGCAGCGTCCATCTGGAATTAACCAAACGCGTTCCCCACGGGGCCGGCCTGGGCGGTGGCAGCAGCGACGCCGCCACGGTGTTGCTGGCACTCAACGAGACATTCAACGCGGGCTTGGACCAGGAAACCCTACTGAAGCTCGCAGCGGAACTCGGCTCGGACGTGCCGTTTTTCATCCTTCGAGGTGCCGCAGTCTGCCGCGGGCGAGGCGAACGAGTTGAACCTGCGGCCTTTGAGGCCGCGTTGCCTTTGGTTCTCCTCAAGCCGGAGTTCCCCGTGCCGACTCCCTGGGCTTACAGCCGCTGGCGCGACGCTCGTGAGCTGTCGGGCGTGCGCTATGACGCGCAACGGTTTCCCTGGGGGGAACTGGTCAACGATCTCGAGCGGCCTGTCTTCGAGAAATACCTGCCGCTGGCGGCCATCAAGACGTGGCTGCTGGCCCAGCCGGAGGTCGCGGGCGCGCTGATGTCCGGCTCCGGTTCCACCGTGTTCAGCGTACTGCACCGATCCGCCGCCGGCGATTCGGCGGACCTGGAAACCAGAGCCAGGGAAATGTTCGGCAACCTTTGGGTTTGCCCCTGCCGCACCGTGCCTCAGCGTTCCATCTGCACGACGTAGTCGAACTCCTGAACAGCCTCCTGTAGGGTGGTGGTCAAATCAAACTGTTCCAAGGGGACCAGACCGGTTGGCAGAAATTCGATGGTGGCATCCGCACCGAAGTTGATCGCGCCAAGCAATTCTTTCCACGGGATGATCCCCGCTCCCAAGGTGGTAATCCGGTCCGCGCTCGTGCGGTTTTGCAGGTGGAAGTGCCGGATGGCGGAGCGTTGCACCGCAAATTGTTCCCGGGCCGCGCCCACCTCGAAAACGGTCGGCTGCCAGATCAGGCCGACGTTGGGGCAGCCGGATCGCTCCAGAACCCGGAGCACGCGCGCCGGATCGTCCGCCAGGGAGCCATCGTGCGTCTCGAACAAAAACTCCGTCTCCAACCGGTGCGTGGCCAGGGTGCGCAGCCGGCTGGCCATGCGGTCGGCCGTCTCGTCGGTTTGTACCAACTCGGGACCCCGGCCGGGAAACAGACGCACTTTCTGGAAACCGAATTGCTCCACCCGGGCCAGCAGCGCCCGGGCTTGCGGCGCGAAGGTTTCCTCCGGGTTGGTCGCCGGGTTCATGTCGAGGTAGGAGCTGAGCACCGTCGGCGCAAGGTGCGTCGCGCGGAACGCCTCCACCAAGGCACCCTCGTCCGGAGCAAGCGCCAGGTGCGGCTCGAAAACTTCGAGCTTGTAAAAACCGGCGGCGGCGATGGCCGGGAGCAGCTCGATGAGTGGTCGTGACACCCTCGCGGGCGTCCAGCGCGCGGGCTCCAGGGCGATGGTGTGCAGCAGGATGTTCACAAAAAGATCATACGCCGGCTCTTTCGAGCAGGGAATGCAGAACCGTCGCGGCCTCGAAGAACTCGCGGGCGATTGCCGACGCCGCTTCGCTGTGCAGCTGATAATCGGCGTTGATCCGGCGGACGGCGTCCACAATCTCCTCCAGCGTCTCGAAGGCAAAGAGTCCCTTGCCTTCGCCGCCGTAGAAGCGAGTAAAGCCCGTCTGCTGGGTGATGACCGGACGACCCGCCGCCAGGTAGCAGGCGCTGCGGTCGCTGAACCAACCGGTGTTCAAACGCACGTACTGATCCTTGGCCACCGTGAACTCCCCCTTGGAGCGGCGGACGTAATCGACGTAGAGCCGATGGTCGATGCTGATTTCTTCCGGCGAAACGATGCGCCAACCGCCGCGGCGAAATTCTTCTCCCAACGCGGCGTCTTTGAATTGCGTGGCCAGCTCGAAGTCTTCGCGCGCGCGGGCCGGCACCGTCCGCAGCCGCTCGAACTCGGGCAATTTGCTCCACACGTAGTTTTCCCCGCGCCAGACGATGTCCTTCTTGCCGCCGGTGGCCAGGTTGGCGATGGAGCTGAACAAGGCTTCCGCGGCGGGCGCATGGTCGGTGCGCCAGAACTCCGTGACGACGGGCTGGCGCGTCGGCAGCCAGCTCAGGCCGTGCAGCGGCACCGGGAATTCCGGCTGGCCGACGCTCTCGCCGAAGGTAAAGCGTGCGCAATGGCGCGCCAAGAACTCGGTGGTGGCGACGTTGCCCTGGTCCACCTTGATCTGCTCGACGGCCGGGTCGCTCTCGACGTAGATGATGCGCTCGCTGCGCAGCAGGTCGTCGTTGAGTTCGTGCGAGCCGCAGAGGTTCAACAAGGCGTCCGCTTCGCGATAAAGCGCGTTGAGAAAGGAGCGCGACAGCCCCGCCGATTCTTCCAGCGACTTGTACCGCGGCGCGAATGCCCAGCGGCCCTCGAATCCGAATTCGCCGGCCAGCCGCGCCAGCGTACCGGCCGCGTAGGAGTAATCGTCCGTCGGCATCCCCAGCACGGGATCGTAGGGGTAGCGCGCGGTGTCCTCGACGTAGTAAACCTCGTGCCCCAAGCGTTGCAGCCCGACAATGTAGTGCAGGTGCTGCCAGACCACTCCCGCGATGGGGCAGTTGGCCATGAAGCCGAGCACGGCGATCTTTTTGCGTGGCATGAAAAGTGGAAGCATCAATCCGCGGCGTTCACTGCGGACGCATAGTTGCCGGAGCGATACAGCCTCGCGTAAACGCCGTCCGTCCTGGCGAGCAAGTCCGCGCCACGGCCGGTTTCGACCATCCGGCCGTCCTTGAGCACCACGATCTGGTCGAGATGGTGCACGGTCGATAACCGGTGGGTGATGATCAGCGTCGTCCGGCCCTGCATGAGGCTTTCCAGGGTGTCCATGATCGCGCGTTCGGTCGTGGGATCGAGCGCGCTGGTCGGCTCGTCGAGCAGGAGGATCGGCGAATCCTTCAAAAACGCCCGTGCGATGCCGATGCGCTGGCGCTGGCCGACGCTGAGGTGGCCGCCACGTTCGCCGACCTGGCTGCCGTAGCCTCCGGGAAGCTGGCGGACGAAGTCGTCCGCCTGGGCACGGCGGGCGGCTTCGATAATTTCTTCCTCCGTCGCCTCGGGCCGGCCGTAGGCAATATTTTCGCGCACGGTGGTGGAAAAGAGCAGCGTGTCCTGCAACACCAGGCTAATTTGCGCACGCAGCGATTTCTTGCTGATTTCGCGCAGGTCGCGGCCGTCGAGCAGGACACGGCCGGCGGTGGGATCGTAAAACCGCGGCACCAGACTGAGCAGCGTGCTCTTCCCCGCCCCGGTTCCCCCAACGAAGGCGACACGTTGCCCGGGGCCGACCGTCAGACTCACGTCCTTGAGGATCGCCCGCGCCTCGCTGTAGCCGAAATCCACGTTCTCGAACCGGATCGACCCCTGCGTGCCGGTGATCACCGCGGCGTCGGGCGCGTCCTTCACGTCGTCGGTGTGGTCGAGCACCTCGAAGCAGCGCTGCGCCCCGGCGGCGGCTCCTTCCAGCGCCCACGCGATTTGGGTCAACGCCTCGATGGGCGCGTACAGCATCGCCAGGTAGCTGATGAAGACCGTCAGGTTGCCCAGCGACAATCGCCCCTCGAGCACGTGCATCGTCCCGAAGTAGATCAACGCCGCCGTGCCGACCGCCATTAGCGTGCTGACGAACAACGCGCTCTTGATGCTCGTGATCTGCAAACGCAGGTTGGCCGCCAAGCTCTCGCCGGCCTGGGTGCGGAACTGGTTGACCATGTGCGCCTCCTGCCCGAAGGCGTGGACCACCTTGATCGAGGCCAAGCTTTCCTGCGCCAGGGCCAGCATCGCGCTCTCCTTTTCCTGGATCGTGGTCGATTGGGTGCGGATGCGGTCCGAATAGTGCCGGATCGCCCACGCCACCGGCGGCACGATGGAGAGCGAAATGGCCGTGAGCAGCGGGTCCAAACGCAGCATCACCACCAGGATCGCCGCCAGCGTTGCCACGGAGCCGAAGATGTTCGTGAACCCGCGATTGTAGATCGTCTGGATCGACTGCGAATCGTAGGCCACGCGGAAGGACGAGTCGCTGGAACGGCGGCTGTCGTGGAACTTCAGCGGCAACGCCTGCAAGCTGGCGAAAAGGTCGGTGCGCAATTTCAGCAATGCCTCCAGACCCACGCGCACGAGCAGAAAGCTGCTCAGCAGGCCGAGCAGTCCGCTGACGAGTTGCAGCACCACCAAAAACGCGCACAGCCCGAGCACGAGCATCGCCGCGCTGCCGTGAACGGAGTGCCCCAGCACCGGGATCTCCAACGGGGTCTGCATCGGCGCTCCTTTGTACCCCGAGAAAGGACGCAAGACCAAATCCACGATGACCTTGAAGGGCCAGGGTTTGAGCAGGTTCAAGCCGATGCCGACCAGCGTGACCCCCAGCGCCAGCAGCGTGGGCCGGGCGAATGGCCGGTAATAGACGAGGACGCGTCGGTAGATCGACATGGCGGCGGCGGGAAAACTGCGAAAGGTTTAGGGCGGCACGGACCGGTTGCCAACAGGTTTGTTGCAGCAAAGAGGGTTGCGCGTCCGGGGTTTCTCTGTTTACCCTCCCGGCGCTCCAGTCACTGTGACGCAGAGCGCCCGTCCGCCATTCGCCTGATCTCGCTAAATCTATGATGCATCATCTCTTGGAAGTCTGGGTCGGCTGGGTGCGGGACTGGGGTTATCTGGGTATCATTCTGCTGATGGCGATGGAGAGTTCCATCCTTCCCGTGCCGAGCGAGGTGGTTATTCCGCCCGCCGCTTTCCTGGCGGCCCAGGGGCGTCTGAGCCTGGCCGGCGTGATCGTCGCCGGCGTCGTCGGATCTTACTTGGGATCGGCGATTTCCTACATCGTGTCGCTGCTGGTGGGCCGGCCGCTGATCGCGCGCTACGGCAAGTATTTCCTCCTGAGCGAGGACAAGGTCGGTCGGGCGGAAGTCTGGCTGACGCGCTACGAGGCCGGCGGCATCTTCTTTGCCCGGCTGCTCCCGGTCATCCGGCACCTGATCTCGATCCCGGCAGGGATCGTGCGGATGAACTTCGGCGTTTTTTCCGCGATGACCATCATTGGCTCGGCCATCTGGTGCGCGGTGCTGGCTTACCTCGGCAACAAAGCCTACCAGTTCCAGCCTGACCTGTTGGAGAATCCCGAGGCTTTGGAACACTTCGTCAAAAGCCATTCGATCCTGCTCGTGGCGTGCGTGGCGGTGCTGGCGGTGCTGTACTTCGTGATGCTCAAGTTGACCGCGCGCAAAGTGCCGATGATTTGATCTGCTCTACCCACGGATTCCAAGCCCCGGGCTAGTTGCAGGAAACGGGGGATGGAGTAATTTCCTGGTAGCTCCCACAAGGAACAAGCCACTCGGTTTGTTTTTCCTTTGCTCCCATGAAATCTCTTCCTTCCCTCGCCGCCTTCATCTGCCTCGTCTTTGGGCCCCTGGTTCCGCTCCACGCGCAGACTCCCGCACCGGCCACCGCCGCCACGGAGACAAAGACCGCCATTTTTGCCGGCGGTTGTTTCTGGTGTATGCAATACGCCTTCGACCGGGTCAAAGGCGTCAAAAAGACGGTGGTCGGTTACACGGGCGGCACTCAGGATTCCCCAACCTACGAGGATGTTTCCTCCGGTGGAACCGGTCACGCCGAATCCATCGAAGTCACCTACGATCCTGCCGAGACGACCTACCAGAAGATGCTCGACGCTTTCTGGACCAACATCGATCCGACCGCGGTGAACCGCCAGTTCGTCGATTCGGGCACGCAATATCGCACTGCCATCTTCTACCAGTCGGACGAGCAGAAACAGGCCGCCGAAGCCAGCAAAGCGGCGTTGGCCAAGTCGGGCAAGTTCGACAAACCCATTGCGACCCAGATCGTGGCGGCCGGCAAATTCTTTCCCGCCGAGGAGTACCACCAGGAGTATTACAAGAAGAACCCGCTGCATTTTAACTCCTACGACGCCCTCTCCGGGCGCCCGGCCTACATCAAGCGCACCTGGGGCACGTCCCTGGAAAAACCCTGACTATGATCTCCACTCCGAAACGCCCGATCTGGAAGCAGCCCTGGATCATCCTCCTGATTCCAGCCGCTTCCCTGCTCAGCTTCTTTCTTTACGTCCGCGCCGGGGAACCACCCGACGAACTCGGCAAACCACAGAAACCTGACACTCACACTACTGCTACCCCTATGGACTCAACACCCAACAGCCCGACCAAAGCCGCGCCGGAAGATCTCCGCAAGAAACTGACGCCCGAACAGTTCCGCGTTACCCAGCAGGATGGCACCGAGCCCCCCTTCCGCAATGCCTACTGGAACAACCACGAAGCCGGCATCTACGTGGACGTCGTGTCCGGCGAACCGCTCTTTAGCTCCCTCGACAAGTTTGAAAGCGGCACCGGTTGGCCGAGCTTCACCAAACCGATCAAAGCCGAGAACGTCGTTGAGCACAGCGACAGTGCGTTTGGCATGCGCCGCACCGAGGTCCGCTCCAAGGAAGGCAACTGCCACTTGGGCCACGTCTTCGACGACGGCCCCGCGCCTACCGGTATGCGTTACTGCATGAACTCGGCTTCGCTGCGGTTCATTCCGGCCGACAAGCTGCAAGCAGAGGGGTACAGCCAGTTCGTTTCGCTGTTCGAGAAGCAATAGCGACTCGGTCTCTCCCATTTACCCTATCTCCCAGATGTTTCTTAGGACATCCGGGAGTCTGGGTTCGTCCTTTCCGCAGTGTCAGCTTCTCCCAGAGTGTCAGCCAGCTGACACTTTTGTCACATTCTCTGTGTGACAATGGAGACGGATCCCGGGTGCAGCGCCCGTCGCTTCGGCGGTGAACACGCAGAGATTTCAGTTGGCACTGCGCTTGCTATTGAACGTCGCACTACCTGCAACGTCCAACTTACCTACGATATGAAAAAGCAAGACCGCAAGCTCAAGACCCAGACGATGAACCTCGGCGACCTGATCATGACCGTCAGTTCATGCGCCAAGAACAACCGCGAAACCGTCGCCACCGTGGTTGACATGCTCGCCAGCGGTCGCGTCTTGGTTCACTCCAACGGCCACGCTTCCCGCGCTCTCATCACCCGCTGATCGGTTCGGCGGCCTTCTCTTTCTTTACCAGTCCAACCTCTAGCGCCAGTCGGCTCTCCCTTCGCGGGATCTAGCCAACTGGCGTTTGCTTTTTCCTGGGGGCTGCGTTTTGCTTCGCCCCCGATGATCAAACGTTACTCGCGCCCTGCCATGCGCGCCCTCTGGACCGAGGAGCACAAACTCTCCATCTGGCTGGAAATCGAAATCCTCGCTTGTGAAGGGCTAGCCAAGCTCGGGTTGATCCCGATCGACGATGCTGTCACCATCCGCGAAAAGGCAAAGTTCTCGGCGGACGAGATCGCCGAGATCGAAAAGCGCACGCAGCACGACGTCATTGCCTTCCTGGAGAATGTCGCCTCCTACGTCGGACCGGCGGCTCGCTGGATACACCAGGGCCTGACCTCTTCGGACATCCTCGACACCACTCTGGCCGTGCAGATGACGGGCGCGTGCGATCTGCTCCTGGCCGATCTCGACGCCCTCCGTGGGGCGGTCGCCGAGCGGGCGCTCGCCTTCAAGGACTTGCCCATGATCGGGCGCAGTCACGGCATCCACGCGGAACCGGTGACCTTTGGGCTCAAGCTGGCGCTTATGTACGACGAATTCGGCCGCGCCAGGGAGCGCTTGGAGCAGACCCGCGAGCGTATCCGGGTCGGCAAGCTCAGCGGGGCTGTCGGCACCCACGCGCACCTGGACCCCCGTGTGGAAGAGCACGTCTGCGAACGGCTCGGCCTGAGGGCGGCAGCTATCAGTACGCAGGTCATCCAGCGCGACCGCCACGCGGAGTTTTCCACCACCCTGGCCCTCATCGCCAGCAGCATCGACCGCTGGGCGACCGAATTCCGGCACCTCCAGCGCACCGAAGTGCTGGAAGTGGAGGAATTTTTCAGCGAAGGCCAGAAGGGCAGCAGCGCCATGCCGCACAAGCGCAACCCGATCACGGGCGAGCGCCTGAGCGGGTTGGCGCGCGTGCTGCGCGGCAACGCGGTCGCGGCCCTGGAGAACGTCGCTTTGTGGCATGAGCGCGACATCAGCCACTCCAGTGTCGAGCGTATCATCCTGCCCGATTCCTGCACCCTGCTCGACTACATGCTCGAGAAGCTGCGCGATCTGGTCGCCGGCCTGGTCGTTTACCCCGAGAACATGGAGCGCAACATGCAGCTCACCAAGGGGCTCTATCACAGCCAAACCATCCTGCTGGAGTTGACGTGCCGCGGCATGGAACGCAAGACCGCCTACGAAGCCGTGCAGCGGGCCGCGATGAAGACCTGGCGGGGCGACCTGCCGCTGGCCGGCAACCTCCGCGCCGAGCCGGAAATTACCACCCTGTTGCCGGCCTCGGAGATCGACCGGCTCTGCTCCCTGGAGCCTCACCTGCGGTACGTGGACGAAACGTTTCGGCGGGTGGGCCTTCTGTAGCGGGACGCTTTTCGGAACAAGAAAGGCAGTACGAACGTCCCCGGTGACGTTGCGAGGCGAATAGAACGTCAGAAAGACCCTTTTCTTCTCGGATTACTCCATCATAATGGGTCTTCCAACATCGCTCATGAAGTCATTTCTCTCGGTTGTACTAGTTTGTGGATTAATTGGCGGTAGCAGCCTGCTGACCGGATGCAATAAGCTCAAGGCCCTCACCTCGAAAAAGCCCGTTGGAACCCCACCCCCCACCGCCGTGGCGGGCGGCAAACCAGTGGCGGGAACCGCGGCCACCACCAATGGCACGGCCCCGGCCGCCGCCACTCCGACCCCGGTGCCGTTGCGCAAGACGGACACGAGCGGAACCGTCGCCGTGCTGTGCTACCACCGCTTCGAGAGCGGCAAGGGCGAGTTGATCATCAATCCGCCGGAGTTCGACGCGCAAATGAAGAAGATCAAAGATTTGAACCTGAGCGTCATTTCCATGACCGATTTCCTGGCGTGGCGGCGCGGGGAAAAGAGCATCCCGGCCCACAGCATCGTCATCACGCTGGACGACGGTTGGATCAGCGGCTACACCGAAGCTTGGCCGATCCTCAAGAAGTACGATTTTCCGTTCACGATGTTTGTGTACACGGATTACATCAAGGGTGGACCGAAGAGCGGTGGAAAGTCCATGTCTTGGGATCAGTTGGAGGAGATGCGCAATGCCGGGGTGGACATCGAATGCCACACCACCACCCACAGCGACCTGCGAGGTTCCAAACGCGGTAAGACCGCTGAGCAGTACGCGGACTATCTCAACACCGAGCTAGCGGTCTCCAAGGACGTGATCGAGCAGCACCTCGCGATCAAGTGCGCCGCGATTGCCTACCCCTACGGCAACTACAGCAAGGAAGTAGAGGACAAGGTCAAGGAGGTCGGCTACGAGGCGGGCTTTACGGTCAACCCACAGAAGATCGCTCACAACTCGCCGATGGCCGTCCTGGGACGTTATGCCATCGATGGGTCAACGCCCAAGGTGTTCGAGGCCGCCGTGAACTTCGGCTCGGGCTCTTCCGGTCCCGGGCCAACGGAGGTCGCGCCGATGGCGGCGGCTTCCATGCTGACGAAGCCCGGCGAGGGCGAGACCGTCCACGATGGCATGCCGGTGATCGAGGCCAACTTGCAGGCGCTGGGCAAGGTCGATCCCAAGAGCGTGGTCATGCTCATCAGCGGTTTCGGCGTGGTGCCGGCCAAGTATGACGCCGCGACCAGTCTGATCCATTATCAGCCTAGCTCGAAAATGGCGCCAAAGATGTACACGGTCATCGTTCAGGCCACCGCAGACGGGAAACGCGTCGAGACGCGCTGGAACTTCTCGGTGGACGCTCACTAGTGGGTCGAGTGGCAGGATCGTTGCCATTGGATGAATTTGCGGCGATGCTC
>CAXTOP010000025.1:0-60976 GCA_964245965.1 uncultured Chthoniobacterales bacterium
TCTTGACACACCGATGATCCTGCCGACATCTGTCAAGTGTCAAGAGTTGACCCTTTATCACGTGAACATCCTCATCGGAGACGTGAACGCCAGCGGCCGCACGGACGGCGGTGACGTCGCCCTAGTCCGTGGACAAAACGTCCTGCCGGTGGACCAGACCAACTTCCTCTACGACGTGAACCTGTCAGGACGGATTGACTCGGGGGATGTCACCGTCACTCGCGCCAACACGGTCACGGCTCTGCCGTAGTTCTTTTACGATCAACCCAATCCAACCAAACACACCAACCTGCCGACAGAATCATTTCATCATGAAGAAAGCTCTTCTGCCCATACTCACCGTCTTGATGCTGCTCTCCGCGCAAGCTTCCCGCGCAACGATCAGCATCACGGCGACACCTTCCAACCAGAACGTTGCCGCCGGCGGCAGCTTCAACGTGTCGCTCTCGTTGTCGGTGACACAGAACACCGCGCCCGCCAACGTGACGGCCTTCGACCTGTACCTCGTCACAGCGTCAACCAATTCGGGGTTCTTCTCGATCGCATCCGCTACGCCCACGGGTCCTTTCAACGCGTTCGGGCCGACGCTCCCAGCGGCGGGGGATCCTTTGTCCACTGCCGCCGCGACGGGGTACGTGCGCAACGGGGTGGATCTTGGTTTCAGCGGCAACTCACAAGCAACGCCTTTTGCGAACGTTTCCCTGGAATCAATCACGTTTTCCCTGGCGGCCAACGTACCGCTTGGAACCTACACGTTTGCGACCTCGACCATGCCGACAGCAGGTGTCTATTATAGTGATGTTGCCGACACCACCGGAGCCGTGTACGAGGTGACGTCGCCAGGAACGTTTTCTATCAACGTGGTGCCCGAGCCCTCTCCCTGGGCCCTGGTGGCCGTTGGACTGGGTGGCTTGGGCTTGCTCCAGCGTCTTCGCCGTCACCGGGCGTGAGTGCAAGGCGGCCTCTCGCTGTGCGACCTTATCCAATAGGGGATTGGACACGCGGTTGTGCCCCGACCGAGCACAACCGCTGTGGCAACCTTACCGCAAGTTTGACCAGAGATTTGATAAAGGGGTTCAAGCGCAAAGTTGCAGTGCTTTTCCAGCCACCTCGCAGCCAAGTAGGCAGAGAGTGATGGTAACTTGGGGGGCAGTGTTGCAAAGCTCAGGTTGGGGTCTGGTAAGATGACCGTACAAGCTCGGCGTTGATGATCGTTTCTCCCTTCAAGTGGCGGCACTTTGCTCCGGAGATCATCCTGCTGGCGGTGCGCGGGTACCTGCGCTACTCGTTCTCCTGATACGAGGGAGAAGAGTTGCTCACCGCGCGGGATTTCTCCCAATTCTTTATGAACGACGTGACCAACGCAGAAAAGAAGCAGTCATTGATCGCGCTCTCCCATTTCCTTGGGGCGGAAGCTCGCGCTCTGGCGATCTTGGGGGAGGGGAACACCTCCATGCGAGTAAGCGATGACACATTTCTGATCAAGGCCAGCGGGAGCAGCCTCGGCACGTTGAGAGAAGAGGACGTGGTTGAGTGCCGATTTGCTCCCCTCTTAGAAATGTTAGATCGCGACGGCTTGTCCGACGAGGACATCGATGCGGCGCTCTTTAGCTGCCGAATCGACTCGCAGGCGAAAAAACCTTCCGTCGAGGCGATCTTTCACGCCTACCTGCTTTCGTTGGAAGGGGTAAATTTCGTCGGGCACACGCACCCGGAAAGCGTCAACAAAATCTTGTGCTCACCCCGCGCGCGCGATTTTGCCGAGCGACGCATTTTTCCAGACGAGGTCGTTTGCTGCGGCGCGGCCTCCGTATTTGCTCCCTACGCTGATCCAGGCCGGCAACTTGCGGTAATGATCCGGCAAGGCGTGGAGCAA
Source organism: uncultured Chthoniobacterales bacterium (assembly GCA_964245965.1). Classification (GTDB taxonomy): domain Bacteria; phylum Verrucomicrobiota; class Verrucomicrobiia; order Chthoniobacterales; family SZAS-18; genus CAWCJJ01. The sequence goes on from CAXTOP010000025.1 coordinate 1,877, forward strand.
TTCATGCAAATTACCGGCACGCGACCCAGAGTGATTCATTTGGAGAGCCACGGAGTCATCACCCTGGGCAGCACCCCGCAAGCGGTGCAGGCGGCGATGCTCATGACGGACAAGGCCGCCCGGATTTTCCTCGGAGCGGTGGTGTTGGGTGGCCCGAACTTCCTTTCGCCGGAGGTCGTGGACCGGATCGCGAACCGGGCTGACGAGCATTACCGCCAGCGGGCGTTGAAGCTCTGAACCAAAACAGAAAACCGCCGTCGGCTCGCAGGACGCTTTACAAAGCGGCGCTGGGAATCAACGGCGGCGACCCGTCAGTTAGAAGTTGAAACTATCGACGTTCTCTTTGGTGAACACGGTCGGGGCACCCAACAAAATCTGGCTGCCGTTGATGATCTTCAGCTTGCCCAAACGGCCGGCGGAAAGCTCGGTGTCACCCGGCTTCAAGGTGCCATCGATGGAAGCACGCATGGCGTAGCCAGCCGCGTAGCCCAGGTCCACCGGGTTCCAGAGCACGTCGTATTTAACGCAGCCGGACTTGATGAAAGGCTTCATCTGGTTCGGGGTGGAAAGGCTGACGACCGCCACTTTGCCGATCAAACCCGCACGGGTGATGGCATCCGCCACGCCCGGACCCGCGACGCTGGAGAGGCCGATGATGCCTTTCACGTTCGGGTAGGCTTTGACGATCTCGCCCGTCTTGTTGAAGGCAAGCTGCTGGTCTTCTTCGGAGGGCAGGATGGTGACGATGTTTAACTTTAAACCCGCTGCCGGGATGTACTTCTTGATCTCGGCAATCCAGGCGTTCTGGCCGGGCGCGGTCAGCGAACTGGTCACGATGGCGATGTCGGCGTTGGGACCGACCTGTTTGGCCATGCTGTCGATCAAGGCTTTGGCCACACCGTCGGGAGTAGCCATCTGGACAAACCAGGTGCGGGCGTCGGGCTGCGAATCCGCGTCGTAGCCGATGACGGTGGTGCCTTGCTTGAGTGCCTTGCGCAGGACGGGCGAAATCGCCACCGGATCGTTCGCGGCGAACATGAGGCCGTCCACGCCGCTGGTGGAGGCGTTATCCAGGAACTCCACCTGCTTGGAAATATCGCCCTCGGTGGGGCCGTCGGTGGTCACGTTGAACGGCTCCTTCTTCGAAACTTCGTCCGCGGCTTCCTTGATGCCCTTGGCGGTCGCGTCAAAGTAGCCGATGCCGATGATCTTGGGCACATCGACGACGGTAATCTTTTTACCCTTCAGGTTTTTTGGGTTGGTCGGCTGGGTGCCATTGTAGGCATCCGGTGCCGCGGCGGCCGTGAGCGCGGCGGCCGTCAGGCTGAGCAAGCCCACCGTGATGCCGGAGCAAAGGAGGGAGGGATGGAAGCGAGGGGAATGGTTCTTTTTCATGTGGTTTGTGTTTGACTGCAAAGGGATACCTTTGGACCGATACTAGCTGGCTGCCGTCGTCGATGGAAGTTCGGGCGCGGCGGCGTCGCGCGTGCGGCGTTGACTGCGCACAAAGGCGCGGCGCTCGAAAAATTGGCTGAGCACAATGGAGAGCAACAGCACCGAGCCGATCAGAATGACCGTGCCCTCGCCGCGCACACCGGATAACTGAAGGCCGTTTTTCAGCAGTTGGATGGTAATAACCCCCAGCACCGTCCCGAGGATGCTGCCCCGTCCACCGAAGATGCTGGTGCCACCAAAAACCACGGCCGCGACCACATCCAGTTCCAAGCCGGTTCCGGCGTCGGGACGCGTGGTGGTCACCCGGGAAGTGAAGATAATCCCGGCGACCGCGGCGCTCAATCCGCTGAGACCGTAAGCAATCATTTTTGTGCGTCCGACGCGCAGGCCCGCGAAGCGCGTCGCCGTTTCGTTGTTGCCCACGGCGTAGAGGGTCCGGCCAAAGGGGGTGCGCGCCAAGGCCAGACCACTGATAATCCATACCGCCACCAAGAGGTAAAGCTGCACCGGCAAACCGCTGATCTCGCCGCTGCCGAGAAATCCGAAACTCTCCGGAAAGCCATGCACGGAACGCGATTGGCTGATGCCGAACGCCAACCCCCGGAAGATCGCCAAGGTGGCCAGGGTGACGATCAGTGGCGGCACTCCCAGGCTGACGATCATCAGCCCGTTGAAGAGGCCGGCCAAAGTGCCTGCCGTGAGCCCGGCCAAAGCCGCCACCGGCAGCGGCAAACCGAAACTCTGCCAGGAGAAGCCGAAGACGATGGCGCTGAAGGCCAGCACGGAGCCGACGGAAAGATCGATGCCACCCGTGATGATCACGAAAGTCATCGGCGCCGCGATGAGCGCGGCTTCGGTCAGGAACCGGGTCTGATTCAAAAGATTGGTCGCGGTGAAGAACCGGTCGGATTGATGCGCAAGCACGACTACCACCGCGACCAGCAGCCCGGCGAGCACGACTTCCTGCACGGCGAAGGGGCCCACCCGCAGCACCGGCGGACTCCCCGCGCTGGCCCCGGAGGCAATCGCCCCACTGCCGATCGCCCGCCGCCGGCGATAAACGTCCAACAAAATTGTCAGCAGGATCAGCGTTCCCTGGACAGTTTGGAACCACTCGGCCCGGATGTGCAGGAACACTAGCGCCGTGCCGATCAGTTGCAGGAGCACCGCACCCAGGATCGCGCCGATCACCGTGCCGGTTCCGCCCAGGATGGACACGCCTCCAATGACGGCTGCCGTGATCACCGCCAGCTCCAGGCCGGAGACCGCGTTCGACTGGATGGCGGAAAAGTTCGTGGCGTAGAGCACCGCCGAGATTCCTAGCAGGAGACCATTGAGGGCGAAGACCCGCACCGTCACAGCGCGAGCCGAGATCCCCGCCAGCCGGGCCGCCTCCGCATTGCCACCGGTCGCGTAAATCTCCCGGCCCCGGCCGCTATAACGCAGCCAGAAGGAGAAGGCAGCTCCCAGGACCAGGAGAGTGAAAATAGGCACCGGCACTCCCAACCAACGCTCGTGCGCGAGCCCGAAATTTGACGGCAGGCCATAGATCCAGCGGCCACCGGTTGCCAGGATCAACGCGCCTTTCAGGATGCTGGCCATGGCCAGCGTGACCACGATGGCGGGAATCCGCAGAAAGGCCACGAGACAGCCGTTGATGAGTCCGAGTAGCACCCCCGTCAGGATCGTGGCGGCGAACACCACCGGCAGCGGGGTTCCCGCCACCGCCAATCGCCCGGCAATCGTCGCGCACACCCCCACGATGGCACCCAGCGAGATGTCGATGTGCCCGCACATGATCACCATCGCCGTACCGATGGCCGCCACCCCGATGTACGAGGACTTGAAAAGAATATCGACCAGGTTGCCGCCGCCGATGAACGCCTGGTTGACCATCGTCACCCCGACTAGCACCAGTGCCATGGCGACGATCATCACGGCCTCCTGGCGGTTGAACCATTCGGCCCACAAGTTCTCGGTGGGCGCGGAGCGTCCGATCCGCGAGACAGGCGGCGAGTCGGCCAACGGGGCGCGTGGGCCGGGATCCTGGGGAAGAGTGGTGGGGGGCATGACGGGAAAACGTCGGGAAATCAGCAGGCAGGCACCGGATGCCCGGCCTTGCCGTTATCCGGCATGGACTCCTCCTGGCCCAGGGCTGCCGTGAGAACCGCTTCCTGCGTGGCCTCGGCGCGGGTAAATTCCCGCACCAGGCGTCCGTCGCGCATGACCAGCACGCGGTCGCTCAGGCGCAGCACTTCCTGCAGATCACTGGAGATGACCAGCACGGCCAAGTTTTTGTCCCGGGCGAGGGAAACCAGTAGCCGATGAATTTCCGCCCGGGCTCCGACGTCGATGCCACGGGTCGGCTCGTCCACGATCAACAGCTTCGGGTGCGTCGCCAGCCACTTCGCGACGACGATCTTCTGCTGGTTGCCACCGGAAAGGTTCCGGCTGACTTCCTTCACGCTGGGAGTCTTGATGCGCAGTTGCTCAACGTAGCCCTGCGCCAGACGATCCTCGGCGGTGAAATCCAGAAAAGGGCCACGCTTGAGTTCCTGCAGGCGGGTCAGACCGACGTTCTGGCCCACGCTCATCGCGGTGACCAAGCCCTGACGCTGACGATCCTCCGGCACGTAGGCAATACCCAGGGCGATGGCGTCCTGCGGCCGCCGGATCGTCGCCGGCCGGCCGTCAACCTCCAGGGTGCCACTCTCCGCCGGGGCGCTGCCGAAAATCGCCTGGGCCAATTCTGAACGCCCCGAGCCAATCAAGCCTGCCAAACCCACGATCTCGCCCGCACGCAACGTCAGGCTCGCCCCCCGCAGCAGCGGGCGGCACGCCAACTTGCTGGCGCGAAGCACCACGGGCAACTCCGGTGCGTTCTGGTCTCCGGATGGCCCGGCTTCCAGGCTGGGCTCCTGCTGCAAGGCGCGCCCCACCATCTGGCGGATGAGTTCGCCCTCGTTGGTTGCCTGCGTCGGCTGCGTGGCGATCCATTGCCCGTCGCGGAGCACGGTCACCCGCGAGGCCAAGGCAAAAATTTCGTCCATCCGGTGGGAGATGTAGATGATGGCCACCCCCTGGTCGCGCAGACGGCGCACGATGGCAAAAAGCCGCTCGGCGTCGTGCTGCGTCAGCACCGCGGTTGGTTCGTCGAGGATGAGTACCTGCGCCTGCCGGGATAGCGCCTTGGCGATCTCCACCCGTTGACGGTTACCCACGGACAGGGTACCAACCCGGGTGCGGACGTTGATGTCGCCCGCGTCGAGCATCGCCAGCAGCTTGGCGGCTTCCCGCTCGGTGCGGTTCCAATCCAGCACCAAACCGCCGAGCCGCCGCGGTGGGTGCCCGGCGAAAATGTTTTCCGCGACCGTTAGCTCCGGGTACAAGCTGAACTCTTGGTAGATCGTGGCAATGCCCCGCGCCTGCGCCTGACCGGGATTGGCGAAATGAACCCGTTCACCGCGCAGGTAGATCTCGCCTTCGTCCGGCGGATGCACGCCGGAAAGGATCTTGATCAGCGTGGACTTGCCCGCGCCGTTTTCCCCGAGCAGCGCGTGGACCTCGCCGGGCTGGACGTCAAACGAGACACCGCTCAGGGCGCGGACACCGGGAAAGGATTTGCTGATACCGCGCAACTCCAACGCCTTCGGCTGGGAAGCTGCCGCAGGCTCGGACAAAATGGAGTCGGCAACGACGGGCGCGGGGGAAATCGCATTCGGCATGGCAGAAGCCTTTCTGAGACATCAAGATTCTGCGGCATCCACTACCTAGATCGGGTTGCCGGGCGGGAAGTACCGCGCAGAGAGGGGAGATGGAAAGAGAACGTAGCGATTCTTCCCCGCCGGAGGAAGCTTCTTTTCGTTTTTGTCACCAAGCGGTGTAGCCGCCGTCGATCACCACCGATGCTCCGGTCATGTAGCTGCTGGCGTCCGAGGCCAGGAACACCGCCAGAGGCGCGATCTCGGCGGGTTCGGCCAGACGACCCATCGGCGTTTCCTGGAGCCAGACCCGCTTCCACTCGGGCGTGTCGAGACCGAGTTTGGTCATGGGGGTGCCGACGTAGCCCGGAGAAATCGCGTTGACCCGGACGCCCCGGCCCGCCCATTCGCCCGCCAGAGATTTGGTCAGCAGGATGACGCCTGCCTTGGAGGCATTGTAGGCCGCCTGGGGTTGCGGGTGGTTGGCGATGATCCCGGACATCGAAGCCATGTTGACGATCACGCCTTTGCCTTGGGCAAGCATGACGCGGCCCACCTCGCGGCAGCAAAAGAAAAGGCCGTCTAGGTTGACCGACATGACGCGCCGCCAATCCTCGTCGGTCGTGTCCTCGGCGGGGACGTTGTGGGCGATCCCGGCAATGGTGGCCAAGATGTCGATGCGGCCATGTGCCGCTGTGACTTGTTCGGCCAAGTTGCGCACTGACGCGGAACTTGTCACGTCCATTTCCATGAAGTGTGCGCCCAACTCAGCGGCGGAGGCTTCCCCCTCATCGCGGAGGCGATCAGCGATAACAACTTCCGCGCCGCTCTGGCGCATGGCGCGCGCGATTTCAAGACCGATGCCTCGGCTGCCGCCGGTGACAATGGCCACGCGGCCATCCAAAGAAAAGATAGGGAGTACACTCATAAAGGAAAAATGATGATCAGGCCGCGTAGGACATGATTAGAAAATTGGCTCGGTACCCGCCGAGCATTTGATTGCGTTTAACATCGTCCGCCTGGCTCGAACGGGTGGCGGATAGCTCAAGCGCGGCGGGAGAGAACGTCCTTCTCGTAGTTCTTCACCACGCCGAGCCAGTCGGCACCCGTCGGCACGTCCTGGCGGCGGCAATACTCGTCCCACACCGCGCCCGCAGGCAAGGTTTTGGCCTCTTCCATCAAGGCGAGACGGGAGGTAAAGTCGCCCGCCCGTTCCGCCTCGCGCAACTGGGCGGTCGGCTCCAGCATCGCAAAAAGCAGGGCTTTAATGGCGTTGCGCATGCCGATGACCCAGGCGGCGATCCGGTTGATGCTGCCATCGAAGAAATCCAAGCCGATGTGCGTGCGCGCCAAAAAATTCCCGCGCACCAGTTCCTCCATCGTCCCGCGGGTCGCGTCGTCGAGCAACACCACATGGTCGCTGTCCCAGCGGACGCCGCGGCTGACGTGCAGCAGCAACTCCGGCACGAACTGGAGCACGCTGCTGATCTTATCCGCCAGGATTTCGGTCGGATGGAAGTGTCCGGCGTCGAGGCAGAGCAGCTTCTGGTTTTTGATCGCGTAACCCAGGTAGAATTCGAACGAGCCGACCACGTAGGCTTCCGAGCCGATGCCGAAAAGCTTGCTCTCCACGGCGTCGAGGTTGTGCCTGGGGTCGAGCGGTTCGGCGAAGATCGTGTCCAGCGCGCTTTCCAAACGCTCGCGGGGTGATTTGCGGTCCGCCGGCAAATCCTTCGATCCGTCGGCGATCCAGACGTTGGTGACGCAGGGGCTGCCCAGTTGTTTGCCGATGTCGGCTCCGATCTTGCGGCAGGCGATGCCGTGCTCGATCCAGTACTGTCGGATGCCTTTGTCCGGGCTGGCGAGGGTCAGGCCACTTTCCGCCAGGGGATGCGAGAAGAAGGTGGGGTTGAAGTCCAGGCCGGTTCCGCGCTCCTTGCTCCAATCGATCCAACTTTGAAAGTTTTCGGTGGTGTAAGCGTTGCGCTCAACCTTGCGGCCGCCCGTGTCGGCGTAAGAAGCATGCAGGTTGAGCCGATGACGACCGGGAATAAGTGAGAACGCTTTGGCGAGGTCGCCGCGCAGTTCTTCCATCGTGCGGGCCTTGCCGGGGTAGTTGCCGGTGACCGCGAGGCCGCCACCGAGATCCGAGCCGGTTTTTTCAAACCCGCCCAGGTCATCGCCCTGCCAGCAGTGCATGGAAACCGGCACCGTGGCCAGGCGCGTGAGCGCGTTCTCGGAGCTTACTCCAAGCTGGGCATATTTCTCCTGCGCGAGGGAATAGGCAGTGGCCGGCATATCTGGGAGGAGGGAGACGGGAAAAGATTTCTCAACTGCCGCCAAGCACGAATTTGTCCCTGAAGGATGGCAGGAGTCAATCATGAATTTCGCGTTTGATGATTGACTTCGATCATAAAAGGGCGCCACGCTCGAAGACGCTTGAAGGTTCCCACCCACGTCGTCGAAGAGCGCCGCCGACAGCTCGCCGAGTTTCTCCAGCAGCACGCCTACGCGCCGCTGAAGGAGGTCTGTCTGCGGTTCGGCACGTCGGAGGCGACGGCGCGGCGCGACCTCGCCGAGCTGGCCGCCCGGAACCAGATCGTGCGCACGCACGGCGGCGCGCTGACCGAGTACAACCGCCGTTTCGCTTCCTTCCAGGAACGGGTGGGCACGCACGCCGCCGCCAAGCGCAAGATTGCCGCCGCGGCGCGGGAGATGATGGCGGCCAACACGACGTGCTTCCTGGACTCCGGCACCACGGCGTTTGCCATCGCCCAGGAGCTGCGCCGCCAGCCGGTGCCGGACCTGAAGATCGTCACCAACAGCTTGCCGGTGGCCGAAACTCTGACCGCCGCCGCGGGCATCCGCGTTTACCTGCTGGGAGGTGAGTTGGTGCCGCGTCAATCGACCTTGCTGGGCAAGGCAGCTCACCAGGCGTTGCGCCATTACGCCATCGACCAGGCGTTCCTCAGCGCGGAGAGCGCGGACGAGACCGGCGCATGGAACTCGCACAGCGAACTCGTCGGCCTCCAGCAACGAGTGCTCGAACAGGCGGGCCGTAACGTGCTTTGCCTCGATGCGTCCAAGCTCAAGCACACGGCCCCGGCTTTCCTCGCCCCGTGGTCGCGCTTCGCCCGGGTCATCACCGACGCTTCACCGCGCCTCGTCAAAGGACTCGTTCCTTGCAAAGTGACGTTTACCTGACCCAGGTAGTTGCCATGTCTCCCCACTACTATCTAGCGTGCGACCTGGGTGCGGAAAGCGGCCGGGTGATGCTCGGACGGCTCGAAGAAGGCCGGATCAGCCTCGAAGAAATCCATCGTTTCGCCACGGGCGGCGTCAGCATCCTGGGATCGTTGCGCTGGGACGTGCTCCGGATTTTCGAGGAACTAAAGATCGGTTTAGGCAAAGCCGCCCACCGCAGCCTGCCGATTGCCAGCGTGAGTGTGGATTCGTGGGGCATTGACTACGTCCTGCTCAACCAGACGCACCCGATGCTCGCCGCGCCTTTTCACTACCGCGACGCCCGCACGGACGAAACCTACCCGCGGCTGCTCAAGGAACTGGGAGCCGAGTTCATCTTCGCGGAGACCGGGGTGCAGTTCATGGCGATCAACATGCTTTACCACCTCGCTTCCGACGTGGAAAAAAGCCCCGCGTTGCTGCAAACGGCGGACGTGTTCCTGAACATCGGTGATTATTTTAATTACCTGTTTTCCGGCGTGCCGCGCGCCGAGGAAAGCCTCGTGAGCACCACGCAGATCTACAACCCGTTCCGGCGGGAGTGGTCAAGGCAGTTGATGCAACGGTGCGGTTTTCCCGAGCACATTTTCCCGCGTATCGTGGGTTCCGGTACGGTGCTGGGCCCGCTGCTGGACGAAGTGGCCCAGGAAGCCACGCTCAACGGGGTGCAAGTGGTGGCGAGTTGTTCGCACGACACGGGGGCGGCGGTTGCCGCCGTGCCGGCCGACGAGGGCGCTGACTGGGCTTACCTGAGTTCCGGGACGTGGTCGCTGCTGGGAGTCGAGTTGCCGCAGCCACTCATCAGCGAAGAGGTCCGGTTGCACAACTTCACCAACGAGGCCGGTTACGGCGGCACGACGCGTTTTCTCAAGAACATCTCCGGCTTGTACATCTTGCAGGAACTGCGCCGGGCCTGGACACAGAAGGGTCAGGGGATCGAGTATGCGACGTTGACGTTGCAGGCTCGTGAGTCCGAACCCTTCCGTTCGATCATCCGGTCCGACGCCCCGCAGTTTGCCAAGCCGGGTGACATGGCTCGAAGGATCACCGCGTTTTGCCGGGACACGGGGCAACCCGCCCCGGAGACGCCTGGACAATTCGCACGCTGCGTCTTTGAAAGCCTCGCCTTGCTCTACCAGCAAACGCTGGACGACATTCAGCATTTGACCGGTCGAACCATCACGCGGCTGCACATCGTCGGTGGCGGCAGCCAGAGCGCCTTGCTCAACCAACTTGCCGCCAGCGCGACCGGACGCGAAGTGTTGGCCGGGCCAGTCGAGGCGACGGCGATCGGCAACGCTTTGATCCAGGCCATCGCCTTGGGCCAACTGAAATCCCTGGCCGAGTTGCGCGCCGTCGTCCGCACTTCCGTCCCGCTGCAAACTTACCATCCGGAGGATGCCGCCGCCTGGCGGGAAGCCTCCGGACGTTTTGCCACTTTCAAAACCTGAACCTCCCCTGATCTATGAGTACCTACAAATACGTTAACTACCTTTGGGACGATGCGGCAGCCGCCAAGTTGAGTACGGTCAGCCGCTTGGTCTATCGCTCCAATCTCCTTGGCAGCGATCAGCGCATCACCAACACCGGCGGGGGAAATACCTCGTCCAAGATCATGGAGACCGACCCGGTGACGGGACAACCCGTGGAAGTGCTCTGGGTCAAAGGCTCCGGTGGCGACCTCCGGACCAGCAAGCAGGAAAATTTTGCTTCACTTTACCAACAAAAGCTGATCGACCTGCAGGCCGTTTACGACCGGTGCCCGGACAAGGGTCTCAAGGCGCCCGGCGAGGACGACATGGTAGCAATGCTGGCGCACACCACGTTTAACCTCAACCCGCGGGCGAGCAGCATCGACACGCCGCTGCACGGGTTTCTCACGGGCAAATACGTGGACCACATGCACCCGAACGCGATCATTGCCATCGCGGCGAGCCGCCGGTGCGAGGAACTGACACGCGAAATCTTCGGCGGCGAGATGGAGTACGTGCCGTGGATGCGGCCCGGCTTCGAACTCGGTTTGGCCATGCAGGTCATCGAACAAAACAAGCCGGCGACCAAGGCGATCATGATGGGGCAGCACGGCTTCATCTCCTGGGACGATGACGAGAAGACATGCTACGTCCGCACGCTCGACTTCATCGAGCGCGCCGCCGAATACATCGAGGGCAAGTATCAGGAAAAAGGTGGCGATGAAAAGGCTTTCGGCGGGGCGAAATACCAGACGTTGGACAAAGAACAACGGCGTCGAGCCCTGGCGGCGATCCTGCCGTGGTTGCGTGGTCAGGTGAGCCGCCAAAAGCGGTTCATCGGCACCATCCAGGACGACGAAACTATCCTGCGCTTCATCAACAGCCACGATGCGCCGCGGCTGGCCGAGTTGGGGACAAGCTGCCCGGATCATTTCCTGCGCACCAAAATCAAGCCGCTCTACGTGGATTGGAATCCGCAGGCCGAAAGCCCGGCGGATTTGAAGAAGAAGCTGACCGAGGGGTTGGACAAGTACCGGGCGGATTATACGGCTTACTACGGACGCCGCAAGCACCCGAACTCGCCCGCCATGCGCGACCCGAACCCGACGGTCGTGCTCATCCCGGGCCTGGGCATGGTGACCTGGGGCAAGGACAAGAGCGAGTCCCGCGTGACGGCCGAGTTTTACAAGTGCGCGGTGGAAGTCATGCGCGGAGCGGAAGCCATCGACGAATACATTGCCCTGCCGCAGCAGGAAGCGTTCGACATTGAGTACTGGCTGCTGGAAGAGGCGAAATTGAAGCGGATGCCTGCGGAAAAAGAACTCGCGCGGCAGGTGCATATCGTCGTCGGAGCCGGCAGCGGCATCGGCAAGGAGGTCACGTTGCGGCTGGCCCGCGAAGGGGCGCACATCGTGGCGGTGGATCTTAACGAGGCGGCGGCCCAGGCTTCGGCCAAAGACATCACCGATCAGTACGGCGTCGGCGTCGGCGTGGCCGGGTCGGATATCTCCGGCTGCGGTCCGGCCATCGGGTTGGCGGCAAACATCACGGACCGCGCGAGCATCCGCGCCATGCTGGATCAGGTCGCGCTGGCGTACGGTGGTTTCGACGCCATCGAAGTGACGGCGGGCATCTTCGTTGCTCCCGACACCACCGGCCACATCCCCGACGACAAGTGGCTGACGACGTTCAACATCAACGTCGTCGGTTCCTATCTGGTCGCCGACGAAGCGTTCAAAACGTGGAAGGAGCAAGGGCTCCAGGGCGCGCTGGTGCTGACGACCAGCGCCAACGCGGTCGTCGCCAAGAAGGGCAGCCTCGCGTACGACACGAGCAAAGCGGCGGCCAACCATCTGGTGCGCGAACTGGCGATGGAACTGGCCCCCCTGGTGCGCGTCAATGGGGTGGCTCCGGCCACGGTGGTGCAAGGCAGCGCCATGTTCCCGCGTGACCGCGTGATCAGTTCGCTGGCCAAGTACAATCTGCCGTACACGGACACGGAAGAAACCGAGTCGCTGGTCAACAAACTGGCGCAGTTCTACGCTGAGCGCACCCTGACCAAAGCGCCCATCACCCCCGCGGATCAAGCGGAAGCCTATTTCCTCAACGTCAGCCAGCGTTTGAGCAAAACCACCGGCCAGATCATCACCGTGGACGGCGGATTGTACGAAGCGTTTTTACGTTGATATTCTTCTTTGACCGCCGCCTGCGGTGATGCGCCGGCGGCGGTCCACTCACCCCTAAAGAAACTGCAACTCCCACCTCTCTATGAACCCCGTTGGAATTCACTTCGGTTACTGGACCCAAACCTGGAGCGCCGATCCTCTCCAATTCGTCGCGCGCGCCAAACGCTGCGGCTTTGACGTGCTCGAGATCAACGCCCCAAAAATTACCCGCATGAGCGACGCGGAGCGCGCCACGCTCAAGGGCGCGGCCGAAGAGGCAGGCTTGGCCTTCACCTACAGCATCGGCATGACCGCCGACATGGACCTCGTCTCGGAGGACGCCGCCACCCGCAAAAAGGGAATCGCCTTTTTGCAGGACGTATCGCGAGCGATGCAATCGCTGGGCGGCACCGTAATGGCGGGCATCAACTACAGTTCCTGGCCGCGCAAGTTGCTGCCGGGCGAGGACAAACGGGTCCTCACCGGCCGCGCGGTCGAAGGGGTGCGGGAGGTCATGAAAACCGCCGAAGATTGCGGCGTGCTGTTCTGCGTCGAGGTGGTCAACCGCTTCGAGCAATTCATGATGAACACGGCCGCCGAAGGGGTTGCTTTTGCCAAACAGGTGGGTAGCCCCAACTGCAAGGTGCTGCTCGACACTTTCCACATGAACATTGAGGAAGACAGCATGAGCGGCTGCATCCTGGAGGCGGGAGACTACCTGGGGCATTTCCACCTGGGCGAGGCAAACCGTCGTCCGCCCAATGCCCAAGGCCGCATGCCCTGGGCCGAGGTTTTCGGTGCGTTGCGGCAGATCAACTACCAGGGCGCGGTGGTGATGGAGCCCTTCCTGTTACCCGGCGGCGACGTGGGCCGGGACATCTCAGTCTTTCGGGATTTACTTGGTAGCAAAGACCTCGATGAGGAAGCGACGCGTTCCGCCGAATTTGTGCGCGCGGAACTAAGTAAAAGCTCGGCCGGTTAACTGGCTTCAGGTGCGCCGGTACGTTCCGGTGAGAACTACCCTGATGTATCTGGGCAAAGAAAAGTCCGGCCAACTTCTTCGAAAGCGCCTGTAATGGCTGCGTTGTCGATGGGTTGGCCGGGCTTGCTGGAGCAAGGTGACTGTGACCGATTACTTGCTCATCAGATCCTTCTGATGCTGAATGATCTGGTCAGCATTGTCCTGGGTGATCACCGTCCAGGGAATCAGGTATTCTTTGCCTTTGCCGTTGTTCCAGGGCATTTCCTTTTCCCACTGCTTCCACACGTTCGCTTTGGGAGTGTAAGAGTCACCGATCTTGGCGTGCAGGACGAGATCGAGGCCGCCTTGGGCCTGTCCTTCGGCGTCCTGGAGAATGCTGTACATTTCCCCGGCCTTCACCGCGTTGATCGCATCCACGACGCCGTCCACGCCGACGATGGCGAAATCCTTCGGGCTCAAACCGTGTGCCTTCACCGCCTGGATGGCACCCAGGGCCATTTCGTCGTTCTCACCGATGATGCCGTTGATCTGTTTGGGGTGCGCTGTCAACCAATTTTCCATCAGCGCCAGACCCTCGGCCCGGGACCAATTGGCGGTCTTCATTTCGAGCACTTTGATGTCGGGATACTTGGCGAGCACCGACTTGACCCCCTTGCTGCGATCCAGCTCGCCCGCCGAGCCGATGGGACCCTGGAAGACAACCACGTTGCCCTTGCCGCCCATCTTCTTGGCGGCGGCTTCCATGATGAGCTCGCCGGCCTTGACGTCATCGCACTCGATGGTGGAAACGATGTCAGGGCTGTTGACGCGCGAGTTGGAGATGACCACGGGGATGCTGGCCGCTTTGGCCTTCTTCATCTGCGGAGCGCTGCCGTTGAAATCCACCGGGATCATCTCGATGGCATCGAAGTGCTGCGTGATCATGGTGGCGATCTGATTGTTTTGGACGACCGCATCGTAGCGGCCGTCAAACACTGTCAGATCAACCTTGCCGGCGGTGACTTCAGGGTGCTTCTTCAAGGCAGCCACCCAAAGGTTGGCAAATTCTGCCCGGAGCCCGTAAGGAGCGGCGCCTACTTTGAGGGTGTCGGCAGCGCGTGCACCCGCCGAAGCGGTCAATACACAGAGGCCTAGGGTTAATGTTTGTTTTAACATGGTTCTGGGGTCTATTGTTGTGTTGGTTTGATGTCTGACTGAAAGCAAGAAAAGGAAACGGTCCGCGGCGTCGACGGTTACTCGTTGGAATGCCGGCTGTAATCGAGCAGCACCGCGACGACGATGATGCAGCCCTTGACGATCTGCTGGTAAGCGGAGGAAACGCCGAGAATGTCCAGGCCGTTGTTGATGGTTCCGATGATGAGCGCGCCCAGCAGCGTGCCGGCCACGCTGCCGATGCCGCCCGTCAAACTGGTGCCGCCGATCACGACGGCGGCGATGGCATCCAGTTCGTACCCGACCCCTGCCTGGGGCAGGGCCGCGCTCGTTCTCGCCGCGAGCACCAGTCCACCCATCGCGGCCAGCGCGCCGGAAAAAACGTACACCGAGGCGATGACCCGCTTGGTGGCGATGCCGGCCGCGCGTGCGCTCCGAACGTTGCCGCCCACCGCGTAGATGCTCCGGCCGTAGGTGGTCTGGGTGAGCAGCCACCACAAAGCGCCAAAGAGGAGGGCCAAGACAATGATGGGCAGGGGAACGCCCAGAAACGCGCCTTCGCCGAGGCTGAGGAAATTCTCGCTGAGGTTGGGCACCGGCATGCCGTCCGTGTAAGCGTAGGTCAGGCCGCGCGCGACGCTCAACATGCCGAGGGTTGCCACGAAGGAGGGCACTTTTAGATAGGCGACGACCAGGCCGTTGATGAGCCCGAGAAAAGCCCCTGCGCCCACGCCGAGCGGCAACACCAGCCACAGCGAGCGCGGGTGATCAGCCGTGACAAACGTCGCGGCCACCATCGAAGAAATCGCCATGACCGAACCGACGGACAAGTCGATGCCGCCCGTCAGGATCACCAGCGTCATGCCCAGCGCCAGGATGCCGTTGATGGAGGTTTGCTGCAGGATGTTGACGACGTTGCCGGTCGTCAGGAAGTATTTGTTGAGGAAAGTCAGTGCCACGCACAGCACGACGAAAGCGATGACGATGCCGTATTGAGTTGCCAGCGCTTGCACTTTGTCGCGGCCCGAACCGGCGGCGGACGCGGTGACGGAAGCGGGTTCGGCCGGGGTTTGAAGTTCGGGTAGCATGGGGGAACTCAGAGCAAGAAAGGCGGCGGTCGTTAGTCGGGTCAGGAAGCGGCGTGGAGAAGATCCGCCCCGGAGACGTTGTTATTTTCAAACTGTGCGGCGATCTTGCCGCGCCGAAAAACAATGATGCGGGTACTCATGCCCAGCATTTCGTCCACTTCGGAGGAGACCATGATGACTCCGTTGCCTTTCTGGCGGTAGCTCTCGACGAAGCCGTAGATTTCCTGCTTCGCACCTGCATCCACGCCGCGCGTCGGTTCATCGAGCAGGAGGAGTTTGGGCTTGGTCTCCAAAGCCCGTGCCAGCACCACTTTTTGCTGGTTGCCGCCGCTCATGAAGCGAACCTGCATTTTGGTGGATGCCGCCTTGATCCGGAGCGTCTTCATCCAGTAGTTCGTCCACTCCATCTCCCGCAGCCGCTTCATAATGCCAAGCCAGGAAAGGCGGGGGAGGGAAGAAAGAGAAATGTTTTCCTTCACCGAGGAGGTGAGCACCAGGCCGGTGGCTTTACGGTCTTCGGTGACCAGCGCCATCCCGTGCCGGATGGCATCGCAAGGGGATTTGATCCGCGCGCGCTGGTCGTTGATGGCGACCTCGCCGCGATCCATCTTGTTCACGCCGTACAAGGTGTTCAGGAAACGGCTGCGTCCGGAACCGCCCAACCCATAAATGCCCAGCACTTCGCCCGGGTACACTTCCAGGGTAATGTCGGAAAGGCGGCCCTTGATTTCCAGGCCCTTGACGCGCAGCAGCGGCGTGGCGGTGACCTGCGCTTTCGATTCCGGAAATTGGTCCTGGTAATCCCGGCCGATAATCGCGCTCACCAGACGTTTGCGGTCGGTATCCCTGGTCGGCCCGGTCTCGATGAACCGACCGTCGCGGAAGACGGTGTAGGCATCGCAGAGCTTGAAGATCTCCGTCATCCGGTGGGACACGTAGATGATCCCTTTGCCCAAAGCGGCGAGCTTCCGGACGGACGAAAAAAGGATTTCCGCCTCCTGTTCACCCAGGGCGGAAGTCGGCTCGTCCATGATCAGGACGCTGGCGTCCTGCCGGTTCATCGCCTTGGCGATTTCCACGAGCTGGATCTGTGCGAGGCTGAGTTCGCGCATGGTCCGGCGTGGATCGATCTTGAAGCCCAGCGTGTCGAGCAAATCCCCCGCCTGCTGGTGGAGCGCGCGCCAGTTCACCATCGAGCCGAAGCGCAGGGGCAACTGCCCGAGGTAGAGGTTCTCGGCCACCGTCAGCCCCGGGATCGGACTGAGTTCCTGGGTGATGATCGAAATTCCCGCGTCGAGCGCCTCCTTCGGGCCGTGAAAATCGACGGCCTTGCCCCGGAAGTCGATTGTCCCCGCGTCCCGGCGCAGGAGCCCCGTGACGATATTGAGGAACGTTGATTTGCCGGCGCCGTTGCCTCCGCACAAGGCGTGGATGGAGCCGGCCTGCAGGTCGAGCCGGCCATCGCTCAGAGCTGGAACGCCGCTGAACGCTTTGGCGATCCCCCTGGCCCGGAGCAAAGAGGAGCCTGCTTCAGCGGCCGTGGATACAGCCGGGCTTTGCGCGGGGGAAATGGCCATAGGGGGGGACTGCAAACCAACCGGAAGATGGCTTCTCCCCGGCGAGGTCACTACTTCTATCCACAGTTGGCGTGGCTGCACAACATTTTTTGCACGATCATCACTTTTGTTCCTGTTCCGCCTCGACCGGTCTAACGGACGGGTGCCTGGTGGCATCGCGACCGCCCGTCGGCCTCCCCCCGTTGGTTTACTGGATGGTATAGCCGCCGTCGATCACGAGATTTTCGCCGTTGATCATCGCCGCGGCATCGCTGGCCAGGAACAAAGCGCAAGCGGCGATTTCTTCCGGATAGGCGAAACGGCGCGCGGGGATTTTTTGCTTCATCGCCTCGCCGACCTCGCCTGCCCAAGCCTTTTTTCCTAGTTCGGTGAGCACCACCGTCGGCGAGATGGAGTTGGTCTGGATGTTCTGGGGTCCCCACTCCAAAGCCAGCACTTTGGTCATGCTGATGATGGCCGCTTTGCTCGCGCAATACGCCACGTGGCGATCCAGCGCCACCACGCCGGCCTGGGAGGCCAGGTTCACGATTTTGCCGCCGCCTTGTTGGTGCATCACCGCTCCCACTCGCTGCGAGAGGAAGAAGGCGGTGCGCAGGTTGATGTCCAGCGTCAGATCCCAATCGGCCTCGCTAATCTCGAGCGCGGGAGCCAGGCGCACGATCCCGGCATTGTTCACCAGGATGTTGATCGCGCCGAACTTTTCGAGCGCGGCTTGCACCACCTTTTCACGTTCCTCTTTGCGGGTAATATCGGCCGCGACGGTCTGTAATCTCTGCGGATCGGGAGCGATCTCCTGACCGATGGAGGCGATGTTCGGGTTGAGATCCGCCAGGACGAGGTTGGCCCCTTTTTCGTAGAAAAGCGTGGCGATGGCGCGGCCGATGCCCGCGCCTCCGCCAGTGATCAACGCGGTCTTGCCGGCGAGACTGAAACCACTGTCGTAACCTTGGAAGTCCATAGATGTTGGGGGGATGTTGACTGAAAACGACGAAAGAACAAGCACGCCGCGTCAGGAAGCAGTGACTTCGCCGGTTTATTTGTGGTCACTGCGGGGACTTTGGCTTGAAAGGGGAGGGAAGCCATCGGTAGCTAAAATATCCATCGAGAACAAGGAAATTTTACTCGGCAGAGCTTGGGGCAAAACGTCACCTCAGCCGCCGTCTGCGTTCCGCCCGAAAGAAGATTTGCCGCACCGGAAGGGAATAGGTAATGTGCGCGCCGGGCGGGTGTTGATCACGCGCCCCCTGCTTGCCGAAGCGACGAACGGAATGCTGGCCGTATGGACGAAGATCCCCCCCTGGAAGAAGTGCCTGAACAAACTGCCCGGGCGGCCTGGCTTTACTATGTCGGCGGCTACCGGCAGGAGCAAACGGCGGCGCTCCTGGGAATCTCGCGTTTGAAGGTGCACAAGATCCTCGCGGAGGCGAGGGACTCAGGCATCGTAAAAATCTCCATCCAGCATCGATTTTCCCGGATTGCCGAGGTCGAGGAAAGTATCAGACGTAAGTACAATCTGCGTTTCTGCCGCGTCACGCCGCCACTCGCCGCCGAGTCCGGCAGCAACGGGAAGAAAAGCTCGCCCACTCCGGCGCAACTGGCCGAACAGGGGCCGATCGCGAGACGCGGCGTCGGCATCGTGGCCGCGGAACTGCTCAGCAGAAAACTCCGCGCGAATGAACAATGCGTCGTCGGGGTGGGCTGGGGAAGAACCATTTCCCAGATTCCGACGCACCTGGCGGGAATCTCGAAGCCGCAGACAAAGTTTGTCTCCGTCATGGGTTCACTCACCCGCACTTCTGCCACCAACCCCCTGGAGGTGGCCTCGCGCTTCGCCCAGGTGACGGGGGGAGAAGGCCACTTCCTACCGGTGCCATTTATCGCCAACACCATAGCGGATCGCCAGGTGCTCATGTCGCAAACGATCTTCCAGGAGACACTGGCGCTGGCGGAGAAGGCGACGTTCTATCTGGCGAGTCTGGGACAGTGCGATGAACACAGCCCGTTATTCAAGCAGCAGCATTTGTCGAGCACGGAACTGCGCGGCCTCAAACGCGCCGGAGCCGTCTGCGATTTCATCGGCAAATTCTTCGATGCGGATGGCCGCATCGTCGATAATGACGTCAACGACAGGACCCTAGCAGTGGATCTCAAACACCTGCGCAAACGCGAGGTCGTTTTGCTCTCCGCAGGTCAGGAAAAATTGCCGGGTGTCAGAGGCTTGCTCAAAGCAGGGCTGGTCAACGGATTGGTGATCGATGGCGACACCGCGTTCCGACTCGATCAAGGCGAGTAACGATCTGCTGACGCCGGTTTTGCTGGTCCAGCCACACACCTAGCTGACCAGAACCCTATTACACCTTGGCCTTCGGACCGTAACCTGTCTTGAATTTCCCGATGACTACGTTCATCTCTTCATCGGATAAAACCACCGGTTGGCCGAGCTGCAAGCTCAGATAATACTGCTTGGCTAGCACCTCCACCTCGTTGGCAATCCAGAGCGCTTTGCGCAGGCTGGGTCCACAGGCAATCAAGCCATGGTTGGCCAGCAAACACGCCAGCCGGCCTTCCAACGCCGCGAGAGCTGCGCGTGAGAGTTCGTCGGTGCCGAAAGTGGCGTAAGGCGCACACCGGACCGTTGACCCGCCAGCCGCCGCAATCATGTAGTGGACAGCAGGAATCTCTCTTCCGGTGATGGCGTGCGCGGTGCAATAAGCGGGATGCGCGTGCACGATGGCTTGCACGTCCGGTCGTTCCCGCATGATGTCGCGGTGAAAACGCCACTCGGAAGACGGGCTGTGCGGACCATGAGGCGTCCCGTCCATCTCCAGATAGATGATCTCGTCGGGAGCCAGCGTTTCATAATCCAGCCCGGAGGGCGTCACCAGGAGCCCGTCCTGCCAGCGTGCGCTGACGTTTCCGGAAGTGCCCTGGTTAATCCCTTTTCGTTCCATGGCGAGGCACGTGGAAATGATCTCCTTGCGCAGCGAGTATTCAGCGTCTTGCATTGATGTTTTCTTTTAATGACAGGTCGAAGCAAAAGCTTCGAGCAGCCCACTGTCGCCGGCCACGTCGAGAAAGGTGAACCGGTCCCGGATGAAGCGGGAATACCGCACCGCCTCACGGTAAAACTCCGGTTCCAGGCCCAGATCGCTGCCGGTGAGCTGGCAGCCCGCTTTCTTCATGGCTTCGTGCAAGGTGTGGTAGGGCAGCATCACCGAGCGGAGGCGCTCCGCGATGCGGGGCCAGTCGGAGGCAAGTTTCTCGTTGAGCGCAGCAGCCTTGGCGGGGTCCAGGGCTTTGCGGGCGGTCTGGGCGATCATCTCTTCGGCGGCCGGGCCGAAGCGTTCGCGCAGTTCACTCTCCGGGATGCTGGTCGGGTAAAACGTTGGCGGCTGGTCGGCGAGCAGGATCTGGTTTTGCAGTCTGGACAGGGTCAGGGTCGCCACCCCGACCTGTTCGCCGTGCGAGGTGTGCGGGTGGTTCTCCCCCGCGAACATGTCGATGTAGTGCGAGATCATGTGCTCGGCCATGGACCCGACGTGGGTCGTCCCCGTAAAAGAAGTGGCCAGTCCCATGAGCGCGGCAATCCGGGTGAGCATCGCCAGCGCCTCGAAATCACCGCTGACGATCTTCTCCGCCGAGGCGATCATCGCTTCCTCGTCGTAAGCCAGCAGGGTGTAAGCGGTTTCATCGTACTTCGTGCCAAAGAGCAGGTGCGAAGCCAGCCAATCCACCTGGGAGGTTGTGCGGCAAACCACGTCCGCAAAAGCCGCTGCGATCAACCGTTTCGGGCACCGGGACACCACACCCAGATCAAAAAACACTCCCTTGGCCGAATGGCAGGTGATCGACTGCTTGAAACCATTCACCGACACAGACGCGGTCGGCGTCGTGTAAGCGTTCATGGGCGAAGTGGCAAAGACGGAATACTCCCGTTTGTCCAGGAAGGTGCCGTATTTCACGCTGTCGCTGATCGTGCCGGACCCGACGGCGATCAAGGCCTCGGCTCCCCGGGTGCCCTCCGCCAATTCTTCGATCCCCTGCGCGGTGATCCGTGGGTTCTTCCAGACAAACTCGCTGACTCTCCCGAGCGGCTGCAGGGCCCGGAAGATCCGTTCGCCCAACACGGCGCGTGTTCTTTCGTCGCAGACCACCGCCAGCGACTTGCCCGGATGGACGCCCTTGATCAACTCCGCTTCCGCGCCCTCGAGCGAGCCGTCGATCACGATGTTCTCGATGGGCACCGTCCGCTTTTCTCCCGTGTTGGGATCGTGCCAGCGTCCTGCCACCAGCTCCCCGATGACTCCGGAAAAGTTGCCTGTGTTCATGATGCTTCGGTCTTTGCGTAGATGTTTTCTGCCTTCGCCTGATCCCTCGCGAAGCCGACCAGCCTCCGGTTGATCTCGGAACACGCGCCGTAGGCATCCTGGTAGATGCCCAGGAGGGCTTCGTAGCGTTCAGTCATTGGAGGGTTGGGCTGCACGATCTGGGTGTGGCCCGTCATCTCGTGGGCGGCCTGGGCGATGGAAGAAAACCAGCCCGCCCCGAAAGCGGCAGTCATCCCGGCGCCGAGCGCCGAGGCTTCCACGGTGTCGCTGATGAGCACGGGCTTGCCCGACGCGTCGGCCAGCATCTGCCTCCACAAAGGACTGCTTGCTCCCCCGCCGATGGCGACATAGTGATCGATTTCGTGGCCGCTCGCAGCCTCGGTGCCGCGGGTGCGCATCACCTGATCCAGGATGATGCCTTCGAGGATCGCGCGGTAGAAGTGCGCCGGCCGGTGGCTGGGACTCTGGCCGAAGGTCACGCCGCGCGCGCTTACGTCCCAGTAAGGGTCCATCACCCCCGACCAGTAGGGTTGGATCATCAAGCCGTGGCAGCCGACGGGGATGTCTTGCGCCGCCGCTTCGAGTCGGGCGAACACCTGCGGATTCGTGCGTCCCTGCGGCACGAAATGGTCCACGAACCAGTTCACCAGGAGTGCGCCGCTGCGGAGGACGTTCTCGAAGATGTAGCCTTCCCCTTGCGCCGCCAGCAGGGTGCGCCAGCCACGGCCGTACCGGTACTCCGGTGACCACGCGCCGGAAACGACCGCCGTGCCCAGGTTCACGTAGGCGCGATTCGTGCGCGTGCAGTCGGTTCCCAGGCCGGCGTACGCGCCATCACCGCCCGCCGCGAAGATGGGCAACCCTTCCGGCAAACCGGTTTCACCCGCGGCCTGCGCCGTGACGCTGCCAAGCCGTTCGCCGGGCGGGACGGCCACGGGCAGCCGGTCCGTGGACAGGCCGGTTGCCTCCAGCAGCAACGGCGACCAGCGTCTTTCGACCACGTCGAAGATGCCGAACGAGTCGGCGCTCAGCCAGCCGGTGCGAAAGGGGCCGCCGGCGAGACGCCGCACCAGGTAGCCTTGCACATCAATAAAGCAGGCGGTCCGGTCGAACACGTCCGGTTCGTTCCGGCGCATCCAGTCGAGCTTGTAGATGGTCGGCGTCAGGTCAGGGTAACGGCCAGTGAGGCGGTGGATGGTTTCCACGCCGACTTCTTCTCCCAGGGAAACGACGTTGCCGCGCGAACGCTCGTCCACCCACAGGATCGCGGGATGGATGGAGGCCCCGTGGTGGTCCAGGAAGGCCACGGTTTCCCGCTGGTGGGCGATGGCCAGCGCTTCGACCCGGCCCACGTCGATTTGTTGCAGGCACGCGCGCAACGCGCCGCAGCACGAACGCCACCAATCTTCGGGATCCTGTTCGAAGTGGTCGCGGCACGGCTGGGACATCGCAATGGCCGCGCTGCCGCTCGCCACCGCCTGTCCGGAACGATCCCAGGCGAGAGCTTTGGTGCTCTGCGTCGACGAGTCGATCCCGATCACGACCTTGTTGGCGGCTGCACTCATGGGGTGGGCTTTCCAGGGGAGGAATGATGACAGCTAAGCTTTTAACATTTGTTTGTCGAGAAAACAAAAGTTACTTAGCGGCTGTTCTCTTGCGTTGCTTGCACGGGTGGGATTGGCTAGGCGTCGGACCGACCCATCTCCGTCCGTTCCGCCTCGGAGAAGACGCGGCTGCGCGTGAGAAAACGCACCCCTTCCGGCGCCTCGAGCGAGAAGCCTGCGCCGCGTCCGGGAACCACGTCGATGACGAGCTGGGTGTGCGCCCAACAAGCATGCTGTGCCGCGCCGATGTAGAACGGGCATTCCGCGATCTCGCCGAGTTGCACGTCCCGGCTGCCCACCCGAAACTCGCCTGCCGGATAGCACATCGGCGCACTGCCATCGCAGCAGCCGCCGGATTGATGAAACAAAAGATCCCCATGCTGCGCCCGCAGCCGGCCGATCCACTCGACGGCGGCAGGCGTGGCAATGACGCGCTCGATCTTCACAGGGCAGGAGCCTCTTGGCCTAGAAAAATCCCAGCGCCTTCGGGCTGTAGGAAACCAGAAGGTTTTTGGTGTTCTGGTAATGGCTGAGCATCATCTTGTGGTTCTCGCGGCCAAAGCCGCTCTGCTTGTAGCCGCCGAAGGCCGCGTGGGCGGGATACTGGTGGTAGCAGTTGGTCCACACCCGGCCCGCCTGGATGCCGCGCCCCAGGCGGTAGGCGCGGTTCATGTCGCGGGTCCAGACCCCCGCGCCCAACCCGTAAAGCGTGTCGTTGGCCAGGCTCAAGGCTTCGGCCTCGTCCCGGAAGGTGGTGACAGAAACCACTGGGCCGAAGATTTCCTCCTGGAACACGCGCATCCGGTTGTTGCCTTTGAACACCGTGGGTTCGACGTAGTAACCGCTCTCCAACCCGCCGTTGAAGTGCGTGCGATGACCGCCCGTCAGGACCTCCGCCCCTTCCGCCTTGCCGATGTCGATGTAGGAAAGGATTTTCTCCAGTTGATCGTTGGAAGCCTGCGCGCCGATCATGGTCTCGGCTTCCAGAGGGTTGCCCTGCTTGATCTTGCCGACCCGGGCGATGGCTCGTTCCATGAACCGCTCGTAGATCGACTCCTGTACCAGGGCGCGGCTCGGGCAGGTGCACACTTCCCCCTGGTTGAGCGCGAACATGGAAAAACCTTCCAGGGCTTTGTCGAAGAACTCGTCGTCCTGCGCTAGGGTGTCGGCGAAGAAGATGTTGGGCGACTTGCCGCCGAGCTCCAGGGTCACCGGGATGAGGTTCTCGCTGGCGTACTGCATGATGAGCCGCCCGGTGGTCGTCTCTCCGGTGAAGGCCACCTTGGCCACCCGCGGACTTTGAGCCAGGGGCCGGCCGGCCTCGAAGCCGAAACCTTGCACGACGTTGATCACCCCCGGGGGCAGCAGGTCGGCGATCACCTCCAGCCACACCATGATGCTAAAGGGGGTCTGCTCGGCGGGCTTGATGACCACGCAGTTGCCCGCCGCCAGCGCGGGGGCCAGCTTCCAGGTCGCCATCAGCAGCGGGAAGTTCCAGGGAATGATCTGCGCCACGACGCCCAGCGGCTCCTGGAAATGGTAGGCCACCGTGTCGTGGTCGATCTCGCTGATGCCGCCTTCCTGCGCGCGGATCACGCCGGCGAAGTAGCGGAAATGGTCCACGGCCAGCGGCAGGTCGGCGGCGGTGGTCTCGCGGATGGGCTTGCCGTTGTCGATGGTCTCCGCCAGGGCGAGCAGCGGTAGATTCTCCTCCATGCGGTCGGCGATGCGATTGAGCAGGCGCGAGCGTTCGGCCAGCGAGGCGCGGCCCCAGGAGTCCTTGGCGGCGTGCGCGGCGTCGAGCGCCTTTTCCACGTCCTCCGCCCCGGAGCGCGCGACCTCGCAGAAGTCTTGCCCGGTGATCGGCGAGGGGTTGGCGAAGTAGCGCCCCTGGATGGGTTCCACGAATTGGCCGCCGATGAAGTTGCCGTAGCGGGCGCGCAACGGAATCCGGTGCCCGAGCCTGGCCCAGGCGGCGGTCAGCGGGGAGGAAGCACCTCGGGAGCCGTCAGCGGCGTGCGCGCGGACATCGGGAGTGACGACGGAGGGTAGAGTCGGCGAATCGACAGACATAGTGGGGGAGGGGTTGATGGCCAGCCCATTTCAGCTCTGGAAAGCCTGCTGGGCTCAGGAAAGCGAAAGGCATCTAAGCCACCTGCTAACGTTCGGAGAGAATATTAAAGCAGTAGGGGTTAACTTTTTTATTCAGCCGTAAATGCTGACCGGAGTCAAACAACAAATGTCTGACCAGGTAAAAAATTGTTCGGGTTTGGCGAAGAGTGCCCAGGCTTCCACCTTGCTAGAAACACGAAATGAGTCCCTCCCCAAACCTATTTCTGAATACTACCCATGAGTGCGCACTCATTGTGTTCGACCACAAAGGTGGTGCGTTGAAGGCTTGAGCCGGTTCTGCGGCCGGAAGCCCTTGCAAGCGGCTCTAGCCGCCAAGGGACATTCAATCTTCCTCCAAACTATCAGCTTTAGCCGGTGGCGATCGAGCCTGACATCCGCCGCCGGCTTTCCGCCCGCAAAACTCGCTGCCCGACCGCCGGCAGCGACTAGGCGGGCATTTCAATCTGCACCTTCACACTGCTGGGAGCCATGTTGGTGGCATAATCGAAAGCGGCGATGGAATCGTTGAAGCTGTATTTGTCGGTGATCAGAGGCTTCACGTCGATCTTGCCCGCGCCCAGCAAGGCTACGGCGCGTGGGAACACGTGGGCGTAGCGGAAGATGGTCTCTATGCGCGCTTCTTTGGTGGAGGCAGTCACCACGTCGAAGACCACGGGCTCCACCGGCATGCCGATCATCACCACGCAGCCACCGGGGCACAGAGGCCCGGTGATGCCCTGGATGGCCCGCGGGTTGCCGCTGGCCTCGAAGACCACGTCCGCTCCCCAACCGTCCGTCGCTTCCTGGACGAGGGCGTTCAGGTCCTGCTTGCTGACGTTGACGGGAGTGATGCCGGGGTAGCTGCCCGCCAGTGCAAGCTTGGGCTCCTGCACGTCGGTGATGAACACCCGGCTGCATCCACCCGCCAAGGCGGAAAGAGCCGTGACCATCCCGATGGGACCGGCACCGGTGACCACCGCCACGTCGCCCGGACGCACCCGCGCCTTGTTGACCGCGTGGATCCCCACCGCGAGCGGCTCCACCATCGCGCCCTCGGCAAACGAAACGTTGTCAGGCAGCTTGAACGTGAAAGCGGCGGGATGGACCACCGAAGGACGCAGGCAACCGTGTACGGGCGGGGTCGCCCAGAACTGCACGGCGGGGTCCAGGTTATACATCCCTTGCTGGGTGGCGCGGCTCTGGGGGCTGGGGATGCCCGGCTCCATGCAGACACGGTCGCCTTCTTTGAGGTTGATGACCTGCGCGCCCACCTCCGTGACCACGCCCGCCGCCTCGTGGCCGAGGATCATCGGTGCGCGCACCACAAAGGGGCCGATCTTGCCGTGCGTGTAGTAATGCACGTCGCTGCCACAAACGCCGACGGTACGCAACGCGATGCGCGCGTCGTACGGGCCGAGTAACGGTTCGTCAATCTTGATGTCGCGCAACGATAGCTTGTGCTGCTGTTCCAGAACGAGTGCTTCCATATTGGGGGAGATAAATTGGGGCTGAACCTTTGTTTCATGGTTCGTCCGGCCATCGGGCTTTGCAAACAGAATTCTCAGCAGGTTTTCGTCCATGGATGGGCGCTTTGCACCGGTGGACGGCGGCGGCGAGCGTTCGGAAAATTGTTGAAAAGAGTCGTTGGAGGAATGGGTAACGGACGGAGCATCTTGTCATTCCCCAAATCGCTTTTGAGCCGGAAACTGACGGATTCAGGGTCTGACGGTTCGGCCAGCAACTAAAACGATCCTGACCGAATTAGCTACTGTCGCCGCCTGCACAGCAGCCTCCACTACCAATCTCCGCTGGCCTTCGAACGCACCTTCGGCTACCGCAACAATTAACCCTCACAGAAACACCAAGAGTCCAGCCCGCGTTTTTCGAAGAAAGATCAGTGTGTTCACGTCGGGATGACCGCCGAAGAGTTCAAGCCACCTCGAATTCGAGTGCCTTGAGGGCAGTTTCTGCCACCTGCTGATCTTGGTCGGCCACCCCGCCCGAGACACCGATGCCGCCGACGAGCAGGCCATTTTCCATGATCGGGCAGCCGCCGCTCACAGGCATGAAACGGGGGATGTTGGTGAGCGGCGCAAGCTCCGGTTTGAGGACAATGGCACTCAGATGGTGGGTGGCCATGCCGCAAAACACCGCCGACCAAGCTTTGTTGATTGCCACTTCGGCGGTGATAAACGGAGCGCCATCCGTCCGCTCGAACGCCTTTTGGTAACCAGCGGCATCGGTCACCGCGATGGCAACCTCAATCCCTATTTCCGCCGCGGCGGTCAACGCGGCGTCGATCAGTTTGGCGGCTGCGAGGCGGTGGATGGTGGCGGTGGGGAGCGTTTTTTCTCGCGAGGGTTCTGTTGGGAGTTCTGGTTTCATGTAGTGCCTTTGTGGTGGGGTAAATTTTCTTGTTCAACCAGCGGCGGGATGAGAACAGGTGAGCACATTCTTGCCTCTTGCCTTGTTGCTTTTGATCTAGGCGTAAACTCCCTGGGATTGGCTACAGTGATGGGCGAAAAACCGCTCGGTCAACCGGGTTGACCAACAGAGCGCGGCCCTCTAGTCTGGAGGGGATGTCCGGTGGTCTTGGGGGTGGGTAGTTCCATATCGGCGAGTGGCTCGCGGAGGTCGATGAGTCACGGCGGTCGGTCTCCCGTGGCCTGCATTATCAAGTTCGCCCGGTCGCTGCTGAGTAAAGCTAGTGAGTATGTTTCATCTTGTAAAGTACGCACAATTCACGCACGTAGTATCAAAATGGATACCGTAAAGAAGAAGCCACGTCACTCCCGGTTCGATTGCAACCCCGGCTGCGCCGTCGAAGCCACCGTCAGTCTGATTGACGGCAAGTGGAAGTGCGTGATCTTGTTCCACCTGATAGAAGGCCCGGTACGCTTCAACCAGATCCGCCGCGGACTTCCCTGCCTGACACAACGCATGCTGACCAATCAGTTGCGGGAGATGGAGGCGGATGGACTCATCGTGCGCAAGGTGTATGCGCAGGTTCCTCCCAAAGTGGAGTACAGCCTTTCACCACGCGGACACACCTTGGAGCCGATCCTTCTGGCGATGAAAACTTGGGGAGAAGTCAACCGGGACTTGTTTACGCAGGCCGTTCCAGAAGCAGCGGCAGCATGAGGCGCGGTGCGAGTGCTGTCCAGGCTAGCCACTCTCCTTGAGTTGCAAGATGAATGACTTGCATCCGAGGACCAACAACAATCAGTCACCGAAGATCCTCGCGTCATAAAACGGTGGGTTTGCAGGATAGCTTTGCTGTGTGGTCAGCGTGGCTGTTGACACAACGACCGTCTGGGGCGAGGTACATCATGGCGGCATGAACAGCGAGTCGCTTTTTCCACTCGACCCAGACACTCGGGCACAGCAGCACTTCCATGCCGCCGACTTGGGCGACCGGCGGCGCGTGCAGCGCGCCGTCACCTTCGCTGCTGGGATGGCCCGTCAGCCCGGCGGCACCATCCCGCAACTCTTCCTGCACCGCTACGACGTGAAGGCCGCCTACACCCTCCTTGACCGGCCGGAAGCCACGCCGCAGCATCCTGCAAGCCGGGCACCAATCCCTGGTCAAGTCCCGCCTCCAGATGCCCGGCACGTACCTCTTGCTTGAAGACTCGACCGAACTGGGCTGGACGCGCGTGCATCCGGTCGAAGACCTCGCCTCCATCGGTAACCTGCAAAGCAACCAGTGCCGCGGCTTCCTGCTGCACACCACCCTGGCCGTCCGTTGCTTGTCCGACGTTGCTGCCGACGAGCCCCGCGCGGGCCGTCCTGCCGTCGAGGTGCTCGGCATCGCCGACCAGGAGTACCTGCTCAAGAAGCCACGTCCGCCGAGTGAGAAGGTCGGCGACGTGCGCTCTTCACAGAAGCGGGCGGACCGGCTCTCTATGGTCTGGCTGCGCAGCGGCGAGGGGTTAGGCAACGCGCCGCAGGAAGCGGGCGTGCGCTGGGTGAGGGTGGCCAACCGCGAGGCTGACCTCTACGAGTACCTGTGTGACTGCCGAACGCGCGGCCACGGCTTGGTGGTGCGCGCCGCCTACGAGCGCGTGCCGCCGCCTACGAGCGCGTGCTTTTGGACGCGCGAACGGAACAGCGCAATGGCCAGTACTTACTGAGCTTTGCCCGCACGCTGCCCGCGCTGGGCGAGTTTACGCTGCCACTCCGTGCCCGCACCGGCGTGGCCGCGCGGCTGGCGCGCTTGAGCCTGAGTGCGGCACCCGTGCGCATCCTCGCTCCCGACTGGCCCGGCCACTCGACGGACAAAAGCCGCCTGCCACCGTATGGCTGCACGGTGGTGCGCGTGTGGGAGGCTGACGCGCCGGCGGGCGTCGAGGAGCCAATGGAATGGTTCCTTCTGACCGACGTGCCCGTCACCGACGTGGTGCAGGCGCGCGAGTGCGCGCGGCAGTAACGCCGCGCGCTGGCTCATCGAGGAGTTCCACAAAGCGTTGAAGACCGGCCTGGGTGCCGACAAGCTCCAACTGGAAACCGGCGCGCGGCTCAAAGCGGCGGTGGCCCTGATGAGCGTGGTCGCCGTGCGCCTGCTCGCCCTCAAGGAACAGGCACGCGTCGATCCGCAGGCACCCGCTGGGAAGAGCGGCTTCGACGCCGAGGAACCGCGCGTCTTGGCAGTGGCCACCAAGCGACAACTGACCACCACGGGTGAGGTGATCCTAGCCATTGATCGCCTTGGTGGACACATGAACCGCAAGGGCGATGGGCTGCCGGGTTGGCAGACGCTGTGGCGAGGCATGGCTCGGCTGGCGACGCTGGTCGAGGGCTACCGGCTGCTACAACGCCGTTCTGGGGAATGACAAGCGGAGCATCCCCCTGCGGGGCCTGCATCTTGTCATTACAGGAGAGCAGCATTCTTTACTCGCCTGGTCTTGTCACCACGGCAAAAAGAGAAATTGGTAGCATGCACAGTGAATTTGGCCGAAAGCAAGGCTTTGGCCGACCACCGACTTATCATTCCTCCCAACCTCATTCCAATCGAACATGGATCTTAAACTCAAAGACAAAGTGGCAGTGATCACCGGCGGCAGCGTGGGCATCGGACTCGCCATCGCGGAAGCGTTGGCGGCCGAGGGAGTCCACCTCGTGCTCGCCGCGCGAGGGGCGGAGCGGGTCCAGTCCGAAGCAGGACGGATCAGTCAGGAACACGGGGTAAAGGCGGTCGGCGTGGCGGCGGACGTCGCCAGAGCGGACGACGTGGACCGGGTAGTCGCGGCGGCGGTTTCCGAGTTTGGAGGGGCCGACATCTTGATCAACAACGCGGGCACCGGGAGCAACGAAACCATCATGGAAGCGCCCGACGACAAGTGGCAATATTACTGGGACCTGCACGTCATGGCGGCGGTCAGGCTGGCCCGGGGCCTGGTGCCGGCGATGCGCCAGCGGGGCGGGGGAGTGATCCTGCACAACGCCTCGATCTGCGCGGCGCAACCGCTGTGGTACGAACCCATTTACAACACGACCAAAGCCGCGCTGATGATGTTCTCGAAAACCCTCTCGACCGAAGTGATCAAAGACAACATCCGCGTCAACACGGTGAACCCCGGCCTGATCCTGACCCCCGACTGGAAGAACACCGCCCGGAAGCTCACCGCCGATACCGGCGGAGACTGGGAAGGCTACCTGACGTCCGTGGCCAACGAGCACGCTCCCATCAAGCGCTTCGGCTCGCCCGCCGAGTTGGCGGACTTCTTCGTTTTCCTGTGCTCCGAGCGGGCCAGCTACTGTGTGGGTTCCACCTACTACGTGGACGGCGGCATGCTCAAAACCGTTTGAAAGCTGATCTCTCATTGCGTACCGCTCCCCCCGCGTTTTTACGTCCGCCATTTTAGAAGTTTTAACCCTTTTTTCTCATGAAATTCGATCCCTCCACGCAGCAAATCGATTTCAAGAACCGCCGCGCCCTGGTCACGGGTGCCGGTAAAGGCATCGGCCGCGAGATTGCGGTGATGCTCCACCGTTTCAACGCCCGGGTCGTGGCCGTGAGCCGGACAGAATCGGACCTCAAGAGCCTGCAAGAGGAGATCGGCTGCGAGACGATAGTCGCAGACCTTGGCGACGCCGCGGACGCCCGGCGCATGGCCGAGCAGGCCGGCGACATCGACCTGCTGGTCAACAATGCCGCGATTGCCATCCTGGAATCGTTCCTGGAAACCAAAGTGGAATCGTGGGACGCCACGATGGCGGTGAACCTGCGCGCCGTGCTGATCGTGTCGCAAATTATCGCCAAGGGGATGATCAAACGCGGCTCGGGCGGGTCGATCGTCAACGTGTCGAGTATGGCCTCGTTCCAGGCGCTGCCTGACCACGCTGCTTACGCCGCCTCCAAAGCTGGGTTGGACCAATTCAGCAAAGTGATGGCTGTGGAACTCGGGGCGCACGGCATCCGGGTCAACTCGATCAATCCCACCGTGGTGATGACCGAGATGGGGAAGCGCGCGTGGAGCGACCCGGCCAAGGGTGGCCCCATGCTGGCCCGCATCCCGCTCGGAAGGTTTGCCGAGTGCGCGGATATCGCGTCGGTGGTTTGTTTTGTCCTCAGCGATGCCGCCGCAATGCTGAACGGCCTCGCGCTGCGGGTCGATGGTGGTTTCTGGACGACCTGATGGACAGGCAAACCTTCGACGCTTGATGAGGCAGTGGCCATGATCCGAGCCATCCTTTTTGACTTCGACGGGGTCATCGCAGACAGCGAAACTCTGGCGAACACGGTCCTGGCCGAAGCGGTCACAAACCTTGGTCTGCCGACCACGCGTGACGAAGCGATCGCCCGTTACATGGGTAAGCGTTGGTCCGACATCGTCGCCGTGATTGAACAGGAGGTTGGTCGGACGTTGCGCAAAGATTTTTCGGACGAATTGACGCAGGCTACCCTGAATCGTTTTCGCACCGACCTGCGCGAAGTGAACGGGGTAAAAGCTTTTCTGCATCACTTTCAGCACCTGCCATGGGCGATTGCCTCGTCGAGTTCGCTGAAACGCATCCTGTTCTGTCTCGAGGTGCTGGGACTCGAAGAAGCGTTCGCAGGCCGGGTCTTCAGCGCCGAATTAGTCACGCGCGGGAAACCTCATCCGGACATTTTCCTCTACGCCGCCGAACGTCTCGGCGTGCCGCCGGTGGATTGTATCGTCATCGAAGATAGTCCCGGCGGTGTGCGGGCAGGAACCGCAGCAGGGATGACGGTCATCGGGTTGCACGCTGGCAGCCATTGCTCTCCCGGGCACGAGCAGAAGCTCAAAGAGGCTGGCGCCGCCTGGACCGCCGCTTCCTGGAAAGAGGTTTCGGCCATCGTCAACGGCCTCATTGACGGCGCGGTGCCTTCCACCACCTGAGTTTTCAAAGAGCGAAAAAGTACCATGCCTGCAACGGGATCATCCTTGCGACCACGCCACCACCGGGCCGCTGGCGACGAGCACGGTCTGCATCCCGGCGGCTTGGGCGGCGGAAATACCGAGCGGGGTGTCTTCGAACACCAGACAACGCGTGGGCTCCACGCCCAGGCGCCGGGCGGCTTCCAAGTAGGTGTCCGGGGCGGGTTTGCCGTTGACCACGTCCTCACAGGCGACGACGGCCTGGAAGTGCTCGCGGATGCCGAGGGTTTCCAACGTGGCGATGACGATGTGGCGCAAACCACCCGAACCCACCGCCAACGGGTATTTGCCGGAAACCTGCCGCACAAAATCGACGACCGGCTCGATGGCTTCCACCTGGGGGATCAATTCTTCGTAGAGCGATTCCTTGTACGCCGCGGTTTCCACCGGCGGCATGTTGAGGCCGTTGCGTTCGTTGAGCAGTTTGATGAGGTCAAGAGCAGGCATGCCGCCCAGGGAATAGAACAGTTCCTCGGGAAAGTCGCAGCCGAGCGGCTTGACCGCGGTGAGCCATGCCTGGTAGTGCAGCGGCATGGTGTCGGCCAGCGTGCCGTCGCAATCGAAGATGTAGCCGGCAAACTCACCGGGCGGGATGTTGAGCGTGATCATACGCGCCTACCATATGGAAGTTTTTGAGTTTGACGAATGTGCGAAATCGCCGCACGGTTGCCGCCCGCCGGGCTTTCGTTAAAACTACATGCGCCACACTCTTTCCGTATTGGTCGAGAACCGTTTCGGCGTCCTGGCCCGCATCGCGGGGATGTTCAGTGGGCGCGGCTTCAACATCGACACGCTCAACGCCGGCCCGACGCTCGACCCGAAGACCTCGCACATGACTATCGTCGTGCGGGGCGACGACGCCGTGCTCGATCAGGTGACCAAGCAACTCAACAAGCTGGTCGATGTCATCAGCATCCAGGATTTTCGCGACGAGGAATTTGTCGATCGTGAACTGGTCCTCATGCGGGTCAAGGTGGGAGCCGACACTCGTTCGGAGGTCATGCAAATTTGCGACATCTTCCGGGCGAAGATCGTTGACGTGCAGCACGCCAACCTCCTCATCGAGGTCACCGGCCACGAAGGCAAGATCAACAAGTTCATCCGCCTGATGCAGAACTTCGGCATCATCGAGGTCACACGCACGGGCAAGGTGGCCATGTCGCGCAGCCACCCGGACCACGAGCCTTATCCTGAAAAGAGCAGCGAGGAGCCGAAGGTCGGCTAGGTGCTGGAGTCCGTTTTTCTTTTCCGCCTGCCATTGCCGTAACCCAACATCGACTCGATCCATGCCCGCCAAAATCTACACCGACAAAGACGCCGACCTCAAACTGCTCGCCGCGAAGACGTGCGCCGTCATCGGCTTCGGCTCCCAGGGCCACGCTCACGCGCTCAACCTCAAGGACAGCGGCATGAACGTGGTGGTCGGTCTGTACCCCGGCAGCAAATCGCGGGCGATCGCCGCGGAAAAAGGATTGGCCGTCCTGGATACCGCCGAAGCCGTCAAGGAAGCCGACGTGATTTTCATGGCCGTGCCCGACCTGAAGATCGCCGACGTGTACGAGCAGGACGTGGCCCCGCATCTGGGCAAAGGCAAAACGCTGCTCTTCAGCCACGGGTTTGCAATCCACTTCAAGACGGTCGTACCGCCCAAGCAAGTGGACGTAATCATGGTCGCGCCCAAGGGACCGGGTCACATCGTCCGCCGGCAGTACGTGGAAGGCAAGGGCGTGCCCGCGCTGATCGCCATTTACCAGAATCCCAGCAAGCAGGCCAAAAAGATCGCGCTGGCGTGGGCCAAGGGCATCGGTGGAACCCGCGGTGGAGTCATCGAGACCACTTTCAAGGAGGAGACCGAGACGGATCTTTTCGGCGAGCAAGCCGTTCTGTGCGGGGGAGCGACGGCGCTCGTGCAGGCGGGTTTCGAGACGTTGGTCGAGGCCGGCTACCAGCCGGAGATGGCCTATTTTGAATGCCTGCACGAGTTAAAGCTCATCGTGGACTTGATGAACGAAGCGGGCATCGCCGGCATGCGTTTCTCCATTTCTGAAACGGCCAAGTACGGCGACGTGGTGACCGGGCCGCGCATCATCAACAAGAGCGTTAAGAAGGAGATGGGCAAGGTGCTCAAGGAAATTCAGAACGGCAAATTTGCCAAGAATTGGATCAACGAGTACAAGACTGGCCGCAAGAACTACACGGCCCTGCTCAAGGCCGGCGAGAAGCACCAGATCGAGAAGGTGGGCAGCCGGCTGCGCGGCCTCATGCCTTGGATCGGCAAGAAAAACGTCGGCGGCGCGCAAGCATCTTACTAGGTGTCATCCTTGGGTTCGACCTTCCGGTTGTAGGGCGACCGTCCCGGTTGCCAGTGGCGACTTCCTCCCTGGCAACGGGGACCGTCGCCCTACAACCGGAAGGTAAGATTCCGGCCGCGGGCCTGCTCAAGGGACCTTGTCGCTGTGGTCGCCCGGCTTCTTGGGTGCTTCGACGAAGAGCGTCTTCAAGTCCTGGAACTCGATTTTGGCGTTGTCCACGTAGTTAGTCGTGCCGTACTCGAAGAGCACGACGAAACAGAAGGTGAATACCAGCGTCAGTGCGACCCAAAAAATTTTGCCGATCATATCTTAAACCTGGGAGCAGGTGTTTATTGCGTGGAGGCTATCCAATAGCTGAGCAATTGCCACGCCAATAATTTTCGCTTTTTCATTCCGTGCCCGTTCCTCTTCTCGACCTCAAGCGGCAGTACGCTGCCCTGCGCCCGCAGATGGAAGCCCGGCTGCTGGAAGTTGCCGCCAGCCAGCAGTTCATCCTCGGCCCGGCGGTTGAGGCGTTCGAGGAATCAGTTCGGCAGTTCTGCGGCGCGGGTTGCGCTGTCGGCATGAGTTCCGGCACCGACGCCCAGCTTGCCGCGTTGATGGCCCTAGGGATCGGACCCGGCGACGCCGTCCTGACGACGCCGTACACTTTCTTTGCCACCGCCGGGTGTGTGGCGCGGGTCGGGGCGCGCTCGGTGTTCATCGACATCAATGAAAAGACCTTCAATCTCGCGCCTGCGGCGCTGGCGGATTACCTCCACCACACCGCGCGCCGCGACGTTGGGGGGCGGCTGTGTACGCCTGGCGGAGAGCAGATCAAAGCTGTCATCCCGGTTCACCTCTTTGGCTTGTGCTGCGACATGGACCCGATCCTCCGGCTGGGCCGCGAGTTTGGCTTGCCGGTGTTGGAAGATGCCTCGCAGGCGCTCGGCGCAGAATATCTCCTCACTCCGGAGGGAGAGGGGGGAGGCTGCGCTACCCGCGCCGGCGCGATGGGCGACCTCAACTGGTTCAGCTTTTTTCCATCTAAGAATCTCGGTGCTTTTGGCGACGCGGGAATGGCGCTCGGACGCGGCGGCGACTGGAATGTCCGGCTGCGGTCCGTGCGGATGCACGGCATGGAAGCCCAGTATTTCCATCGTTTCGTGGGCGGCAACTTCCGTCTGGACGCTCTCCAGGCTGCCGTGTTGCAGATCAAGTTGCCGCACCTCGATACTTGGTCCAAAGGCCGACGCGCCAACGCCGCTTATTACCGTCAGGCATTTGCCAGCGCCGGGCTCGGCGAAAAGCTCACGCTGCCGACCGAGCCTTACGGG
This sequence comes from uncultured Chthoniobacterales bacterium, assembly GCA_964245965.1. Taxonomy (GTDB): domain Bacteria; phylum Verrucomicrobiota; class Verrucomicrobiia; order Chthoniobacterales; family SZAS-18; genus CAWCJJ01. Next base: position 37,787 of record CAXTOP010000025.1, read on the forward strand.
GACCACGGTCTGGCGCACCATCATATTTATAACCAGTACGTCGTGCGGGTGCCGGCCACTGACCGCGACTCACTGCGTGCCCATCTCACGGCGCGGGGTATCGGCAATGCGGTTTACTATCCCCTGGCGCTGCACATGCAGGAGTGTTTCCGCTCGTTGGGGTACCGTGAGGGCGACTTCCCGGCGGCGGAAGCCGCCGCTCGCGAGACACTGGCTCTGCCGGTGTTTCCGGAACTTACCCGCGATGAGTTGGATGAAGTAGTAGGTGCGGTGGTGGCGTTTTACTTCTGACGAGTCGCCACAGCGATCGACGTTGTTGCTGCGCTTGTGCCAAGCGCAGCGACAACTTGCCGACAGCTTCATGGCGCTGGATTAACGGCGGAGTTGGTGTATCTTACAATACTCATGTTCGCCGTTGCCGAGAAGCAGAAAAATGTCACCCGCGCCTTGCTGGTAGGTGCTTACTGGAAAGAGCAAACTCCGGAGGAGGCCCGCAGCCTGCTCGACGAGTTGGCCGAGTTGTCCGACACCTTGGGGCTGGTGGTGGCCGACCGCGCGTTGGTCAAGATCAGCGGGCCGCAAGCTTCCTATCTCATCGGCTCGGGCAAGGCGGAAGAACTCTGTCTGCGTGCCAAGGTGCTGGAATGCGACGTCATCGTTTTCGACAACGAAATCAGCCCCGGCCAGCAGCGCAAGTGGGAGGAACTGAGCGGCATGGCGGTCATCGACCGCGAGGAGGTCATCCTCGACATCTTCAACGGCCGCGCCCGCACCAAGGAAGCGCGTCTCCAGGTGGAACTGGCGCGCATGGAATACTCCCTGCCTCGCTTGGCGCGCGCTTGGGGGCACTTGAGCCGGCAGCAGGGCGGCGGCCTGGGCGGCAAGGGCGAGGGTGAAAGCCAGCTCGAAACCGACCGGCGTCTGGTGCGCAAGCGCATCGACAACGTCAAGGCCGAACTGGACGAGGTGCGCGGTCAGCGTGCAACCCAGCGCAAACACCGTGAGCGCGTGCCGGTGCCGCATGCCGCCATTGTGGGTTATACCAACGCGGGTAAGTCCTCGCTGCTCAAGGCGTTGACCGGGGCGGATGTCCTCGTGGAAGACAAGCTCTTTGCCACGCTCGATCCGACCACCCGCCGCATCGATCTGCCTGATGGCCAGCCCTTGCTGCTCACCGATACCGTGGGATTTGTCCGCAAGCTTCCGCACCGGCTGGTCGAATCCTTCAAGGCAACTTTGGAGGAAGCCATCTTAGCCGACTTCCTGGTCCACCTCCTCGACGCCAGCCAACCCGAGATTTTCTCCTTCCACCGCACTACATTGGACGTGCTGGCCGAGTTGGGCGCACGTGACAAGCAAATCCTGACCGTCTTCAACAAGATCGATCTGCTGCCTGACCGTGACGCGCTGAACCCTCTGCGCCGGCATTTTCCGGACGCTCTGTTCATCTCCACACGCACCGGCGAAGGGCTCGATGAGTTACTGCACCAGATGGCTGGTCAACTCACCGGACGCATCGAAAGGCTCGAGATCCTGCTGCCGCCGGACCGCGGCGACCTGCTCGGTTACTTGCATAAGCATGGGCAAGTGCTGGCGTCCGAGTACACCGAAGAAGGCATCCGGGTCCGGGCGACCTTGCCCATCAAGGCCGTTGCGCCCTTCGCGCCGTTCCGCTTGCCCGAACCGGACGCTTCACCGCTCCCAATGCCAGCGCCTGCCGCTGCCGTTGGAAAAGTGCCCTTGCTTCACACCTGAAGAATTCTCATTGGCAAGAGGACGTTCCCACGGATAAAGAATGAACCCGAGGAAAATTGGCCGTCCGTTTCCCTTATCAAGATCCTGCGTGTCAGCCTGCCCGCCGGCCGTTCACAGAAAGGGTACGGTTCCTGCTGATGTGCCTTGTGCAAAGAATACCAATGAACTTGGGTCCTTTTTTGTTCGATCTGGGTGCATGATCTTTGCTCCTGCGGTGACCGCTAGAAAAGGCTGCTATGTCCGTTTGCATTTCCAACCATGAGCAGGAACGACTGGAAGCACTGAAGTGGTGCGGCTTGCTGGACACGCCGCCTGAACCCACCTTCGACCGCATTTCCAACCTGGCGGCGAAGATTTTCCGGGTTCCTTTTGCGTTGATCGTGCTGGTGGACAGCGAACGTCTGTGGTTCAAAGCCCGCCACGGGCTGGACGCGCAGCAGAGTGCCCGGGAAGGCAGTTTTTGCACTCAGGTGCTCCTCGGAGGCCATGCGATGGTGGTGACCGATGCCTTGGAGGACGCCCGGTTCACCGATAATCCCTTTGTCACCGGCGAGCCGCACGTGCGGTTTTATGCCGGAGTTCCCCTGACCACGTCGCAAGGTCAACAGGTCGGCACGATCTGCGTCCTGGACACCGAGCTGCGACCCGGCTTTGGCGATCATGAAATCGCCATCCTGGAAGATCTGGCCCGCATGGCCATGGACGAGATGGAACTGCGCTCGACCACCGAGCGCAGCCAGCTCGAACTCGACCAGCGCAAGCAGGCCGACAAGATCATGCGGGCCTCCCACGACGAGTTGGAGCGCCGAGTAGAGCAACGCACGGCCGATCTCACCCGGACCAACGCCGCCCTGTACGAGGCGGAGGCGAAGTACCGCGGAATTTTCGAGAACGCCATCGAGGGCATCTTCCAGACCCTGCCCGACGGCAGGCTGCTGAGCGCAAATCCCGCCCTGGCCCGCCTGCTCGGGTACACGGACCCCGCGAGCATGATCGAGGCGGTGGGTCACTTCGGCAGCCTCTACGTTCAGCCTGGCCGCCGCGAAGAGTTCCAGCGGCAGGTGACGGCGGCGGGCTTCGTCATCGGCTTCGAGTCGGAGATTCGCCGTGCGGACGGCACGCACATTTGGATCTCGGAAAACGCCCGGACCATTTGCGACACGGAAGATAGGCTGATCCGTTACGAAGGCAGCATCATAGACGTCTCCTCCCGCCACGCCGCCGAGCAGGCGCTGCAAAAAGCGCACGAGGAACTGGAAAACCGCGTGCGTGAGCGCACGGGTGAACTGGCGCTCCTCAACGGCGATCTGCGCCTCCTGCTGCAAGAGCGTGAGACGGCCGACGCCACCCTGCGCCGCAGCGAGGCCAGGTTCCGCGCGATGATCGAGAACGCGCAGGATCTCATCACCATCCTCGATTCCAGGGGCAGGATGCTCTACCAGAGCCCTTCTGTGGAATACGTCTTCGGCTTCCGGCCCGAAGAACTGGTTGGAAAGAACGTCTTCGAATACGTCCACCCGGACGATCATACCCTCGTCGCCGAGCGGTTGAATGCCGTCCTGGTTGGCGGTCAGAGTCATGTCCTATGCGAGGCTCGCCTGCTCCACAAAGACGGCAACTGGCGCTTGATCGAAAGTGTCGGCTCGGTTGCTCCAGCAGGCTCGCCGATCGGCGGGCTGGTGATCAACTCGCGTGATATCACCGAACGGCGGCGAACCGAAACACTGCACGACGCGCGCAGTCGTCAGCAGGCGGCTATCGCCGAATTAAGCCGGCACGCGTTGGAAGGCCCGGACCTGCCGGCCCTGTTCGACCACGCCGTCGCCCTGGCCTCCGCCACTCTGGGCATCCGGGCGGTGACCGTATGTGAACTGCTGTCCGAAGACGGCCGCATGCTGATCCGCGCGGGCTGCGGCTTCGCGCCGGGCATCGTGGGCCAAGCGGTGGTGGAAAGCTGGCGTCACACGCGGGGACATGCGCCGGACCACGCGGAGCCGGTGTTCATCGAGCACTTCGAGAGCGACCCGGATTGCCGCCTGGTAGTGGGTGGCGACATGGAGCAGGTGCCCATCGAGGCGGTGAGCGTGCTCATCCAGGCTCCCGGACGGCCGTTCGGTACGCTGTGCGCTTTTTCGGCGGAGTCCAGGCGCTTCAGCGGGCAGGACGTGACCTTCTTGCAGACGATGGCCGACCTGCTCTCCACGGCCATCCTGCGCCGCCGCAACGAGGAAGCCCTGCGCGCAGTCGAGGTGCGCCACCAGCGCATCGTCGCCAACACACCGGGCATGGTCTTCCAGTACCTGCACCGGGCAGACGGTCAGGTCAGCATGGTCTTCACCAGCGAGGAATCCCGCGCGATCTACGGCGTGGAGCCGCAAGCCTTCTACGAACACCAGAGTTTGATCTGGAAGATGGCGCACCCGGACGACAGGGAACGTCTCCTGCAAGTCGCGCGCGACGCGCAGAGCCAAATGCAGCCACTTGGATGGGAAGGCCGGGTGGTGCGTGTTTCCGGGGAGATCGTGGATGTTTCCATGCGCAGCCGGCCCGAGCGGCTGGCCAACGGCGACACGATCTGGGACGGCGTGGTGGTGGACGTGTCCGGACTCAAGCGCGCCGAAGCCGCCATGCAGGCCGCCAAGGAGGAGGCCGAGCGGGCCAACAACGCCAAGAGCGAGTTCCTTTCGCGCATGAGCCACGAGCTGCGCACGCCGCTCAACGCCATCCTGGGCTTTGGGCAGCTTCTGGAGTTGGAGCGCCTGACACCCGCTCAGACCGCCAGCGTCGAGCAGATTTTACGCGGTGGCCGGCACCTGCTCGACCTGATCAACGAGGTGCTCGACATCGCCCGCATCGAGAGCGGCCAGACGGAATTCCAAATGGAATCCGTGCGCGTGTGCGACTTGTTGGCGGAAGCGCTCCTGCTCGTCGATCCTCTGGCCCGGGCACGGGGCATCCGTTTCGATTCGCTGCCGCCCGAAGGCGGCTCCCTGCACATGCTGGCCGACCGCGCCCGCCTCTCCCAGGTGCTGCTCAACCTGCTTTCCAACGCGATCAAATACAACAAGCAAAACGGCGGCGTGAGCTTTCAATCCCGCCGTCTGGAAGGCGGGCGGGTGCGGCTGGCGATCACCGACACCGGCCCCGGACTGACCCCCGCCGAGGTGGGCAAGCTCTTCACGCCCTTCGAGCGGCTGTCCGCCTCCCGGTGGGGGGTCGAGGGAACGGGGATTGGACTGGCGATTTCCCGGAGCCTGATCCAGGGCATGGGCGGTACGCTCGGCGTCGAGACCGAACCGGGCCGGGGTTGCACGTTTTTCATCGATCTGCCCGGGGTGTTGGAGCAGTCGCCGGCGGCATCGCCGCCGACGGCGCGGGGAACCTTTCCCGTGGTTTCGCCGGAGTCTGCGCGCCGCCGGACGGTCCTGCACATCGAGGACCAGCGGCCAAACCGGGAACTGGTCGAACTGGCTCTTGCCACCCGGCCCCAGGTACGGCTGCTCGAAAGCGTGGACGGTGAGTCCGGCGTCATGCGCGCCCGCCTCAGCCAGCCGGACCTGATCCTGCTGGACCTGCACTTGCCCGACATGGACGGCGAGGAGGTCCTGCGTCGCTTGCGCGCCGAGCCGCTTACCGCGCACATCTCCGTGGTGGTGCTCACCGCGGACGCCACTCCCGCCCGCCGGGAATGCCTGCGGCGGATGGGGGTAAACATTTATCTGACAAAGCCGCTGCACGTGGCGCAGTTCCTGCATGTACTCGACGGAGCGTTCGCTCAAGAGGAAGCGTAAAGCTGCCCCTTGCTTCATCGCTCCCGCATCCATGCTCGACTCCAAAATCCTGATCGTTGACGACGAGGAGACCAATGTCGTCCTGCTGGAGTGCATGCTGCAGCGGGTTGGCTACAGGCAGTTACGCCGGACCACCAGCCCGCTCCAGGCCCTGGAGATGGCCGCGGAGTCGATGCCCGACCTTGTGCTGCTGGACCTGCACATGCCCGAAATGGACGGCTTCGGGGTGATGGCAACGCTGCGCGCCCGCCAGCCCGCCGGGGAATATCTGCCGATCCTGGTTCTCACCGCCGACATCAATCGCCGCACGCGCCAGCGCGCCCTGGCCAGCGGGGCGAGCGACTTCGTGACCAAGCCCTTTGAGAACGGCGAGGTGCTCCTGCGCTGCAAAAATCTCCTGGAAACCCGGGCCCTGTACTTGGCGTTGCACGACCAGAATCAGCTCCTCGAGGAAAAGGTCAGGCAGCGCACGCAGGATTTGGAGCGGGCGCTGGCCGACCTCCAGCGCAGCCAGCAGCGGCACGTCGAGCAGGAGCGCATGCGCGCGCTCGGCGAGATGAGCAGCGGCGTGGCGATGGACTTCAATAACCAGCTCACCGTCCTGATCGGCTACAGCGAACTGCTGCTGCTCAACAACGCGCAGATGCTCAACAACAAGCCGATGGCGGTGCGCTACCTGGAAACGATCCACACCGCGGCGCAGGATTCGGCGGCGGTGGTTTCCCGGCTGCGGGACTTCTCCCGCTCGCGCGGGGAGGGCGATATTTTCCTGGCGCTGGATCTGCAGGCGCTGGTTCACGAGGTGGCTCACCTGACGCGTCCCAAGTGGCGCGAACAGGCGCGTGCCGCCGGCCGGCCGGTGCAGGTGTGCCTGGAGCTGGAGCCGGTGCCGGCCATCGCCGGGAATGCCGCTGAACTGCGCGAGGCGGTGACCCAACTGATTTTCAACGCCGTGGACGCGATGACCCAGGGTGGCATGATCACCTTGCGCACGCGCCGGGTCGAGAGTGGCGTGGTGGTCGAGGTGGCCGACACCGGAACCGGAATGAGTGAGGAAGTGCGACGGCGTTGCCTGGAGCCGTTTTTCACGACCAAAGGCGCGGACGGCAGCGGCGGTCTGGGGCTGTCGATGGTTTACGGGGTGGTCAAGCGGCACGACGGCAGCCTGGAAATCTCGACCGAAGCGGGCAGGGGAAGCACCTTTTCACTGCGCTTTCCGCTGTCGGCGGTCGCGGGCGCTGGCACTGTGGAAGAGGTGCCGGCGCGGTCTTCCCGGTCCTTGCGGGTGCTGCTGGTGGAGGAAGACCCCCAAATTCGCGACCTGGTTTGCGAGTACCTGCGGCATGACCGGCACGAAGTTTCCACCGCCGTCAACGGCCGCGAGGGTTTGGAAAAATTCAACGAGGGCGGGTTCGACCTGGTGGTAACCGATCTGGCGACGGAAGAGATCAGCGGCGAGGACCTGGCGGTGGAAATCAAGGCGCGTGGGACGACGCCGGTCATCCTGTTGACCGCTGCCGCCGGGATGTCCGGCGAAGACGGGCGCAAGCACGACGCCGTGGATGTGGTGGTGCGCAAACCGCTGGGCTCGGGTGATTTCTGGCGCGCGATGGCGCAGGTGGCGGCGGCAAGGAAGGATTAAAGCGATACCCTGTTAAGTTCGCTTCCGATTATTGTAGGGCGGGCGCCCCGCCTGCCATCCGGTGGGTCCACTCACGGCAGGCGGGGCGCCCGCCCTACCATTCCTGAGGGCGATTATTTGCTCGCCAGATTGTATTTGCAGATGGCGTAGATCGCTCGGAACCCATCGCGCCAACCGATCTTTTTACCCTCGGAATAGGTGCGGCCACGGTAGGAAATGCCGATCTCGTAAAAGATGCAGCCGCGCCGCGCCAGTTTGGCGGTAATTTCCGGCTCGAAGCCGAAACGGGCTTCCTCGATGTCGATGGCCTGAATGACTTCGCGGCGGAACATCTTGTACCCGGTCTCCATGTCGGTGAGGTTCAGGTTGGTCATCATGTTGGAGAGCAGCGTCAAAAACCGGTTGCCGACCATGTGCCAGAAGTACACGACGCGGTGCGCCTCCCCGCCGGCGAAGCGCGAGCCGTAGACCACGTCGGCTTTGCTCTCCAGGAAGGGGCTCATCAGCCGGGGATACTCCCTGGGGTCATACTCTTGATCGGCATCCTGGATGACCACCAGATCGCCGTCCACCGCGGCGAACCCCGTGCGCAACGCCGCCCCTTTGCCCTGGTTGCGCTCGTGCAGCAACACCTTGTCGATCAGAGGGCGCAGTTCTCCTTGCAGCAGTTCGCGGGTGCCGTCGCTCGACCCGTCATCGACGACGATGATCTGCAGGCCGGGTACGGTGCTGGCGCGGACGGCCGCCAGGACCGACGCGATGGTCGCGCGTTCGTTATAGCAGGGAATGAGAACACTGAGCTTCATGGGAAACGTCCCGTGGTATATCGGAAATCCGGCGGCACGCAAGGCGCGGACCACCTTGACATTATTTTACTCACCGGCGAAAACACGATTCCGCCCGCGGGGCGCTTTTCCACGCCATTGTCCATGCACCCTCGACCCACCGCGGCACCCACATCTTTTCACCGGACCGACGCCGGCCTTGCCCTTCTCATCTTCGCCGCTGTTTTCCTGATCTTTACCCAATCGCCGATCACCTACGTGGGCGATTCCAAGTACTCCCTGCTGCTCACTCAGAACCTGCTTACCCGGCACAGCTTCATGCTCGACGGGTACGTTCCGCGGGCGGACTACCTGGTGCGGTCCGGCAGCGCCGACCTCAACGGCAAGATGTACCAGATGGAGTGGGTGCGCGATCACCTCTATTACTACTTTCCCCCGGGTTCCTCCCTCCTGTCCGCACCGTTTGTCGCGATCATGGACGGTTTCGGCAAACCCATCGTGGACGCCAAAGGAGCGTACAACTACGACAACGAGGCCTACGTCCAGTGTCTGCTCGCGGCCATCCTGATGGCGGGTCTGGCTGTCATCTTCTACGCCACGGGCCGTCTGCTGCTGCCGGTGTCCTGGAGTCTTTGCGTTGCCTTGGGCGGCACGCTGGGCACCCAGGTCTGGAGCACCGCGTCGCGCGGCTTGTGGACGCACACCTGGGGCATCTTCCTGTCCGGCTGGGTGCTCTACCTGCTGCTCGCGCAGGCGACCGGCCGGCACCGGTTGCGCGGGCCGCTGCTGGCGACCGTGCTGTCGTGGATGTACTTCGTCCGGCCGACGAGCAGCATTTTCATCGTCGGCATCACCGTTTATCTGCTCCTGTTCTACCCGCGGGGATTCGTCGCCTACGCGGCCACCGGCGCCGCGTGGTTCGCCGCGTTTGTCACCTATTCCTGGATGAATTTCGGCAAGATCCTGCCGAGTTACTACCAGGCGAACCGCTTGGACACGACGGACTTCCTGGAAGCGTTCACCGGCAATCTGGTCAGCCCGTCGCGCGGGATGCTCTTCAATGTGCCGGTAGTGTTCTTTGTCGTTTACCTGCTGGCGCGTTCCTGGCGGCAACAGCCTTTCGCCCGTCTAGTCTGGCTGGCCGCGGTCATGAGCCTGGGCCACCTCGCGGCGGTCTCCAGTTTCCGGCCGTGGTTCGGCGGTGCCTGTTTCGGTCCGCGTTACACGACGGAACTGGTGCCCTGGCTCGTGTTGGTGGCGGTGCTGGGCACGCGGGCGGCTCTGGATCAGGCAAACCAAGTGGTAGCCAGGAAGGGATTCGCGTGGCCCGCGAAGCTGGCCGGCGGCGTCCTGCTGACGGTAAGCATCTTCTTCAACGGGCGCGGCGCGATGGCCATGCCCACCGCGCGCTGGAACCAGGTGCCGGTGAACATCGACGACCAGCCCGGGCGGGTCTGGCAGTGGAGCTATCCGCAATGCCTCGCGGGGATTCTGCGCCGCTCGGTGCCCGACGTGTTCCCCAGGATGGCGGGAAGCCGCATCGATTTCAGCGGGGACCTGGCAAAGCCCTTCGAGGCCGAAGGCTGGAGTGACGGCGAGGCGGGATACAGCTGGAGCGAGGCACGCGAAGCCGACCTGATTTTTGCCTTGGACGACACCTCGGCGACCCGGTTGCGCTTCAAGTGCGGCACTTACCTGGCTCCGCCCAAGCTCAAGAAGCAGCACCTCCGGATCGAGCTGAACGGCCGGCAGATCGTCTCCATGGTCCTTCACAGTGCCGCCCCTGTGGAGTACACCATCCCGCTGCCGAAAGGATTGCTGCGCTCGAAGAACGTGTTGTACTTCAAGCTGCCGGACGCGGACTCACCGTGGTCCGTGGAGAATCGAGACGACACGCGCTTGTTGGGCATGTCCACGTGGTGGGTGGAGTTCGCACCGTGAAAGTCGTTGGGCCGGGAAAAAAGAAAACTTCAAAATCTTTTGAACATGCATCCTTCCTCCGGGTCTATGTTGATAGGTTAAGGTGATTCGGGTCCGCGCGCGTTTGTTCGGCAGTCGGTTTCTGGGCGCGCGCGGACCGAATTTTTTCTGTGTGACAAAGTCGTTGCTTGTCACTCTTCCGGCTGGCCCGCATGCTTTGGGCTTTTACCCTGCGAGCCCATGCAACCCACCGTGCTGATCGTCGATGACGAAGCCGATGTCGTCGATCTCGTCCGCTACAAGCTTCGCGGCGCGGGTTTCGACGTCCTGACTGCCGCGACGGGTCTGGAGGCCCTGGGCACCGCGCGCCGGCATCGCCCGGATGTGATCGTGCTCGACCTGATGCTGCCCGAAATGAGCGGCGAGGAAGTTTGCCGCGAACTGAAAAAAGAACCTGATACCGCCACCATTCCCGTGTTGATGCTCACGGCCAAAGGACAGCCGGCCGAACGCATCGCCGGACTGGAAATAGGGGCGGACGACTACATCACCAAACCGTTCAGCCCGCGCGAGTTGGTCCTGCGGGTGGAGGCCGTGCTGCGCCGGGTGCGCGGGGCCGAACGGCGGGGGGAGTTGATGACCGTCTCCGGGTTCGTCATCGACCGGGGCAATTTCGAGATCAGCCTGGACGGGCAGAAACTCGACCTCACGACCACCGAGTTCAAGCTGCTCTACCTTTTGCTGGAACGCCGCGGACGCACCCAATCCCGCGAGACTTTGCTCTTCGACGTGTGGGGTTACACCAACGCCATCGACACGCGCACCGTGGACACCCACATCCGCCGCCTGCGCGAAAAGCTCGGTATCCACGCCGCGCGCATCGAAACCCTGCGTGGCGAGGGCTACCGGTTTTCAGCCCTGCCGACGGAAGAAATGACGGATGACCAATGACCAGACGGCAGACCTTCTGATCGGGCAGCGGTCATTTTCCTCTCACGATGTTCACCGCTCTACCCTGGCTGCTCTTTTTGGCGACACTGCTGATTACGGCGTGGGGCTACTTTGCCTTTGTCCAACCCGCGTGGGACTTGCAGGAAGTTCTGCGCCGGCTGTCGCAGGGTGAGTGGAACGCTCCCGGGCACGTTTCCCGTCGCGGCCGCCTGGGTGCGGCGGCGGATGATTTGATCTCCCTGGCCGAGCGCTTGCGTGAAAACCATCGCAAGCTCGGGGACGAGGTCTTCAACCTCCAGGCGCTGCTCGGCAGCCTCAGCGAAGGAGTGCTCATCGTGGATGCCAGTCAGCGCATCAACCTCGCCAATCATAGTCTGTACCGCATGTTCGACCTGCGTATGCCCTGGCGGGATCGCACGCTCATGGAAGTGTTTCGCGACCACACCTTGCAGGAGATCATCCTGGCGGCGCTGGACCAAGGCACGCCGCAGACCCGCCAGATCACGCTCGAAGTCCGGCAGGATCAGCGCTACGTGCAAAAGCACTTCGCCATCACCGCCGCCAGCCTGCGCCCGCCGGACAGCAACACGACCAAGGGCGTCATCGCCATCTTCCACGACATCACCGAACTGAAGGCCCTCGAGGCCGTTCGACGGGATTTCGTGGCCAACGTCTCGCACGAACTGCGCACCCCGCTCGCCATCATCAACGGCTACCTGGAAACGCTGCTCGACGGGGCGATGGACGACCGGGAAACCGCGCAAAAGTTCCTCCGGGTCATGTGGAAGCACAACGAACGGCTCAATCTCCTGATCGAGGACCTGCTCTCGCTCTCGCAACTGGAGACCCGGCAGGCAGCGGGGTTGAACTTTGAGTCCGTGCAACTGCGCACCTGCGTGGAACGGGTGATCGAACGGCTGGAACCGAATATCAGCGAGAAAGGTGCATCTGTGCGGCTGACGTTTTCCGAGGCTGTCCCCACCATTGAGGCCGACGCCCACCGGATGGATCAGGTCTTCTCCAACCTGATCGAGAACGCGCTCAAATACGGCGACAACGCCCGTCCCGAGATTCGGATCAGCGCCGAACTGGCGGACGGGCGGGCCAGCATCTGCGTGGCCGATAATGGTCCGGGCATTCCGCAGGTGGATCAGCCGCACATCTTCGAGCGCTTCTACCGGGTCCACAAGGACCGGTCGCGCGCCGTGGGTGGGACAGGCCTGGGTTTATCCATCGTCAAGCACGTGGTGCAGGCGCACGGCGGCCAAGTGGCCGTCAGCAGCCAACCCGGCCGGGGCGCGAGCTTCCATTTGAGTCTGCCGGTGTCGCAGAGGAACTAGACTGCAGATCGACAAAGCGAGCCATCTTCCAAAAATGGAGTTCCCAGCCCCGTCCGGGGCTGGGAACGGATGCGACCCTTGTATGTTTGGAAGAAGTGGGATTACTATGGGGCGACTGGAGGCAAATCTTCCTCGATCTGAAAATCCGTCATGCTCCATACCAATACCCTTGTGTCCAACGGCGCGTCGATGGGTTTTCCATTACAGAGAAAATGGATCACTTCCTTGCCGGGCGGCAGGTCCACGGTGGCGGAGATGGGTTGACGGTCTTCGCCGATCGTCCAGCTCTGCTGCCCGGAGGGAGTGCTCATCACCAACCGGGTCGGACCGGGAGTGCCCGTGTTCGCCAGCATGTGCAGGCGAATCCGTCTCACCTTGTCGTCGATGTTTTCGATGTCCAACTCTCCGTCCTGCGAGCACCAGCGCCAGAGGTGCTCGCTGGTGCTCTCCTGATCGGCGAACCCCTTGAGGAATTTCGCCTGCGGGAAGGTCAAACTGAGATGCTGCTCCTGCTGCCATCTGTCCGGCGTCATCGCGGCGCGCAACGACCGCGCGTACGCCTCCAGGCTGAAGAACAAGCAGTTCGACCGGACCGCCGCCGGAGCACCGAGAAACGGCCGCAGGGAAGTTTCCATCGCTATGCCGAAATCCACGTAGCCCATGCGGTCAATATAGATGCCGCTGAAACCGGCCAACGCGAGCTGCCGCACGCGCTGTGCGACCGGCAGTGAATCGATGTGCTGCCCGAACAGGTCGGACGGCCCGTTCTTTATCCCGCCGAAGCTCCAGCGTACATTGTGGGTATGGAGATACCCGCGGAAGTGGGAGTAATCATCCATGTTGACTACCGCTCCACCTTCCGGGAACGAATGGTAAGGCAGCTGAAAAACCATTCCGCCTGCGGGGACGGCGGCTTGCACCTGCCGGTAGAACTGCCGGTCGCGCTTGTACTCCTTGTGGGTCGCAAGGTAAAACTCCGGATATACCGGTTGGCTCGCATCGTAGATCCCGAGGCACAAGAGCCCTCCCAGGCCGACCCAGCCGAGGGCACGTACGACCGCCGGAAACCGGCGTCCCGCGCTCAGCCGTTCCAGTCCGACCGCCACCGCCACCAGCGCGAAGAACCCGATGAAAACGCTGATCCGGTTGAGGCTGCGAACCTGCGGCGACACAAAGAAGGCAAAGAGTGAACCGAACCCGCCGATGGTGCCGAAGAGGACCGCCACGCCGTTGAAAGCGCTGAAGGTGTCGAGGATCTGATGGCTCCGCTCCGGGACGGGCAACCGCGTCACCGGACGGAAAACCAGCCAGCCAATCAGCCCTGAAAATCCGATCGCGCCGATCACCCCGAGGGCAGCACTCGTGTTTTCTGTGACCAGCGGCGCGTCTTTGTTGTAAGCATCCTTGACGGTGTTGAAGGCGGCCAGCCGGTGGTTGTCGTGCGGGAGCACGAGCTGGGCTATCTTCAAACCATAGACCTCCGACTGACCCGGAAGGCGCAGGCTGGCGGGGGGATGGGTGCTCCCGCGCATGTGCCACAGGCTCGGCGCGAGGCAGGCCAGCATCCCCGCGACCAACAACGCGCTCAGCAAGCCACCCGCCACGAAGTGCCGCCCGTCCCGCCGGGTGATCAGAGCCATGAAGCTGGCGGCGACCAGGATTATCCCGGCAAAGAAGGGGTAGTACACTCCCGCCAGCGAGACCACGACGCAGAGGAACACGGCCGACAGCAGCCGCCCCCCATGCCACGTGCCATTCTCGTGGCGCAGCCGCCCGGTCGCGATCCACCAGGCCACGAGCGTGGCCAGCGGTGCGACGAAGTAAGCCGAAAGGTAGAGGTGCCCGGCGGCGCGCCAGAAATGGTAGGGCAAAAAAGCGTAGAGCACACTGCTCAGGATGCCCGGTCCCGTGGCAATGCCCAACTGCCGGCAAACAAGGAAGGCGCAAAGCGACGCCAGCGGGAACGTCAGGAAAAAGAGCAGGTTGGTGACGACGGCCGGATCGTGGGTAAAGAGCCCGAGAAACTTGATGATGAGCCCCGGCAGAGTATCGGCGGCGGGGAACTCGTACATCTCCATGCCGAAGGGGGCGCCCAGCATGGGGTTGCTCAGGTACCACCCATTCTCTAAGAAAGCCTTGGTGAACATGAGGTGCTGCATGCCGTCACCGCCGTAGTTGATGGGACTGGCCAGGTCCATCTGCCAGAGACGCAGGACCAAGGTCATGGCGAACAGCGTGAGGAGCAGCACCGCTCCATAAGCCGCCAGCGAACGCAAACTCCGCCGGCCTGGCCGCTCCGATCCTGCCCGGGATGGGAGATGAACGGGGCGCGCTGCCGGAAGACTCCTGGCGACCAGCGATGCTTGGACGATAGATGGGTCGGTGGCACCCAGGATTTTGGAACGGCGGCGGGCTCTCCTTGACATGCGGATCTCTCTATAAACTCAATTCACTCTGATTAATACCCGACCGACTGGCCGTCCTTGCGGCTCTCGCTCGCGCCGAGGTACACGCGCTGGCCGTCGTGCATCTCCACCTTGATCGCTTGGTAGCCGCCGTAGCCGCCGAGATCGAAGCGGATGTCGTGGCCCTTCTTGCGCAGGTCGCGCGCCACCTCGTAGGGATATCCGCTCTCCAGGTCCACGAACCCGGTCTGACTGGCGTCGTTGGCCCGCGCACCGCCTTCGGTGACCCCGTTGCCGGTCGGCTCCACGGTGCTCTCGTGCTGCCAGCGGGAGGCGTCGCCGGCTTCCTGCACGTTGAGGCCGTAGTCGATCAGGTTGGTCAGGATCTGCACGTGGCCCTGCGGCTGCATGCCGCCTCCCATCACGCCGAAGGCGAGCCAGGGTTTGTTGTCCTTCATGGCGAAGCCGGGGATGATCGTCTGGAAGGGCCGCTTGCCGGGCGCGTACACGTTGAAGTGCCCCGGCTCCATGCTGTAGAGCTGGCCGCGGTCCTGGAACATGAACCCCAGGCCGGGTACGGCGATGCCGCTGCCCATGCCGCGGTAGTTGCTCTGGATGAGCGAGACCATGTTGCCCTCGTCGTCCGCCGTGCACAGGTAGATGGTGTCGCCCTGGTTGATGGCCGGGTTGCCGGCGTCGTAGGATTTGGCGGCCTTGTTCGGGTCGATGAGCTTGCGGCGCTCGGCGGCGTATTCCTTGGAGATCAGGCCGGCGACGGGCAGCTTGTTGAAATCAGGGTCGGCGTAATACCTGGCGCGGTCGGCCCAGGCGAGCTTCTTGGCCTCGACCATCAGGTGGACCGCCTGCGTGGAGTGGAACCCGAGCGACTTGAGGTCATATCCTTCCAGGATGTTGAGGATTTCCAGCGTGGCGATGCCCTGGCCGTTGGGCGGCAACTCGAAGATGTCGTACCCCCGGTAGTTGCTCGACACCGGCTCGACCCAATCGGAGTGGTGCCGCTCGAAGTCGACCTTGCGCAGGAAGCCGCCGTTGGCCTGCATGAAGGCGTCGATCTTGTCCGCGATCTCGCCCTTGTAGAACGCATCGCGTCCACCCTGGGCGATCTGCGTGAGGGTGCGGGCGAGGCCGGGATTCCTGAAGATGTCGCCCTTCTCCGGGGCATGGCCCTTGCCGTCCAGGGTGTAGGTTGCCAGGTAAGCGCCCGGCAGGCCTTTGAAGGCGAGGAGATTGCGGCCCCAGTAGTAGGCGATGGTTTCGGTGACGGGAAATCCTTCCTCGGCGTAGTGGATGGCACCGGAAAGGTCGTCGGCGAGGGTGAGCTTGCCGAAGCGGTCGTGCAACTGCTGCCAGGCATCGACCGCGCCCGGCACGGAGATAGGCAGCATGCCGACGGGCGGCAGGGTGTCGCGGTGAAGCTTGTCCAGTTCCGCCTTCATCTGGTCGTAGGACAACCCGAGCGGCGAGCGTCCGCTGCCGTTGAGGCCGTAGAGTTTGTTTTCCTTGGCGATGTAAACGATGGCGAACAGGTCGCCGCCGACGCCGTTGGAGATGGGTTCCATGAGGCCGAGGGTGGCGTTGGCCGCGATGGCCGCGTCCACGGCGGTGCCGCCGCGCTTGAGCACGTCTAGCCCCACCTGCGAGGCCGCCGGCACGCTGGTGCAGACCATGCCATGCCGCCCGAGCACTTCCGAGCGCGTGGCGAAAGGCTTGCCGACGATGCGGTCCACCTGCGCGTGGAGCGGCGCGGCAGCCGACAGGGCGGCCAATCCGGAAAGAGCGAGGAACCGTGTGATCGATGACCGAGGCAGTAGGTGGTTTTTCATGGCAAATCCGGGCGCGAACAAGTTGCCCGGAAAAACGTCGCTGGCAAACGCATCCGGTCAGGCGGTGCCATCCCGCCGGTCGTAACAAAGGTAGGGACTCGCTCTCCGAGCGATCCGACTTTTCAACGCTGCACAGGAGATAAGGCTGCCGTTAAAGCCGGACCGAGCGAAACCACGGACCGCTCGGAGAGCCATCCCTACCTTGTTACGAAGCGGCTCCGCCGCAAATCCTAGCTCTCCTGCAGCGGGTAAGTCACCCCGTTGACCACCGCTGCGGTTCCCGGGAAAAGCTGGTAATGGATGGCCGGTGCGTCCATCCCACCACCGTTGGCCGGATGCGCCCCGCCCAGCGGTAGGCCGAGCGCCCGGGCGCAGGCGACACTCATTTCTCCCAGGCGGTTGCGCGGACCAACATCGGCGACCACGGCCTCCGTCTTCTGCCCGCTGGCAGTGTTGGTCACCACGCAGCGGCAGCCCAGCACGATGCCCCCGGCTTCCTGAATGATGATCGGCGGCACCACGACGAACGGCACCGTGGCCGAGTCCACGTACTTGAAAGGCGACGAGTTGGGCAGCCGTTTGCCCTCCTTGTCCAGCAGGTGCAGCGAGGTGGTGGAGATATAAGCGCCAAGGCAGGGATCGTCCTTGTCCTGCACGAGCGGAATGCCCCGGCTGTCGTTGGTGTCGGTGAGGACGCCGTACCAGTTGCCGGGTTTGCCGGCGTTGCCCAGCACGTCGAGCGTGGCTCCGCGGAATGATTTGGGCGCGTAGCAGGGAGGATGGCCGAACTGGCCGTTCGCCCCGTCGCCGTCCAGCGTCGCGCCCGTCAGGAAGGTGATGCTGTGGTCGTCCTGTTCGATGATTCTGTTGCCTTGGATCGTGCCGAAAGTGCGTTTCATTCCTCCATTATGTGGAAGATGGAAAAGGTCCGCGAGACGAGCATTGTGCAAGTATTCGGTTAATTTGTGCAAGTATTCGCCCGGCGGTGCGCGGCGATCTTTCCACGGCCCCGGCCCTCGACAAAACGCCCGATCTGCCGCACTTTGCGGGTCCTTCCGCCTCCGTCTTCCGCTTCGTCCGCACTTCTTCGTTCTTTCCCATGGCCGGCAATCCACACAACGCAGTCCTGAGCGCCATCGATTTGCAGGTCAACTACGGCGTGCAGACGATCCTCGACCACGCCAGCCTGGCGGTGAACGAGGGCGACCGCATCGGCCTGGTGGGCCGCAACGGCACGGGCAAATCGACCTTCTTGCGCATCGTCGCCGGCGTCGCCGAGCCGGACGCCGGCCAGGTCGTCCGCCGCAACGAACTCATCACTGGTTATTTGCCGCAGGATTTCCAATTGGACGACCACCGGACCGTGGAGGAAAACATCCTCACCGGCGCACAGGCGGTCATGTCGCTGATCGAAGCTTACGAGAACGAGCCGCCCGAATCTTCCCGGTCAGGCGAAATGCTTGACCACATCAACCACCTGGACGGTTGGAACATCGAGCACCGTGTCCGCTCGATTTCCACGCATCTCGGCACGCCGGCTGCCGACCGGCTGGCGGGTCAGCTTTCCGGCGGTGAAAAGCGCCGGGTCGCGCTGGCGCGTGCGTTGCTAGCCCGGCCCGACTTACTGATCCTCGACGAGCCGACCAACCACCTGGACACCGAATCCATCGAGTGGCTGGAGGGATTTTTGCTCAACTATCCCGGCACGTGTTTGTTCGTTACGCACGACCGGTACTTCCTGGACCGCGTGACCAGCCGCATCGTGGAACTGGCTGAGGGTAATTTCTTTTCACACCAGGGCAACTACACGAACTTCCTCGAAGCCAAGGCCGCGCGCCAGGGCATCGCGGAGGGCCAGGAAGCGCGCCGCCAGAAGTTCCTCAAGCGCGAGCTGGAGTGGGTGCGCCGCGGCCCCCGGGCGCGGACCACGAAGTCGCGCGACCGCATCGACCGCTACCACGACACCGCCGCGCAGGACGCGCCCGAGCAGGAACTGGACGTGGACCTCATCATCCCGCCCGCGCCCAAGCTGGCGAACCGGGTCATCGAGCTGAAGGAAGTCAGCATGACACTGGGCGGCAAGCTGCTCTTCAAGGATTTTTCTCTGCAGATGGCCGAGGGCCAGCGCCTGGGCATCGTCGGCCGCAACGGGTTGGGCAAATCCACGCTGCTCAAGATCATGCTGGGCGAGATGCCGCCCGACAGCGGCGAGGTCGCGATCGGTTCGCGCACGCAAATCAACTATGTTGACCAGGGCCGGCTGCGCCTCAACGAGGAAAAGACCGTATTCGACGAAGTGGGCGAGGGGAGCGAGTGGGTCCGCATGGGCGACGAGAACATCGGTCTGCGCGCCTACCTGACGCGTTTCCTGTTCACCGGCGAGCGGGTTAATTCCAAGGTTGCGTCTCTTTCCGGTGGCGAGCGCAGCTGGGTGTTGCTGGCGAAGATCCTCAAGCGCGGCGGCAACGTGATCGTGCTGGACGAACCAACCAACGACCTCGATCTAGCGACGCTGCGCATCCTGGAGGAAGCGTTGGTCGGCTTCGAAGGCACGGTGATCGCCGTCAGCCACGATCGCTACTTCCTGAACCGCGTTTGCACATCGATCCTGGCCTTCGAGGGCGAAGGGCAGCTTTACTACGACGCGGGCAACTACCAGGACTACCTAGACAAGCGCGCCGCGAAGAAAACCGCCGACGCCGCGCAAGCCGCCGCCTGGAACGTCAAAGCCGCCGCCAGCCCACAGAAGAAGGCGGCTCTCACCGTCGCCACCCGCAAGCTTACGTGGAAAGAAGCCAAGGAGCTGGAAACCATCGAAGGCGACATCCTCACAGCCGAGGACAGCGTGGCGCAGTTGGAAACAGCTTTCGCGGCACCCGATTTTTACCAGACCCACGGCGACCACTGGCAGGAAAAGGAAAAAGAATTGGCCACTGCGAAGACGAAAGTCACCGCGCTCTATAAGCGCTGGGCGGAGCTGGAAGCTTTGTAGGGCAACAGACCTCGTTACTGTTTGCGCATCCTCCTCGGAAGCCCTGATGGTCGTTCGACAGCTTCTAAGTATTGAAAGGCTTAGGTGCTGTCCTAGTCTGAAAAAGGATTGAAAACGTTCACGCCGGCACGCTCCACGTCCCTGATATTTCTAGTGACCAATGTCATGTCATGATACAACGCCGTGGCGGCCAGCAACCCGTCCACGATGGGAAGCTGCTGGGTTGTACAGAGGCGTCCTGCCAAGTCGGCGATTGCCAAGTCTATTTCCAGAATGCGTGGTCCGTACCGTTGCACTACCTCGGTAAGCCACCTGTCAAGATGAAGTGCTGCCTGTAGGTCGCGTATCCTCAAAGCTTCTACTCCGCGTCGGAGTTCGCTCACGGTCATCACGCTCAAGAACATGTCTGTTTGTCTGTTTGTCTATTTGCCCGATGCCACGCAGCCACCGACGACGCGGCACGGCGTTTTACGCGCAATTCAGAAACTACGTTGGTGTCGAGCAAGAAGGCCATGAGGAATATGTCGCTAGTCACTCAGATCGACAATCCTAAGACTTTCTACCTGTCGCTCAAAGTACACTTCGTAAGCATCATCGAAGTCCGGCATTGTCAGCAGAAAATCATTGAAGTTCATAGGCTGCTCCACAGTTTTCTTTGCGAGTGCTTGACGAAGCAGACGCCGATGTACTTCCTCTGTTGATACACCCTCGCGGGCTGCTTCTTCCTGCAACCGTTGAACGATTGCTTCTTCCAGGTCATGTACAATGAGATCGGCCATATCTGGAGCAATTATGCCGCTCATGCCGGGGAGGGTCAAGTCATACTTTATAGACTAATAAACGACTTCGCGTCGGGTGAAAACTTTCTCCGCGGCCTGTGACTTTCTGCTTCCATCCCCCAACCTGCCTCCTTCATCCTCTGCCGCCATGTCCCGCCTTGTCGTCATCGATCACCCGCTCGTTCAGGCCAAGCTCGCCATCCTGCGCGACAAGGCGACTTCGACGGCGGAATTCCGTCGCACTCTGCGTGAGGCAGCGGCGCTGATGTTCTTCACGGCGACGAATGATCTGCCCACGGTAAATACCACCGTGCAAACGCCGCTTGCGCCTTGTCCCAGCCGCACGGTGAGCCGGCCGCTGGTGCTCGCGCCGATCCTGCGCGCCGGCCTGGGATTGCTCGAAGGCTTGTTCGAACTGGTGCCCGATGCCCAAGTGGCGCACATCGGCATCTACCGGGATGAACGCACCCTGGAACCGGTCAGCTACTACGCCAAGGTGCCGCCCGGCATCGACGAGGCCGAGGTCATCCTGCTCGACCCGATGCTCGCCACCGGATCCAGCGCGTCGGCGGCAACCGCCGCCCTCAAGCGGGCCGGCGCGCGTTCGGTGCGCTTCCTGTGCCTCGTGAGTTCTCCCGTGGGCATCGAGGCTTTCCACGCGGCTCACCCCGAATCGACCATTTACACCGCCGCCGTGGATGAAGGACTCAACGAGCGCGGCTACATTGTCCCCGGCTTGGGCGACGCGGGCGACCGCTTCTTCGGCACCTGATACTCCGCCCGGACAGGACATGAACGACAAGGAAACGCCTGTAACATTCAAGACCCGTTTCGGCACGGCGGAAGTAGTTGACCGGGCCGCTCTGCTCGACCGTCCCGCGTGGCTCGATGCCTTCGCCGGCTGCTGCAAGGACCAGCGTTATTACGAGGTCTGCGAAGCCACCATCCGGCAGGCGAACTTTGACTACCGCTACCTTATCCTGCGCGATCGAGGCGGAGTGATCCGCGCCATCCAGCCCTTTTTCTTCACCGACCAGGATCTCACGGCGGGTGTGGGGGCCACGATCCGCGCGCCCATCGCGGCAGTACGCCGGCGTTTCCCGCACTTCCTGAGCATGAAAATGCTCATGGCCGGTTGCACCGCGGGCGAGGGGCACCTAGCGGTCACCGACTACGGCGACCGCGCCGAGGCGACGGCCGCCCTGCTCGAAGCGTTGCGGGTTTGCGCCCGCGCGAGCAAAGCGGCCATCATCACGTTCAAGGATTTTCCGAGCTTCTACCGTACGCAAATGGACGCACCCGCGGCGCGGCAGGGCTTCGTGCGGATGCCCAGCTTCCCGGCCACGATCCTCCCACTGTCGGACTTCAAGAGCTTCGAGGACTACCTGGCGCTGCGCCTGGGCAAATCCATGCGCAAGAACCTTCGGCGCAAGTTCCGCGAACCCGGAGAGAAGGATGGTCCGCCGCCGGTGACGATGCAGGTGGTCACCGACGTGAGCCCCTACGTGGACGAAATCTACCCCCTCTACCAGCAGGTGCTCGCGCGCAGCAGCTTCCGCTTCGAGGAGTTGACGAAGGATTATTTCTGCACGCTGGGCAAAACCATGCCTGACCGGGCCCGGTTCTTCATCTGGCGGCAGGAGGGACGCGCCGTGGCGTTCAGCGCCTGCATGGTCCACGAGGGAAAGCTTTACGATAACTATCTCGGCCTGGACTACGCCGTGGCGTTGGACCTGCACCTGTACTTTCTCACGATCCGGGACCTGATTACCTGGGGCATCGAGCAAAAGCTCCAATGGTACTACAGCACGCCGCTGAACTACGATCCCAAGCTTCACCTGCGCTTTGACCTGTCGCCGCTGGACCTTTACGTGCGGCACGTGTCCGGCTGGATCAACCCCTTCTTCAAGCGCATCGCCCCGGTGCTGGAACCCACCCGATACGACAAGTTGCTGCGCCAGTTCCGCAACCACGCGGACATCCTGTGAATGGCCGCAAGCGGCTCTTCCCACCAAAGGCATGGCCCAAAACCGCCGTAGGGTTTGGTCCTACAAAGGCGCGGAGGGTTCCAGGCAATCCTCTACGAGAGGGACTTACGAAACTCGCTCCAGGAAAATACCTCCGGCGCCGCCGATGCTTTCACGTTGACGAAAGAGCGTCCCGCTATTAAGAATCCCTCCAATCAGCGCCCAGCCGCCACTCGGCGGGCCCACTCCAATGAAAGCAGAACCTATCAAGATCGAAATCCCGAAGACCGATTCCTGGCTCTTCGCTTACACCCGCTGGGACATCGTTCCGGTGGTCGCGGCCCTGGCGCACTTCGGATTGTTCCTCTCGTTGTACTACCTGTTCCCACGCACCTCGCTGTGGGTGATGATCCCGCTGGGCCTGCTGTACGCCTTCTGCATCAATGCCAATATCAACGGCATCTCGCACAACTTCATTCACAACCCTTACTTCCGCTCGCCGCTGCTCAACCGGCTCTTCAGCGTGCTGGAGAGCGTGACGTGCTGCTTCTCCCAGACCTATTACGACGTGGTCCACATGCAGCACCACAAGGGCAACAGCGACAAACAGGACGAGCACGGCGAGACTACCGACTGGATCAGCATCTACCGCCACGGCCACGACGACGAAGCCGAAAACGTCTGGAGCTACACCTTCCTGAGCTTCTTCCGCGATAATCCCGCCGCCATCAATCGCGAGATGAAAAAGCGCGGCGCGGTCGAAGCCCGCTGGGGCAACGGTGAGTTGGCGACCTTCATGGTCACTCTGGCCGTCATGGCCTTCTTCAACTGGCGCTTCATCGTGTACTTTCTGCCTTTCATGTACCTAGGCCACTGCATGAGCTACCTCAACGGCTACTACCGTCATTTCGGCGGCAACACCGAGGAGCCCATCGCCTGGGGCGTCAGTTCGTACGGCAAGGTGTACAACTGGATTTTCTTCAACAACGGCTACCACGCCGAGCACCACTTCCGTCCCA
>CAXTOP010000026.1:0-60665 GCA_964245965.1 uncultured Chthoniobacterales bacterium
CGTGGTGTCGCACCTGCTTTGAAAACTCCGGCTGACTTAACGCTGTAATACTAGTTCGCATGTATAATACTCAACTCCGTGGACCTCGCAACCCAAATCAAGGTAGCGCGCACCAAGCTCAACCTGAGCCAGTCTCAGATGGCCAAAGCTTGGGGCGTCCCCGTTCGCACTCTCCAGCAGTGGGAGCAAGCCAAGCAAGTCCCGCGCGGGTTTGCCTTGGCCAAGCTGCGGGAAATCCTCGACCCCATCTTGGCGGACAAGCCAGCAGCCCCGGCCTCTTCGGAGCCACTAAAAGCAGCCACCCCCGGCCCGTCGCCCAGCGCGATCCCGCCCGAGCCTATCCCACCCGCGCCGAGATCCAAGAAGCCCAGGATCGCTCCGAAGCAGCCCTGAGGGAACAGACACGTACCTTCCGGGAAGCACTCGTCGCGAAGTACCCGGCTACCATCAAGCCGGCCACGGTACCGAAGTCCGCCACAACAGCCCCAGCCCAGGAAGCGCCGAAGCCCGCGCCAGCGGTCCAGGATGCCCGCCAGCAGGCTTCCAGCCCCCCTGGCCGTCTTCACACCGCAGGCCAGCCTCGCGTTGCACCTGAAGCTTCGCCGCGACCGCTTCGAAGCCTTTGCCCGGCTCGCCGATCGGGAGACGCGCCCCGTCGAGGACGTGCTCAGCGAGTACCTGGCCGACCTCGGCAACCACGTACAGCAGGAAGAACTCTTCGCGCAGGACGAGGAGCGGCCGGGCGCACGGCGGCTCACCCAAGCCATGCGCCTGGCCCGCCACGCGGCCGAGGAACAGGAGCGCAGCCTCTCCGTGGACGATGAGGCTTGCGAGGAGGCCCGCCGGTATGCCGGCGCGGGGTACGTCGAGATCACCCTAGCCGTGGAAGCTTAAAGACCCCTATGGACACCAACAAACTCGCCATCTCGCTGGGCGCACCGTCAAGGCAGATGCTGGAAGCACTGTGTACCCGTCACAAGGTTGTGCCGGAGTTGTTCCTTCAGGCCATCATCGAGGGCTTCCTGCCTGATGCGCTGGATGATCGAAGTGTTGCCAAGGTGGCAGCAGATGCCGCCCACGAGTTGAAAGGCGATGGTCAAGAGGATGGAACCAACGGCAGCATGGTTCTGGTCCTGCATGTCCCGGCCAATCCTGCCCGCTTCGTTCGTGCGGCGTGCGAACTGGACGGCCAGACTCCAGAGGAATACCTCTACGAAGCTCTGAGCGCGACGGTTTTAGGCTCACTCTGCCAAGGCGGCAGAGATAGAGAGCAGGCCATCGAGAACATCTTTGCGGCTGCAGCGCTTGGAGGGGAGGTGGCACCTTGAACGCGTTCACGATGACTCTGGAAGGACTGGTCGCAAGCTGGGAGGCGCACGCGGCTGAGATCGAGAATCAGCCTGTCAGAAGCGAGGCAGCCAACGCTCGCCGAGAGAAGATGGCCGCGCTTCTGCGGCACATGGCAGCCGAGTTGCAGGCGGTGATCAATCCTCACAGCACAAAGTCGAAGGTCGGACGGGTGGTCATGCCGGTTGCCATGCACCCCAAGTTTCTTCGGATCACGGATGAGTTTGGCGTTTCGCCGACCTATGCCGCCAGCTGCTTGTGCGATGAGTGCTGGATGGACAATCCGACAAAGTACATCATCAACCACACCCACGTGACCCCTCCGATCGAAGTGACCTACACGAGGAAGCGGGACGACTCTAAGCTCGTGTTGGAGAAGACCGCCCCGGCAACCTCGCTCACCGCAGGCGGACCGAACGCAAAGGAGGCGCGCTAAGGCCCCATGCCGCCGGAAGCTGCCGTGACACACGCCGTGCAGGTGCCCGGCAGCTTCGAGGGGCACGCCACCCGGCTGGGCTACAGCGTCGCCGCTCTTATCTGGGTCTTGGCCGATAACTTCTGCGCCCCCCCCCTACACCATGCTGAAGATCGTGTTCATCCCACAAGCCAAGCCGGTGGGCCGGCACGTCTTCCTCACCTCAGAACCCACCTGCCGCCACAACAAAGGCATACCACTCTGAAGTAACCGTCTGCCCTGGATTGTCAGCGCTCAACGCCAGCCACCGGTCCGATCCCGGCGGCTGATCCACTTGCAGACCCTTCTCCTATGCCACCCGGCAACCAACCACCCAAAGAGTTCCGCGCGAGCCTGCGCAACTCCACCGCCAAGCTCTCCTACGCCGAGAAGCTCCAGGATGTGCGCTGGAAGCGAAAGCGCGATGAGCTGCTGCGGGCCTCAGGCTACACCTGCTGCGAGTGCGGGCAGCCGCTCACCCAAGGTACCATGGATCTCCAGGTGCATCACGTCGTGTACATCTCCTGTCTGGAGCCGTGGGACTATCCTGAGGAGTTGCTGCTGGTGGTCTGCGACTGGCACCACCAGGAGCGGCAGGCGGTGGAACAGGCCATCTTCGTGGAGGTGAGCAAGCATCTGGCGGGCTTGAACGTGCACGAGATGCGCCGGCAGCCCATCTACACGTTCTTCGAGGAGGACAGCACGCTGCGCTACCTGCCCTTGTGGCTGCGCGAGCATCTGCGCTATGAGCACGAGCAGGATTGAAGTGGTAGGTCACCGCGCCGTTCGCTGCAGCGCGTTGTTAGGCGTGTTGGGTCGTAAGAACGCTCCAGGCCGCGGTGCCCCAAAGGATAAGAGCATTACAGATCGCCTCCGCAGCGACCAGGGACTGGACCAAGGAGGGACCGCGGTGGACCGCCGCGACGGTTGCCCCCGCCACGGCCACCATCGCCGTGCCGCAGGCCCAGTAGGAGGGCGCGGCAAAGATGGCGGCCAGGGGCAGGAAGTGCAGCCCGACGACCAGGGAAATGGCGGGCAGCCAGTAAACGTGCAGGGCTGGCGAGTTGAGCAGATTGATGGCCACGTTGAGGAGGATGATCTCGAGAGAGAAATTGGCCCAAAACAAGGTCCAGGTGCGCCAATTGGTCGCCCGAGCCGCCGCGCTTGGGGCAGGCAGACGACGGGCGATCACCAGCAGCCGGCCGCTGCAGGCAAGCAGCCAGAGGACGACGACCAGCCCCAGCGCGCCGAAAAGAATTTGCGGGGTGAGGGCGAGATGTTGCAAAGCGAAGATCAACCAACCCGCGCCGATGAGGGTGCCCACCGACGCCCCGAGGCCGCGGCCGCGCAAAACCTGGGCAGAAACTCTACTGGATGCGAGTGTCATAGCAAGATTGATTAGGTGGCTGGAGATGAGACGCCTAACTCTACTTATGCTGCATCATGTCGCATAACACTTTCTGCAAGTTGTTCGCGTGGATAAGTTTATGTAAAATCGACCCCGGTTCAAAGCCAGGGGTGCAGCAAGCGTTGCTACCGCTTCTTGTCCGATGGCCTGCGGCACCCTCTACAACCACGTGACCAGCGCGAACATGGAAACTACCATCACCACGACTGCGATGAAGCCGGGGAACGAGAGTCCATACTGATTGCGCGAGCAGTCGGTGTTGACGCACTCCTCGGGATCCGGGTCGAAGGTGTTTTCCTTGCAGGCGAGGCACGTTGTCATGGCCACCCACCAAAGCAGATGACGTTCCAAGCGGCGGCACCTTGCTGGCTATGGTCGGGGCTACCGGATCAACCAACGTTCGCCGCAGCCCCGCTCCGGAAAACCGGCGGCGGCCTCCTCAGGGGACTCGACCTTCTCCCGGGTCGCGGGGACGGTCGTCCGGCGGCTCGCGCTCCCTCAGCAGATCATCGCGGCGACACTCCGGTCAACACGTCGTCAGCGGCGGTGATCTGACGCTCGTAGACGCCATCCGTGGTGCCGAGGCGGAAGTAGCGCTGTCGGCTACGCTGGCCCTCGTGCCCGGTGACAGCTCCGGCGGCGTTTAGTTGCAGGGTGTCGGCCGCATCGACTTCGTTGGTGGTGGCCCGCAGCGAGGGCAGCAAGCCGGCTAGGGTCGTCTCTTGAGTTAGATACTGTTGAGTCACCGTGGTGGTCAACGTGGCGGAACCATCCGGCTGGATTGCCTCCGCAATTTTGAGCGTCAGCGGGTAGCTAAAGCTCTGCACCTCGCTTGCTCTCTGTTTGCCTTCCTGCCGCTGGGTCACCAACGAAACCGTCGTCGCCTGCTGGATGTCCTGCACGTACTGCGTGGCGGAGATGGTGAAGTTTTGCCGGTTCGAGAAATCCACCGCGCCTTGGATTTGCGTGTCCACCCGTCCGTGGGAGGTCTGGACATACCCGGCAACGGTGAACCGGCGGCCGGAGGTGACCGACACCGTGCCGTTGGGGTAGCCGGATGCCGTCGAGAGGTTGGTTTGCACCACGGGCGTCGGCGGCTTGAGGCTGTTGACGGTCAGAGCGCCGGTCACTTGGTTCGAGGCACGATCGAGGTAGAGAAAGAGGGTGGCCGTGGCCAGAAAGTAGTTGTCGGCGCCGGCGACCCGCAGGCCGATCCGGTGCGGCGCGCCGTCGCTGAGCAAGCCCGCGAAGGGCGTCAGATCAACGCGGAACGGGACGAAGTTGAGGGTCTGCACGCCGGGGATGGGTCGCCAGAGATAGGGATCGATGCCGCCGGTGTAAATCCAGGGGTACACGGGCGCGAGTCCGGCCGGCTGGCTGTCCACGCTGATCTCCGCTTCCCGAAAGGCGGTGCCGGGGCTGCTTTGCAGTTCGACCGCCAGGTCGTCGGGCACGCTGGTATACCAGAACTCGTCCGCCCCTTGGCTCTGGGTGAGCACGTCGAGGTAGGCCCGCTCGATGTTGCGGGGCAACGTGAGCGTCTCGGCCAGTTCCTGGTCGCCGGAAGGGAGCGTCGCCGCCCCGCCCGCCGTGGCGGGCAGGCCGAGGACCACGTCGGGAACCTGCGCGGCGGGAGTGCCTTTCCCCGGGGGGTAGAACTCCAGGTGGGCGGTGCCCTGGATGACGCCGGTGTAGGTGTCGTTGACCAGGTTGCCCAGGTAAACGGCTCCGGGCTGGGCGGACGCCAGCAGGACAGCGTCGTCGGTGACGTCGCGCTCGACGTGCCAGGTCGGGCTCACGGCGGCGGAGGGTTCGGCCGTCGTGCCGTAGTAAACGTTGACGTTGCCGATGGTGACCTGAGCCGTGCGGTCGAACTGCCGGCCGGCGCTCACCGAAAAATCGGCGACGAACACGATCTTCGCCCAGGAGCCGCGCGGGTTTGCGGGGGGCGCGTAGGCAAACGAACGGGGGTTGAAGTCCGTGAAGGTGACTCCGTCGAAGAGCGGAACCACCGTGGGTTGGGTGCGCGGGCGAATGACCGGCGGGTCGGCCGTGACGGTGTTCGGAGAACCGATGACCAAAGGGGAGGCCGGCGTCTGCGCGCTCGCCGGGAGCGGTTGGACGCTGACTCCGGACAGGAGGAGGGAGGCGGCAGCGAGGGCGGTCAAACGCGGGTGCGGGCGGAGGTCAAGGTGCATCGGCGAACACTACAGACGAAAACGGGTGGCGGTAAACGGAAAAAGGTGGGCTTGGGCGAGTTCTTGAAAGGCGCTTACACCGGCTCACGGTCCGTTTATTCCCCCGAGCCAACAACAGCTTGGGATCCTCCTCAGCCCGCGGTGGAGACGAAGATCGAAGGAGAAGCAGAGCGGCAGGGTACCAGCATCATCTGTTGAAGCCCTACAGGATAAGCGAGCTGGAAGAGGCGCTCGACGCCGCCGCCGCCCGGGTACCGGTAAGCCCGAGCACGCGCATTGGCCGATAACTGAAAGCCAGGTTAGACCTTGCTTTGGGCTTGGGTCAGCATCGCACGCGCTCGCTCGAGCTTGGAATCAGCAACGATGGCAGCCGTTTTAACCCTTTCTAGCTCATGCCGTTCTATGGTCGTCTCATCATCAGACATGCACCGATCTTACGGGGAAACCCCAGACTGGCAAGCCTTGTAGAACCTGGCTTTGCTCAATAGGCCGATGGATTGAAACAGCAGAGCACCCCCCACTCTTCCATCCTGAGCGGGGTGGGAACGAAGCCAATAAGAACCCATGGTCACCAGCGGCGGGATTTGCCGTTTGCTGACATCTTCAAACAACAGCGGCATCTTTGCTGCTGTGGTGAGCGCTGTTGAGAGTCGAGAAACTCCCAAAAATTAAGTGCCTGATCCGCAGGCATTTGAGGACGGTATCGGGCTGACTGGATTCGAACCAGCGACCTCTTGAACCCCATTCAAGCGCACTACCAAGCTGTGCTACAGCCCGTCACAGTGTTACCGGACAAATTGAGTAACTACGCAGAAACTAGCCTCCGCTTCCTCCCTTGTCATCCGCTTTTTCGAGCGAACGTCGAAAAGATTCGCCCTTGTCTATACTTCTGGTTGTAGGGCAAGCGCTCCACCTGCCCTAGTCAATTTGCGGCAGACAGAGCCCCCACCCTACAACCAGAAGGCAAACTCGTTGGCAGAACGCTCTAACTCTGACGGGAGATATTCCCCACGATCTTGGCGACCACGGCTGTACCCAAGGCGTTTACCAAGGTGGGATGCGCGGAGTAGAAGGCAGTCGCTTTCTCGAACAAACCAGGATCGGTGGCATGCGCGTGGCCTGCCAGCTTGGAGATGTCGTCCGGAGTGGCGCTCTGCGGATTCGATGCCACCGCAGGGCTAACTCCCAATTGGCTAAGAATACCGCCAAGCGCACCGCCGCCCATCCCGCCACCAAGGGCTCCCCCACCCAACGCGCCGAGTAGTGCTTGGGTAATACCGCCCCGTTGCTCCGGGTTCATCTGTTGAGCGGAGTTGCGGACGCGCTCTTGAACTTCTCCGTTATCGAGAGAGGACAAGGCTGGCCCAATGGCGGCACCGAGGGTCTGCTGCGGCACCTGCTGAGCAATCTGAGAATAATGATTTTGGGTTTCCTGTTCGCTGAGGTTGCCGCTGGCAACGTTGTTGAACAAACCGCTGAGTTGATCAAGGATGGACATGGTTATTTTAGGGTGTTCTGCTGCTGATCGGGACGAAAAAAGCTCCCTCTACGGGACGTAAAGGGAGCCTTTGAAGGTTTTGGAAGAGATGAATGGCCGGTTAACGGAAAGTCTTCTTCACCTTCTTGACGAGCGGATCGATGTAGCCATCGACATCGATGTCTTTGGCCGACTTGTACGCCTTATTGACCTGCTTGCGCGAGGCAGCGTAATTGCTCGAAAAGAACTTCACCACCGGCCACAGGAAAGGCAGCATAGCTGCCTTGTAATCATAATCACGCACCTTCTGGGCGGCTTTAGGGATCGGCACCTCGATCACCTCACGGTTAGAGGCTTCCAGCGACCGCACCAGCAAACCGAGCGCGAAGCCCACCCCCACAGCCGTCAGAAGAGCAGGCAGCGGGTTTTCACGGACGTACTCCTCGGTCGTGTGAAGCAGATCGTCACTTTTGTAACGGGCGGTCTCCCACGTCTCCGACGCCGACGCTCCAAAGGCGCGCCCTTTGTCTTGCAGCGAACTGCCGATGTCACCAGCCACCTCTTTGGCCGAGCGGGTAGGCGGCTTCTGGAGAGCGAGTTGGTCGCGCAGGCCCCGGACGGAATTATGCGTCGCGAGCACTTCCTGGAACTGGCGATTTACCATTTCCTCCAGAGAACTGGAGAGACCCACTTTGAGGGCCTTGCGGTAGTTTGAAACGGCGCTATCCTCGCCGCGCTCGCACTCGGAGAGGATGGCGTGGTTGTCGTTTTTGACGACGGAGGACTTAAGGTTGATCCAGCCGCGGTGCAGCACAGACGTGAAGCTGCCGCGCTCGGTCGGATCAGGCTCCCCCAAATTGATCACTTCATTCTGTAGCTCACCCGCGAACTTGGAACGCTGGAGCGAGCAGGAAAAAAGAAAGGCTTTGAGGTCCTCGTCGCCAGTCACAGCTTCGGCGGCCAGACGGAATCCTTCCTGACCATCTTTGCAGACTTCGATCAGAGAGTTGAGGGTCGATAGGGTGTCGTTGAGTTCTGTGCTCATAATACTTTGCTGCTAGATTCGAGGGAAATCGGGCAAGTGCGTCCCCCTGATTGCTTGATCGTGTGTTTTCCACCCGACATCCGGTTGCCAGGGAGACGGTTCCCGTCTTTTGAGGGTTGCCATTTTTAGGTGCCGCGACAAACACCACCCTTGCCCTTTTTGCCATGCCCCAAGCGATTTTCTTCGACGCCACCGATACGCTGATCTACCTGCCACGGTCGGTGGGAGCGCACTACCACGATATTGCTCTGGAGTTCGGCGCAGACCTTGGAGAGGACGACTTGAACCAGGCGTTCAGACGAGCCTGGAAGGAGGCCCCGGCTCGCTTGGCGCTTGGCCGGTCACGCCCGGACGACGACAAGGATTGGTGGCGCACCCTGGTTGACCGGGTGCTGGAGCTGACTTTACCCGCGCAGACAGCATCCCGCTTTCCCCAGCACGACTACTTCGAAAAGCTCTACAATCATTTTGCCGGTCCTGGTGTCTGGATGGTGTTCCCTGAGGTTCAAGAGGTCTTGCGAGCATTGCGTAACCGTGGGTTCAGGCTCGGTGTCCTCTCCAATTTCGACCGGCGGCTTCATACAGTTTTTGACCACCTGGAACTGACGCCTTACTTCGAGCGGATCATCGTTTCGAGCGAGGTCGGTGCGGACAAACCCGACCCGGCGATCTTTCGCCACGCTCTGGGAGCCTTCAAGGTGAGGGCGCACGACGCCCTGCACGTTGGCGACGATCCCAAACGCGATTGGGGTGCCGAAGCTATCGGGATCTCCATCTTCAAGCTGGAACGCCCGCGTAATTCGCTGCGCGATCTACTCACTTTTTTGGACGAAGAACGCTTGCGTCCGACGCCGCCTTAGGCTATGACCATCGCTCTGCGGAGAGTCTGTCGCTCGCCGGAAAGGGTTGGTAGCTCAATGGTAGAGCACGTGCCTTTTAAGCACATGGTTCTGGGTTCGAATCCCAGCCGACCCACCCCCTCCTTCCTGGCCTCTCAAACCGCATGGCCGGCTGCGAACACGCAAGGATGCGCGGTGTCACCGCACTCCAATTGGATCGTCGCGTGGGCAATGCCGAACCGTTCCCGCAAATCTTCGCAGGCCTGGGCCAGCAAGGCGTCATCGGGCACGGTGTCCGGTTTAACCAGATGCACCGTCAGCGCGGTCTGCGTCGTGCTCAATGCCCAGATGTGCAGGTCGTGCTCTGCGGTTACGCCCGGCAGCGCACTCAGGTAGGAGCGCACAGCGGCAATGTCGATCGCGCCGGGAACGGCGTCGAGCGCGAGGTTCGTCGAATCGCGCAGCAATCCCCAGGTGCCCCAGACGATGACGGCGTTAATCAAGAGGCTTGTCACCGGGTCCAGCCACTGCCAGCCGGTGTACAGGATGGCGATGCCCGCCAGCACGACCCCGGCGCTCACGGCGGCATCGGCTGCCATGTGCAGGAAGGCGCCCTTGACGTTGAGGTCGCCCTTGCGTCCGCTCATGAACAACAGAGCCGTCGCGGCGTTGATGGCGATCCCGAGAGCGGCCACCCAGACCACCGTGCCGCCGGCCACCGGCGCCGGGTCGCCGAACCGCCGGATGGCCTCCCAAGTGATCCCACCCACGGCGACCAGGAGGAAAATCGCGTTGGCCAGGGCAGCCAGGATCGAGGTACGCCCCAGGCCGTAGGTGCGGCGCTCGGTCGGCTGCGTCTTGACCAGATGGCTCGCCCACCACGCGAGCAACAATCCCAGCACATCCCCCAGGTTGTGGCCCGCATCCGCCAGGAGGGCCAGGGAATGCGCAAACAAGCCGAAGACGACCTGGACCACCACAAAGCCGGCGTTCAACGCCGTGCCGATAGCGAAGGCGCGGCCGAAATCCGCCGGGGCGTGGCTGTGCCCCAGGCCACCATGATGATGGCCATGATCGTGACTGTGACCCTGGCCATGTTCGTGTTCGTGTTCGTCCGACATAAATTAATACCTTCAGCGGGAAGACGCCGACAAATGCTGCGTGTAAAATACCGCGGCCAGATCGCGCACCTTCTCTTCGGTCGGTTGCTTGAACCGGTGCCCCTCCCCCGGATAGAAGCGAGCCTCCACAGCCGCGCCGCGCTCCTTGAGCAAAGCTTCCAGCGGGACCGCAAACTTCTCCAGCGGCACCCGTTGATCGGCGCGACCGTGGATCATCAGCACGGGCGGAAGGTGGCGCAACCGGTCACGCTGACCGTACCAGATCCCCCCGGCCTGTTCGACGACCGCCCCAACCTCTTTGTTTTCGGAACTGGCGGCCAACGACAGGAAAGCTCCCAGAGAATAGCCGTAAACTCCCACCGGACGGCCATCGTTGCCGGGCTGCACGCGCACCCAACTGATCGCGTCCCGCACCGCCGACAGCCATTCGTCAAAATGCCGACGCATGATCGGATCGGTGGCCGCGATGCTACGGGTCCGGTCGAAGTAATGCACCAGGTAGGCCGGATAACCCGCCGCCGATAAACGGACAGCCATGCGCCGCATGTCCGGTCCGTCGAAGAGCATACCCCCCGCCCCGTGCAGGACCACGATCGCCGCGCGGTGCAGGTCCTGCGCCGGCGGGTAGAAATCGACCGTGATGTCCCGGCCGCCGCTGGTGAAGTGAAGCGTTTGCGCTCCGGGAGCGTGGTCCGCCGCCTTGGCCAGCAGCGTCAGGGAGCACAAAGCCGCAAGCAGAACGAGCCAGCCAAGGCGTGAGAACAGGCGCGCGGCAGAAGGGAATTGTAACATGATCGTTCTTCGGCGGAGGCTCGGTCTCAGGCTTCGATCGGCTGGTCCGAGACACCTTCCACCAAGTGACGGCGGCCAAGTACGTGCCCCACCAGGCAGCACAAGATCGCCCAGGTCGTGCCGCCGCACCAGCCGGCGAGGACATCGGTCGGGAAATGTACGCCGAGATAGACCCGGCTGCACCCGATCAGCCCGATCAACACCACCGCGACGCCGAGAAAGAAAATCTTGGTTTTCCAGTCCGGGGTCGCCCGCGCCAGCAGCGCCGCGAGCGTCAGATAGACCACCGAGGAGATCATGGAGTGTCCGCTGGGAAAACTCGCCGTGGAGATGTCCGTCAGGTGCGGCACGATCTGCGGCCGTGGCCGATGGAACCAGTCCTTGAGCACCAGGGCCAGCAACGCTCCCGTCCCTACGCTGCCCATCGTGAACACCAGCAGGCCGTAGCGCCTCTGGAGCAGGAGGTAACCTCCGACTCCCCCCGAGAGAATCCCCAACACCGTCACGCCGCCGAGCGCCGTCAGGTCGCGCGCCACTTGCAGGGTCCAGTGCGGGCCGATGGGTTCCGCCAGGTTGCCGGGTTGGCGCAAAGCGAGCAGCAAGCGTTCGTCGTACTTCGGGGCGCCACCGTCCAGCACCTCGCCCGCCAGCACGGCAAAGGCCCAGAAGCCGGCCACCACGAAGAGGCCGGCCAGCAACAAAGAAATTTCCAGGCGGCCGGACCGGCGGATCCATTGGAAAAACTGTCCGATCTTCATGCGTATCTGATCAGGCCGGGGTCGAAGCCCGCGCGAAAACCTCTTCCTGGTGCTTTTCCTCCGCGTCGATGAGCGAGAGGAAAATTTTCTCCAGCGCGCCGCCCGCCTCGTGGTTCTGACGGCGCAATTCCTCCACCGTGCCGAGCGCGATCACGCGTCCGTGATTGATGATGCCAATGCGGTCCGCCATCTCCTCCGCGACCGAAAGAGTGTGGGTGGAAAGGAAAATGGTGCAGCCCGCGCGGCTGCGGGCTTTGAATTCATCCTTGACGATCCGGGCGTGCTTCGGGTCCAGACCGACCATCGGCTCGTCGATGATGAGCACTTTGGGATCGTGCAGGAGCGCCGCCGCGATGGCAACCCGCTGGCGGGTGCCGTGGCTGAGGTTTTCGATCAGCTCGTTGTTGTAGCCGGAAAGATGGAACTGCTCGAAAAGCAGGTCCGTCTTGTGCAGGATGTCGGGCTTGTTCAACTCGTACAACTCACCGACGAAGCGCAGAAACTCGCGCGGCGTCAGTTTGTCGTAGAGGAAAGGGAAATCGGGCACGTAGCTGATGAGGCGCTTGGCCGCGCCGGGGTCGCGTTGGATGTCGAACCCGGCCACCCGTGCGGTGCCGCGGTTGGGCTTGAGCAGGCCGGTGAGCATCTTGATCGTCGTCGTCTTGCCGGCGGCGTTGGGACCGAGGAACGCGAAGAACTCTCCCTGGGTAATGTCGAGATCCAGACTGTCAACCGCCTGGAGGGTGCCGAACGTTTTACTCAGGCCGCGGGTTTGTATCATGGCTCAAGGAGTTAGGGTGTCGTCGTACAGGTCGTACCCCGTGAAAGTCTTGACCATCAGGATTTGTCCCAGTTGGCTGACGTGGATGGTAGTATCCAGGGAGTCGGCGTAGCGGGCATTGAGCACAAAAGTTTCCACCTCGTCGCCGTTGAAGTGGAGGCTCCCACGGTGCGCGGTCACCGCCACTTGGCTGGCCGCTCCGGTCTGCCGGGCCTGCACCTGTTCCATGATCGTGCGCGGGTCGAAGCCAAGCACAGCCAGGTCGGGGTCGGCGAGCAGTTCCGCCGGGGTGCCCGAGGCCTCTTTCTCCACTGCGTCGTCGCGGCGGATGAGATAATGAAACTGGTTGAGCGGCGGCCGGCCGTCGAACTTGATCCCCCAAGCCGGCTCACGCTGGTCGGGACTTTGCAGGTTTTTCGGCGTGTGCAGCGTCGCCGACCAATCGAAGCTTTGCAGTTGCTGCGCGTCGTTCCACTGCACCTGGAAGGTGTAGGTCATGCGTCCGTTGGGCAGCCCCGGCAGGGAAAGCACGGTGTTGCCCGTTCCCCGCAAGACGTTGATGAACCTCTCGCCGCTCGCGTCCCGAGTACGTTGCGGCTCCAACTGGACGGTGCCGAGCCGCTGGCGCTGCGGGTTGTAGAGCACGAGCGCGGAAGGCTGCTGGTGCAGAAAAACCAGCCGTCCGACGTGAGCGACGGGGACCGGCAGCAAATCGCCCTTGTCCGGGAACATCTCGACCCGCACGAGCAGCCCGGTCATCACCAGCCAGAAGAGCACGATGCCGGCGATGAATGTGCGGTAGAACACTGCACGAACTAAAGCGCGCCCAAGACGGCTTGCAACCACCATCCCGGCGACCCGCCTCACCCACCCCGGGCTTAGACCGCCGGCTCGGACCGCAACGCTTCGCTCAGACGTTCCAGGAAGGGCAACTGTGCGGCGATCAGCTTCTGGGCGGCGTGCTCCAGATCGAAAAACTCGGCGCGGTCCACCTCCGGGAACGTCTGCTGCCGTCCCGACTTGGGCGGCCACTCGATGGAATACACACTTTCGGGCGGAGGAGTCAGGCGTGCCGGCATGTCACCCTCGAAGGCCCAGGCGTACACGGTCTTCCCGCTGCGCATCTTGATCGAACCCAAAGGAATGAAATGGCTGGCCGGATCGACTTTGACGCCGATCTCCTCGGCAAACTCCCGCCGGGCTGCCTCCAGGAGTTCCTCACCCGGGTTCACCATCCCCTTGGGGATGCCCCAAGCTCCGGCGTCTTTGCTCTGGAAGTAAGGCCCGCCGGGATGCGCCAACAACACTTCGAGCGCGTCTTCGGCATTGAGGCGGTAACACAGGAGCCCGGAGCTGACTGGTTTTGACATGGACGTGGGTTTTGAGGTCACAGTTCCGATGCCGGTGGGTCAACCACCCGCAGAATAGGAAGAGACGCGGCTTTTCCAGCCGGGAAGCCAGCGGCTTTCGCGCCGCTCGGCGGGTGCGTTGGCGACGCGTTGGGTCAGGGCGCGGGCTGCCGAAGCAGCATAATCAGCGGTTGCCGCGGTGCCCGGCCCCCCGGATGGATCGGTCTTCATCCCGGCAAGAACCTGGAGCAGTCCCCAGCCTTCACCCTGGTAGCGCTCCGTGGCGAGCACGCCTTCCCCTTTGAAGTTCACGTAATCCACCAAAGCATAAACACCATTGGGGGAAGCGGCTACACGGTAGAACTGCCGCCTGATCCGGTCGCGCTGCCCTTCGGGCAAACTGTCAACCAGCTTCGGTAGCGCCGTTTCCAGGCGGTTGGCGCAAAAGCGTGCCTGTAACGCCACCGTGCGCGCGAGCAATTCCCGCAGAGCGGTCAGACGCGGTCCGTTTCGATCCGCCAAAAATTCCTGGCGCGAGTTCCAGGGGCAGGCGTCGGCTTCAGCCAGCCAAGGCGGCAAATTCACTTTCTCAGCCATCAGGAACTTCACCAGTGAGGGAAAGCTTTCCTCGAAAGGGCCGCGTCGCCCGTGCGGGTACCAGATGAAATGGCCGATGCCCAAAGAGGCAAAATCCTCTCCGGTATTCCAGGAGGTCAATCCCTCGACCGTGCCAGCACACTCATTTTTCCACAGATGTTTGCCCGCGGAGAGCGCCTGACTATCCGGGATGGATAACGTTTCCGCAGCATTGCCAACCTGCGGGCTCAAAACTCCCAGGCAGGCGACACACGTCGCCAGAAAAGCTCGTCTCTTACGAAAGAGATCAGACCAATGGCGTAAGATCATCTGCGCAGAGCGAAAGTTTATTGTCCTCTATTGGCCTTCCGGTCGGCCCGCATCGTGGCCCTCTCGGTCTCATCCAGCTTGCCGTCGCCGTTCTTGTCGTACTTCTTGAGGTTTTCAGCTTTCCGGACGGCGCGCGCCTTTCTCTTTACCGCCTTTTCCTCGGGGTCGAGGACGCCGTCTTTGTTGGCATCATATTTTCCAAGTGCTTTAGGCTTCTCGACGGTCGCCGTGGTGGGGGCAGGTGCCGTGACAGCAGCAGGCGACGGGGCCGCGCTCTGGGCGTACAGTGGTGTGGCTGCCACCAATCCGAGACAGGCGGTGAGCGTGCAGACGACGAGAAAAGGCTTCATAATCTAATCCACACCTTCCCGGCCACCGGAAGGCTTGTCAAACTTCCCGGATTTGTTTCCCGGCGAAATGCCGTTACGCTGGCGGCGGCATGAACAGCGGGAAACATCCGGTTGCGGTGGTGGGTGCGAGTGGTTATACCGGCGAGGAATTGCTCGGGCTCCTGACGCGGCATCCCGCCGTCGATCTGGTTTGTCTGACCTCCCGCCAGCACGCGGGACGCCCGTTGCACGAGGTTTATCCTCGGCTGCGGCCCTTTTCTGCGGCTCGTCACCGTCCGGTGCCGCCTTTTGTGTCCCCGGACGCCGCGGCGATCATCGCTACCGGGGCGCAATTTGCCTTCCTGGCGCTGCCGCACGGGTTGGGGGCGGAGTACGCCGTTCCCCTGCTGGATGCCGGCCTGCGGGTGATCGACCTGAGCGCCGACTTTCGCCTGCGCGATGCGGCGGTTTACCGGGACTTTTACGGGCACGAGCATCCCGCGCCTGGCCTGTTGGCGGACGCCGTGTACGGCCTGCCGGAGTTGCCGGGCCGTCGGTCGCAGATCGCCGCTGCCCGGTTGGTGGCTGCTCCGGGGTGCTACCCGACAAGCATCCTGGTGCCGCTGGCTCCGCTCCTGGCAGCCGGAGCAATCGAGAGAGAACGGATTTTTGTCTCCAGTCTGAGCGGGGTCACCGGTGCCGGACGCAAGGCGAGCATCGATTTGCTCTTTGCCGAGGTGAACGAAAGCGCCAAGGCGTACGGTGTACCGCGTCATCGCCACCTGTCCGAAATCGAGCAGGAACTGGCGCTGGCCGCAGGCGGCGAAACGGTGACGACCAACTTCACCCCGCACCTGATCCCGATCAGCCGGGGCATGTTGACCACGATCTACGTCGAGCCAACGCGCGAGATGCAAGCCGGCGATTTGCTGGAGGCTGCCTACCGGGGGGAACCGTTCGTGCGTCTGCTCGCGCCGGACGGCAGCCTGCCCGAGATCGCGCACGTCGCCCGGACCAACTTCATCGATGTCGCCTGCCGCCACGATCCGCGCACTGGCCGCTGGGTGCTTTTCAGCGCACAGGACAACCTCGTCAAAGGGGCCGCGGGGCAGGCGGTGCAGTG
This sequence comes from uncultured Chthoniobacterales bacterium, assembly GCA_964245965.1. Classification (GTDB taxonomy): domain Bacteria; phylum Verrucomicrobiota; class Verrucomicrobiia; order Chthoniobacterales; family SZAS-18; genus CAWCJJ01. Next base: position 15,928 of record CAXTOP010000026.1, read on the forward strand.
CTTCAATTTAATGGCCGGGTGGGAAGAGGAAACGGCCTTGCTGTAGGGCACTTGTTCCCGCGTTGCCAGGCCAACGATTTACAAAAAATGGCTCGCTCTGGCCGGGCCTTCTTGCCTACCTTCTGGCTCTCCCTTGAGTGCCAAAAAATCCCCGGGCGACGAAGCCCCCGAGTTTCCCAGTCTGATGTCTGACCACGACGGCCCTTTTCACCCAGTGGCGGGCGGCGTGACCGCGCCCGCCGGTTTTGTCTCCGGCGCGGTGTTCTGCGGCATCAAGCCCGGCAACCTCAAGAAGGCGGATCTTGCGTTGGTCTGTTCCGAGACGCCCGCAGTGGGCGCGGCGGTTTTTACCACGAACAAGATCAAGGCCGCCCCGGTCAAGGTGAGCATGGCGCACCTGCGGACCGCCGATCTGCGCGTGGTGGTCCTCAACAGCGGCAACGCCAACGCCTGCACGGGTTCGGTCGGCATCGATCACGCCAAGCGCATGACCTACGCAACCGGCTGGGCGCTGGGACTGCGTGAGCGGCAGGTGCTGGTTTGTTCCACCGGGCGCATCGGCGTCACGCTGCCGATTGAACGCATTGAGGCGGGCATCGCCAAAGCCGCCCTGGAAATGTCGCGCAGCGGGAGCAAGGCGGCGGCCAAGGCCATCATGACCTCGGACACCTTCCCGAAAGAATTCGCCGTCGAGGTGAAGCTGCCGGGCGACCGGCGTCTGCGCCTGGGCGGCATGGCCAAAGGGGCCGGCATGATCAATCCCAACATGGCCACCATGCTCTGCGTGCTGACCACGGACACGCCCATCGAGAAGAAGGAGTTCCAGCGCGCACTGGGCGTCGCCGTTGAGCAGAGCTTCAACCGCATCACCGTGGACGGCGACATGAGCACCAACGACACCGTCATCGCGCTGGCCAACGGCCAGGCGGGCGGCGCGCCGCTGGTCCCGGGCAGCGAGGATTTCGCGCGTTTCCAGAGCGCGCTCAACCACGTGACGCGCAACCTGGCACGCATGATCGTCGAGGATGGGGAAGGCGTGAGCCGCTTCGTGGAGGTGCACGTCAGCGGGGCGCAGACTTTCCAGGATGCCCGCAAGGCCGCCGAAGCCGTGGCGAACTCCGCACTGGTCAAGTGCGCCTGGTACGGCGGCGATCCCAACTGGGGCCGGATCATCGACGCGGTCGGCTACAGCACGGCGGCGGTGCGCGAGGAGATGATCGACGTTTACTACAACGGCCTGATCGCCGTCAAAGCCGGCGTGGCGAGCAAAACGCCGCGCGAAAAGCTGGAGGGAGTCGTGCGCGAACGAAAATTTACGGTTCACATCCACCTGGGCATCGGCACGGCGGAGTACGTGGTTTATACGAGCGATCTGACCCCAGAATACGTGCGGTTGAACAAGGGGGAGTGACCGACACTCTACCGGGTGAGTCAGCATCCGGCAAATCCCCGTTTTGAGCAAAGGGCGCTTGATTGTTCGTTCGTTTGAATCTTGTGTGCGTGTCCTGAAAACAAAGCGGCGGGTGCGGCTTTGCTTTCCCGACAAGAGCCAATGAGCAACGCGTCTGATCTTTCCCGGGCCGAGACCCTCGTCGAAGCACTGCCGTTTATTCAAAGATACCGCGGGCAGACGTTCGTGATCAAGTACGGCGGCAGCGCGATGGAGGACGAGCACCTGGTCGAACGCACGTTGCGCGACATCGTTTTTCTGGAAGCGGTCGGCATCCGGCCGGTCTTGGTTCATGGCGGGGGGAAAGCCATCACAACCCGGATGCGCGAGGCCAAGATCAAAGCCCGGTTCGTCAACGGGTTGCGCGTGACGGATGCCGAGTCCATGACCATCGTGGAGAACACCCTCGACACGGTGATCAATCCGATGATCGTGCAGGGTCTGGCCGTGTTGTACGGGCAAGCAGTCGGCTTGTCAGGCAAGGACATTTTCCAGGCCCGCAAACTTCCACCGCAGCGGTCCGGCAACGTCGGGCCGGCGACGGACCTCGGGTTTGTCGGCGACGTGGTCGGTGTGCGGGCGGCGGCGGTCAGCCGGGCGGTTGCCGCTGGCCAGGTGCCGGTGATTTCACCGCTCGGACAGGACGATCAAGGCGTGGTGCTCAACGTGAATGCCGACGTGGCGGCGGCGGCGATGGCGTGCGAGTTGCGGGCGGCCAAGCTTATTTACATCAGTGACGTGCGCGGGATCATGCGCGACCCGGCGGCGGCGGACAGCCTGATCCCATCGGTCACCAGTGCGCAGATCGCCAAGCTGATAGAGGACGAGATCATTTCAGGCGGGATGATCCCCAAGGTGCAGAGTGCCGTCGATTCTTTGGGCAAAGGAGTGGGTGCAGTCCACTTGATCGACGGGCGGGTGGCGCATTCGTTGTTGCTGGAAGTGTTCAGCACCTTGGGGCACGGCACGGAGATTCTGCCGTAGCCTCCTGCGCGGAAGGCAGCCCAGGCAAGGCAGCTATTTGCGCAGCCGGTATTCCAGGCTGTCGATCAAGGCCAGCCAACTGGCCTCGATGATGTTGCCGCTGACACCCACGGTGCTCCAGGTGTCGTGCCCGTCGCCGCTGACGATGAACACCCGCGTGCGCGCCGCGGTCGCCAGGTGGCTGTCGATGATGCGCACCTTGTAATCCTGCAACTGGATCGCGTCGATCTCCGGGTAGAACCGGCGGAGCGCCTTGCGCAACGCGCCGTCCAAGGCGTTCACCGGTCCGTCCCCCTCGGCCACGGTGTATTCCGCCTCTTCGCCGACCCGGAGTTTCACCGTGGCCTCGCAGGTCTCATACGCGCCGTTACCGGCCCGCCGGAACGAACAATGGTATTCCTGCAAATCGAACAGCGGTGCCGGCCCGCGGAGTTGCCGGCGCATCAGCAGTTCAAAGCTGCCTTCCGCCGCCTCGAACTCGTAACCCTCTTTTTCCAGACGTTTGATTTCCGTCAGGATGGCCGCGACCTCCGGACTGCCCTTGGCCAGCGTGTAGCCGAGCGCGCCGGCTTTCGCCAGGACATTGCTTTGGCCCGATAACTCGGAAACCAGGATGTGCTGCCGGTTGCCGACCTCCGCCGGGTCCATGTGTTCGTAGCTGCGCGCCAGCTTTTGCACGGCGTGGACGTGAACGCCTCCCTTGTGGGAGAAGGCCGTCGAACCGATAAAGGGCGCGCGGGGATCGTGCGGGCAGTTGGCCAATTCGTCCACGAAGAACGACAGCTCGGTCAAGCGGGCAAGATCAGACGCGACGGCGAGCCCCATTTTGAGCTGCAAGCAGGGGATCAGGGTCGTGAGATTGCAGTTTCCGGTGCGTTCGCCGTAGCCGTTGATCGTCCCCTGGACCTGCACCGCGCCTGCCCGCACGGCGGCCAGCGCGTTGGCGACGCCCAGCCCGCAATCGTTGTGGGTGTGGATGCCGATGGGCATGCCCGGCAGGTGAGCGGCCGACGCGGTAAAGATCGCGGCGATCTCCTCCGGCAGGCACCCGCCGTTGGTGTCGCAGAGCACGAGCAGGTCGGCCCCGGCTTCCCGGGCTGCCGCCAGGGTGGCGAGCGCGTGGTCCGGGTCGTCCTTGTAACCGTCGAAAAAGTGCTCGGCGTCGTAGATCACCTCCCGCCCGTGCGCTTTGAGATGCCGGATCGTGTCGGCGATCATCGACCGGTTTTCCTCGGGTGAGACGCCGAGGATCTCCGTGACGTGCAGCCGCCAGCTTTTGCCGAAGATCGTGACGACCGGCGTGCCGGAATCCAGGAGTTGCCGGACCTGCGGGTCCTTCTCCACGGCCAGGTTGGCGCGCCGGGTGCTCCCGAAGGCGGCCAGCTTGGCGTGGTGGAACGTCTTTGCACGGGCTGCCTCGAAAAACGCGGCGTCCTTGGGGTTCGAGCCCGGCCAGCCGCCCTCGATGTAGTGCGCGCCGAAACCGTCGAGCTTTTCGGCGATGCGCAGCTTGTCCAGCACCGAAAAGCTGATGCCTTCACCCTGGGTGCCGTCGCGCAGGGTGGTATCGTAGAGGGTAACGGCAGGCTTGGTCATGGCGGTAGCCACCAGCTTACGGCTTGGTGTGCTGCGCGCGAATGGTCTTCTCGATCTCGGCCCCTTCCTCTTCCGGACGGTTGCACAGGAACGCCCCGCGCAGCTTGTCGCCCGCGAAATGGCGCACCGTGAACGACTTTTCCGTCCGCGAGCCTTCCAGTTGGAAACTGGTGGGCGCGCCGCCGCCGAAATCGCCGACGAACTGGATTTGCAGATCGAAAAGCTCGCTCTGGTAGTTGGGAATGTGATCGTAGCGCTGGCGCTTCTTGCCGGTCATGTTCGCGCCGACGAGCAGACCCTGCTGCCGCGCGGTGGCCCAATGGTCCACCCGCCGCACGCCGCCCAGCACCCGGTCGGGGTACAGCGCGATGTCGCCCGCCGCGTAGATGCCTTTTTCGTCGGTCTCCAGGAACTCGTTGACCGGCGTGCCTTTGACGCTGCTCAGGGGCGTGTTGCGCACCAGTTCCAGGTTCATCTCGGTGCCCACCGCCAGCAGCACGAGCGAGGCGGGAAAGCGGTTGCCGTTCTTGGTCTGGATGTTGCGCAGGATGGTCTTGCCTTCGAAGCCGTTGAGGCTTTCCTGCAGGTGCAGCGTCACGCCTTGGGCGCGGAAGATGCCGGTGAGCCACGCGGACGTTTCCGGATCGAGGTACTGGCTCCACAGGCTCGGTTCCCGCGTCAGGATGGACACCTTGCACTTCGCGGTGCGCAGCGCGGCGGCGGCTTCCACGGCGATGAAGCCGCTGCCGATCACCATGAGGTTGCCTTCCAGCCCGGACATCTCCTTGAGCGCCATCGCGTCCCCGAGGCTGCGCAGGTAGATGATGTTGCCCAGGCTGTTGCCCGCGACCGCCGGGCGCAGCGGGCGGCTGCCCGTGGCCAGGCAGGCTTTCTTGAATTCGATGGTCTGTCCGTTGCTCAACACGGCGAGGTGCCGGTCGATGTTGAACTGGGTGACCACCGTGTTGAGGCGCAGATCGATCTTGTTCTCCTCGTACCATTCCAGCGGGTGATGGAGCATCTTGTCGAACCCGTACACCTTCTCGCTCAGAAACCGTTTGGAGAGGGCACGGCGTTCGTAAGGCGGGTGCATCTCGTTGCCGATGAGCGTGATTTTGCCACGCTTGTCATATTGGCGGATGCCTTCGCACACGCTGACACCCGCGGTGCCAGCCCCGACGACCAAGTAATCGCGTTCGATCATGGATAGCTCTGCTTAAACTGCCCGCGTCCGGCAAGGCACAAGGGAGGGGTAATACGGTAGCCCAACGGGTGAAAACGACCGTGAACATTTACGGCCGGACCGTTAACCCGAGCGCCGGCCCGCGCACCTGAAACGGCACAAAAAGCTGGCGGGTCGGAGGGTTGCATCGGTATCCAGCTTGTAAAGCATCAGGGATAGCCTTAGCAATGAAAAGTAACCATCGTCCGTCTTTTATCGCCTTTATGAACCAACTTTCCCGCCGCGAAGCCCTCAAGAGCATTGGCATCGGTGCCGCCACCCTCGCCGCCGTCACCCCCCTGATGGGTGCGCCGACGCCCCCCAAAGCGGCCAGCCCGGCACCGATGCCGGCACCGGCGGCGAAGGAAAGCGAGATCGGCTTCAAGGACGGGAAGTTCGTGCTGCCGCCGCTGCCCTACGATTACAACGCGCTCGAACCGGCCATCGACGAACAGACGATGCACCTGCACCACGACATCCACCACGCGGCCTACGTCAAGGGCGGCAACGTCGCGCTGGAGGCCCTCGCGGCCATCGCGGCGGGCACGGGCGACGCCGCGCTGATCCACCATTGGAACAACGAGCTTTCCTTCCACGGGAGCGGTCACGCGCTGCACGTCCTGTTCTGGAACAACATGAAGCCCAAGGGCGGCGGCTCGCCTGGCGGCCAACTGGCCGAGATGATGAACGCGAGCTTCGGCACCCAGGCCGGCTTCGAAAAGCTGTTCACCGCGACCGCCGGGGCCGTGCAGGGCAGCGGCTGGGCCATCCTGGGCTACGACGACATCAGCAAGCGCCTGCAAATCGTCTCGGCCGAGAAGCACCAGAACCTCACGCTGCAGAGCATCACTCCCATCTTGGCGCTCGACGTGTGGGAGCACGCCTACTACCTCAAGTACCAGAACAAGCGGGCCGATTACGTCAAGGCGTTCATGGGCATCATCAGCTACGACGATGTCGCCGCCCGCCTGGCGAAAGCGGTTGCCGCCGCCTGAAGCTGGTGCATCTTCCGGGGACCATGACGCCTAACCCCGCCGCCCCGGCAGGTGGGATCCTCGATCCCTCCCGTTACGAGTCCATCCAACTCAGCAACGACGAGATCGCGCGTTATTCGCGCCACCTCATCATGCCTGAGGTCACGATGGAGGGGCAAAAGCGCATCAAGGCGGCGCGCGTGCTTTGCATCGGCACCGGCGGGTTGGGTTCGCCCATCGCCATGTACCTCGCCGCCGCCGGTGTGGGCCGGCTCGGGCTGGTGGATTTCGACGTGGTGGATTTTTCCAACCTCCAGCGCCAGATCCTGCACGGCACCGAGGACGTCGGGCGCAAGAAGATCAATTCGGCGCGCGACTCGATCCGGCGCATCAACCCCAACGTGCAGGTCGATCTGCACGACGCGCTTTTTACCAGTTCGAATGCCCGTCAGTTGGTCGAGAACTACGACGTGGTTATCGACGGCACCGACAATTTTCCGACGCGTTACCTTTCGAACGACATCTGCGTTTTCCTCAAGAAGCCGAACATCTACGGCTCCATCTTCCGTTTCGAGGGGCAGTGCACCGTGTTCGCCCCCCATCTGGGCGGGCCGTGCTATCGGTGCATGTTCCCGGAGCCGCCGCCGCCCGGGATGGTCCCGAGCTGCGCGGAGGGCGGCGTGCTCGGCGTGCTGCCCGGCATGATCGGGGTCATGCAGGCCATCGAGGCGATCAAGCTGATCACCGGCATCGGCGAGCCGCTGATTGGCCGGCTGGTGCATTTCGACGCGCTGAAGCTGAAGTTCCGCGAGTTCAAGCTGCGTCGCGACCCGAAGTGCCCGGTGTGCAGCGAACACCCGATGATCACCGAATTGATTGACTACGATCAATTTTGCGGCGTGCCCCAGGCGGCGGCGGCCGAAGCCGCTGAAGAAGCGGTGCCGGAAATGAGCGTCGGGGAGCTACAAAAAAAGCTTTTGGCAAAGGATGATTTCCTGTTGCTCGACGTCCGCGAACCATACGAGTACGACATCGCGCGCATCCCCGGCTCTAAATTGATCCCGTTGGGAGAACTGCCCTCGCGGATGAGCGAACTGGATAGCGCCCAGGAGATCGCCTTGCAGTGCAAGACGGGCCGCCGCAGCACTCAGGCCCTGCGGTTGCTGCAAGAGGCCGGGTTCTCCAAGCTCGTCAACGTCGCCGGCGGTATCGAAGCCTGGGCGAACGAAGTCGATTCCAGCGTGCCGAAGTATTAGCTCCGTGCCCCGGTTCCAATGATCGAACCCAGCTTCCTCGCTCTATTGCGCTGTCCGGCAACCCGGCAGACTCTGGCCGCGGCACCCGCCGAGATTTTAGAGCGTTTGAAAGACCGCTTGCCCGCCGGGGTGTCCGAAGCGTTGCTGCGGGCGGACGGCGCGGTGGTTTATCCGGTCCAGGACGGCATTCCGGTTCTTCTTGTCGAAGCGGGCATTTCTGTGTAGGACCTTTGCGCCGCCCCGTGGCTGCCGTCCCATTTTCCCGATGCCTTCCGCCATGGAGCCGTTCGCCTCCAAACACCGTCTCGACACGCTGGATCAGAAACAGAGCGTCGATGAGTCTTATTACAAAACGAAGCTCAAAGAGTATCAGCTGCGCCTGATCAAGCTCCAGCTCAAGCTGGCCGCCAACAACAAGCACTCGCTCATCGTGGTCGCCGAAGGACCCGACGCCGCTGGCAAAGGCGGGGCGATAAAGAGGCTGGTCGAGAAGCTGGACCCGCGCACGTTGCGCGTTTACTCGACCATCAAGCCGACGGCCGAGGAGTACGGCCACCATTACCTGCGGCGTTTCTGGAAGAAGCTGCCGACGCGCGGACAGATCGCCGTCTTCGACCGCTCCTGGTACGGGCGCGTGCTGGTGGAGCGGGTCGAAGGTTTTGCCAGTGGTCCCGAGTGGCGGCGTGCCTACCAGGAGTTGAACGACTTTGAGCGGGTGTTGAGCGACGACGGCGCGGTCGTCCTGAAGTTTTATCTCCACATCACCAAGGACGAACAGCTTGCCCGCTTCCGGCACCGGGAGGAAGACCCTTACAAAAGTTGGAAGATCACGGAGGAGGACTGGCGCAACCGCCAGAAGTACGACGAGCACAACGAAGCGGCGGAAGAAATGTTCGAGCGCACCTCCACCACCGTGGCTCCTTGGAACCTGATCGCCGGCAATTTCAAGTGGCATGCCCGCCTGGAGCTTTTGCGCGTGACCATCAAAGCCCTGGAAAAACTGGAGCTTTGACCATGATACGAGCGGTTTTGTTGTGGTGCCTGCTCGTGGCCGGGCTGGCTCTCGGAGGGTGCGACCGCCTCCCGGCACTCCTGGAAAACAAGGATCGGGCCCGCGATCAAGCCGAGCAGAAACAGGCGGCCGGCGATTATCCCGGCGCGATCAACAGCTACGAAAAATCCTTGGATGGCACCGCCAAGACGGCGGACGCGCATTTCCGGATGGCGTTGATCTACGACGAAAAACTCAACGATTCTCTGAGCGCCGTGTATCATTTCCGCCGCTACCTGGCTTTGCAGCCGAACGGGAGCCACGCCCGGGACGCCAAGAGCAATCTCGGACGTCTGGAGCTGACTTTGGCCACTAGTTTATCGGGGGGGACCATGATCAGCCACGCCGAAGCATTGCGGCTGAAGAACGAAAACACCGACCTGCACAAGCAACTCACCGCCCGGGCGAACGCCATCACCTACGTGCCGAACGCGCCCGAGGCTGTCAACCCGAAGCCGGGCGGGAAGGCTGCCGACAAAAAGCTGGCTCCCGGTTCGCACACTTATCAGGTCCAGCCGGGCGATACGTTGGCGAGTATCTCGCGAAAGTTCTACAAGACCCGCGTGCGGGCCAAGGATATCCAGGATGCCAACATGAACACGGTGCCCGATTCCGCGAAGTTGAAGCCCGGGCAGACGATTATTATTCCTTGAAGGGTAACTTCCAGCAATGATGGGAACGCGGATCTGACGTGCCGGGAGGGACCCGCTCCGTCGGGTCCATGGCGGAGCCATCCTGCCAGAGCGGACCCGACGGAGCGGGTCCCTCCCGGCACGTCAATACCTATCGCGGCTACGCGGCGTCGTTCGTCTCGGGCACAGGAGTGTTTGCAGATGATTCTGCCGTAGTCGCCAACGAAGCGACCGCCGAGAGAATCACTGCGGGAACAAACGGCTTCTCCAGGTGCATCTGGAAGCCCGCCTTGTACGCCTGGGCTTTGTCCTCGGGCCGCACAAACGCCGTTAACGCGGCGGCGGGCAGCGTCCGCAGGCGGTGGTTGGAAGAAGATCTCAAACGCCGGATCAGGCTGTAACCGTCCTCGCCGGGCATGGCGATGTCGCTGATGAGCACCTGAGCCGCCCACCTTTCCAGCAACGCCGCCGCTGCGGCGGCGGAACCCGCTTCACGCACTTCCATGTTCGCGCGCTGTAACAGGCGGACGAGCACCCGGCGCGAATCCGGCTCGTCGTCCACCACCAGGACGCGCAGCCCGCTCAACGCAGGTTCCGCCAGCCGAATGGGCTGTGCTCCGGCGGGACGATCGATCGCTTCCAGTCCGTCCGCCACCGGGGCGGCGACACTCCGCGCCACGGGCAGTGTGACCGTGAACGTGGCGCCCAAGCCTTCCCCGGCGCTGGCGGCGGAGATTTGTCCCTGGTGCATATCGACCAAGTGCCGGGAGATCGATAGCCCAAGTCCGAGACCGCCGTGCAAGCGCGTCGCGGTGGCATCCGATTGCCGGAAGCGGTCAAAAACGAACGGCAGAAAGTCCGCTTTGATCCCGATGCCCGTGTCGTGCACCTCGATCTCCGCCTGCCCGGCAGCGGCCGTCCGGGAGGAAACGGTGATTTGCCCCTCGCCCGGAGTGAACTTGATGGCGTTCGTCAGGAGGTTCCAGATGACTTGCCGCAACCGGTCCGCGTCGCCATGCACCTGGATCGCCCCGGTGCTCGGCACGAGCTGGAGGACGATCCCTTTCGCCGCCGCGGCTGGCCGGACGGTCGCCAGTGCCTCTTCGATGGTGGCTGACAGGTCCAAGTGCGCCATCTTCAGGGGCACCTTGCCGCAGATGATGCGTGAAACCTCCAGCACATCCTCCACCAAACGCGCCTGCGCCCGGGCGTTGCGCTCGATGACTTCCATTCCCTCGTGCAGTTCCGCGTGGGTCGGTTCGTCGGCCCGAAGGATTTCGGCCCACCCGAGGATGGCGTTCAGAGGCGTGCGAAGTTCGTGCGAGAGGACGGCCAGAAACTCGTCTTTGCTGCGGTTGGCGCTTTCCACCTGTTGCCGCGCGGCTTGCTCGCGTTTGAGCAATTCGTTGACCCGCTGCTCGGCCAGGATGCGCTCGGCGATCTCAGCTTCCAGCCGCGCGTTGATCTGCTGCAAGTCCGCCGTGCGTTCTTCCACCCTCTGCTCCAAGGAGGTCTTGGCCAGTCGCAAATCTTCCTGGATGCGCTTGCGCTCGATCGCGTAGCGGATGGACTGCGCCAGCGCGGTGCCGTCGATACGGCCTTTCACCAGGTAATCCTGCGCCCCCTCGCGCACAGCGGCGACCGCCAGCGATTCGTCGTCCGAACCGGTGAAGACGATGAGCGGCAGGGTCGGGGCAGCTTCCTGCCAGCGCGCCACGGTTTCCAGCCCGAACGCGTCCGGCAGGCTCAGGTCGAGCAGCACGATGTCGGCGGAGCTCCCGGCCGCCAGCCTGATCCCCTCGCCCAACGTTCCCGCCACGGTGACCTGGAATTGCCGCGATGCGGACACCTCGGCAAGATGTTCGCGCACCAGGCGGGCGTCACCGGGATTATCCTCGATGAGCAGCACGCGGGTGGAAGAACGGTTCGTCATGAAGGATGGCTGGCGGGCAAGGCGTCTCAGGAGGGCAGCTTCACGATGGTCAGCCAGAAGTCTTCGATGGAGGTGACCACCTTGAGGAACTGGTCGAGATCGACCGGCTTGGTGATGTAGCAGTTGGCGTAAAGCTGGTAGCTTTCCAGAATGTCCCGCTCCGCGGAAGAAGTGGTCAGGACCACCACCGGCAGATAGCGCAGAGCGGGGTCGGCTTTGATCTCCTGCAACACCTCGCGTCCGTCTTTGCGGGGCAGGTTCAGGTCGAGCAGGACCAGGTCGGGGCGCGCGGCGTTCGCGTAAGGGGCTTGCTGCCGCAGGAACGCCATGGCTTCCACGCCGTCGGTGGCAACATGCAGGTTGTTGCGCACCTTGGCCTCGCCGAGTGCTTCCCGGGTCAGGCGGATGTCGCCGGGGTTATCTTCGACGAGCAATATTTCAACGGGACGCATGGATACACCAGACATCGTATCCGGAAGCGGTTTCAGGTGCGCGCTGAGGGCAGAGTGAAGAAAAATTCCGCGCCCGCGCCCGGTGCGCTCTCCACCCAGAGCTTGCCGCCGTGCCGCTCGACGACCTTCTGGCAGATCGCCAGGCCGATCCCGGTACCCGGGTATTGTTCCTTGCCGTGGAGCCTCTGAAAGATCACGAAGATGCGCTCGAAATACTGGGGTTCGATGCCGATCCCGTTGTCTTTGAACGAGAAGCGCCACATGCGCTCGCTCTCCAGCGCGGCGCTGACGGTGACGCGCGGCACCGCCTCGCCCCGGAACTTGACCGCGTTGCCCACCAAATTCTGGAAGAGCTGCCCGAGCTGAGTGCGGTCCCCGGTGACTTTGGGCAGCGGGGCATGTTCTTCCACGACCACGCCCGCGGCGTCCAGAGTCGGGCGTAGGTCCGAGAGCACCCGGGCCAGCACCTCCTCGCAGTCCACGGTTTCGTGTGCCAAAACCTGCGTGCCCACCCGCGAGAGCGCCAGGAGATCGTTGATGAGTTTCTGCATCCGGTTGGCCCCATCGACGGCGAAATCGATGAACTCGTTGGCGCTGGCGTCGAGCTTGTCCTTGTAGCGCCGGGCAAGCAGTTGGGTGTAGCTGCTGACCATGCGCAGAGGCTCCTGCAAATCGTGCGAGGCCACATACGCGAATCGCTCCAGCTCGATGTTTGAACGCTTCAACTCGTTGGCGGATTGGTTCAGGGCCTCCTCTGCGCGCTGCTGCTCCGAGCGGTCGCGGACGGCGTGGATGAGCAGGCGTTCCCGGCCCAAGGCGAGCGGGCTCTGGCTCAGCTCGACGGGGAAGAGGGTGTTATCCTTGCGTTTGCCGGTCGGCAGGAGCCGGGTGTGATGCGCCGTATCCTCCGGCGGAGACGCGGGCGGCAGCTCCTGGAGCAGGGAAGCGAGCCGGCTGCCGACGAGTTCCTCCTGGCTGTAGCCGAAAAGCTTTCCCGCCTCGGTGTTGGCGAGCTGGATCACGCCGTCCGTGCTGGTGATGAACATGGCATCCGGGGCGCTCTCCAGCACGCCGCGAAATTTCTTGTCGCTGTCACCCAGCGCCTCGACCGCCCGTCTGCGCCCGGCCAGATCGCGCCGGATGAACCGGTAGAACGCCACCACCAGGATCATCGCCAGGAGGAGGAGCAACAGCAGGGCGGTGAGCGATTGCCGGGCGTTCAGGCTGGCGGCTTCGTCACGCCGTTTGAGCAACTGCAACTCGGCGTTGCGGATCGTCGCGGCACGAAAGCGAATTTGATCCACGATCTCTTTTCCTTCCAGACCGAGCTGGGGCAACACGGCCTGCAAACCGCCGTTGCGGCGAACCTCCACCCGGCGGTGCAGGTAGGCGATCAGGCGGTTGGATTCGCCCTGGAGCTGGTCGATGTTGCGCTGCTGCATGGGATTATCGGCCGTGAGCCGGCGCAGGTCGTCCAACTCCTGCCCGATGGCTTCCAGGCCGTCGGAGTAGGGTACCAGGTAGGCCGGTTCACCCGTGAGGAAGAATCCCAGCGCACCGTTGTTCGCTCCCTGAATACTGCCGAGCAGGTCGCTGGTCTTGGCCAGCGTGTCGTAGGTGTGGACGACCAAGTTATTAGCGGCGAGCAGCTCCCGGGTGTTAAGGTAAGCGCCGACGCCGACCAGGCTGATCGCCAGGAAGGCCACCACGAAGGCCAGGGCGATTTTGCGTTCGACTTTCATGGCAGGCACGCCCTTGGGGCAGACCGTTAGAAGGCAACGACCTGACGCCGGTGTGCTTCGTAAACGCACACTTCGTTGATCCCGAGATTTGTCATCAAGTCTGCCAGCCGCTCGTAGTTTTCGCCCTGCTGCACGTGGGAATGGGCGTCCGAGGCCACCGTAAACGGAATGCCAGCCTGTTGAGCACGCCGGATGAGATCAATCGACGGATATTGCTCACCTACTGGTTTGCGCCAACCAGCCGTCGATAACTCGATGGCCAAATCCTGCTCCTTGATGAACGCCAGTGTTTCGGCGGCCAACTCACCCGCCGCTTGTCGGGACCGGAAGCCGTGAATTTTGATCAAATCCAGGTGCGACAGGCAGTCGATCAAGCCCGTAGCGGCCATGGCGCGCACCCGGGAAAAATAGTCGTCGTAAATGGCGTCGATGTCGCGCCCCTGGAACTGCCCTTCCTCACCGACGCTATCGAACATCCTGTCCCCGGACAGGTAGTGAACGGAGCCGAGCACAAAATCCAGCCGGTCCCAGTTTTTCTCCACCCATCGGAGTCCCGCCGCTCCGCTGACCGGATCGTTGTCGAGTTCGATGCCGGCGCGAATCCGCAAGTCGGGGTTCCGCTCGCGCACCTCATCGATGGCCTCGAAATCCACACCCTCGTGGTACCGGTCGTGGTCGGTGAAAGCGATGTCGCGCAAGCCCTTGAGCCGGGCGCTCTCCGCCCACGGCTGGAGAAGTTCCAGGTTGTAGGGCTGCACCCGGTGCCCCTGCGGGTGCATGTGGTAATCACTGAACAGGCGCATGAGACTTCGCGGGGATCAAATCAGGGCTGCGGAATGACGGGGTGAATCGCCCTCAACTCCTGGTCGTACCCGATGATGTAAGCTTCCAGGTTGTAAGTCTTGCCGACCTTCAGGTCGCGCGTGGTGAGCGGCTGCACGTACTCCAGGCGCTCCTTCGGATTGATGATCAGGTAACGGGTCGTGGCGACGAAGCTCTGGTCGGTGCTCCACTGGCTGACGACCTTGCCGGTATCGACCTCGCGCAGCAGGATCTCGATGAGCTGGGTCGTGGAGAACTTCAGGCTGACGGCCTTCTTCGAGTTATTGTGTACGAGCACGCGGACCTCGAGGGCGCGGGTTTCGCCGAGCTTGATGGGATCGGGCGTTTCCTTAACCTCGATGGTCAGCCCTCGCGCGGTCGCGCGTTTGCCGATGCCATCGCCGGCGCTGTTGTCCTTCTCGGCCGTTTTAGGTCCCCTCCGGTGGATGGGGAGCAGTGAACACGCGGGCAGCGCGGCGAGTAGGCAGCCCACCGCCAGGCAGGCACCGAGCGAACGGACGGAACGAAGTCTCATGGGTGCATTCACTAAAAGATCGGGCTGCAAGTTGCAAATTCTATCCTGCCATTTAACTAAAGAGCGCATGCCCGTGCGCCTTCTCCCTCTCCGCTTTCCCCGCGTGGCACCGCGCATCCTCGCCTCCCGCTGCCTGCTCCTCGCCGCCGCGTTGCTCTGCCTGACCGCCGGCAGCAAGAAGATGGACCCCTCCATCGCCGTGCGCTTCCACGCGCAGACAAACACCTTCGACACGAGCTTCGCCACGAAGTTGATGCTCGGCAAACCGCCGCGCGAGGTGCTGGTGGAAAAGATCCCTTCCATCAGCGAGCGCGACATCGCGAGTTTCTACCCCTACCAAGCCCCCGACGGCACCTACGGCGCGGTGTTCCAGTTGGATCGGCACGGCGAACTGAACCTGGAGACCCTGAGCGCTTCCAAACGCGGCACGCTGCTGGTGGCCATCGTCAACGGCAAGGTGATTTCCGCCCTGAACATCGACAAGACGATCACCGACGGCATCATTTACCTGCCCTCCGGTTTGGCCATCGAAGACATCAAGGCTCTGGGGGCTTCGTTCACCATCATGGGCCGTGAAAGCGTGGCCAAGCCCGGCAAGAAGCCCAAACCGGTTGACCCGGAAGATACGGATCCTCTCGCGCCCCGGTAGCGCCTGCCATGTTTGCTCTTCTGTCCCGCTTCTCCCTGCTCATCGCCGGTTTCCTTCTTTTCACGGCGAACGTCTGCTCGGCGGATGCCTCCACCCCGGCCCACCGTCCGGACGGTAGCGCACGGATCAACCTGGTGCTTCCGACGGCCAACGATGCGCTCCTCCGCGGCGACCTGCCCGGGTTCTACCAGTACATCGAGCGCAACCTGCACGACGAAGTGAGCTATCCCTGGGAGGGTGGGCAATACGGCTTCGTCCGCGATCCCGTGGATTCGCCCCAGGGAGTAATCTACACCCGCTTTCACGAGGGCATCGACATCAAGGCCCTCCAGCGGGACGTCCACGGCGAGCCCCTGGACGATGTCATGGCCATCGCCGATGGCAGGGTCGTGCATTGCAGCAACCAGCCGGGCGCGAGCAACTACGGCCGGTACATGGTGGTCGAACACACGTGGGATCACTGCCCTTACTACAGCCTCTACGCGCACCTGAGCGAGATTGCGGTCGCCGAAGGCAGTGCGGTGTCCAAAGGCGAACGGATTGCCCGCATGGGCCACACCGGCACCGGCATCGACCGGCCGCGCAGCCACGTTCACCTGGAGATCGACCTGATGCTCAACTCCGGCTTTGATCACTTGGTGGGGATGGCCGATCCGGACGACTCCAACAAGCATGGCAACTACAACGGCCTGAACCTTTCCGGCTTCGACGTGGCCCGCTTTTATCTCGCGCTCCGCGACAACCCCGATCTTTCCGTGCCCGACTTCCTGGCCCAGGAGGAGGTTTATTTCAAGGCGCTCATCCCCGCCGGACTCCAGCCGCCTGACATCCTGCGGCTTTATCCCTGGCTGGGCAAAGAGCCGGCGACCACCGGCAAATCCGTCACGATCGGCACCCCCGCCCCGGCGGCTGCCACGCAGCCGGCCTCCTGGGAACTTTCCTTCACGCGCGCCGGCCTGCCCTTGCGGGTGCTGCCGAGTCCCACCGTGGTCAAGGTGCCGGTCCTCGCCTTCGTGCAACCGTCCGCCGTACCTTATTGGGAAATGACTCACCGCCTTATTTACGGCGCGGGCGCTCTGGCGACACTTTCTCCCTACGGTCAGAGGCTGGTGTCGCTCGTTGGCCGATCTGAGCCGGCGGAGGTCCCATCTCCCGCACCGATACCCCATGCCCCTTGAACTTCCAGAAATTGTTCTGTTCTTCGACGGTGTCTGCAACCTGTGCAGTCACCTGGTCGATTTTCTGCTCGTCCGCGACAAAGCCGGACGTCTGCACTACGCTCCTCTGCAGGGCGATACCTTCAAGGCCGTGGGGCGCGAGAACCCGGAACTCCTCGGCCTCGATACCCTCGTGGTTGCCCACCGGCGGGAAGACGGCACGAGTGAACTGTTGATCCGCAGCCGGGCGGTCTTGTTCGTCCTGAAGCAGATCGGCGGCGGCTGGAAAGTGCTGGCCCAGGTGCTCCAAATTGTTCCCACTCCGTTGGCTGACCTTTGTTACCGCTTCGTGGCAGCCGTCCGCTACCGGGTGTTCGGGAAGTTCGATTCGTTGCGCTTGCCCGCCGCGGCGGAACGCGGCTTGTTTCTTTCCTAGCAGTTCGTCATGGTCGAGTGGAAGCATTGTTCGCCTCGCAAAATGCTTATCAACTCGTCCGTGAAGCATTACTAGAGCAAAAAGAAGTTGGGCGCGGCAGCAAATCTCCGTAAGGTTGTCGCCGTGAGTTACCAGGTTTTCGCGCGCAAATACCGGCCGCAGACCTTCGATGATGTCGTTGGTCAGGAACACATTACCCGGACGCTGAAGAACGCCATCCTTCAGAACCGGCTCGCGCACGCTTATCTCTTTGTCGGGCCGCGCGGCACGGGCAAGACCAGCACGGCACGCATCCTTGCGAAATGTCTGTGCTGCGCTAAATCGCCCACCGTTGAACCCGACGGCACCTGTGACGCCTGCCGCGAGATCGCCGCCGGCATCAGCCTGGACGTCCTGGAGATCGACGGCGCGAGCAACAACGGCGTCGAGCAGGTACGCGAACTGCGCGACAACGTGCGCTACGCTCCGACGCACGGGAAGTACAAGATTTACATCATCGACGAGGTCCACATGCTGACCCCGGCGGCGTTCAACGCGCTGCTCAAGACATTGGAAGAGCCGCCTGAGCACGTGAAGTTCATCTTCGCGACGACCGAGCCGCAGAAGGTGCTGCCCACCATCCTGAGCCGCTGCCAGCGCTTCGACCTGCGGCGCATCCCGGCCCCGCTGATCGCAGCGCATCTCCAGAAGATCGCCGGCCTGGAAAAGATCCAACTCGCTCCCGATGCCGCCGACGCCATCGCCCGCGGAGCCGAAGGCGGACTGCGCGACGCCGAGTCGATGCTCGACCAGCTGGTGGCCTTTTGCGGTGACACGATCGCGCTGGACGACGTGCTGGGCATTTTCGGCTTCACCGCACCAGAGACCGTGGCGCAGATGGCCGAGCACCTGTTGCGCGGCGACACCTCCGGGGTTCTGGGCGTGCTGGACGCGCAATCCGAAGCGGGCAAGGACCTCCTGCGCCTGCTTGCCGAGTTGATTTCCCACCTGCGCAACCTGCTGGTGTACCAAGTGAACCCGAACAGCGCCAAGGAAGAAATCGGCGAGACCATGCTGGGTTTCTACGCGTCGCAGGCGGCTGCGATTACTTCCGATCGGCTGCTGGAGTTGATCGACCAGTTCGGCCTGGCCGAAAACCGCATGAAGTGGGCGCCGAACAAGAAGCTGCCCTTCGAGATCGCGTTGATCAAAGCCGTGCAGAGCCTGGGCCAGACGACGCTGACCGAGGTAATCGACGCCCTGACGGCTTTGCGCGAGGGCGATTCCACCGTGGTCCCTGCTCCTGTTGCTGCCGCCACGAAACTTCCGGCGGTGAACCCTCCGGTTGCTGCGTCTGCCGCTCCCGCGCCTGCTAGAGCCTCCGGCATGGATTGGGGCGGCTTGAAAAAAGCCGTCAACAAGCCAGCCGCAGAAAGCGCCCCGGCTCCGGCTCAATCGTCAGCCCCTCCTCCGAAGGAGCCCGCCCCGGCACCCGCACCGGTTGCGGTCAAACCTCCCGCACCTGCACCCATACCTACGCCTGCACCTGCCAAGGAAGAACCCGCCACCCCGCCGCCGGCCGCCAGCGGCGCGCCGCTGGATGGTCCAAGGATCTGGCGCGATCTGGTGAGTGAGCTTCGGTCCCAACGGCCGTTGATCACGGCCTGGGTGCAATCCTGTAAGCTGATCTCGACGGCAGACGATACTTTTCTGGTGGGTCTCCCGAGTGACCAGAAAATGATCTTCGAATCGCTCAACAAGCCTGCGAACCGCAAGCTGCTCGAGTCCATCCTCACGAAACTCGCCGGGCGTTCCATGACGCTGAAGATGGAACTGCGCGACGACGAAGTTCCCACGCCTCCCCCGGTCTTGCGCAGCAACAGTAACAACGGTGATAGTGGCAATGACGGTGAGTACGACTACTCCGACGAGGATGCTCCTTCCTCGGAAAGCCATCTGAACGGAGCACCGCCACCTGCGGCCAGCACAGCTGATCCGACGGAGACATTCAAGAACGACCCGTTGATCCAGAAAGCATTGAAGATTTTCGAGGGCGAGATCCGTTCCGTCGAAGGACCCGCCGCGATGTCTTGATCTCCATTACTATTGATTTATGAACCTCAATAAAATGCTCAAGCAGGCCCAGAAGATGCAAGAGGACGCTGTCCGTATGCAGGGCGAGTTGGCCACCCGGACCGTGACAGCTTCTGTCGGCGGCGGCAAGGTGACCGTGGTTGCCACCGGCGCAGGCGACGTGGTTTCCATCAAGATCTCCAAGGAGGTCGTTGATCCGGAGGACGTCGAGTTGCTGGAGGATTTGATCTTGAGCGGCGTGAAGCAGGCCATCGATGACGGCAAGAAAATGGCCGAATCCGAGATGGGCAAGCTGACGTCCGGTCTGAGCGGTATGGGCCTGCCCGGGATGGGATTTTAGATCTGTTCCGGTTGTAGCCGCAGCACCCCGTCGCTGTGTCCGCTCCGAAGCCAGACGCGGCGACGGAGCGCCCTGGCTACAACTCGAAAGAGAGACCATCGGTTGGGGCGACAAACCCGGCTCTCCGTGCTAGGCTCACGCCCTCGCCGTGCCTACCACCGAAGCCCTGACCAAAGAGATCGCCCGCCGCCGCACGTTTGCCATCATCTCGCATCCGGACGCCGGCAAAACCACTCTCACCGAAAAGCTGTTGCTCTACGGCGGCGCGGTCCAGCTCGCGGGCAGCGTCACCGCCCGGCGCAAACAGCGCGCCACCACCAGCGACTGGATGGAACTGGAGAAGCAGCGCGGCATCTCGGTGTCGTCCACCGTGCTGCAGTTCGATTACAGCGGCTACCGTGTCAACCTGCTCGACACTCCCGGGCATCAGGATTTCTCCGAGGACACCTACCGCGTGCTCACCGCGGTGGATGCCGTCATCATGGTCATCGATGCCGGCAAGGGCATCGAAACCCAGACCCGCAAGCTCTTCGAGGTGTGCCGCCAGCGCGGCGTACCGATTTTCACCTTTTTTAACAAACTCGACCGCCCCGCCCGTGAACCCCTCGCCCTGCTGGACGAACTGGAACGCGTCCTCGGTCTGGCGACCTGCCCGATGAACTACCCGCTCGGCCTCGGGCCGGATTTCCGCGGGGTGTACGACCGTTTCGGCAAGCAGGTCCACCTGTTCGAGCGCACCGTGGGCGGTGCTTACCGTGCGCCCTTGGAGATCAGCGACCTGGATTCCCCCGTCGTCCGCGAACGCATGGACGAAGACACCTTCAACAAGACCCGTGAGGAAATCGAAATGCTCGACATGGCGGGCGCACCGTTCGATCCCATCGCCGTCCTGGCCGGCGAACTCTCGCCGGTGTTCTTCGGCAGCGCGGCTAACAACTTCGGCGTGCAACTCCTCCTCGACGGCTTCCTGAAGTATTCCGCGCCGCCCGCGGCGCACTCCGCCGAGAGCGGCACCGTCATCGAGCCGGAGAACCCGGATTTTTCGGGCTTCGTCTTCAAGATCCAGGCGAACATGGACCCGCGCCACCGCGACCGCATCGCGTTCCTGCGCATTTGCTCGGGCCGCTTCGAGCGCGACATGACCGTGCGCCACGCCCGCACCGGCAAGACCGTGCGCCTGTCCTCAGCGCAAAAACTCTTCGCCCAGGACCGGGAAACGGTGGACGAGGCGTTTCCGGGCGACATCGTCGGGTTGGTGGGCCACTCGGAGTTTGGCATCGGCGACACGCTGACCGAAAATGCGGCTATCACCTACGACGAGATCCCGCGCTTCGCCCCGGAGTGTTTCTCCTATCTGCGCAACCCGAACACCGGCAAATACAAGCAATTCCGGCAGGGGCTGGACCAACTGCTGCAGGAAGGCGTCATCCAGGTGTTCCACCTGCGCGACTCGGTCACCAAGGTGCCGCTGCTGGCGGCGGTCGGTCCGCTGCAATTCGAGGTGGTGCAATACCGCCTCCAGAGCGAATACGGCGCGGAGTCGCGCATCGAAGCCGCTTCCTGGGACCGCGCGCGCTGGTTCGAGCCCGAGTTCGACCCGGAGACGATCGGTTCGCTGGCGCTGCCCACCGGTGTCGCTGTGGCGGAAGACAGCGACGGCCAGCCGGTGTTGCTGTTCCCGAGTGATTGGGCGATGCGCTACTTCCAGGATCGCAACCCGGACACCAGGCTGCTCACGGTGCCCATTTCCCGGAAGGCAAATGCCACCGCCGTGGCTGAACGTTGAAGCTGTCTGCCTTGTCTCAATGGGGATGCCTGGAAGCGCGGCGCGCGAGTTGCTACCGAAAACTCTTGTCAAAATCTGCCGTGTCCCTCAGGCTCCCGTCGTCATGCCCCGCCCCACTCGTTCTTTGTCCCGTTTGCTGCCGCTGATCCTGCTCACGGCCGGTGGGATCGCCGCCCCGCTTCCCACGGTGCGCGCGGACGCGGCCTGGGAGGTCGTGAAGTACGACAATCGGGAGTACCTGACGCTGCAAAACGTCGCCAACTTCTACAAGTTGACGTACGCCAACCCTGGTTCGCGCGAGGTGCTGCTGCAATCTCCCGGGTGTACCATCCGGGGAGGAGCCGGCTCCAAGGAACTCATCATCAACGGGGTGAAGTTCATCATGAGCAGCGACCTGATCGAGCAAAACGGCCGCATCCTGCTCTCCCGGCTGGACCTGACCAAGCTGGTCGAGCCCGTTCTGCGGCCCAACCGCATGAAGAACGCCAGCCCCATCCGCACGGTCATCATCGACCCGGGCCACGGTGGGCACGACCGCGGCGCGGTCAGCGCCTACGGCGACGAGAAGAATTTCGCGCTCGACGTGGGGCTGCGCCTGCGCGAGTTGCTGCTGCGGCGAGGGCTCAACGTGCAGATGACCCGCACCACCGACGAGTTCATTCCGCTGGAAGATCGCGCGGCCTTCGCCAACCGGTACCGCGACGGCATGTTCGTCTGCATCCACTTCAACGCCGGCAGCGACGCGGGCACCGGCATCGAGACTTACACCCTGGCTCCCCGGTTCGTTCCTTCCACGGGCGACGACAGCCCGTCGGCTTCGTGCATGATCCCCTGCGCGGGCAACGTGGACGATCCCGAGAACATGGCGCTTGCCACGGCCATGCACGCCGCGCTCCTGAGCCGCCTGCCGATGGTGGATCGCGGCATCAAGCGCGCCCGGTTTTGCGTGCTGCGCCTGACGACCATCCCGGCCGTGCTGATCGAAGGCGGGTTTGTGAGCAACGCCCAGGAAGCGAGCCGCATCGCCACGCCGGCCTACCGTCAGGCCGAAGCCGAGGCCATCGCGCTTGCGATCAAAAACTACCAGACTGCCACCAACATGGGCAACACCCCCCCGCCGATCCTGGCGAACGGCGGCAATGACCCGAATGGCCAGACGCCGTTGACCATGACGCCGGGCACCTTCCAGATGCAAGGCGGTATCCCATCCATCGGGGCCACGGTGCCGCTGGACGCGACCGCCGCGCGTGTGAGCAACTTGCAGGGACCCGTCGCGCCCGCAACCGAGGGCGGGCCGCAAGTGGTCGTTCCCCACAGCAACTGATTGCTTTCGCCGCTTCCTTCCGGGAAGGTGGCCGCGCAGTGAATTTCCCCGACCACGATCCCGCTTCCGCCCGCGTCCGCGCGCTGCGGCCCATCGGCGTTTTCGATTCCGGCATCGGCGGCTTGACGGTCGTCAGCGCCCTGCGACGCCTCCTGCCGGCCGAGAACATCTTTTATCTCGGTGACACCGCCCGCGTGCCTTACGGCGGCAAAAGCGCGCAGACCATCGAGCGCTACAGCTTCGAGAATACCGGCTTGCTCCTGGCCGAACAAGCCAAGATGATCGTCGTAGCCTGCAACACCGCGACGGCCTTGGCGGTGCCACGCTTGCAGGATACACTCCGCGTTCCGGTCCTCGGCGTGATCGCTCCAGGGGCTGCCGCCGCGGTGGCCGCCACGCGGACCGGCCGGGTCGGCGTCATCGGCACGCGGGCCACCGTGGCGAGCGGCGCTTACGAACGTGCCCTCCACAAGCTCGCTCCTCACTTGCAGGTCACGGCGTTCGCCTGCCCGTTACTCGTGCCCCTGATTGAGGAAGGCATGTTGGATGACCCGCTGACTGACCAGCACATCAGCCGCTACCTGGAACCTCTGCTCGCGGCGAAGGTTGATACGCTGATCCTCGGTTGCACGCATTATCCTCTGTTGCAGCGTGCTATCCAGCGGCTTGCCGGACCGGACATCCGGCTGGTGGATTCCGCGCACAACTGCGCCCTGGCCGTGCAGGATTTGCTCGCGCAAGCCGAGCTGGGCGCGCCGGAGGACAATCCCGGCAGCTTGCACGTCGCCTTGACCGACGCGAGCGATGGGTTCCTGCGCGTGGCCGAGCGCGCGTTGAACTTGCAGGTCGGCGACGTCCAGCTCCGGCGGGTGCAGGGAGACGGGGAGCAGCGTAACTGAAGCGTTTTCCTTTTTGCTCGGGTTTTCCGATTGTAGGGCGACGGTCCCCGTTGCCAGGGAGGATACCGCCACAGCAACGGGGACTGTCGCCCTACAATTTCCAGAGAGTCCATCTAATCGACGTATGATTCCAGGCCCGCTCCAACCCACCAAAGAGGCTGCCTCCGGCGAAGGATCCCGCTTCGATGAGCGGGCATGTTTCGTGGCTGGCCCGGCGAAGTCAGGCACGACCTTGCTGGTCTCGCTGCTCGACAGTCATCCCGAGTTGCTGGTCCTGCCGGAGGAAACGGCCTACTTCCCGACGGTTCTCACCAAATACGGGCAGCGGAGCCGGCGCGAGCAGTTCGACTACCTGACCCAACGCTCGCTTTCCAACGTGCTCTTTGGCGGCAAGTGCAAGTGGGGCAAGCGCGCTTACACCGACTTCCCCACCCGTGAACTGCGCGCGTCGTTCGAGCGGGCGGCCTTCGCCCCGGCCAACGCGCACCGCGATCTCCTAGTGATCCTCCTGGAATGTTACGCCGGGGTGCTTGGCCGCCCTCTGGATTCCGTCCGCTACTGGGTAGAAAAAACACCCGCCAACCGCTCCTACCTCGACCACATCTTTCACCGGTTCCCGCGGGCCAAGGTGCTCCTGACCTTGCGCGACCCCCGCGCGCTTCTCGCCGCGCAGATCCAGTTGGAACAGGGCCGCAACCTGCGGCGCTTTTCCATCTACCTGACCGTCAAACACTGGCGAACCGCGGCACGCCTCGCCTTGCGCCAGCAACAGTCACTTACCCCGGATCACCCCGACGCCATCAGCAAAGACCGTTTGCTGATCCTCCCCTTCGAAGGGCTGCTCCAGGAGCCGGCCCGTTGGTTGGAGAACATCTGTGGTTTTCTCCAGGTGGCTTACCAACCATCCTTGTTGCAGCCGACGAAGGCCGGACGCCATTGGGCAGGCAACTCCGCCGCGGGTCAGTCGTTCGAAGGGATCAGTGCCGAGCCGGTGGACCGCTGGAAGAGATTCCTCACCGAAGAAGAGGTCGGCTGGGTCGAATGGCACTGCCGCGATTTCATGGAACCGCTCGGCTACACGCCGACGCTCTCGCGGCGATCCCTGAAGCATTGGGCCAAACCCGTCCGGGGCGAAACGCCAAAGGAATATCTCAAATCGCGCCTCTATTCCTTGCGTCCCTGGCCTGCGCAGCAAAGCCGTTTCGGCCCCGAAGGCTGGCTTTATCGGCGCTCACCTTGATCCTGAAGGTTCCACGTGAAGACGCGCGGCACCGTCTTGGCAGCGAACGGCTGAAACGTAGAGCGCGGCTGCCACGGCTGCCAGTAGGCCATCCCGGACCAACGCCACGCCAGCGTGGCCGCTACCCACCAACGGGTCTCCCCCCGAGCCGAAGCAGCCGCAGTCCACGCTGAGGCCGCGAACGAATGCGGAGCCCAAGGCCAGCAGGAAGACGCCAGTCACCGCCAGCGTGCAAAACGCGGCCTGACGGCGACGCCAACCAGTGAGCAGCCAAAGTCCCAGAAGGACTTCGAAAGATGGCAGTCCCAGCGCGACAAGGTCAATCAGCGAGGCCGGCAGCAACCGGAACGACGCGATGCTGTCGGCGAACGGCTGCGGCGAACCGACCTTGACGGCCCCTGCATAGATGAACATTCCACCCAGCAAGACACGGAGGGTGGCGAGAAGCCATTTCATACGGTTTCCGGAATGCTTGTGCATCTTGCTTCGGGAAAGACTCGCTTTGACCTCCGGCCATCTCGCTGCCCGGGCGGGAGGGTCAGTTCAGTGCTTCCCGACGGCATGCAGTCCCAGGCGAATGAGCAGCGCCAGAACGCCGGCGTGCAGGACCAGACCGCCGATGGCCCAACGGGCGTAGCGCGCCGGGTTGACTCCCGCCAACTCCGCCCCCAGCGCGGTCGGCACACCGCCGAGCCACGGGATGCCGATCAGAATCACCCAGGTGACTCCGCCGCGGGTAAAAATGCGTTGCATCCGGGCGGCCATGCGGCGCTCCCACCATGCAGCGACGCGTGGCAAAGCAAACAGCCAGTTGGCAAACCCGCGGACAAGTAAAGTTTGAGTCGTCGTCCCCAGCACAGACAGGAACACGGCCACTACCGGGCTCATTCCCAAGGCCAGCCCCATGGGCACCGCCACATTACCCTCGGCCACCGGCAGAAAGCCCACCCCGACCACACTGACCACACGCCACAAGGAAGGAAATTCTCCGAGTGTGGTCATCAGTGGGTTCGCATTGTTGTCTTGGAAAGTCTTGGAACTCTCCCACTCTAGCATGGAAGCCGCCCTCCGGAAAGGAGATGTCGGTTTTGTACATCCCGGGATGGGCAAGGCCGAGTTCATCACTCCCCCTGGCAAAAGCCGTCAGCCGCCCGGCAAAAGCAGGGGTTGCCAAGGTGACAAAAACTGGTTCCGCAGCTACTGATAGAGTGAAGTCTGGTGAATAAAACTTTCATCGGGCGGCTCTTTTCGTTTCCATGTTTCCTGCACGCACCTGGTTGATTTCCATTTTGCTGTTGGGCTCGGCGATACCCCGGATCGTCAAAGCTGAGTCCGTCCCACCGCTCTACGCGCTGGTCGTCGGTGGCGGGCCCGATGTCGCGAGCAACGCCGCCCAGATCGAGGGGCACGTGCATTTCGTCGCGGGGCTGCTGCCCGCCGGCGCAAAGCACGCGCTGCTCTTCGCCGACGGCAAAGCGGATCACGCTACCGTGTCGTACGCGGAACTCGGCGCGGCGGCGGACGCCAGGCGCGCCCTGGCGATCCTGCTGGGTGATACCAACGCCGCGGAACCCGTCCTTGAGCGTGCGCCCTCACTCGGGTTATCCATCGATGGTCCGTCCCGCACCCCCGACTTTCATCGCGCTCTGGCGAAACTCTCCGTCCAGGCAGCCAGGTCGCCCGCGCCGCTGCTCCTTTATTTCGCCGGACATGGTACCCGGAACGAAAAGAACGAGACCGACACGGAGTACGATTTCTGGGATGGCGACGCCCTCAAGGTCCACGCGCTGGCCGCCGAGGTGGCGCATTGGCCGCGCCAGGTTCCGATCGTCCTCGTGATGGCGCAGTGTTTCAGCGGAGCTTTTGCCGATGTGCTCTTCCGTGGCGGTGACCCTAAGGGTGCCTTGGTCGAGCAAAACGTCGCCGGATTTTTTTCCGCCCGGAAAGACCGTGAAGCCGCGGGTTGTTCCTACGCGACCACCCAGGAAGACTACCAGGACTTTTCCTCGTACTTTTTCGGCGCGTTGCGCGGCCGCGACCGGTTCGGCGGCGCGATCCACGGGGCCGACTTCGACGGTGATGGCGCGGTGACCCTGCACGAGGCATTTTGTTACGCGCTGATCCATGATCAATCCGCCGACACACCCGTTTGCACGTCGGATGTTTTCCTGGAACGTTTTGCTTCGTTGCCGGAAGCGACGGTTTACGGCACGCCCTACCAGGAGGCGTGGCACGCAGCCACGCCGGCCCAGCGCGCCGTGCTCGACACGCTTTCGGAACGACTCGAACTGGCGGGCGAAACGCGGGCTCTCGCCGTCTTCGACCGGTTAACTTACAGCGACCCCATCGCGCGAGCGCCGCTGATGCAAAGCCAGGGTGAAGCGAAGGAAAGGTTGAGCATGGCGCGCCAGCACACGCTCGAACCATTTTTCGCTCGCTGGCCGACCCTCCGCTGGGGTGAACAAACGGGCGACTACGAGAAAACCCTGGCTGCCGCCTTGGATGAAACGGCCCGGGACCCGCTCCTTTGCCGCAAGTTGATCGAGGCGGAGAAAGCCCATGAACAGGCAGATGGGGCGGTGGAGAACGAAGAGGCTGCCCTGCAGCGTTTCGCCGCTTTGTACCGGCACCTCGTGGAAGCGCGTCACCTGCGTGAGCAACCGGGGAAATCCGAAATCAAGGCGCAGTTCGAGCGTCTCTGGCAAGCGGAGCAACGCACCCTGCCCATCGCTGTACAGCGGTAAGACAGAACAGGAACGCTGCCCTTGCTCCCAGACGTGGAAGATCAGGCGAGGGATCAGTCAACATCGATCGACTGACTCCCTGCGCTAGGCCCCCATCCGAGTGACATAGTATCTCGGCAGTTTAACCCCGAGGTGGATGGTGCGCTTCGCCGCGCCGTTGGTCATATTGCGGCGCAGCCGTCCAAAGACAGAGACAGCTTTGCCGACGTGGGTAATCATGGCGCGGCGGAGCGCACCATCCACCTCGGAATACCATCCCTCTTGCTTAGTCTTCCGCTACGGAGCTTCCGTCTTGCGCGTCAGCCGGCGGACCGTACCGGTACTGGCCGCCACCAGGCACAGGGGCGGTGGAAGCCGATCCGGCGACAGCCGCCCGGCTACGGGATGCGCCGATGTTGCTCTTGCCCAGCACCGTCGGACTCCCAGCTGACAACATCCGGCCCTTGATCCATCGCACCACCGTCGTGGTGGTACGGTCGGGGTTGATGGTGATGTAGGAGGCGAGTGCAATCAGGGTCCCGTTGTTCATCACCGTCAACGACGGGAAGAAGCTGCCGGAATGATCATCGGCGACCGGCCAGGGGCAGGAAGCTGCCCCGAAGTTCCCCGCGCCGGCATCCCCGTGCTGAACGTAGATCTGCGAGAACAGCCACGACATCCCCAGGCGCTTGAAGCTTGGACTCTGCAGGCGTTGCGAGTGGAACACGAGCAGCGTGGTGGCGTCCGGGGCGCGGACAAGGAACGGAGCCGCGCCGAAGTCGTATTGGTCCTGGGCAAGACGGTAGCCATTGGCCCGGCCCCGGAGGGTATCGGCGATCCAGGGCGACGTGCTCAGGCCAACGACTTCCTGCACGCAAACGACATGGCCGTCGTTCAAGGTCAGCGCGGTGGGCATCCCCGGACGGCAACCACGCTGTTCGGAAACCAGGTTGGGCGCGCTCCATGTTTGGCCGCCATCCGCCGAGCGGATCGATTCGATACACTGGGTGACCTCGGTCAAATCCAGGGAGGGCGATTCGTTGGCGTAAAAAATTTCCAGCTCCCCGCCGGGCAGCCGCGCGATGGACGGCTCCCACAACCGTCCCCGCCCGGCGGCGATCAGGCGGGGCGGCCCCCAGGTCGCACCGTAGTTGTCGCTGAAGCGCACCCGCAACCCTCCGCGCCGGCACTCGGAGAGAAAGCCAACGCGGCTGAATGGTTCGGCCATGGCGCGGGCGGCAGTGACGAGCATCAGGCGTCCGCCGCCGAGTTCGATGAAGTCCGGATTGCAGAACCCGAAGTACCCGCGCTCCCCGGGTCCCTCCACGCGCTGGGTTTGAAACCAGGTCGCCCCGCCGTCTCGGCTCCTGCGCAGCGTCACCGACGATCCGAAGTTCCCCAGCACCTCGCCATGGTGGTAAGCCAGCAGGATCTCGCCGTTGGAAAGTTGCCTAGCGCGCGGGTAAGCGGCACCGGTCGCTCCCGCCGCCGAAACCACTTGCGCGGTGGCACGATCCCACTCGATCCAGGATTCAGCGCCGGCTTCCTGAGGCGGCAGAGCAAGGACCGCGGCAGAGTAGTGCCCCAACAGAAAGCACGCAAGGAAGACACCCTGTAAACAACGTTTCATGAAGAGTCCGGACCGCCGACGAGGAAATTTGTTCCGGGCCGCTTGGCAGCAAGGACCCGTCAGGTGCAACCAAGCAGATTTGATGCGCACGACTGCGGCCGGATCAATTCGGCAGGTGCGTCCAGTGGCTCGGGATGCCGGTGCAGGCGGCGTCGAGGCGAAGAGTGCTCCACATCGATTCGACGGCCTTGCCGAGCAGAGCGACATCGCCTCGCGCGTCGTGCCGGACCGCTCCTTCCTGGTCGATCCTGAGGCGGCCCAGCACGCGGTCCAAACCGTGGCCCGTCCCCCGGGCGGTGCCGAAGACGCGGCGTGAGAACTCGATCGAGTCAAGGGAATGAACCTCGCGCGTGGCGACCCCGTGGCGGCGGCAGGTTGCTTCCAGGAAGCGCGAATCGAAACGGTGGCCGTTGTGGGCGATCAATCCGGCCGCACTACCCACGAAGGCGGAGAAGCGTTCCAGCACCTCGTGCGGGCGCGGCGCGGCAGCCACGTGGGCGTCGGTCACCCCGGTGTAGCGCGCGATAAAAGCGGGGATCGGTTCCGACGGCCGGGCGTAACTGTGGAAGACCTCTTCCACCGCCACCCTACCCGCGCGGAACTTGACGGCCGCAATCTGGATGATCTCACAATGGTCCGCGGACAGGCCCGTGGTTTCCAGATCGTAGATGACGTACTCCACCGGCAGATGACCAGCCGGCAGCCGCCGGCCACAACGAAGATCGATCGCGAAGCAACTCACAGGAAGCAGCTATTCATAGCGAAACTGGCTCGCGGCGCAAGGTCGCCGCGCGGGTTTATACTCGCGGATCATTACTTTCCCGCGCCTGCACCGAAGCGATCAACACCGTGATGTTTGCGCCTTCGGCCGATGCCGGGGCACGTCACCCGCATTGGACCCAAAAATAATCCTTCCGGCACGGGGAATTGTACAAGTAAGTCTTGTCTCCTCGTTCAGCGGCAAGGTAAGGTGTCCGTTTAATCTGTGGCTCTCCATGCCGTCCGACCAAAAGACCGCCGTGCCCGCAGGCCCTGTTGACCTGCCATCCGAGACGCCATTGGTCACGGCGGCGACGGCTTCAACCGGCGTTCCGACCGTTCCCCGCCGTGAAGGCGGCAGGCGCCTGGTCCCCGTTCGTCGCAGCGCCGGCAGACGGCTCGGACGCGGGCTGGGCAGCTTTCTACGGCAGGATTGGACAACCGGCCCGCTCTACCTGCTGCTGGACGCGCTGGTCTGGTTGACGCTGTACTACCTTTCCCTCTTCCTGCGCGGCGGTGAGCGCAACCCCGGCGACTCGATCTTTTCCGTTTACCTGCTGCAATTGGGGGTGATCGCCGTGTCGTTGTTCATCGTCGGCGGGTACGATCGCCGCACGATCTTTCCTTCCCTGGGGTATATGAGCGAGCATCTCATCACCCTGGTGGCCGCCGGCGGCATCGGGGCGTTGTTGATCTATTCGGTGACCGCCTACGAACAGGATATCCGTCCCAGCCGCGGGGTGCTCCTGATCAGCCTCGCGGCGTTCGCGCCCCTGTCGCTGACCTATCGCCGAACCATCGGCAACCATCTGCTCGTCCGGACCGCGCAAAGCTACTTCCTGGTGATCGGCGCGGGCGAAATGGCACGCCGGTTCTATCGTTCCTACCTTTCCTCCACGAACCGCCAGAAGCTGCGTTTCGTCGCCAACGAACCGGATGCCACCGCCGACAGGAGCACCATCGACGCGCAAGACCCAGACGCCCCGCCGATCGAGCCGAGCACCCTGGACAAGCTGGCCGCCCTGGCGCTGGAAAGCCAGGGGGTCATCGTGGCTGAAGACCCGCGCAAGCTGACTGCCCCAACCCTGGACTGGCTTACGCGCCTGCACTTCGAGAAGACGCCGGTTTACACCCTGGAGTCGTTCTACGAGCGGCATTGGCGCAAGGTGCCCATCCACGCCATCGATCCGATCTGGCCTTTCCAGATGGGGTTCAGCCTGGCGAGCGCTTCTCCCTACTCCCAAGTGAAGCGGCTTTTCGATATCGCCAG
The DNA here is from genome assembly GCA_964245965.1 of uncultured Chthoniobacterales bacterium. Classification (GTDB taxonomy): domain Bacteria; phylum Verrucomicrobiota; class Verrucomicrobiia; order Chthoniobacterales; family SZAS-18; genus CAWCJJ01. Next base: position 46,863 of record CAXTOP010000026.1, read on the forward strand.
TTCCCTGCTCGGCCTGCTGCTCCTCAGCCCGGTCCTGGCGCTCCTGGTTCTGCTCACTTGGCTCGATAGTGGCCGGCCAGCACTGTTCCGCCAGACCCGCATCGGACGCGACACCCAGCCCTTCACGATCTACAAGTTCCGCACGATGCACTCGCGCTCACCCGGCGCGGAGGACGACTCCTACACCCGGATTAACGACACGCGGATCACCCGGTTGGGATTTTGGCTGCGCAAGCTGCGTTTGGACGAATTGCCGCAACTCTGGAACGTCCTCAAGGGAGACATGAGCCTCATGGGTCCCCGTGCCGAGTGGGACCGCCTGGCCAAGGAGTACGAGGAGGAAATCCCGTTCTACTACTTCCGCCACCTGGTGAAACCCGGGATCACCGGCTGGGCGCAGGTAAACTATCGCTACGGGGCCAGCCAGGAGGATGCCATCGAAAAGCTCAAGTACGACCTGTACTACATCCGGCACTACTCGTTGCGCCTCGACGCGATGATCATCCTCAAAACCCTGCACATCATCATCTCAGGCAAGGGCACCTGAGTCCTCACCTCCCAGGACCCTAGCGGCGTTTTTTGATGGCCACCGGTGCCTTCTTACCCAGCACAGGAAGCGTCTTCACCTTGGGCCTGGCTTTGTTCTTTGCGCTGGCGGCGCTTTCACCGGCAGCCACGACCGCAACGTTCAGAGAGTGGCGCGCGTGAAGTTTTGCCATTTCACGCACGAAGGCGGAGTTGCTGCCCAGGTATTTGAGGACCAGCAGCTCTTCACGCAGACCGCTCACGGAGTTTGCCTTGATGTACTTGTCTCCTACCAGCCACTTGAGCATCCGGTCGATGAGCTTCTCGCTGGCCTGGCGCTGGCCGTTCTCGATTTTGATCCAACCCGGTGCGGAGACGAAGCCTTGTGCTCCCAAAGCTTCCTGGGAAAGATCGATCTCATGGCGCAAACTTTTCACTCGTTCTCCGAAAGTCATAAATAATTGGATACTTTCCCAGGCAGTAAACCCGGACATGTCACAGGTCAATGCTATTTGTCGGCAATCCTCGGAGCGAGGCTGACTTAGCTCGGTCCCAACCGGGCGTCATCGCAAAAATTGCCCGCTCAGAAAGCGTCCGGCAAGGGCAGGTGCTCGGCGAGCCGGGCGCGGAGTTCATGGAGCAATTCCGGCTGCATGAACAAATAATCATCCGGAATGCGTAACGCGTGCGCCGCCCGGTTGCGCAATCCGTCGGGGAATTTTTGCCGGATGCGGGCAAGATGCGATTTCTCCATCGCCAGGATGACGTCGGCCCAACGCAGATGTCCCTCCGTGACCACCACCCGCGCTTCGGGCTGAGTGCCGGCGGAACGCACCTGGAAGCCGGGCAGCCCTTCCATCAGCTTTTCGGCGGTGAGGCTGCGAATCCGATTCCGGCTGCAAACAAACAGCACTTTGATCGGACGACCATCTACCGCACCCTCCGGTTCGCTTTCATCAACCATCACGAGACTCATTCCGCCACGGGGGCAGCGGGAGCAGCCGCCTTTTTGCCGCCGAGCATCGTTTTGGCGAGCGCCAGGGCGGAATCGCTCTGGCCGCCGAGCATCCGGGCGATCTCCCGCACCCGTGCCTTGGATTTCACCTCGGTCAGCCGGGAATAAGTCCGCTCGTCGGTGAACTCCTTGGTCACGACAAAGTGCGCGCCAGCCGCCGCCGCCACCTGCGGCAAGTGCGTGATGACGAGCACCTGATGGCTCGTGCCGAGTGAACGCATCTTCGCGGCCACGGCATGCGCAATCTCGCCGCCGACGTTGGCGTCGATCTCGTCGAAAACCAGCAGCGGCACGGCATCCTGGTCGGCCAGGGCGCTCTTGACGGCCAGCATCACGCGGCTGATCTCGCCGCTGGACGCCACCGAACGCAACGGCTTCGGCGGCTCACCCGGGTTCGGCGCGAACAGGAACTCCACCGTTTCCAGGCCCGTCGAACGGGGCGCGAAGACGAACTCGACCGTTTCCAGGCCGGTGGCCCCCGGGACATCGAGTTGCAGGAGGTGAATTTCGAACTCGCTCTTCTTGAAGCCGAGATCGCGAAGCTGGTTGCGCACGGCGGACGAAAGCTCGGGGGCGGCCTGCGTCCGGCGGCGGCTCAAGTCCTTGCCGATCCGCATGACCTCGGCCTGCGCCACCTCGCTTTCGTGCTGTAAACGGCTGAGTTCCGCGCCGCGCCGCTCGATCTTCTGGAGACGGGCGGCGGCCTCTTCGCCGAAGACCATTACCTGTTCCAAGGTCGGGCCGTACTTGCGCTTGAGGGTCTGGATCAGATTGAGACGTTCCTCCAGCTCGGCAAGCTGCTCGGGGTCAAGGTCGAGCTTTTCGGAGTAGGTGACCAGGCTGCGGGCCAATTCTTCGAGTTCCACGAGCGCGGTCGTGTGTCCCTCGGTGAGCTTGGCGGCCTCGGGGTCCAATTTTTCCAACTCGCGCAGGAGCCGGGCGGTGTCGCCCAGACGGCTGATGATGGACGGCTCGCTGTCGGTCAGTTCGGCGGCGACGGCGGTGGAAATCTCGATGAGCCGGCGGCTGTTGGCCGCGAGCGAGTAACGCGCCTGCAAGGTGTCTTCCTCGCCCGTCTGCAAATCGGCGGCCTGGATTTCCTCCACCTGATGGCGCAGCAGAGCCAGCTCGCGTTCCATCGCGGCCTCGCTGCTGGCCAGGCTGTCGTGCTCCTCGCGCAGCGAACCCAGCCGTCGCCACACTTCCCCGTAGGAATGCCGGACGCCTTCCGAATGGCTGAACGCGTCCAGCAGATCAAGCTGCCGCTCGGCGCTGAGCAGGGACTGGTGGTCGTGGGGACCGTGCAGGTCCACCAGCAGGTCGCCCAGCTGCTTGAGCACCGCGATGGTCGTCGGCGAGCCGTTGACGAACTGCCGGTTGCCGCCGCTCTGGGTGAAGGTGCGCTTGATGATGAGCTGCCCGTCCAGGCAGCCCTCGATGCCGCTGCCGTCGAGCTGGGAATCGAGCGTGCCGCACTCGTCCACGTCGAAGGCGGCTTCCACGGTGCAGGAGTCGGCCCCGGTGCGGATGAGGCTCTTGTCGGCGCGTTCGCCCAGGAGCAGTTTCAGCGCGCCGATGATGACGGATTTGCCCGCGCCGGTCTCGCCGGTGACGGCGACAAAGCCGGGCGCAAGCTGCCAGTCGAGTTCTTCGACCAGCGCCAGGTTTTTGATGCGTAGCGAGGAGAGCGTTGCCAGCACGGGGTGAGAGTGTAAGCTGCCGAGTCGGATTTCTCAACCAGGGTAAACGCCAGATTTTTGGCTCCGTCCGCGGCTCACCGCACATCGCTTCATGGCTGATTTTCAAGTCACTTTTCTCGGCACGGGCACCAGCCAGGGCGTGCCGATGATCGCTTGCTCCTGTCCGGTTTGTTCGTCGGCCGACCCGCGCGACAAGCGCACGCGCTCCTCGCTCTATATAGAGACGCCGGAATGCTGCTTCGTGGTGGATACCGGCCCGGACTTCCGCACGCAGTGCCTGCGGGAGGGAATCACGCGCGTTGATGCCGTCATCTTCACGCATTCGCACACCGACCACCTGATGGGCTTCGACGACCTGCGCCGCTTCTGCGATCTCCAGGTGGACAACACCATGCCCATCTACGCCTCGGCCGAGACCATGGCCGACGTGCGGCGCGTGTTTCAATTCGCGTTCGACGGCACGGCGAAGTTCCCGGGCTACGTTCGCCCCGAACCGAGGCTGGTGACCGGCCCGTTTCAACTCGGCGAGACGCGCATCACCCCGCTGCCGGTGCCGCACGGTCGCATGATGGTCAACGGCTACCTCTTCGAACGCCACGGCCGGAAGTTGTTCGCCTACCTGAGCGACTGCAAGCTGGTGCCGCTGGAGATCCGTACGCAAATCATGGACGTGGAGGCACTTTCGCTTGACGCTCTGCGCCATCGTCCCCATCCTACCCACATGAGCCTGGACGAAGCTCTGGAAGCCGCCGCGGCCGTCCGCGCCCGCCAGTCGTGGCTGACCCACCTTTGCCATGACCTGGGCCACGTGGAGACGACCAAGCTCCTGCCCGCCAACGTCCACGTCGCCTTCGACGGATTGAAACTCGACCTGTGAGCAACGCCTGGGAGGGTTACCACGAGGAAAGCCGGAGCCGGAGCCGGCAGCGACGGGGCCGGAGCCAGTCATGGCGGACGGTTGCCGTCGGGCTGTTGCTCTTGCTGGCCACCGGGCTGCCCGTCGCCCACTGCCAGGCACCGGGCGAATTGGGAGGCGCGAACAATCAGCGACCGGGTGCCGCAACGGTCACCGCGGGTGAAAACCTGGCGAACCGGACGCTGGTCATCTACAACGAAAACGACCCGCTCTCGCGCGACCTGGCGCAGTTTTACGCCGAAAAACGGGGCATCGCCGATGATCGTGTGGTCGCACTGAAATGTTCGATTGAAGAAGAGATCAGCCGCGAGGAGTACGACAGGGACATCGCGACCCCTTTGCGCCAGCTCTTCGACACGCGCGGCTGGTGGACCCGCGGCCCCGACCACCCCGGCCTCGAACCGTCGAGCAACGTGTCGAGCAACCACATCCGCTTCGTGGCCCTGATGCGCGGAATGCCCCTGAAAATCCGACCTACCGCGGAGTACGCGGGCGACCCCGGCAACACCCAGCCCTCGCCGATCCACGAGCAGAACGCGGCGAGCGTGGATTCGGAGCTGGCAGTGTTGGGATTCTTCACGCGGGCGATCTCGGGGATCATCCCCAACCCGTATTTCCGCGCGTACAGCCACATCACCGAAGCCCCCCACCCGCGCGTGATGCTGGTGACCCGGCTCGATGCGCCCACCGGGACGATGGTGCGGCGCATGATCACCGATTCGCTCTACGCCGAGAAGTACGGCCTGTGGGGCCGGTGCTACCTGGATTCCCGCGGGATGGCTCCCGGGTCCAGTCCGCTGGCGGAGGGAGACGGCTGGATCTCGAAGATCCTCGCCGAGACCGCGCCGCTGGTGCTGCCGACCATCATCGACAAGCGGCCCGGTGTTTACTCCACGGAATACCCGATGACCGAAGCGGCCATGTATTTCGGCTGGTACACGGAAAACGTCACCGGCCCCTTCACCCGGTCCGGGTTTCATTTCCAGCCGGGAGCGGTGGCCTGCCACCTGCACTCTTACAGCGCGGTCAGCGTGCGCGATCCGGCTCATCACTGGGTTGGACCGCTGCTGGATGAAGGGGCCGCGGCCACGGTGGGAAACGTGTACGAACCATACCTGACGCTGACCACCCACTTCGACGTGTTCGCTGCCCGGCTGGCCGACGGCTTTACCCTGGCGGAGAGCGCTTATGCCGCCACCCCGGGCCTGTCGTGGATGAATGTGGTCATCGGTGACCCGCTTTACCAGCCCGGCAAAGCCTTGCAGCAATTGGCTTACGACCTCGATGTCCTGCCGCCGGCCAAGGGAGCCGGTGACGCTCTGCAATCGGCGATCATCACCGAGGGAAGAGCCTATTGGCGCGGGGCGCAGATCTGGCGGGCCAAGGGCGCGTCGGAAGGCGGCAAGGCGCTGGAGAAGAGCGCGCGGCAACTGCACAGCGGCCGGATCTACGAAGGCCTGGGGCTGCTGCGGGCCAACGCGGGTGACGGGCGCGGAGCGCGGGCCGCCTTCGAGCAGGCGCTGCGGTGTTACAAGGACCCGGCGGACAACATCCGGGTCATCCTCGACGAGGCGCAAATCCTCGCCGACATGGGGCAACAGGCTCAAGCCATCGAATTGTTAAAGAACCGCAAGCTGGATTATGCCAACCAGGTTTCCGGCATCGCGCTCGACCAGATGGTGACCGACCTCGGAGGACACCCTTGAACAAAGTCCTCCCGGCGAGACATCTGATTTTGATGGGACAGAACAGGATCGCAGGTGAACGCCGCCGGTCACGTGCGCCGCGGGACAAACAGCGGGACGGTACGTTGATAACGCGCGAACGATTCACCGTAGGTTTTCCGCAAGCGCAGGTCCTCGTGCCAGGAACCCAGGACGGCGTAGATCGTGCAGAAGATCGATAGGGTGAGCCGGTTCACGGTCATGCGCGGCAGGGCCCAGAGGAAGAGCGGGAAAAAGAGGTTGTCCGGATGACGGATCACCCGAAACGGACCGGAGAGTTCCGGCGCGCCGCTGGCATCGGGCGGCGGTCCTTGCGCCTCGGGTTCAGCCGCGGGTTTGCCGCCCCGCACGAAGGTGGCAAGCGACGTGATGCCCAGCAACCGCAGGTAACCCACCACTGCCAGGGCCCGAAGCAGCAGTCCGACCGCGAAAGCTTGCGCGCGCCATAATGCCCACGACCAGGGAGACGGCACCTGGTATAGGTCACGGTCGGGCAAGGTGAGGAACCGCTTGATTGCCCACACGGTGGTCACCAGCGATTGGAAGATGGAAAAAGGGCCGGTACAAGCCGTTGCGCGCACGCTGGCCGAGCCAACTTTCAACGAGGTTCTTCGACCAGTGGGAGGCAAACAGGCTGTGGACCAACCCATAAGCCGTCAACAACAGGCCCACGCGAAACGCACTGCCTTTCTGGTGTTTCATACGCGGGCCTCCGCCGGGATGAGAGAGCGGCCGAAGAAGAAGAACACGATCCCGGAAGCGAGAAAGGCCATGTCCGCCGCAAACTGGTAAGGGGAACCCGACAGCACGTGATGCACGCCGAGGATCTGATGGTCAACGATGCCCTCGACGAAATTGAAGATGCCCCACCCGCAAAAGATCGGCCCGACGAAGGCCAGCGGTGAACGCGGCGCATCCGGCAGCCCGGCGGAGCGGAAAAGCCGGTAGCTGCCGGTGATCGTCAGGATCAGGACGGCCAGATGGAAGTAGCCATCCTGGCGGGTCTGTACCCTGGCTTGTTCCAGGGTGAGTGCCTGGCAATGCGCCGTCACGCAGATCATGTGGTGCCACTGCAGGATCTGGTGCAGGACGATCCCGTCGAAGAAGCCGCCGATGCCCAGGCCGAGGATGCCCCCGGCGATGACGAGTGGGTGTATGCGCATAAGGACAACGTTACTTACCAATCGCCCGCTTTGATCACGGAGGTTGTCATGGAATGGCCGGCGACAAGGCGAGGCTGAAACGGGTACAAAAAATCTTTTGCGTTATATGTCTTACATGTGTTACAGATGGCACATGGAAACACCCGTTCCTCCGACCATCACCGTCCGCCCGCCCAAAGACTTGCGTCCTGCCTTGCTCAAGCTGGCCAAAGACCTCGATAAATCCGAGGGGCAAATCCTCCTGGAAAGTGCCGCCGCCATCCTGGAGATGCTGGAATCCGGTGAAGACCGTGTGCCCCAGATCGTGCGTGCCGCCCGCGTCCTGCGCGAGCACAACGCCACCTTCTCCGAACCCACCCACCTCATCGGCGGCAAGCACCGGCGTGATCAACGGGAAGTGAGTTTGTATTCCGAAATCCGGGCCGGATATCCGTCCGCCATCTGCGCCGAAGCGCCCCCGGAAAAGGTTCGCCTGCCCGCCAGTCTCGCCAAGCACGCCGACTTTGCCGTGAAGGTACGCGGCGACAGCATGGAGCCGATGGTCAGCGACGGCGACATCGCCGTTTTCCGCGCCGCCGAAACGGCCGGCAACGGTCAATTCGTGGCCGCGGTCGTTGACGGTCAGATGCTGCTCAAGCGTTTCGTCGGTCAGGGTAAAGGCCGCGCGCGCCTGGAAAGTCTTAACCCGGCCTACGCACCGATCCCCTGGAGCGAGGATGCGCGCATCCAAGGCGTGTTTGAAGGCAAGTTCAACCTGGAATCCAAAGCCTAACCTTTCTTCCTATTTCCCTATATGATGAACGAAACTGAACTCGATGACAGGATCGGCACGGTGATCCAGAAGGCCTTGACCGAGATGAAGTGCATGGTGCTTCGGGCGCAGCATCTATACGCGGACATCGACGCGTTGAAGGCGAACCCGACTATAGAGATGGTGGAAGCATTTTGCCAAAAGCACGACCGCTTGCAGGCGATCTGATATCCCTTTTTCAAGTTCCTCCGCGGGCGCTGTCCCAGGACTATCACATCCTTGTACATCGCCATTCCGCTGAGTTGATGATGAACCTGGCGAAGCCCGCCAGGTGGGCGGCGCGTTGCAGTGCTTGCAAACATTTGTGCTGGCATAGATGGTCTCCAAGGAAGGGCAATGCGACGCTCTCCTACCATCCAGGGATGGAACGAACTTTCACCTCCAACGTGGCTCCCTTACCCCGAAGAGTATCTTCCGGTTGTCACCGGATGGGACAACCGTCTTGCCGTGCCCCTCGAACGTTAGAACGTTCATCCCCTCACTCCAAGGCGCTTCGATCTTCAAGAGCACCCAGGTCTTCAACTCCCCGGGTGCGAACTTCCGCTGCTGGACCAGCTTGCCGTTGACCAGCACGTCCAGGCTTTGCTCCGGCGTCTCCGGCTTGACGCTCACCGTGACGAACGAACCCGGTCCAGGTTTCGGCTGCTCGTCCTCCGGGTACAAGAAGAACTGCGCCACGTGCGAGGTCCAATGGTAGGTGCCCTCACGATCGTTCGCCGGGTAGTAAGTTCCTAACACGTGCGGAGGCCGGGTGCTCCGGTACACTCCTTCCTGCACCACGTCTGCGGGCAGGGACGAGGCAAAATCCTGCAAGGCCCGGGTCAGGTTCGCCGCCAACTCAGGACGCGGAGCATAAAAGGAAACTTTCTCGTACGCGCAGACGATGTTGCCGGGGATGGTCCACTCGCCGATGGGAACACCCCACTCCGGCAATGGGCCGCCGTACTCACCGGCCCAGTAATCATAAACGACGATCACGCGAACATCATATTTCGCCAGCAAGCGCCGCACGGTTTGTTGGTCGTAGGTGCCTGCGCGTTTACCGCGCATCACATCCATGTCGGCCAGCCCGGCCAGGTCGCACAGACGCACGTCGGCCAGGTAATCAATCGCGCCGATGTCGTTGGCGGCGACGCCCTGGCCCTGGTAGTACCGACGCATGAACCGGGCCATCTGGTACTGTTGCTCGTAGATGTTGTGACACGCCTGGGTTACCAGCCCCAGCGCTTCGCTGGTGCGCTGCCAGGCCGGCGCACCGAAGAGCACGGCGGCGAGCAGCCACGCCGCCAGTTGCGGCCACGCCGCCGGGTGCCGCCAGTGACCGTATTCTCGCGCTGGAAGATAATCGACCAGCGTGATGCCCACCGCAACCACTCCCGCCACCAGCAGATAGCCTTCGTAGCGATAGTACCACCCCAGCTGCGCGAATTGCAGGTGCGCTGCCGTGGTCGCCAACGTGATGAACAGGATCAACGTCCGGTAGTTCCAGAGCGTCGCGCGGCGTTGGAACTGCACCAGCAGCGACACGGTCATGGCCACCACCAGAAACAGGACGTGCGGGTTTTCCACCATCTGGTCGTAACCCTTCCGCGCAAAGGCGAGCAGGGCAGCAGGCTGCAGGCTGGAAAGCGCGTTGCCCTTCAGCAGCACCGAACAGGGCAGGAAAGCCCACCCTTGCGACAGTGAGAAGCATCCGAACACGACGACCGGTGCCGCCGCCGCACCGCCGATGACAGCGGCGAACTTCCATTCTCGCCGGCAGCACAGCAGAAAGCCCGCGATGCCGACCAGGAACAAGCCCTCGTAGCGCACCATCGTCAGCAGGAACGCCATGACCGGCAGCAGCCAGCGCATCGTCGCCCTGGGCGTGGCGAAATCCCGGGCGAGCCACTGGCAGATCAGGTCTAGAAAAACCAGGCAGATCAAAGCGTGCAGGCAATGTTCCATGCCGACCATGACCAGCAGCGGCAGCGGCGTAACGACCACCACGGCCAGCAGGACAAGAGAGTTCGCCACCCGCGAATGGGTAACGCGCCGGAGCATGGCGCCCGCATAAAAAATCACTCCGACGGCCGCGGCCGCGTTGAGCGCCACCGGCGCGACCGCGTTCACGCCGCAGAGCAGGTAGGCGGCGGCGAGCACCAGCGGCCACAGCAGCGAGGAAGCGCCCGAACTGAAGCCGTTGGGCGCGCTGAACCCCCAGACGCCGTGCCTCGCCAGGTTTTTGGCGATGGCCATGTGGCCGTACGCGTCATCAATGGGGTAGATCAGGTGCTTGTCGTTGATGAGCATCGCCCGGCCGACGAAGAACACGACCGTCAGGAGCATCAATCCACTGGCCGCCAAGGACGGCAGAATCTTCGCCATACCGGGCCGGCGGAAGTAGGAAGGAACGGGCGTCATCTGCGATCACCTTATCATGGGACGCGTTGGACGAGCACCGCCGACTTATGTAAACAGGCTTTATGAACATCTCTTGCCGCGCAGCGGCAAGCTGACCCGTTACTTTGCCGCTTTGACCAACGCTTCAGCCGGACCGCCGGTCTTCATCGGACCACCCAACCAGCCGCCACCCAAGGCGCGCACCAATGCCACGGTGGCGGCGTAACGGGCGTCGAGCGTCTGCGCAGCCCCGAGCTGAATGGAAAGAAGCTCGCGTTCGGCATCAACCACGGCGAAGTAATCCACGGCTCCCTTGCGGTAGCGGTCGGTCGTCAGATCCAGCACGTGCTGCGCGCTCGTGGCGGCGCGGCCCTGGGCCTCGGCTTGCGTGGCGCGTCCGCGCAGGTCGCTCAACGCGCTCTCGGCGTCCCGGAAGGCTCCGAGGACCACGTTGCGGTAGGAAGCCACCGCCTGGCCGTACACTGCGCGGGTGGCACGCAAATTCGCCTCGTTGCGCCCACCCTCGAAGATCGGGATGTTGATCGTCGGCATCACGCGCAGGTCGCGGCTGTCGGCATCGAAGAGGTGATGGTAGTCGCTGCTCTCCAGGCCGACGCTGCCCTGGATGTTGAAGGTCGGCAGACCCTGCGCACGGGCCACGCCGATGGCTTCGTTGGCGGAGGCAACCTGGCGCTCGGCCTGCGCCACGTCGGGGCGGTGGGCCAGCAGGTCCGCGGGCACCCCGCGCGGCACGGCGGGCGGCGCGTGCTCACCCAGGGAGTGCGGCGGCAGGTGGAACTCGCTCGCCGCTTCACCGCACAACACGGCCAGCGTGTTTTCCAGGCCGGCGCGCTGGCGCAGGGCATCGGCGAGGTCGGCTTCCGCGCTGGCCTGTTCGGTGCGGGCGCGCTCCAGGTCGAGGGGGTCGCTGGTTCCGGCGTCAAGCCGTTCCTGGGTAATACGCACCTGCTCGCGGCGGAAGCCCAGCGTGCGGCGCACGATGTCGGCCTGCGCGTCGAGCGAACGCAACTGGAAGTAATCGGTGGCCACGTCGGCAGCCAGGCTCAGGAGCACGCCGCGCGCGTCGGCCTCGGCCGCCTGCGCGGTGGCCACGGCTCCGGCGTAGGCGTGGCGGATGCGGCCGAACACATCAAGTTCGTAGGACGCGGTCAGCGGCGCGCGGAAGTCGTTCACCGTTTCCGTGCGCGGCTGAATGTTGAGCGCGCCGATGCTCGGGGTGCCCACACCGGCACCGGTGCCGGTCGTGCCGAGGCCGGGGATGGCCCCGAGCAACTGGCCGCGCTGGAAAGGCAAGTTGTTGGAAGTGCGCTCGCGCGAGGCGGTGAGGTTGGATTCGAAGCGCGGCAGGAAGTCGGCCCCGCTGACACGGGCGCGCAGGCGTTCCTCCTCGATGCGGGCGACCGCCTGGAGAACGTTCTGGTTAGCCTGGCCCGCCCGGGCTTCCAGGTCATCGAGCGCCGGATCGCCGAAGAGCGTCCACCAATCCGCGCGCCCCAACCCGGACGCACCGCTGGTTTGCGGCGCGCGGGTGTTCCCGGTTTTGTAACCGTACGGCACCGCGACCGGCGGAGGCTGCCGCTTGGGACCTTGCGCCCGGACCAAGCCGGCCGAGCCGAGGACCGACCAAAACAACACGGCGGCCGTCATCCGCACGAGTCGCGAGGGCAATTTTAGTTTCATTCTCATACGGATTTTTGAATTGACTGATTAAAACAAATGTTTGAATATCCGTCAAATCGTTTTCCGATCCGCCGTCATGCCCAGGACCAAAGACAGCCCCCAGAGCCGCGAGGTGTGCCAGCGCCTCCTGCACGCCGCCGGCGAAGTGTTCGCCGAACACGGCTTCCGCGCGGCCACGGTCCGCCAGATCACCGAACGGGCGGGCGTTAACCTGGCCGCTATCAACTACCATTTCCAGGACAAGGGGGAGTTGTATGCCCGTGCTCTGCACGCGGCGCACGACCGGGCACGGTCCATCCCGCTGCCGCCACCGCAAGGTCCGGCCCCGGCACGGCTCCGCGCGTTCGTCGTCTCCACACTCACCTACCTGCTCGATCCTGCCCGGCCCGCGTGGCAGAGCCGGCTCATGGCACGTGAACTGGCCGAACCTACCCCCGCCCTGGAGAGTGTCATCGAGGAGAATATCCGCCCGCGCTGCGATTGTCTGCGCGGCATCCTCCGCGACGCCGCCGGCAAGGCGGAACTGTCCCCGGAGAAGCTGGCACTCTTCACCAACAGCGTCATGGGCGCCTGCCTGCACTACTCGCAGAATCGCGCGGTAATCCGCCAGCTTTCCCCCGAGTTGGGCAACTACACCCAGCGCATCGACTTCCTGGCCGAACATATCACCGCTTGCATCCTGCCCGCCCTGCGGTTGGCGAGCCGCCACGCACCCAAAACCAAAGCGTCATGAACCACGATGAATCGGCGGTCGCCCGCCTCGAAGAGCGCACCGAGCAGCTGGACAAACGAGTCGAGGAACTCGCCCGCCGCCAAGACACGGCCGCCAAGCCGCCCCCGGCAGCGGAGAAATCGGTTCCCGAGCCGCCACCGACGAAGAATAACAAGAGCGGCAGGCGCAGGCTGGTCGTTCTACTGGTGCTGGGGGTGCTGCTCGCGCTGGCTTTGTTCGCCGGTTTGCCGTTGTACCTGCATGCGCTTAATTTCGAGAGCACCGACGATGCGTTCGTCGAAGGACACGTCATCCGCATTGACCCGAAGGTGGCAGCCTACGTCAAGGCGGTGCATTTCGACGACAACTTCCAGGTCAAGCAAGGCGACCTGCTCGTGGAACTCGACCCGCGCGATTTTGACGTGGCGCTCGACCGCACGAGGACGCAACTGACCCAGGCGCAAGCCCAGGTGCTCCGCGCCAAGGCGAACCTGGAGCAGTCGCAAGCGCAGCTCGTTCAGGGACAGGCGCAGGTGGAACTCCAGCAGGCGCAGGTGACGCAATCGGGCGCACAGTTCGACCTGGCGCAGATCAACTTCAACCGCAACAACAGCCTCTACGGCAAGGACATCAAAGCCATCGCCAAGGAGCAGGTGGATACCACCAAGGCGAACTTCGACGCCGCCAAAGGTGCCTTCGATGCCACCAAAGCCAACCTGAACGCGGCTCGCGCCAGCCTGGGGGCCATCCGGGCGGGCGGCGACGCTTCCCAGGCGCAAGTCACCGCCGCCGAGGCCGATGTGCGTACCGCGGAGGTGGCGGTACGCGACGCCGAGTTGCAGCTTTCCTACACCAAAATCTATGCCCCTGCCGCGGGCAAGGTCACGCAAAAGGCCGTGGAACCGGGCGACTACGTGACCGTCAACCAGGCGTTGCTCTCCGTGGTGCCGGCCACGGTCTGGGTGACCGCCAACTTCAAGGAAACCCAGCTTGCCCACATGAAGGAAGGCCAGCCGGTGGACATCCACGTGGACCCGTTCCCGGACCGTGCCTTCAAGGGACGCGTGGACAGCATCCAGCGCGGCACCGGGGCGCGCTTCTCGCTCCTGCCGCCGGAGAACGCCACGGGCAACTACGTCAAGGTCGTCCAGCGC
>CAXTOP010000027.1:0-60506 GCA_964245965.1 uncultured Chthoniobacterales bacterium
CGAGTGGCAGTATGAACTGTCGCCAGTCAAAGCGTGAATTACTTCACGGCATTGGAGTTAGCCCATCATTGCACTTGAACGGGCACGCGCCGTCGTGCCCGATTTGTCCGGCGGAGGGCAGACAGAGTGTGTCTATGCCGGATCAACTCCAAGAAGTGGTGTCAGATCGCTTATGTTAGCAATGAATTCTCCGGCACTTCTGCGGAAGGCCAAATCCAACTCGTAGGGGACCGCACTGGCCGGCGGCAGCCGGGCTTCGTTGGCACGGATGCAAACCAACTGCCGCGCCGTCGGCGTGCCGACGATCAGATCAACCCAAGCGTAGTCCACCGGGTGAATGAACAAAAGCGTCTGCTTGAGGTGCGTGTATTCGACGACTACCTTTTGCCAGAAGGCAATGCCATCCAGAGCGGCGGTCGGTTCCATCGGCAAGCGGATTTCCTGCGCGGGTATGTCCGTCTCCAGCATCTTCAGGCTGATCTTGCCTGCAGAGGATTTCGACGCGCCCGTGAATGCCCGGGCTGGTCCGTCCAGCGCGTAAAGTACCCGGGCAAAGGTTTCCCCGTCATCGAGCGACATGGCGTGAGCCAACTTCGAGCAGGCGGCGCGGTCGGGTTCCGCACCCAGCGCGTCGGGCGGCTGGGCAAGCGAGGTGCGCAGTTCGTCCAACCCACCAACAAAAATGGCTCGCACTTCCTCCGCCGTGGAGGCTCGGCGGCACTGTGCTTCGACGCTGGCGAGCACCTGACCTGTCCGGACGGCCAGACTGTAGGAGAAGGGGATGCCCAGGTGCGCGATTGCCACCATGGGATAGCGAGCGCGCCCCTTGCCGTCGGTCGAGGACCACATCCGCCCGATCAGAGTGTCGGATTCGCCGTTCCAGCAAAAGACGTGGGCAATCTGCGGAAGCGTCTCTTCGAGCTTCTTCTCCCACAGTGCGCCGTCGATCACCCCGCCGATGCCACGGACGTACAAAATGTCGCGGGCGGCGAGCAGCGCCTCGCTATCCAGGCCGATGGGCTCAATGTGATCGTTCCAGCCGGGGTGCTTGCCGAAAGCGCCGAGGTACACTCCCGGCGTGCCGTTTCCCAGCACCTTGGTGCGCAATCCGTCAAACCAGGAGGGCATATTTCTTCGGGGGCGGAGGGGAGAGTAGGGTTGGGGTCAGTTCAAATCCGCGAGGATCTTCTGTTTCGCGGGCAGGGCGTTGACGTCGGGCACGGGCCGGTCGGCCTTCACCGAGATGAACACCGGCAGGCCGATGCCCGGGACGGTCACCTTGACCTTGCCGCTGCCTCGGGTACGGGTGGCCAACTCGTAGCCGTCGATCGTCAGCGGGTAGGATTGCTGCGCGCCCGTGGAGTAATCCAGGAACGTCATCCGGTAGGAGTTGAACACCGACCCGGAGCCGATCTCCACGCCGCTCGACGTGCTGGTGTCGTGCTCGCTGCCGCCCACGACAATCTTGCGCAGCCGGTCTAACCCGCTCTTGTCCGGGGATTCCGGGTAGCTGACCAGTTCGACGGTGATGTTGGCTTCCATGGAGTCGGCCATGCCGCCGAGTTTCTCGGTGTCGGTCTGGAACGCCTTGAGCTTCGGGGCGATGTTGCTCGGGACGAGCTTCATGTTCTCCGACTTGAGATCGCGCTGCCACATGGCCAGCAGCGTCCCGGCTTCGGCCAACTGCTCGCGTCCCATCCGTCCGCCGCCGCCTTTGACCAACGGGAAGGAGAACTTCTTCTCGAAGGCGTCGCGCGTTTGTGACACGTAGCGCGTGGCGATGATGCCCGTGCGGCGCTCCAGAGCACGGTCGTAAAAATAGGCCGCCGCCTCGAATTTGCCCCCGAGCTTTTCCTGGGTGGTCTTCGTTTCGCCGCGGGCCTTGTCGAGGCGTTCGCGCAATTCCACCAGCGGGCTCCAGTCGCGGCCCAGCAGACTGCCGGCGGCATCTTCCCTGGCAAACTCCGCCTCGGCGTCGGTGTACTGCTTGGTGCGCACCTCGTACAGGCGCCGGCCGTCGCCGAAGTCTTTGAGCAGGTCGTCCAGGTCGGCCAGCTCGGTCACCTCGTCCTTGTTGAAGCTGTTGGAGATGCGCGCGACGAGTTCGTCATGCTTCTTGTCCAGCGCGGCGACGACCTCCGGGAACAACCTGGCCGTGGGCGGGCCACCGGCGTTGGCCGCAGCGTCGTGGACGATTCGAAACGCCTGCTCCGACTGCACCTTGCTCTGGTCAACCAGTTCATGGTATTCCTTGCCGAGGCTGAATTCCTTGAGCAGCCCGGCGGCGCGGGCCGCTTTGAGTTTGCCGTCGATGGCGGTCTTGCTCGCTTTGAGTTCCTCCACCCGGCCGTGCATGCGCGAGTCGAGGTCCTTGCGGTCGTCGGTCTTGGCCAGGTCGTTGAGCCGGCCCTCGCGGGCGCGGTACTCGCGCAGGTCGTCGCGGAGACCCTTGATCGCGCCGAGGCTGGTTTCGGAGCCTTGCAAACTGGTCGAGGCGTAGGCGAAAAGCTTATCCAGGCCAGCTTTGATGGGCGGGTTGCCTGCCAGGGAGTCGCTGCCCTTCGGCAGCCAGACCGGCGGCCAGGAAGCGGCCGGATTCTTCGTGTACGTCCAGAGGAAATCGTCCGCGAGCAGGGAGGAGCTTTTCTCCATCGCAGCGGGTGCGACGCCCGTCGCGTAGGTGACACCCGGCTGGAGGATGCCGCCGGTGGCGGCTTCTGCCCCGCTCCTGGAAAGACCGTTGGCTTCTACGCGCAACAACGTGGCGATGCCGTCGGCCTCGTGCAGCGCGCCCTGGTCGGGGGCGAGTGCCTTGCCGTCGGCGGGTGGGGCATCGGGAGCCAGCATCCGGGCCCGGTCTCCGTCGAGCAGCGGTTTGACGATGCTGCCCTCGAAGACGATGCGCTGGGCGCGTTTGCGGTCGCCTTCCAGGTGGAAGAAGTGCGCCAGGGGCCGGAACACAAAGCCGATGGGAATATCCGTCGCGCTGATGGACCGCAGCTTGTGGTGAAACTCGGCGAGCGTCCCCGCGCCGCTACCCGGGTCCGTCGGAGCCTCACCGTTGTACTGGTAACGGCTGTGTGGGTCCGTCGTTGCGCCCGGTGTGACCAGCGGATGCCACTCTCCGTTCTTCCATCCCTCCCGAGCGTACGCCCAGGTCTTGCTCTGCTCGCCGATGCTCTGTTGGAATTGGCGGTAGCTTAAAATCGTGAAGAGCAGAATGGCCGCGAACGCGGCGAAGGCGCAGCCGTACAGCGCAATCTGGCGGCCGCGCAGGAGCTTCTTGGTGTTGGTCGCGCGCGTGACCAGGCCGGCTTCACGGAAGATTTTTTCCGTGAACAGATCGCGCAGGAAATAGGCGCGTTCGCGCTCCCAGGCACGGCCTTCAGGCAGAGCGTCCACCGACACGCCGATGGCCTGAGCCAGCACGAGGTCGAGCGCGGCACCTTCGCGCATGGCGCTGGTGAAGTAGATGCCGCGCAGGAACAGCGGCTTGGCCGACCAGGGTCCGGCGACGAACACTTTTTCCAGGTACGAGCGCAGCCGCGGCGCGGTCAGGACGAAACTTTCGGGGAGGGAATAAAGGGCGTCCACCTCGTCGGTGCGCCGCGCGGCACCATGCTGCGGGATGGGGTCTTTGAGCAGTCCCAGACGGCGCTTGCGGATCCGGGCGACGACGGTCTGAATGTGTTGATCGACCAGTTCCGGGGCGAAGGGCACGTCGCGCGGCTGCGGGTTGGACCAGCCGAGCATCTGGTGCTGGCTGTCGGGGTCCATGTCGTCGAAGAACTCGCGGAAGCCGTCAAGCAGATCGCTTTTGGTGATAAGCACGAACACGGGAAACCGCACGTCGAGCGTGCGCTGGATCACGTCAAGCTGCTGGGCGATCTTGCCGGCCTTGCGCGTGATCTCGGCCTCGCTGTCCTTGATCAAGCTGTCGCAGGGGATGACGAGCAACAAGCCGTTGATCGGGCAGTTGGGACGGTTGCGGCGCAGCAGCTTGAGAAACTCGGGCCACTCGTGGGTCTCGCCGGGAGCGACCTCCTCGAACATGAGCCGTCCGGCGGTGTCGAGCAGTACGGCGCGGTTGGTGAACCACCAATTCATGTTGATGGTGCCGCCGACGCCCTGCATCTCGTCCTGCAGGCCGGGAGGAAAGCCGACGTTGCAATGGCGGATGGCTTCGGTCTTGCCCGCGCCCGGCTCGCCAACGACCACGTACCACGGCAGCGAGTACACGTCCTTGCCGGAGGTGGCGAACTTTTCCATGCCGACCTCGAAAGAGCGCTTCATCGCGTCGAGCTTGGCGCGGGAGTTCGGATTGCTGATGGCGGTGGGCGCCGCCGTGCCGTGCTGGGCGATGGAGCCAGCGAGGGCTTTGGATTTGCGGGCCTGCACCCACCTCAGGAAGAAATGATACGTGACGAGCGCAGCAGCAAGGAGGATGAAACCGGCGGCGACGATGCCGACCAGTCTCGGGTTGATGATGGCGACGGCACCGAGGAGCGACGTGCCCATGAACACGGCGAACAGCAACTTGATGGGGGTGGGAAGATTGAGAAAGGAGTTCACAGGCGAGGGAGGTATGGAAGAAGAGAAGGAAGATCATGAGGGCCGTCAGGTGGCCACTTCGCGGCTAAGCTCACTTGTTTGTCATCCTGAGCGGCAGCGAGTCCGCGAGCGAGAGTCGAAGGATCTTCTGCCGCCGGGGGCAGAGGCTGCCATCGAAAAAGCGCGTCGGATCGTCGTTTAACCTTTTGGCTGCCGCCGGCCGGAAGATCCTTCGGCTCTCGCTCGCGGACTCGCTGCCGCTCAGGATGACAGAACTGCCGCGCGGAAACTTGTTTCATAGCGAGTTGATCTCTTGAGCAGAGTACGCTGTGGTTACCACACGCTTCGAATCGCCCCGGGTGTTTGGGTCAAGTTGTGGTCCCAGGTCCGCATAGGTTGGATTCATTGTCCGAATGAGGGCTTCTTTCTTCGCGCGCGTCCACCCTTTGAGTTGCTTCTCCCGCGCGATGGCATCGCGCACCTCTCTGAAGTGCTCGTAGTGTAGTAAACGGCCGACGTTGTATTTGGTGGTGAACTTGCTGCCCTCGCCTTGCTCGTGCTGCCACACCCGGCTACGCAAATCGCTCGTCACACCAATGTACAGAACGGTGTCTGTATAGTTGGTAATGATGTAAACGAAGTAGTCGTGGTCTCGTGACATGATGAAGTCCACCCGGAAGATCCTTCGATTGCGCTCGCGGACTCGCTGCACTCAGGATGACAGAAAGAAAGTAGGAATTGATGGGTAATTTGCGTGAATGGTGTGAGAGCTACTGCCCCAGTTCCTTGTCGTGGGCGATGATGTCCGAGAGCGAGGAGGTCAACTGCTGCGAGGCCTGTTGGAACAGGAAGAAATTGCACGCCAGCGTCGTGAGCATGAACACCAGGAAAATGATGAGGATCGCCACCATCTTGCTGCTTGGGGGCTCGACCAGGTCGCGTGTGTCAACGTTTTGATACGCCTCCGGACAAACGCGCACCGTCGTGTCGGACTCGATCAGGTGCCGGATCCGCGGAGCAACCTCCAGCATCTTCTTGCGCAGGTACTCCGGCTGGCCGGCGTACCATCCCGTAAAGCCCAGGCCGATGCAGGTGTAGTACACCGACAGTCGCTCGGTCGCTTCGTCGCCCTGCTCCTTGAGGGTGTCGTCGAACAAGTCGAAGAATTTTTCGTCGCCGGCCAGTTCGTTGAAGTCATACGCCAGACGGCTCTGGTCCCACTTCTTGGCGAAGGGCACCTTGCTCTCGGCGATCATGGAATCGACGAAGAAAATGAGCGGCTGCTCCATCTTCTTGTACTGCGGGTTGATCCGCGGATCGGTCACGGCGCGGGCGCGCATGTCTTCCAGCAGCATCTTTACCTTTGAGCGAACTGTGTTGTATTCCAGGTTGCCCCCTTTGCGCCCGGCGCGGTTGAGGATGCAGATATACTGGAAAAACGGTTCGCAGAGTTCGAGCAGATTCATAGGGCGGTTACCCGTTCGACCCCGTCATGTACAGGGTGATGTTGTAGTCGGCTTCCTCCTTGCCGGTCCAGCGGATGATGGCTTGTTTCTCCACCTTGAGGAGATCCCAAACGCGCTGGCTGTCCGAGCGCAGGAGGCGGAAATAGTGCAGGTCGTTGGCGGCGGGCAGTTCGAGCGGTACGATCCGCTCTTCCTTCAGGCGGACGCCCCAGATGGCACGGGTGGCGAGCGAGCGGGGCATCAGTTTGAATTTGTCGGCGTCCTCCACCAGCGCCGCGACTCCACGCGGGTCTTCCTTGCTTTTGATGCCCAGAAAATAATCGTTGGGCTTGCTGAAATGCTCGTCGGCGAGCGTGGCCGAGAGATACTGTCCGTCGTTGACGAAAGGCACCTTCAGATAACTCGGCGCGACCGACCCACGCACGTACGCGCGAATCTTGTGCGACAACTCACGGAAACACAGCACCGGATTATCGTGGTTGTACGGCAGGACGTCGAAATCGTCCTTGTCCGGGTACAGCGCGGTGAGTTCGGAATACAGTTCGCGCAGTTCCAAATAGAACACAAACGGGGGCACCGAACCGGCCGCCACCAGCGAGGGCAGGCGCGCGGCGAATTTGTTGAGCGTACGCAGCCGCATGATCTGCTCGAATTGCATGCCGCGCATCGTCTCGATGCTGAAGCCGCCGCGGGCGACCTGCACGACCAGTTCCTTGCGGCTGGCCTCGATCTGGCTGCTGAGGTCGCGCACGATCTCGCGCAGGACGGGCGAAGCGTTGAGCACCAGCGCGGGTGCCACGAAGTCCGGGTCGATCTGCGGCATGGAGCTTTCCTCGGTGGTCGAGCGGGTGACGCGGAAGAGCGGCAAGACCTCCAGGTTCGAGCGATCCTCGTGCTCGAGCAGGATGCGCGCGTTGAGCCGGCGGACGAGCAACGGTTTGGGGTTTTCCCCGGTGTTCTCATCGGCGCACTCGATTTCGCGCACCCGGTAGATCAATTTGGCGCGCGAATCGCCGGTCTGGCCGTCCAGGGTGTTGGCGCGTGAATCGACCCATAGAGGCACACCCAGGTACACCATAAAGCCGCCATTGCTGCTGGCGAAGGCTTGTTTGATGTCGATCGTCGGCAACTCCGCATTCTCGGGAAAGTTGATTTCCAGCCCGCTGGGCATCACGGCGCGCAGGCGCGTGAACTGAATGCGAGACGCCCGCAAGTCATCGGCGGAGAGCTGTCCGTCGATGACGCCGTAGGGGTACGACCATGTCAGTCCGCGCTCGCGGCCGACGAGGTCGAACAAGCTCTTCTGCATCCGCTGCAGATGATGAGGCTGGAGAAATAAACCTTCCTCCCAATGGATTTGCAGGGGCATAAAGAAAAGGCAGAAGGCAGAAGGTAGAAGGCAGAAGGAGGAAGATAAAAATCCAGCGTGGCTCGCTGGGAATATTGATCGGTAGGGGAAAGTGTTTGTTCAGATCCTTCTACTTTCTGCCTTCTGCTTTTCTGTTAAAGGTTTTGCACGTTGTTGGTGCCGCGCATGAGTCCCTCGGCGTAACGGGCGACGCACTCGATCATCTCGGACTCGATGGCATCTTCGTTGAGGTCCTTTGCCAATTGGACGTACTTGCGCCAGTTCTTCTGGTCGGCGTTGGCGAACATGCCGCCGCCGCCTTCCATGGCCGCAAGATCCTTGATGGCGTCGGGCCCGTAGCGTGCGAGGTGATGCTGGGAAAAGGAGCGGGCTGCCGGTCCGATGGAGCCCATCAAACCGGCGACAAGCTGGCGCAGACGATCAATGATCTGGGTGATCTGGCCGATGGAAACTTCCGTGTCGCCGGAAAGATAGCGTGCCCCGGCTTTGCGCAGGTCCCCGTTGAAGGTCGTATCCCGGCGCACCTGGGAGCGCGGAGACATGGCTTTCCACAGGTTCCAGCCGAGTTGATCCAGACTCAAAACAAAGTCGGCCAGGGCGATGACGAGCCGGTAAAGCCGCTGGAGGTCCACTTGGGCGAGCGGGTCCATGGGGAAGCGCTTGAGCAACTCCTCCGGCGGGGCATCGGCCAGGGCGGTCGTTTGCAGTTCCAGGTAGCCTGCCTGCTGGAGTTGCAGACCAAAATCATGAAGTTTGCGGCGCGGGAGTAAGGGGGCAATTTTCACCATCCTCTCGAGCAGTTCCTCGGGGGTGAGTTCCGCCGGGAAAGCAGCGTTGCCGACAGTGGCGGAGGATGATGCGGGGTGTTCACCGCCGCCTCCCTCACCGGTAGGGAATTGGGTTGCCAGGGCTTCCAGGTACTGAGGATGGTTTTCGCGGGCCACGTCTTTGAGGGCGCGGCGGATTTCGTCGTGCAGGTAATGCTCGCGTTCCTGTGGAGGAACGTCGGTGCAATCCGCTTGCAAAAACCGCAGTTGCGCCGCGGTTTTCGTCGCCCATCTCATCTCGTCTTGGGTAAAATCGGCCATCGGTTTCGTAGAGAGGCTTCCGTCCGGTGCGTGCGTTCGGCACGCAGGAAATAACGTTCGTGAAAACGTTGCCGCGCCGTCAAGCAGATTATTCCGCCATCGCGTGGCACGACGCCCCCCCGGCCGGCGGCGTTACTGCAATTTGCGCGCGCGGGCCACCTCCGCGTCGAGATCCGCTTTGAGCTTGTCGAGCGCGGGATTCTTCTCGCTGCCGTTGCCTTTCGCCAGGGCAACCAGGCGCAGCCCGCCGTCGGCCGCCGCGAGAAAGGGCGCTGCCACCACCGGCGGCGCGGTTAGCGACTGGAAAACGGCCGGGGCCGACTCGGCCGAACCGCCGGCGAAATAGTACTTGGTGGGATTGCGGGCTTCGTCCACCACGTACTGGCCGACGTTGCCGATCAAGTGCGAGAAACCCTTCAGGGCACGGGTGTTGACCGGCTCGAAGAACAGGTTCGAGTCGGGGGTCTGCGTCACCGCGCCCAGGTCCGACCGGTCGCCGAAACACTGGTCGTTGGGTAGCTTCGCGCCCGTGAGGCGCTGTCCCTGGATGCCTTTGGCAAAGGCCGACCACTGGGGGCTGCGTACCTTGGCCACGCTTTGCCACTGCGCCACCCACGGTTGCCCGGATGAACTGGCGAGCACCGCGTTCCACTGCGCGAGCGTCGGCAGCGCGCAACCGGCCGCCCGCGCGAGCCGCACGGCTTCGATCGGACTCAGGCCGTTCATCGGGCTCAGAGCCGAAGGGCGTCCGGCGTTGGTGTAGAAAGCGCTGTTGATGCTGTCGAGCACCATCCACGTGGGGCGCAGGGCGTAGTTTCCGCCCGCAGCTTCCCAGGAAACCGGCCCCTTCACCGACGACGCCCCGGAGAGCGGTCCCTTGCCGTCGGATTCAGCCATTTTGGCTAGCACGACGCCGAATTGCACCGGAACCACGGTGGCACTCAGGTAAAAAGCCGGCGCGTTGCCGCCCGGCGCGGCGACGCGGTTGAACGGCAAGCGGTACCCGCTCCGTCCCCACTGGTAGGTGACGCTTTGCACGTCATCCTGCCGCGTGGTGCCTTCCTTGGTCCAAAGGTTCGCCGGGAGATCGGGCTGATCACCGGTGGCTTCGAGCTTGTCCGGCAGCCGCCTCAGAAAGGCGGCGACCGACGGCTCGCCATTGATCGGCAAAAACCCGACGCTGTCCTTGAGCCGGCTCAAGCTGGCATTGAGCAGCTCCGGCTGCTCGAGCGCCGCCGGGTCGGCGAGGGTTTCCTGCAATTGCTGCAGCAAGGCCGTGTAGCCAATCCACCGGTCGCCCGGATTGACGGTGGGAGCCGGCGTCGGCGGTGCGTCGGCCACCTCCGGGGGAGGGGAAGGCGAGTTCCCGGCCGTGGCGCCATCGCCGGACGAAGCCGGGGAATCCGGCACGGCGGTGGCAGAGCCGGCCACCGGACCGGGAGTGGAAGTGGCTGCGGCGATGGGTGGAGTGGAGCGAGCCGGGGCGGACGGGAGCTTGGGCAGGTCGATCAAGCGAAAAACGGTCATCAAGGCCGGGACACTCCGCAGTTGCCGGCCAAACCTCGAATCCGGCGGCTGGAAGAGGACCGCCGCCAAGCCGGCCAAAGCGGCGATCCCGGCGCCGACTCCCGCGAACAGCCCTTTCTTCGAGGCGGGCGGGCGGCCGCTTTCGCCGCGGCCACGGGCTTCCTTGACGGCGTTCGCACCCAGGCGGCGCATGTTCTTGAACGCGGTGCGCGCCTGCGCCAGGGAGTCCGGCTGCGACGACAAACCAGGGGCCATTAACACGTTGCAAAATTCCCGCCACGCGTCCGCCTGCGGTCCGAGCCGTTCCCAGTCCGGTCCGGGGATGATCGGCCAATCGAAGTTGCGGATGGCCCGGCCGCGCACCAGTTGGCAGAGGACGGCTCCGAGAGCGTAGCAGTCCGCCGCCTGGTGGTCGGCGTCTCCGCGCAGGGCCAGATCGCCGAGCATGACGGAGGCGGAGCGCACGTTGCCGCCATCGAGAAAGATGTTGGTCGGCTTGAGGTTGCCGTGCGGGCGGCCCACCCGATCACGTAATTCCTCCAGAGCCTGGAGCACGCTGTCAGTGACGCGGTGAAGCGCGGCCGGATTAAGCGTGACCCGGCCCTGGATCAAAGCATCCAGCGAACGCTGGAAGAGCCGGGTGACGTAAAAAGCGTTGCCGCCTTCCAGACCCGTCTCGAAGATGGGTGCGATCTGCTTGCAGCCGGCCTGTACGGCAGCCTGCTGGTCATTGGCGGCGCGCAGAAAGCGCGAGCGGTTGCCATCCGGGCGGATTTGATCGCCCATCCCGTGGCGGATTTTGACCGCCACCGGCACACGGTGCGTCGCATCGGGTGGACCAGAATGAACCTCTGCCGCATCACTCCACCCGATCTGGCGCTGAAGACGGTATTTGTCGGCGACGGGCATCTATCCAGGCGGCTCCTGCTCTTGGTCTGTCATTTCTCAAGGAAGCAAATCTGCCCGCGCAATCCAAGGGATGACAGAGCAAAAGAGACAGGCACGTCGGCGAACCAGGAGCCGATGGGCACGAGCTTACCGAAACCGCCGGCGTCCTGCAACCCTCGGCAGATCGCCTCCTGGCCCGCTCCCCTTACGGAGTGTTCTTCACCAGGCCGGATTTGTCCACCACGATGGTGGCCGAAGCGCTCTTGGAATTGAGGGGGATGAGCTTGCGCCGCGCGTCGGAATCACCCGGCAGGTCGGGGAACACGCCCGGCAAATCGGCGATGACCATGACCTCTTTCGCCCCGATGTCTTTCCAATGCTTCCAGATCGGATCGCTGGCGGCAATGGTGTAGGTTTGCGGTGAGTTGGGGCCGAAACGGAAGCTTTTCGCGTCGGCCTTGGCTTGGGCCGAACCACCCCGCCAGTACTGGGAAACGGGCGAAAGTTTCAGGCCCTGGTTGTTCGGCCCGATGCCCACGACGTCCACCAGCACGGAAGACGAGACCACGGAGGCGCTCCCCTGGAGATTGACCGTGTTCAGCTGGGAGGAACAACCCGTCAGCAGGGCAAGGCCGCCGGTGGCGGCGCAGAAAGCGGAAAGAAAGAGGCTTCTCATAAGGTGGAAATCTGGGTGCAAACTTAGATAACTTGTGTTTGTATCGACCGCGCGGAGCAAGAGCAACAAGATAATGCGCGTGCCGGACCGGAAAGCGCGTCGCGGGACGGTCTGGCTGAAAGTGCCTGCCCCAAAGCATCATGCAAATTTTCACCGAGAACGACCTGGCCAGCGATTTGGGCGAGGGCTTCAAGCTGGCCGCGCTCCAACCTTCCGGGGCCGGGGAAGGGGCACCGGCATCGGTGGGGCTCCAGGTGTGCGTGGTCGTGCGCGACGTGCCCGATTCGGCAGCGGGACCCTTCGTGCTCCTGCGCGACACGGCGCAAGCCCGCGTGTACCTGGGCTGCACGGCCGACGCGGAGGCACGCCCCCAGGAATGGCTTGAAATCTGGGTGCAAAATACGCACTATGCCAGAGGCGATGCATCCGCCGCGCACCGCGGACATCTCACCAACGCGGTTTGGGATGCACGCTGGCGTGACCTGGCCGACGCCCTGCGCCAGGGTGAGGCGGCTTCGGTCCTGACCACTCCTTTGGAGAAGGGGCATCTGCCACCCGCCATTTTGAACACGGCCGAAGGACGGTTCGTGACGTTGGCTGAACCGGAGCGCTCGCAGGCGTTGAGCCTCTGCGTCGATGACCGCTTGCTCGAAGACGCGGGCCTGCCGAGCTACACGGGGTCGGCGCACCGCTACCTGTTCACGCCCGGGATCGATCCGGCGGAAACGCGCTTCGTGCGGTTGCGCCCCGACGCCCCCGCCAGCGAGCGCACCGTGGACTTTGCTTCGGCGCTGCCCTCCGCGGTCGGTGCCGCGACTCTCGGGTTGGAGGGTGCCGGGGTGATCGTGCGCCGGTTTGCCCCTCTGAGCCTGGAGGATTTCTCCGCCGTGGCCGGGGGCCAAGCGTGGAAAGGCATCGACAACGCGCGCCGCCTCTTTCGTGTGCCGGGCGTGTACCGGTTGCTGGAGGATGAGGACGCCATGCGCTGCGGGTCGGCCCATCTGTTCACGGGCGCGCAGGGCCGCTCGGGCCGGCTGGGCGAGGCGCTCTACCTCAAACTGCAAGCCGTATCGCAGGTGCTGCGGCTGGTGCGCGGTCACGTCCGGCAAACGCAGTTGCCCTTTTTGAACCTGACGGCTGAATCCTTCCGCGTGCGTTTGGGGGCAACGGGCTTCGGCTTGCCGTTCCTGTGGACGGCGCAGGCGGAGCTTGTCCGGTCCGGCCAGGCGTTCGCGCTGCCGCTGCGCAACACGGCCGCCCGGTACTTCCAGGGGTTGGAGCCGCTGACGGCCTCGGTGTACCGGCCCGGGTTCGTGGGCATCGCGCGGCGGGGAACGGCCCACGTGCGGATCAGGAAAGTGTTCGCGCCCACGGCGGAGGGAATCGCCGTGGAGGGGACCATCCGCAGCGCGGAAAGGCTTTCCAACGACGAGGACGATCTGCTTTCCATCCACTTGCCGCTCAACGCGGGTGACGCGGATTTGCTCGGCCACATTGATTTCAACGCGGCGCGCTCCGAGGGAGAAGCGGTGTTCCGTACGATCCCGCAGACGTTTTCCGGACCGGTCGCCGCGGCGCTGCCGGGCATCGAGGGATCAACTTTTGGCGAGCTTTCCTTTGACCTGCTCTCGCCGCTGAGCACCCCCTTCGACCTGTACTCGCTCGGGGTCGTCGCGTTGCGGTTGCTCCTGGCGGGCAACAGCAACGCGCTGCCCAACGTGCTGGATCGAGCCTTCAGCCTGGCGCATGAGACGGCGAGGAGTCTGGGCGGGGGTTCGCTGGAGGAACGGATTGCCGAGGCATTTGCTGCTGATCCACGCTGGCGTGAAACCCTGGGTTACGAGCACGGATTGCACTCGACCGCGGAGGCGACGGCGGGCGACGCCGTGCTGCCGCCGCGTCTTTGGTGGTCAACACTGGCCTTCGTGCTGCGGCTGTTTCCGAAGCTGCTGCCGGAAAGCTTCTGCACGGGCTACGGTGACGCACCCCCGCTGGCGCTGGAGGTTGTCTTCAACTCGCCCATCCATGAGTTGGACGCGTTGTTGTTGCGTTGGCGTGCGTTTCTGCTGGGCGATTGGCGGCAAAACCAGGAGATGACACGGGTGATCGGCGCGATCAGCGCAGAATACTGACTCTGGTTCCCGAGCGGACAAGGCGGCCGCAACGGCGTGGCGACAAAGAAAACGAGGGGGCAAGGATCAGATGGATATTTACAAAGACACTGACCGTGTCTCTTCTCGAAGCGTTGAAGTCCAACCCGTGAGGGACCGCGCCGCCTGTGACCGTGAGGGCCGCTGCGACCCTCTCTCCGGTGTCCTGGCGCGCATTCACCCGCCTCGAACTCCCACGCCGGCACGGAGAAGAGGAGTTTGTCGGTTTTCGCTTTCGCCTCCTCCCGCTCTGTGTTCTCTGTGTTCACTGTGGCAAATCCCTTCAAAGTAGGTGTCATCGGCGTCGGACACATCGGCAGGAGCCACGCGCGGGTTTACGCGGCGCTGGCGGAAACCGGCGCGCAACTCGCCGCCGTGCTCGACGTGAACCGCGAGGCCGCGCGGGAAGCCGCCGCGCTCTACGGCGCGTACGCGGCGGACTCGCTGGAGGATTTCGCCGCGCACATCGACGCCGCCACGGTCGCCACACCGACGCTGACCCATTTCGAGGTCAGCCGCTTTTTGCTGGCGCGCGGCAAGCACCTGCTCGTGGAAAAGCCGATCACCGACAACACCGCGCAGGCGCAGGAGCTTTCCTTGCTGGCGCAGCAAGCCGGGTGCGTGTTACAGGTGGGGCACATCGAGCGGTTCAATCCGGCCTTCGGCGCGCTGGAAACGCTGCTGACGCGCCCGCGGTTCATCGAGGCGCACCGGCTGTCCAGTTATCCCAACCGCTCGACGGAGATCGGCGTCGTGCTGGACCTGATGATCCACGATCTGGAGATCATCCTGCACCTGGTGCGCTCGCCGGTGGCGCAGGTGGACGCGGTGGGCGTGCCGGTGCTGAGCCGCGGCGAGGACATCGCGAACGCGCGGGTGCGTTTCGAGGACGGCTGCGTGGCGAACATTACGGCCAGCCGCATCAGCCCGGAGAAGATGCGCAAGATCCGGGTTTTCCAGGAGGACGCGTACCTGTCGCTGGATTACCAGAACCAGAGCGGCGAGGTGTACCGCCGCGCGAACGGCACGATCACGCGCGAGGCGGTGGAGATCGAGAAGGACGAGCCGCTCAAGCGCGAGTTGCAATCGTTCATCGAGTGCGCCCGGACGGGTTTGCAGCCAAAGGTAGGGGGACAGCAAGCGGCGGCGGCGTTGGGTTTGGCGATCGAGATCACGCGGCAGATCAGCGCGGCTGGCGGCTGGCAGGAAGCACGTTCATGATGGGGTAATTTTTCACGCAGAGTAGTCTTGCTGGTTGGTTATGGTTTGCTTACTGCTGGTAGCGATGAGCTTGCTCACCATCGAAGTTGAGATTAGAGCCACGGTGTTGTGACTCCAAAAGAGCCACACCTTCTTCCAGAGAAGGGAACAGGGTTGCTTACGGTGTTGCCGGACGGACCGCAATCCTCTGTACATCGCGAACGCGCAAAATTACCGATCATACGGCATCAGACCGGCGTGGTCATCAAACCGACAAAGAGCGACCTGGATGCCATTCTCTGGGATTAAGCTGGCTCGTCGCGATCCCTCCGATATCTAGGCTGCCGGCTAGTGTGTGCGACTGCTAACACGAGGATGGCATCATCTTTGAGCTTGTAGATGATGTGATGCGGAAACCTCTTCACGCGGTACTTCCGTTGGCCTGCCGGGTCTGCCCGCCAAAGTTTCGGGCGTGCCGCGGCACTCTCCAGCGCCATACCGAATGCTCCAAGAAAACGCGAACCGAGCCCGGCTTCTCGATCTTCGAAGTAGCGTGCGGCGTCAATCAATTCTTGGCGAGCGGCAGGATGATACTCAATTTGCATCGCGCGCGATGGCAGCGCGGGCGGCGCGCATCACCTCGTCGTGTGGTATCGGATTCACCTTGCCACTTTCGATCTCCTGCCAACGTCGCTCGGCTTCATCAAGCCATGTTTGCTCGATTGCCGGGCTCGCAAAACCGGTCAAACTCTCGTTGAGTTTATCGGCAAGAAAAGTGCGCGATTCTTCTGGCATCGCAAGAAGCTCGGAAGCTAGTTCGTCCAAATCCGCGTTCATGACGTCAAAATGCTGGAATGGGCGTGAGCGCGCAAGCAGCTAAAGCATCGCGGCAGAAGGAAAGTTACTCCCGAGCCAGAACCCCAAGCTTCAAGACCGTATTCCAGTTCCGCGCCGTCCCGCGCGTGCCGAGCTTCTTTTCGACGACCACGTTCGTCAGCTTGGAATCCCCGATCCCCGCCGGGTAAGTGATATAGGCTTGTCTGCCCTCCACGAAAATCACCTCCGGCCCGCGCACCGCCGCACGCAGCTCCTTCACCGCGTCCGCGTCCGGCGCGTCCTTCAAGAATACGACCACCAGATGGCCCGGGTCGCTCCCGGCCATCTCGCGGAAAGGGTTGCCAGAAACGATCTCCGCCCACTCGTCCGCCCCGCGCACCAGGAAGTCGATCTTCTGGTTGTGCCGCCGGACGAACTCCGCCTCCAGTAGCTTCTCCAGCTTCGCGGGCGTGCTCCCAACCGGTTTCTGGAACACCAGGTTCCCGCTCTGGAGCAACGTCTGCACTCCTTCCATCCCCAGGTCGGACGCAAAGGCCCGCAGATCGCCCATTGAGACCTTGTTGCGTCCGCTCACGTTGATACCGCGCAGCAGGGCAAGGCAGTTCTCCATTCCCTGCTATGCGCCAAACCGGCCCGGACGGCAATTTGACAGTTCCCGGCGGGCGGGATAATGGCAGGCAAATCTTGCTGCGATGACACGTTTTCCCGCTCCCGCCTGCCTCGGGTTGTGCCTGGCCTCGAGTATCCTGCCGATCCTCGTTTCGGCTGTCGTCACGTCCACCTGCCGAGCCCAGGAGGTTAAGCCGGTCGAACCCCCGCCGGAGTTCAACCCGGCCACCGAACCCGCCGTCATCGCGGTGGCCAAGGTGCTGCCGGCCGTCGTCAACATCAGCACCGAACGCACCATCCGGCGCGAGGTGGTCGATCCGCTGGAACAATTCTACGACCAATTCTTCAACGAGCCGACCAACCGCCGCCCGCGCGAGATGCAGCAAAAGATCCAGAGCCTCGGTTCGGGCTTTCTGATCGACGCCGACGGCTATATCGTCACCAACGCGCACGTCGTAGAACGCGCCGCCGAGTTGAAGATCCAGGTGACTTTCTCCGACGGCTCCAGCTACCCGGCGCACTACATCGCGGGCGACACCCAGGCCGACTTGGCGCTCATCAAGATCGACAAAAAGCCGGCGGGCAAGCCCTTCCCCTACATCAATCTCCAGAGCGTCTCGCCCAACCTGCTCGGGCAGACGGTCCTCGCCCTGGGCAATCCGCTCGGTTACAACAGCAGCGTCAGCCGCGGTATCCTCAGCGCCAACGATCGCGAGCTGACCATCGAAAACAATACCTACAAGCACCTGCTCCAGACCGATGCTGCCATCAACCCAGGCAACTCCGGCGGGCCGCTCATCGACCTCGCGGGGCGGCTGGTGGGGATCAATTCGGTCAAGATGTCCTTCACCCCGCAGGGCACGCCGACGCAGGGACTGGGCTTCGCCATCCCGGCGCGCATGGTCGCCAGCAAGGTGGCCGAATTCCGCGAGGCCGCCGACCATCCGCAGACCGCCAAACGCGCACCCGCCGCCGGGGAGGGAACGCCCAACGCCCGGAAGCTCTTCGGCCTGAACCTGCAAGCCGCCGCCGAGCAAACGGCCGGCGCACACGGCAACCCTGGCGTCGTGGTGGCCGATGTGGAGGAGGACAGCCCGGCGGCGGAAGCGGGCTTCAAACCGGGCATGGTCATCTACCGCATCGGCCGCTACAACGCCGAGAGCCCGGCGATGGTCGAGGGGTTGCTGCGCTACGTGGACCCGGGCACGTCGGTGGATTTCGTGGTCGGCATGGGCGCGCCGGCGGTCCGGCGCGGCTTCAACCGGCAGGCGCAAGGGCAACTCGGCACGGTCACGATGGTGGCGAGGGAGTGAGAGGCGGGAGGCGGGATGCGGCAGAAAGATGCGCGATGCGCGATGGATGTCATAGTCATCAGCGTAGTGCTCCTCAATGATCAGAACGGTGTGGACGCCCCCCATCTCGCCTCCCGCAACTTTTTCTCAACGGATGGCCTGCTCCCGTTGTCAGTGCTCTTCCCCAAACACCAGCGATGATCAAAGTCGAAAACCTCACCAAGCGTTACGCGGGCCACACGGCTATTAAGGACCTTTCCTTCGAGGTGGAGCGGGGCGAGATCGTCGGCTTCCTCGGGCCCAACGGCGCGGGTAAAAGCACGACCATGCGCATCCTTTCCTGCTTCCTGCCGGCGACCAGCGGCAAGGCAACGGTGGCAGGCTACGACATTTTCACACAGTCGATGCAGGTGCGAAGCCACCTAGGCTACATGCCCGAGAATGTGCCTCTTTACACCGAGATGCGCGTCAACGAGTACCTGGAGCACCGCGGCGCGCTCAAGGGCCTGAGCGGCAAGAAGCTCATGCTGCGCGTAGGCGAGGTTAAAGAGCTGGCCAGCCTCAACGAGGTGCAGTACAAGATCATCGGCAACCTTTCCAAGGGCTACCGCCAGCGCGTGGGCTTGGCGGAGGCGCTGGTCAGTGAGCCGGACCTACTCATGCTCGACGAACCGACCATCGGTTTGGACCCCAACCAGATCCGGCAGGTCCGCGACGTCATCAAGAACCTGGGCAACAAGCACACCATCCTGCTTTCCACGCACATCCTGCCCGAGGTGGAAATGACCTGCTCGCGCGTTATCATCCTGCACAAGGGGCGCATTGAGGTCAGCGACACGCCGCAAAACCTGCTCGGCCACCTGCGCGCCGCCGGCAACATCCGCGTGGAAGTTCTCACCGGCGGCGACAACGGCGTGGAATGGCTGCAAAAGGTGCCCGGCATCAAGGACGTCACGCTGGAAACGGACTCCGAGACGACGGTGGCAATCCCCGCAACCTCCGCGTCTCCCGCTCCCCTGATCGTTTCCAACGCCGCGCAGAGCAAAGGCGGCAAGCGGGGCAAAGGGGCTCCGGCTCCCGCTGCTCCTGCCGCCGCCACGACGGGGGACGGCACCGAGTACCGTTCGTATCTGCTGCGCGTCGAGGCCGGGGCCGATCCCCGCGCGGAAATCTACCGTCTCGCCGTGGACCGGCATTGGACCCTGCGCGAGCTTGCCCGCCGCCGGGCCACCCTGGAAGACGTCTTCGTCGAGATCACCCACGCGGAGTAGCCGAAGGGCAGCCCTTTTCCCCGAACCGATGAGAAAATTCCTGATCCTGCTCGACCGCGAGTTGAAATCCTATTTCTACTCGCCCATCGCCTACGTGGTGCTGTGCTTCTTCCTGGCGCTGATGGGCCTCGACCTTTACGCGATCATCCTGATCATCAACCACTCACCTATCGAGATCACGCTGCTCGAACTGTTCTTCACCAACGGGATTTTCTGGTTCGGCTTCCTGCTTATCATTCCGCTGTTGACCATGCGGCTCTACTCCGAGGAGTTTAAATCCGGCACCATCGAGACGCTGATGACCGCGCCGGTGGCCGACTGGCAGGTGGTCGCCTCCAAGTTCGCCGGGGCGCTGATGTTCTACGTCATTCTCTTCATCCCGACCGCGATTTATTTCATCCTTTTCCAGGTGGTGACCCGCGAGCGGGCCGCCCAGGCTGCCGGTCCCTATTGGGGGAGCTACCTGATGGTGCTGCTGATGGGTATGTTCTACCTGTCCATCGGCTGCCTGGCCTCGGTGCTCACGCGCAACCAGATCATCGCCGCGGTGGTTTCGCTGGTGCTGGCGGTCATCTTTTTCTTCACCGGGCTGCTCGGCATGCTCTTGCCCAACGTCGGGCAGGGATTCCGCGACTTCGTCCTGTTCTTCTCCACCGCGCAGCACATGCGTGATTTCTCGCGCGGCTTCATCGACAGCCGGCCCATTGTTTTCTATCTGACGATGACCTTGCTGCTGCAGGTGTGTACCTTCCAGGTCTTCCAGTACCGCAAGTGGAAGTTCTGAACATTCGCCACCGTTCTCTCTTCTTCTGCCTTCTGCCTTCTGCCTTCCCCTTTTTCCTATGGCCGTCGAAGTTCCTCCGCAAAAGCCTCCGTTCACCACCAAGGCCCGCACGCGTTTCGGACGCGTGGCCATTGGCCTGAACGTGCTCGTGCAACTGGCCCTGCTGATGCTGATCCTCCTGATCGTCAACGGCATTGCCTACAAGCACTTTAAGCGCGCCGATTTTTCGCGTGATCCGCGTTATTCGCTCAGCCCGCTGACCAAGCAGTTCCTGGCGGGCCTCACCAAGCCGGTCAGGCTGACGGTGTTCATGAGTCCGGGTAACAGTCAGATCCTGGCCCAGCTCCAGACCGACACCGAAAACCTGGTGGACCTCTATCGCAACAACCAGCCCAAGTATATTGGCATGGAGATCGTCGATCCCTTCCGCAACGCTGCCCGGGCCGGTGAAATCCAGGCCAAGTACAAACTCGCGCAGCAGGAAAACGTCGTGGTCGTCTCCTGCGAGGGCCGCGACAAAGTGGTCAAATCCGACGATCTGGTGGACCTGGACAACAGCGGCGAGGCTTACGGCCAGCCGGCGACCATCGCCGCCTTCAAGGGCGAGCAGGCGGTGACCAACGCCATGCTGGAAGTCACCGAAGGCAGGAAGAGCAGCGCCTACTACGTGCGCGGCCACGGCGAGGCCGACCTCCTCAACATCAAGGCCGGCTCCGGCGCGCCACTCGAAACCCTTGGCAGCCTCCTGGAAGGCCAGCACCTTAACATCAGCGACCTGAACCTGCTCAACGCGGAAGCCATCGCCGCGGACGCGACGCTGGTCATGATCCTTGGCCCCAAGTACGATTTCTCCGAGCGCGAGATCAAGCTGCTGAGCGACTATTGGAACAAGGGTGGCCGCATCCTCCTGGCTCTCAACCCAGACAGCGCAACTCCGCGCCTGAACGCGTTTCTGGATGAGTTCGGCGTGCATCCCGAGGATGACCGTGTCCTGCACACGATGAGCATTGGCGGCGGCGTGACCGGGATTGTGCGCGACGTGTACGCGCAAGTGGCAGGCAGCACGCCCATCGCCAAAGGTCTGGCGGGGGTGAATCTTATCTTCCTGGGCTCCACCGAGTCTTTCACCCTGACGCTGGGACGCGCTGGCACCGCCGGAACAAAGGTTGAGCCACTGGCGCAGTCCACCGAAGGCTACTGGGGCGAGAGGGATTACAAGGACATGGAACACACCGGGGTGTATTTTGACAAGGGGACGGATCTGGAAGCGCCTCTGGCCGTCGCCGCGACGGTGGAGAAAGGAGCGGTAGGCGACCAGCGCGTGCAGGTCAGTTCGTCCCGGTTGGTGGCCGTGGGCAATGCGCGCTTTCTGGATTCCGACGCCATGAGCGAGGCCAACGCGAGCTTCTTTCTAAGCAGCCTGAACTGGCTCGTGAACCGGGAACAATTAATCGGCATTGCCCCGCGCCAGATCAAGTCCTTCACCCTGAATCTGGCCGAAGAACAGATCCGCCACCTGGCCTGGATCACCTCGCTGGGGATTCCCGCGTTGTTCGGTTTTCTCGGCCTAATCGTCTGGTGGCGCCGCCGGGCATGAGGGGAAAGGCAGAAGGCAGAAGGTAGAAAAGAGTCTTTTTCCGGTCTAATTCCCTTCGGCCGCACTGCTTTTCCTTTCCGTCTTATACCTTCTGCCTTCTGCCTTCTGCCTTCTGCCTTCTGCCTTCTGCCTTCTCTCCCTCCTTCCTATGAATTGGAAATTCACCGCCTTGCTCCTCGTCGTTGCCGCGGCGCTCATCGCTTACTTTAAATTCTATGAGGAAAAGCAGCTCGGCACCGAGGATAAACAGAAGCTCGCCGACCGCCCGGTCATCGTGGACCGCAGCCAGGTGGACGGGCTGGCGATTACCAATCACGACTTGAAGATCGACCTGCGCCGCAATTCTGCCGGGCAGTGGGACATGAAAAGCCCCATCGCGGATCGGGCCGATGTGGCGCTCATCGACCAGGTCATGACCGAGTTGGAGACGATGCACACCGAGAACACCATCCCGGCCAGCGAGATCATGGCCAATAAGGGCAAGCTCCAGGAGTTCGGGCTGCAAACCCCACGCCTGCGCTTGCAGGTCACGCCCCGGGGCGGCTCGCCCAGCAACGAGCTGGACTTCGGCAACGACACGGTCATCGAGGGCAAGACCTACCTGCAGGTCGCCGGGCACAACGAGGTGTACGTCATCAGCTCGAAACTCAAGAAGCTCATCGACAAGGAGGTCAACGTCTGGCGCGACCACCGTCTCACCGAGACGCCCGCCACCGACGTCAACCGGATCACCGTGAAGAACCCCGCCGGTGAACTTGAGCTGCAGCGCCAGGGCGAACACTGGCAGATCACCCGTCCACTCAACGCGCGCGCCAGCGACCAGAAGGTGAACGATCTCGCCTCGCAGTTGACCAACACGACCATCAGCAGCTTTGTCGCCGACGACAAAGCCGATGCTGCCACATACGGGTTGGCCGACCCGCGTGGCATCGTTACCCTTTACACCGCCCAGGACCTTAAGGGCACGGAGTTGATCGTCGGCAGCCCGAAGGCGGCGGCTCCCGACAAGAATAATCCCGCTGCCTCCGCGATCCCGGCGGCGCAGGGAGCGGACGGAACGGTTTACCTGCGGATGCCGGCCCGCCAATCCATCTACACAGTGGCCAGAGGGATCGAAGACTTTCTCAACCTTAAACCCAACGATGTCCGCGATCGGCAACTGGTGCGTTTGAACCCGGACATGGTTGACCGCATCAAGATCACTCCGGCACAGGGCACCCCGGTCGTGCTGGCTCGCAAGGACAAAAACTGGACGCTTCTCGGAGCACCCGCCGACCAACCCGCCAACGGGGCGGAGGCCGATCGGCTCATGCAGGGATTGAGCCAGGCGACGGTGGCGGCGTTCGTGGCAGATAGTGCGTCCGACCTGGCGAAGTACGGTTTGGACAAGCCGCCGTTGAAGGTGGCTTTCAGTTCCTTCGCCTCGGAAAATACCGCCGAGTCTGGCGCGGGCGAGAAGCCGCTGGCGACGATCAGCTTCGGCAAGGCCGGGGAACCCGCTTCCAACGTGTACGCCCGGGTGGAGGAGGAGCCTTTCATCCTTTCCGTGCCGCGCACGGTGCTGGAGGCGATCCCGGCTGACCCGGCGTTATGGCAGCCGTTGAATATTTTCCAGGCCGACCCGGAGAAGATCGGTTCCGTTTCCATCAGCGCGCAGGGTCAGCCCGAACTTGGGATTACGCGCACCGACAAGAGCCTGTGGACCCTGACCAAAGGAACCGGTCCGCTCGATCAGGTGAAAGCCCAATCGGTGGCCAACACGCTGGCCAAGCTGCACGCCACGCGTTGGGTGGCAGAAGCCTTGCCGGCTGACGCCGGACTGGAGCCCGCGCCGGCGTTTGCCACCCTGCGCTTCGAGACGGCTGGTGACGCCAGGAACAATGGCGTGTTGCTGCTCGGCCACACGAGTGCAGAGAACATGGGCTACGCCCGGGTGGAGGGAAAGCCGGGTACGTTTTTGATCAGCCGGCCGGATTACGACACGCTGTTGCAGCCGCTCGTTCCCGCACCCGCACTGACACTGACGCCAGTGACTATCCCGGCAGCAACGCCAACCCCGACAGCAACACCGGTCGAGACACCGGTGCCGAGCCCTGCGGCAAAGCCAGTCTCTACGCCAGAGCCTGCGGCCACACCGATTCCTTCGACACCGGTGCTCATCCCCGAGGTTACCCCGATTCCAACTCTGCCGGCGACAGAACCTACTCCTTCGCCGACGCCTACAGCAGGATAGAAGGATACGGGGTATAACTGCGCGCAGCCTTCCGCCTCTACCCGGCGAGTGCTTGCAGACGAGCCAGCCGCCAGAAACTCGCACAACCTTTCCCAGCCAACCGGCCGCACCGGTGACGAATAAGCACCCGTTCACAAGCAACGGGATAAACCGGCTGAACCCTGGGCCGGTCCTATGTTGCTTTGTAGCACCCCCGCCTACTCTTACCTATGAAAGCAACCCATCGTCTGGCCCGTGCTCTGGGCTGGTTCAGCGTCGGCCTTGGCCTGACCGAACTCGTCTCCGGTGAAGAACTCGACCGTTACCTCGGCACCGGCCACCATGAAGGCACCCTGCGCCTCTTCGGCCTGCGGGAACTCGGGGCCGGTGCCGTCATCCTCGCCCAGCGCGAGCCCAATGCCGCCTCGGTCTGGTCCCGCGTCGGTGGCGACGTGATGGACCTGCTCTTCTTGGGCCGTGCGCTCGAAGCGCAAAAGAACAAGGCCAAGCTCGAACGGCTTACCTTCGCCACCGCCACGGTGGCTGCCATCACGGCGCTCGACATCTACTGTGCCTGGCAACTCGGCTATACCCCTAGAACCGGGGAGGCCGAAGAGGACGCGCATGTCGGCCGTGCGGAGACGAACACCACCATCGACGGTACGCCCGAAGAACTTTACAAACTCTGGCGCAATCCGAAAACGCTGCCGCAGGTGATGGGCCACTTCGCCACCGTCACCGCCAAGTCGGACGACCATGCGCTCTGGACCGTACACGGCCCCGCCGGGACCACCCTGGAGTGGGAGTCGCAGATCGTGCAGGAGGAACCCGATCGGTTCTACCTGCGCTGGTACTCGCTCCGGGGTGCCAAGATCCCGAACGGTGGCTCCATCCAGTTCACGCCGGCGACCGGCAGCCGCGGCACCGTGGCCACTTTGAAGGTCGATTTCAACCCGCCCGGCGGCTCGTTCGGCAAGGCGGCGGCCAAGGCTCTCGGGATGGTCCCACAGGCACTCGCTCTCAAAGCGTTGCGCCGTTTCAAGAGCCTGGCGGAAACCGGCCAAATCGCACCGTAGATCACGGTGGTTGTTGCCCAGACGGGCTATCCTCTAATTCCCGGGCAGGATTGATACCTTGGCCTTCTTCGTGGCTCCGCCGAATTGATAGGTTGCTTCCGGCAGGAGCTTCAGCTTGACGTTCTTCTGCGTCCCGTCGGCCGACGGACCAGCCGGGACAATGTTGATGAAGGCCGTGTCTTTGCCCGGCTTGAGTTTGACCCTGCCCAAAAGTGTAAGGTAATCCACACCGTTCTGCGCCGTCCCGCCGATCGAGTAGAACACGTTGAGCTTGCCCGATAGATCGCCGGAGCGCATGACCATCACCGTCGCCGCGTCGTTGCTGCCCGCCACCACGGTGGAAACCGTCGTCAGCAGGGAAACGGTTGGCAACACCACGACGGGCGGGGTGGCGTCGGCGACCGTCAGCACGAGCGTAGCGGTGCCCTGGCCAGCCAGGTTGCTGGCGTTGAGGGCGACAGAGAATGTCCCGGTCGCGGTCGGCGTGCCCGAGATCAACCCGCCGGCCGTGTCCACGGTCAACCCGGCGGGCAGCCCGACCGCCGCGAAGCTGGCGGGGATGTTTGAGGCGGTGATCTGATAGCTGAAGGCTGTGCCTGCGGTAGCCGTGGCGGTCAGGGCACTGGTGATCGCCGGAGCGACCGGCGGAGCCAAGGTACCGGTGCCTGTGCCAAGGACGATCAACCGACCACTAACGGCAGCCGTGCCAGCGGTGGTTGCGTTGTTCGCGCCGAGGAACAGGTAACTGCCGGTATTGTCGGTCGCGATGGTGTTCACGAAGCCGCTCGCCGTGCTGCTCGCCGTGAAACCGGGCAACGCCACTTCGCTGATCCGCGAAAAGTTCTGCGTGCTGAACACGTCGAGCAGGTCCTCGTTGGTCCCGCTGCTGCTGCGCGTCTGGTAAACGAGTTGATCATCGGGACTGAAGGCCACCAGCCCCGGGAAGGTTCCGTTGTTGAACGCACCGTAAAGAGTGTTGATGTTGGCCGCGGAGAAAAGGGCGGTGCTGACGCCCATGTTGGCGAAATTGCCGCCGGTGCCGGGCAGACAAAGGTACGCGCCGGTGTGGCTGACGACGAGTTGCTCCCCGCCGATGCTGGCGGCACTGAAGGTTTGCTCGATCCCGGGGGTGAAGCCGGTGATGTTGTAGCTGCGCAGATTGTTCAGCCCGGCGGAACTGCCCGAGGTGTAGCCGCTGGCCACGAAGAGCGTGTTGCCGAGCGGCGCGATCTGCAAGGCTCCGGCGATCCCGGCGAAGTTCACGTCGAACGTGGCCTGGATGAGGCCCGTCGTGCCGTCCATCTGGTAGGCGTTGCTGGTGGTGTTGCTGCCGATGGCGGTGAAGTACACGCGGTTGCTCGAGCCGGCGGTGAGCGCCAGGGGCGTCATTCCTTGCAGGGGAAAAACGTTGCGCACGGTGAGCGTGGGCAGGTCGATGGCCACGATGGTCGCCGTGGCGGACGCCCCGTTGCCGGCCGTGACGACTCCGGCATTGGCGACGTACAGGCTATTGCCGTAGAAGCCGCGTTGGTCGGGGCTGGCGGTGTCCAACGAGATGGCCAAGTCCACAGGGTATAACGCGTCGCCGGCGGCGGCGACGGGGATGATGGCAATGGCCTTGAGCGTCGTGGTGTCGATCACGACGATGCTTTTGGAAGCAGTGTCGGCGACGTAAACCTGCGACCGGGACGGGTCCGCGAGCACCTTGGAAGGTGCGTAAGGGAAAGTGGCGACCATCTGGCCCAAGGCAACTTGGGCATGGGTGGTCCGCGCAAGAATCAGGAGAAAAAGACAGGTGAACAAGCAGGAGAGACGCTTCATGGGTGGCACGCTGGTAAAGCGTAAAATATGCCAGCTGATGACCATTGCTCGATTCACTGTAAAGAGCCGATGGCTCTGGTTCTACACGGGGAACGCAAAACGCCCCGTTCCTTGAAAGGAACGAGGCATCAAATCTAGCGAAGAGGTGTTCGCAAGGACTGCGACCGATTAACGGCGCGAGTAGCCGCCGCCGCTGCCGCCACGGCTGCCGCCGCGATCAGAAGAACGACCGCCACCGCCGCCACCGCCGGAGTAGCCGCCGCCGCCGCCACCGGAGTAGCCGCCGCCGCCACCACCGGAGTAGCCGCCGCCGCCGCCACCGCCCGAGCGCTCTTCACGAGGGCGGGCTTCGTTGACGGTCAGGGCACGACCGTCGATCTGCTTGCCGTTGAACTGCGCGATCGCCTTTTGGGCATCGCCCGCTTCGACCATCGTCACGAAGCCGAAGCCGCGCGACTTCATGGTCATGCGGTCCTGCATGATGAGGGTTTCCTGCACCGGGCCCACTTGAGCAAAAAGATCCTGAAGATCGGTCTCGGTGGTGTTGAAGGAAAGATTTCCTACGTAAAGTTTAGCTGGCATAATGAATTTGTTTTTCTGTTTACAGACAGAAACCAGAGGGTTCTTGAGGACTGCGTTTCCAGCTAATCCGGATTTCGAATTGGTCCTCGGGGCTTTACCCACTGATCAATCCACCACCAACCTAAATGTGCTTTCTCTAATTCTGCGTGAAGCATCAATCGCGCATGCTTGCGGGAAAGCAAACGAATTATTTTTTCGCTTGCTGGTTTGGAGCGGATTCCACAGGGAGAATCGCCCGGTTTCTCCTGAGGGAAAATCCCTAGTGGACGCGACAATCCTCGCTATTTGCCTGGACCTGAGCTATGGTGTGCTATGGCTAAAATACATCGCGGTACCTATTCACGCCGGGGACCGGATGTGATTACAGAAGAATTGGCAATCGTGCTCCTGGACAAGGCCGCCTGGGAATTCAAGCCGCTCTTCGCTATTGTTTACGCCAATCTGCGCACCCGCAATGCCACCAGCGGCGGTGAGGAAATGCTGCGCCTACGGGTTTACGAGAAGCTCCAGGCCTTGGTCCATAAGGGATTGGTCAACCGCGCCATGAACAAGGGGATCAAGGAGTACGTGGGCCTGGATTCCCTGGCCTCCGTCTTGCCGCCTCCTCCCGGCACCGTCGAGGCCATGCCCGTAGCGGAGTTGCCTCTCGCTCCCATCACGGTGGCGGTGCCGGTATGAAGACAGAAGTCTTCGTCTGCGATACCTGTGGGGAACGGAAGCGGCTCGATAGCCGCAAGGAGCATTGGTGTGAGAGCTGTGCCGGCAAAAAAGAAACGGAGATGCGTCCGGTGAGGATCAAACCCTCGGTGGCGGCTTCCGCCCCATTGCGGGTGATGCGGTAGCGGTGTAGGAAGATAGCCACATGCCCAAGAACAATTTTTCATTCGAGAAGCGGCGCAAAGAGCTGGAGAAGAAGGCGAAAAAGGAAGAAAAGAAGAAGCGCAAGCTGGAAGGCGCTTCGTCTTCCGAGGAAGATGGCGAGACCGCCGAAGACGCGGACGCTGCCGCCACGACCGAGGGTGTGGCGGCTGCGGAAGGCGAAGCGGCCAGACCGGCTGGTTCGTAATTTGCTCCTCCGGGCAACCCTTTGTTCCGGTTGTAGCTACGGCGCGCTTTGGCTACAACCGGGGGGATCTGGATAGTAGATAAGGGAGTGAGATTTTCCTGCTGGGACTCGGTCATTGGTGTGCAGGAGCCGGGCAACATCTAGGAGCTTGGCAAGAGGCGCGTCAATGTCTGATCCGAGCGGATGCTGGAGCCGATTGCCGGTTGCAAAGGAGAGGGGCTTCCTTTATCCAAGACGCCTCCTATTTGCCAGCGTTGCGGTTTGCCCGCGTTTTGTCTCTCCATGTCCACCTCCGGCCTCCAGCAAACCCTCGCTCAATCCGCCAGCCTCGCCGGCACCTCCCTGCACACGGGTGAAAAGGTCACCCTCACCCTGCGGCCCGCCGCAGCCGGCAGCGGTCTGAAGTTCAAGCGCACCGATCTGCCCGACGAGCCGACCATCGACGCCCGCATTGACAACGTCAAAACCGTCGAGCGCGCCACCACCCTCGCCGAGGGCAGCATCAAGGTTCACACCGTCGAACACGTGTTGAGCGCCCTCACGGGCCTGGGCGTGGACAACGCCGTCATCGAGATGGATGCCAATGAGCCGCCCATCGGCGACGGCAGCGCGCTGCCCTACGTCGAACTGATCAGGAAGTGCGGCCTGGCCTCGCAGGACACCCCGCGCAACGTCTTCGAGGTACGCGAAACCCTGCACATCGAGACCAAGGGCGGCTCCATCCTGACCCTGGTGCCCGACCCCGGCTTCCGCGTGAGCTGCACGCAGGTCGGCCCACAGGGGCGGTTCACGCAGTACCACTCGCTGGAGATCACGCCCGAGAGCTACGAGAAGGAGATCGCCCCGGCGCGGACGTTCACCTTTTACGAGGACATTCAGCCGCTCATGGACAAGGGGCTGATCAAGGGCGGCACGCTGGAGAACGCGGTGGTCATCCA
Source organism: uncultured Chthoniobacterales bacterium (assembly GCA_964245965.1). GTDB lineage: Bacteria > Verrucomicrobiota > Verrucomicrobiia > Chthoniobacterales > SZAS-18 > CAWCJJ01. The sequence continues at coordinate 29,001 of CAXTOP010000027.1, forward strand.
GGGCGACCGCGTGCTCAGCCGCGACCCGATGCGCTTCACCGACGAGTTCGCGCGGCACAAGATCCTCGACATCGTGGGCGACCTCGCGCTCTTCGGGCGGCGGATCAAGGGGCACGTCATCGCGGTCAAACCCGGTCACGGGGCCAACGCCGAGTTAACCCGCGCCCTGGCCAAGCAGCACGCGCAGGTCGCGGCACTGCTGCCCGCCGCGCGCCTGCCGATGGGCGACACCGTCCTGGGCATCAACGAGGTGATGAGTCTGCTGCCGCACCGCTACCCGTTTCTGATGGTGGACCGGATCATCGGCTTTGAGGGCGAAAACAAGTGCCGCGGAGTCAAGCAGGTGTCCATCAACGAGCCGTATTTCCAGGGGCATTTCCCGGGGTACCCGGTGATGCCGGGCGTATTGCAGGTGGAGGCGATGGCGCAGGTGGCCAGCATCCTGATCCTGCGCCAGCCCGAGCACACGGGCAAGATGGGCTTCTTCATGAGCGCGGACGGCGTGAAGTTCCGCAAGCCGGTGATGCCCGGCGACACGCTGATCATCCATGCCGAGCTGACCAAGGCGAGGCGAGGCGTCCTCAAGGCGATCTGTCATTGCACGGTCAATGAGGTGATCGTCAGTGAAGCCGAGATCCTGCTGAGCATGTTCAACCGCTAGGGGCGGACCTTTCTCTTTCTGCGTGCCATGCAGTCTTCCCGCCTTCACCCGAGCGCCGTGGTCGACCCGCGCGCGGAGTTGGGGGAGGACGTGGAAATCGGCCCGCACTGCGTGGTTGGTCCCGGGGTGGTGCTGGGCGACCACTGCCGGCTGCACGGACAGGTAAATATTCAGGGACCGTCGCGGATCGGCGCGGGCAACGAATTTTACCCGTTCGCGTGCATCGGGCAGCGTTCGCAGGATTTGAAGTACACCGGCGAGCCGACGCACCTGGAAATCGGCGACGGCAACGTGTTCCGCGAGTTCGCGACGGTTCACCGGGCGACCGCGCCGGGCGGGACGACGCGCGTGGGCAATGGGGGCAATTTCCTGGCGTACAGCCACATTGCGCACGACTGCGTGGTGGGCGACGAGGTAATTTTCTCCAACAACGGCACGCTGGCCGGGCACGTCGAAGTGGGCGACCGGGCGATCATCGGCGGGTTAACGGCCGTGCATCAGTTTTGCCGGATCGGGCGCATGGCGATCACCGGTGGGTGTTCGAAGATCGTACAGGACGTGCCGCCCTTCATGATGGCGGATGGCAACCCGGCGAAAATCCGGCACATCAACCAGATCGGCCTGGAGCGCGCGGGCACGCCGCTGGAGACGATCCGCGCGATCAAGGAAGCGTTCCGGCTGCTGTATCGTTCCGGGTTGAATACGGGCCAGGCGTTGGAGCGTTTGGCCGGAAGCCAGCCTACGGCGTGTCTGGAGATCGAGCAATTGATTGGGTTCGTGAACTCGTCCCAGCGGGGGATCATCCGGTAGGGAAGGATTGTAATCCTACCGGTGCCTTTTGAATTGTAGGACGGGCGCTCCGCCTGCTATGAGTTGACGCCTGTTCGGATGGCAGGCGGAGCGCCCGCCCTACAATTTCAGAGCGACCAATCTCATCCTCTCTACCTCAACCCAGCAGGTCGGTCGGAGAAGGTCTGTCATCCTGAGCCGAGTCTTGCGAGGTCGAAGGATGACAGACCTTCTCCGACCGACCTGCTGGGTTGAGGTAGAAAAAGGGTATCATCTGGAATTTAGTCAAGGGGCACCAGGCTCCCCAACGCCTCCGCCACGCGCTCCAGCACCGGCCGCCAGTCGCCGGGATGTGCCGGGTCCTGCCGGAACAGGCGCATGGTGGGATACCAGGGCGAATCTTCCCGCGGACCATCCAGCCAGCGCCAATCCGCCTCCGCGTGCAGCAGCGTCCACACCGGCACGCCCAGCGCTCCGGCCAGGTGCGCCGGGAAACTATCCACGCTGATCACTAGGTCCAGCGCCCGCATCGTGCGGGCAGCTTCGAGAGCATCGTCGGAACTGGCGTCCAGCGCCAAACCGGCCGGCAGCTCCGACATCCCCGCGCCGCGCTGCAACAGGTGCCAGTCCACCCCCGCCACACCGGAAAGAGCTTCCACCAGCAGCGCTGCCGGCACCGAACGACGCTCGTCCCAATCGCCTGCCCGCCAGACAATCCCCACCGCCATCCTCCCCTGCTTCCGGCCAAGAACCGCCGTTGGCTCCACGTGCAGGTACGGCACCTCCGCCGGCAGCGTGCCCGCCACCGAACGGAAGACGTGGGGCAATTCCATGATCTCCACGTCCGCATCGAATTCCGCCTCCGGCGAACCGTTGTGCAGCGGCAGCACGCGATCCACGCCGCGCACGGTGCGCACCAGCGGCACCAGCGCCGGCTGCGCCCACACGATCACTTCCGCCGCGACCGCCTTGAGCAGCGGCGCGTAGCGGATGAACTGCACCGTGTCGCCCAACCCATGATAGCATCGGACCAGCACGCGGCGGTCTGCCAGCGGTTGTCCGTCCCACACGTACTGCAGGTGCCTCTGCCAATGCCAGCAGGCCGGCGAACCGGCCGCGCGCCGTGTGGCGATGCGCGCATCGCTGAGTGTCCACGCGGCGGCAAAATCGCCGCGCCGCATGTGCGCCATCCATTCGTCCGCCATCATGCGCTGCGTCGAGATCCCGACCGGCGCCAGAGTAACCCGCAAATGATGGTCACGGTCACGTTAGCCGCAAGCGCCACCAGGCCCACGTTGAGTCCACCGATCACCCGCGTGCCACTCCACGCCGCCCACACCAGGACGAGGATGCCCGTCAGGATGCCCAGGCCGACGCCGAGCGCCCGGGGGCGGCGCGGCAGGAACGACATCGCGACACCCGGGGCAAGCTGGGTGATGCCGTTGTAGGCAATCAGGAGTAGCCCCACCAGCGTGGTCTTCGCCTCCAACCAGAAGAAAAACGCCGCGCTGGCCACCACCAGGACCAACCCGCGGGTGGCCCAGGTCTGGGCACCCGCCTCGCGCGCCACGCCCAGCTGGTCCGCCAGGACGTTCTTCGACAGGATGCTCGCCGCCGCCAGCAGTTGCACGGACGCGGGCACCAACCCCGCCAGACAGCCCGCCGCGGCGATGAAACCCAGCACCCAGGACGGGTAGTATTGCTGGACGACCAGCATGAAGGATTCGTCCGCCTTCGCTCCCTTCAATCCCGGGACGACCAGCAGCGCGGTCCACCCGGCGAAATACACCAGGAGCAACAACAATTGGTACAACGGCAGAAAGATCGCGTTACGCCGGATGGGTTCCTCGCTGTGGGCGGAATACAGCGCGGCCATCGACTGCGGCCACATGTAGAACCCGAGCGAGGTCAGCACGACGGTCGAGACAAACCACATCGTCCCGCGGTCGGAAAGATCGTTGCCCAGCGTCAGCCAGCCCGGGTGCGCCGCCGCCACGCGGTCGATCACCGCCGCCGGCGAGCCGAAAAAATGCACCGGCAGCCAGATGCCTGCAAAGACCGCGCCCGCCAGCACCAATACATCCTTGACCAGGCTCGCCCAGGCCACGCCGCGCAGCCCGCACGAGAAGACGAAGAGAATGATCAGGGCAAAGGCCGCGCCCACGGTGATGGTCGCGTTGAGCGCATCGTACCCAGCGATCCGCAGCAGCACCTGGATGCCCGAGAGCTGCAGCGTGGTGTAGGGCACGGTGAAGACGACGCTCACCAGCGACACCCAAGCTCCCAGCGGCCGGCTGCCGTACTGGGCCACGAAGAAGTCCGGACCCGTCAGCAGCTTGTGCTCGTGCGAGACGCGCCAGATCAGCGGCCCGAAGAAATAGGACAGGACATAAGCCAGCGTCCCGTAGCACAGGATGTAGTAGGCCGGTGCCCCCTTGCCGTAGGCCCAGCCGGCCGCGCCCAGAAAGGTGAAGCTGGTGTAGATTTCACCCGCGAGCAGCACCCACAAGAACAAGGTGCCGAAAGACCGTCCCCCAACGATGAGCTGATGCGGGTCCATGCGGACCCGGCGCACTCCCCACACACCCAACGCGATGGTGCCAAACAGGATCAGGCCGACGATGGAGAGCGCGATCGCGGCGTTCATGGATGATCAGCGGGCGCGGCGGCGGTCCCGCCGGTAAATCACCGCCATGATCGCCGGAGTCAGGATGATCCAACCGACGATCCAGGCCAGCAAGAACGGCAGGCCGAAGATGCGCGGTTCCAGCCGGTTCGCAAAAGGAATGCCGAGCGTCAGCGCGAGCATCGGCACCAGGGCAAGTGCGACTGAGACGGGAGACGTTTTGGACGGCCTTGGTTCGGAGCTTTCAGGTAGGTGCGCCATTTTCTGCGGATGCGGCCCTTCGTAGAGTGATCGAAAATCGCCGCAGACAAAATAGGCATGGCCTTCAAGCAAGCCAACTCCCAAGTTCCTCCGGAGTGCGATTTTCTCTGTCTGGCATCCTCCGACTCCGCTCAGGGCGCGTACAGACAAAGCTGGCTTGTTTTCTTTGTCTGTCATCCTGAGCGCAGTGAGTCCGCGAACGTAGTGAGCCAGAAGGACCTTCTGCCGCCGGAGGCAAACGTGTTTTTCAGGGATAGTTCCAGCCTGAAAGGCAGCTTTGACTGCCACCGGCCGGAAGGTCCTTCGACTGCGCTCATTCCTCGCTGCGCTCAGGATGACAGAAAGAGGTGGAAACCGTTATCTATGCGCCCGCTTAGGATACCAGATAGAGAATACTCGGTTGAATCCGAGGGATCTTCCAAAACTACTGCAAGTCCTGCAAATCCTTGATCTGGGTGCGGTCTCCCGCCAATGACTCCCGCGCAAACTCCTTCAATTTCGGGTTGCCGGCACGCGCGGCCAGTTGCTCGTAGAGCGGGATCAGCAGATTGTCCATGTCGAGCATCGCCTTCAGGTATGGCACGTCGATCTCCCCTTTGGTTTGTTCCACCGCGCTGACCTCGTCTCCCCCGGTCGGCGCGTCTTTGTCCGCGGCGGTGACACTCCCGGTCGCCGCCAGATCGTTCAGCTTGGTGTCCGTCTCCTGCGCGTGTTGCAGGGTGCGCTGGGCGAACTGCTTCACCCTATCCTTGCTGGCTTTTCCCGCGGCAAATTGGGTCAACTCAAACTTTTCCGTCGTCAGCTGGCGCACCTGGGCGAGCAGGTCCGTCTCGTTCAGCGTCGTGGGATCGGTCGAGCCTTTGTCGATGGCCTGCGCTTGGTAAGGCAAAGCGAAGGCAAGAGCGAGTGCGGTCATCACGCCGGGGAGAATTTTGTTCTTCATACGAAGAATAAATCGTCCTGTCCGCGTGCCGTGCGCGTCCCGGTACTTCTCAGGGCGAAGTCACCCGCAGACGCAGGAACTGCCGCGCGCCCGCCGCCACGATGCCAGCAGTGCCCGCGACCTGGATGTTTCCGTCAAGCTTTTGCCGTCGTCGGTGACCTGCCCGCCCGCCCAGCCGCGAGCATCAACGTGCCGGTGGCAGCGATCGTGGAGGGAGGAAGCGAAGCTGCCTGACAACTTGGCAGAGTGAAGAATCAGCGCATCGGCTGGTCAGCCGGAACGCACCCGGCCGCCCGCCGCCGCATCCGAAATGTCATTCCCGCCAGCACCAGCAGGCACAATGCTGCTGTTCCCGCGATGGCTATACCCAGGCGGAAACTGGCCGGTTCATACCGGAACTCCAGCGTCGCCTCACCGGCTGGGACAATCACCCCGCGAATCGCATAATCGACGCGATGGATCGGAATGCGCCGGCCGTTCAGGTACGCGTTCCATCCTTTGTCCCACAAATCGGCCAGGACGACCAAACCGGCAGTTTCCATCTTGATCGGCACCGTGATCCGCGTCGGTATTTCGCTCACTATGGTTGCTTGGCCAAGGCATGAAGCGGGCAAATTCAGCGTTTCCTCGACGTAACCGGTTTCTCGTGCGTCGAACTCGGGAGCAGTCACCTTCTCGAAACAATCCTCGTCGCCGTCGGTCGATTCCACGTGCCGCGGGATGAACACTCGCGGCAGCGCCGTTTTGTTCTCCATCGCCCAGATATCCGACTGCTGTAGCATCGGCCGAACACCCGCGGGAGGAGTCCCCCTGAAGAGGACGTACCTGACACCTAACATGTCGAAGATGGGAGATAGTTGAAGCTGGTCAGGTGCAGTCAATTTGATCCGGGGCAGATAAGATTGCGTCATGGAGTATTCCGTTTTAGGGGAACGCGGGTCCGCGGCGATGGTCATGAGATACATGAGACGCGCCGGATCAATCGCGTCATACCCCCGGATGTCATATAGACCATGGGTTTGCGCGAGAGCAGCGGGCAGATACTGCCAGGTCACAATCCGTCCCTTGGGTAGAGCGGCAATCTTTTCTAGAATTGGAACACGCGGGTAATAGAGGCGCGGATCACACTGTTGGTTGCGTTTGGCGGCATTCCAAAGCAGATCGGACACCAGAAGAACGGCCAACAATCCAACGGCCCAGGCCGGCCAGACCGGCCGATGCCACAAAGCCAGCCAAAGCATTGCTCCCATGATCGACAGCACAGCCGAAGCAGCGAAATGTCCGGTGAACCACCTCTGTAGATGATGATAATCCGCGGGGGTCTTTATCCAGCCAACCGGATGGCCGGCGTCGATCGCGCGTCCGATTTGTGAGGCGATTGGTTCCGGCAGGCGGACTGTGCGGTAAGCGCACCATCCCGCCGAGCAGATGAGGACGCCCGCCGGCACCCAGAACCACCACTGGGGCCGGATCTCGGCTCGCAGAAGAACATCCAACCCGGTTGCTGCCAGTGCGAGGAGGGAAAACGACGATGCGAACACGAGCCGGTTGTGCGACATCATGTTCAGTCCCGGCAAACGGAGCAATTGGAGTAGTCCCGGAACCGCGAGGCACCAACTCATACCAAATAGGGTAAGAAAGCACCAGAAGATGTTGCCTGAACGGTGCCGCCGGCTGCTCCACGCCAGAGGCGCAACGAAGAGTGCCGCCAGAATCCCGGCGTAGCCAGCGGAAGAACTTTCGACCTGCGGCTGCTTGCCGTAGCGGAAAGAACCAACCCTGCTTGCGCCATAAATATCTGGCAGGACCAGCGCGGGCAAAGCGGATAAACCTTCGGGCGGGCGCGCTTCCAGTCCACCGTGACGGCGCTCCATGCGGGCTCCTGTATGGGCGTATTCCAGCAGCGGGAGCACGTAAGGCGTGGCAAGCGCAAACCCGAAGATCCAGCCGAGGGCTACCGAAACCAAGGCTTTCCGCACCGGCCAACCGAGTAGATCGTGGCGGTACGAGTCGAACAAGCACCACAGGGCATACAGCCCGGAAATCAACAGGACCTGACCTCCGATATCCAGCGCGCCGCTCACCAGGATCAAGGCCGTGGTCAAACTCAAGCCGATGGCCGGGTAGACGGTGCGACGCCGGATCACTCCGTCGACCATCAGCAACTGCCACGGGAGCCAGAAAACGGGGGCACAGGTGGGATAGCCCTGCCAGAACACGAAAAATCCGGTCAGCGGAAAGCACCACGCCGGGATCGCCGCCGCCCAGAAACCCACGCCAAGCGCGCGCCGGAAAAATGCGTAAGCACCGACACCACCGACGATGGCGGCAGCAACCTGAGCCCACGCGAGGATGATCGGCGAAGCCATGCAGCATTGCAGCAGCATGAAGGGCGAAAACTTCGGCCAGACTATCGGCACGCCGGCGTACTGGTACGGCATCCACATCGGCAGCCGGCCCGCCCGGAATTCCGAGACCGCAAACTGGCGCGCTGGTTCCCATTGCAAGACTAGATCGGACAGCGTGGCGTTAGGTTTCTGGATTTTTGCCATCTGCGGCGATGCGGGCAGATAGACATTGGACGCTGCCAGGAAGTCGAGCGGCAGCAAGACTTTTCGTCCGCACAGGGAAGGACCGTACAAGAACAATTGTCCGACGAGTATTGCGGCAACAACGATCAACAGCCGGTGCGTTCTTGAGTTCAAATTAATAAGGTTCTGTTTCATTCTTGTAATGCTGCCGGCGCGCTGGTCATCCGGATGAGCTATCCACGGTCCTTCGCCTTGCGGAACCGGGCGGCGCGCGCCTCGTTCTCTGCTTCGGTAGACGCTACCTGGGACACGGGCAGGACGGGAGGTGCGAGAGGCGGGATTTCTGCCGCTGGCTGCACTCGCGCCCGCGATGCTCCTTGCCACTTCCCCGTTGGGACAACGCCCGAAAGGCGCGGCACGCGCCAACCCATCCGTGTCCACAGCGCCTCTACTACAAAACTCACCAGCAACGCCACGAGCAGCCAGGGGCGCACGTCGTAGAACTCCCGTTCGCGCGGGGACTGCCAGATCTTGCCCAGGTCGATGCGCTCGCCGCCGCCGCTGATGCGTGCCACGTTCTGCAACTCCGTCACGCGCGCCCGGTCGAAGACCCACTCCGGGTTGGTCCCGACCGCCACCGGTCCGAAGGGCACCGCGTACTTGCCGACCTGCACCGCGCCGCGCATCCACTGGCCGGAGACCATCGGGGCCGCCGCGTGGAAGTGCCCCGGCTCCAGTCGCTCCCACACCAGCGGTCGCGCCTGGCCGGTCGCGCCGTCGGCCACGAGCACCTGCGGCGACGCCATCGCCAGGCGCTCGTCCCAGCTCGCATCGTAAAACAGATCCAGACCCAACTCGGAGCCGTTGACCCGCGGCCGCAAGGCCAGGCCGGCGGGCAGGTCGCTGCCCATCAGCCAGCGCGTCAGCGTCTGGATGAAATCGCCGTAGCCTGGCCAGGCGCGCACCCGCTGCGAATACTCGCCGCCCAGCGGGAACGACACCGCCGCCGTGCGCCCGAGCCCGCGCTGCCAGAACGCCACCAGCGGAGCCGCGTACTCGTCGCCGGAATAGGCCGCCGCCGTCGCGTTGGGCTTCAGGTAGCTCAGGTTGTAGCCGTCCACCGCCGCGGGCCAGCCGATCGGCTTGGCGGCCACTTCGAGCCACCCGGCGGCGGGTTTGACGGCCACCAGTTCGTCGAGAAAAGCCGAGCGCGCCATCGCCACCGTTTCCTGCGCGAACAGGCCGGGCAGCACGTTGGCGTCGGCGTTGAAAAAGATACGGCCTTTGCCCCGCGCGGCGATGTCCTTCAGGAAGTCCGCATCCATGTCCGCCTCGGTGCCCAGGCCGATCACGCTGATCGTCACCCCGTGCGCGACCATCTGGTCGATCAAGGCTTTGTATTCGTCCGGCTGCTTGGCGTCCGCCGCGTCCGCGAACAGGAGCAGGTGCCGCTGGCCGGCGTCGGATTTTTGCAATTCCTCCCAGCCGGCCTTGAGGCCGTTGTAAACGTAGATGCCGCCGCCGCCGCTCGCCACCCGGCGCACGTTGTCGGCCAAACTGGCGCGTTCGCCCCCGAGACGGGTTAGGGGAACGATGGTGTGCGGCTCGGTGTCAACGGCGAACACCGCGATGGCGTCCTGCGCCCCCAGCAGGTCGATGGCCCGGGCCGCGCCCTCGTTGCCCAGGCCCATCTTCGTGACGCCAGGAGCCACGTCCGCGCCCATGCTGCCGGAGCGGTCCATGACGATGGCCATCGCCACGGCCAGCTTGCGGTGTTCCGTGCGCAACTCCATCGAGACGGGCAGGAGGTCGTCCACCGGCGACTGGAAGTAGCCGCCGGAGCCGAAGCTCTGCCTGCCACCGGCCATCAGCAGCCCGCCGGCCTGTACTTTCACGTACAAGTCCAACGCGGCAAGAAAATCCGGCGGCAGCTTGTAGGCGGGCACGTTGTCGAGGATGACGCCGCGCGTGCCGACGAGGCTGCCCGCGTTGAGGCCGGCCAGATCCGTGACGATCTGCGCCTCGAAGCCCTGCGCGCGCAGGACGCCGGCCACGGGATCGTCGGGATAATTCGTCACCAGCAGGACGCGGGGGCCACCGGCGATTTCCGTCCAGTTCTCGGCCTGGTTGTTGCCGGCGCGCGCGTCCACGGCCGGGGTGAGCTGGACCCCGTAGCGGTGCGCGCCCGCGGCGGTGATCCGGTCGGTGAAGCGGGCGGTGCCCTGGCCGTTGTGAACCCGGACGGTGCCGGTCTTCACGGGCTGCCCGTCGCGGGTGACCCGGAAAGGGATCGTGCCGTCCGGGTTGCCGGCGACCTCCAGTTCGATGATGAACGGCTCGCCCGGCTGCGAGCGCGCGGGCAGGTGCAGGCCGGTGATGCCGTAGTCGGCGGCGTCGGGCGGCGTCACGAGCCGGTAATCCAGGCTGACCCGCTGGCGGACCAGGCGTTCGCCGATGTCGGTGAGCGGCTCGGTGCTGAAGCCGTCGGTGAGCGCCAGCAGCCGCGCGGAGCGGTCGCCGGGCATCTGGGAAAGCGCGTACTGGATGGCCAGGCGCGTGCGGGTTTGCTGGACGCTGTCAGAGTAATCGCCGGTGCCCTCGGCGCGGACCACCGGCACATCCGAATAATCGACGTAGAAGAGCCGGTCGTCGGGCGATTTCGAGCGTTCAAGGAGGGTTTCCCATTCGCGCAGCCGGGCCGCCATGCCGTCGGCGGCAGAGGCGGATCGATCCACGAGCACCCACAGGTCGAGTCCCTTGCCGAGCCGGCGGATTTGCGGCTGGACGAAGACGAGGACCAGCAGCGCCAGGCAGAGCAGACGCAGCGGCTGCCAGAGCCGCAGGCATTTCCAGGCAAACCCCACGATGAGCAGGAGCAGCGCAAGGAGCCACCATTCGGGGGTGAGGAAGCGGATCATCTGTGTAGCCTCCCAAGGCGGTTTTCAGATGAGCCAGCCGAAAGGGATTCTGGTTGTAGGGCGACGGTTCCCGTTGCCGCCCAGTTCGCCAGGCACACGCCGCCGAGCAGCAGCGCGAACACCGGCCACCAGACATCCTGCCGGCTGTTGCGTTCGACCAGGCGTTGGCCCTCACCCTCCAGAGTATCAACGCTCGCCGCCTCCCGGAAATCCGCCTCGCGCGCATCGGAAAAGTAAGCGGCGGCGGTCAGCAGCGGCGGCCCGTTTGCCCCCTGCGCTACCGTGAAGAAACCCGGCATCGCCGGCGCGCGCAAGGGCGGCGTGGCGTCACTATCACGCTCGCCGCCTCCACTACTCAGTCGCAGCGCTGGCTGGCCAGGATCGGCGGCGATTGGCAGGAGCTGGTTGGTTTCCACGTTGAGCCGTTCCGGCGCAACCTTCCCGGCACTGATGGATTCCAAAAAACGGCTCAGCAGCACGACAAACGCCGGGAGCCGGTCCGCGTTGGATTGCCGCACGTCGAAGTTCACCAGCAGCGAACGGTCCACTCCACCGCCACGCAGGAACACCAGCGGACGCTCTCCCTTCCACAGCAGCACCTCGTCGCCTTCCCGCGGGGGAACGGCGTCGGACTGCTTGCAGATCAGCCCGTTCCAACTCAGGCCGTCCGTCAGCGGATGATTCTCGGCCGTCAGCTCGCCGGTCAGGTAATCCGGGCTTTCCTTCTCCTGCACGGCAAACAGGATACCCGGCCCCGCCACTAGCGCGACAGGAGCGGGCGAATACATCGCGAGCCGCGCGTCCGCCCGACCCTTCACCGTATCTGCCTGCGGCACGCTGCCGGCAAGCCGGCGGAAGAAGCCATCCAGCGGTGTACCCGCCTCCACGACCAATGTCAGCCGCTTCGCCTGCGGACGGACGATGGGCAGCCGGTCGTCCAGCGGGAAGGCGTCGGCGCTCAGGATCAGCTCGCAGCGATCCTGGCCCGGCGGGAACCCGCCGCTGAGGGTCTGCGTCTGCCCGGGCTCCAGGGTCAGCGTGGTTTCGGGGCTGACGGCTCCGTCGGCCTCCAGGTGCCAGGAGCGTGTCTGCGGCACGTTGGAATGATTCTTCAGCAGCGCGCGCCACGTGTCGTTTTCCACCGTGACGCCGATCCAGCCGCAGTTTTCGATCGGCCTGCCGACGGCGAGGAGTTTCACGCCGTCGGGCACCTCCGCGCGCCGGTCCGTCACGAAGAGCGCGGTCCCGGCTTCTCGGGTGAGGCTGCGGGCGGCGTTGAGCGCCGGCTGGAAATCGTGCATACCCAAATGAGGGTTCCACCGCGCGAGCGCCGCCGTCAACCCGTTGAAATCGCTGCCGGCGTACAGCGTGGGCCGGGCCGGGTCGGTCTCGAGCAAGCGCCATTCCGTCTTTGCGGCGGTGTGGGCCAGGGTGCGCAGCCGGGCCGGCAGCACGCGCCCGAGTTCGTCGCGGAAGGCCAGCATGGACACCGAGCTGTCCAGCACGACCACGATCCGCTGGCTCGAATCCCGGCGCAGCCAGCGCGGCTCCGCCAGCAGCCACGTGAGCAACAGCACGCCCGCGACCTGCAACCACAAGGGCACCGAGGTCCGCAGCCGTTCGAACCGCTTGCCCTGCGCGCTGACGGGGCTCAGCGCCTCGAACAAAAACAGCGTGCTCGTGACCACCCGCCGCGATTGGCGTTGCAGGAAATGAATCGCCAGCACCGCGGGCACCGCCAGCAGCGCCCAGAACCCGGCGGGGTTGGCGAAGGAGAGGTCGAGCAGGTTCATGATGGCTTACCGGGTCAACTCGACGGCTCCCGCCGGCAGCGCGTCCGCCTGTAGCGCGTGGGCAAACTCCGCCTCCGCTTCCACCCGGGCCGTGACCACCGCGTGGCGGCGCGCGTGTTCCTTCCAGATCTCGAAGTGCCGCCGGTAGCTGGCGGCGTAGCGCGTGAGGAGCCCGCCGTCAACGTGCTGCACGCGGCGGCTCTGTGTCTCGCAGTCCACCATCTCGACGTTGCCCTGCCAGTCCGGTTCGGCTTCCGCCCGGCAGTACGGCGCGAAGACCACGCCACGCCCCTTGCCGGAAGCGAGCAGCGCAAGAGAGGATTCGGGTGACCCGGGATAGAGCAAGTCGGAGACGAGCACCCGCAGCGATCCCTGCCGCCAGGGGACCCGCGCGAGGGCGGGCGGCATGGCCGCCGCAGCCGGCGGCACGGCGAGCATGGCCAGTTCCCGCCCGCGCAAAAACGTGCCCGGGGTCCAGGGGACGCTCTCCGTCCGGCCCACGGCGTGGCAGCGCAGGGACGAGCCGGCTTGCAACGCGCTTTCCATGCAGAAGAAAAACAGCTCCAGCGAGCGCTGGCGCTTGGCGTCGTCGAAGAGCATGGACGCGGAAACATCCAGCGCCACGTCCACGCGCGGGCTGACTTCCTCGCGGTACAGCTTCATCGAATAATGGCCGGTCCGCGCGTAGGCCTGCCAGTCGATGTAACGCGGATCGTCCCCGGGCAGGTACGGGCGGTGATCCTGGAAATCGATCGAGCAGCCCACGCCCGCCCCCTGCCAGTTGCCGCCTTCGCCCCGCCAGGTGTGATGGCGAAACGGCAGCCGCAGACGCCGCGCCACGACCCCCATGCGGGTCTGCGTGTCGGCGAGGGCGGAATCTTCAGGCCAGCGATCCATGAGCGGCGGGAGCGGGAACGGAAGCCGAGGGCGAGGGGAGCTGGAGGGATTCCTTCTCCAGGAGCCGGATGCGCCGCAGCGGACGGACGATCACGGCGCACAGCACGGCCACGCTCGCCAGCGTGGCCGGCAGCACGATTTTCAGGCTCGTGTCGGCGCTGCCGCCAATCGTCAGAAGCAGGGAGCAAAGCGGCGCGGCGGCACACAGCGCATGCAGGGAAGTTTTCAGGGCGCTGTCGCAGATCAAACACACCACCAGCGTCATTCCGCAGAGAAGTTGTACGACGAGATACAGCGCGAACGCGCGCTTCGTCTTCGGGAAGCAGAGGCGGACCAGCGCGGCCGGCAGCAACAGCGTCCCGACGGCGGACGCGAACAGCAGGATGGCCTTGTTCTTCTGCAACAATCCCTGGTGCAGCATCAAGGCTCCAAAGCCGGCCAGGCTCACCAGAGTGAACAGGAACCCCGTCACCCACCCCGGATAGAGCAGCCGCCCGGCCAGGCATCCGGGCCATCCGCGGGCTGCGTACGGCCGGAAGAGACTCGGCAGCCAGCGCGGCTCCTCGCACAGGCTGCCCAGGCAGATGGTGGCGGTCACCAAGGCCGCCGTCAGCGTGACGGCAATCGAACCCGGCACGAGGAAGCCGACGGCCACGGCCACGGCGAGTCCCGCCAAGGCCAGCAACCGCATGACGGCGGAATGGTTCTCGGCGGGCGGCGCGATCTGGTTCGCGCCGACCTGCAGCATCAGGAAAAGGAAGATCACGCCGCACAGCCCCAACCCCACGATGACCAGGGCACCGGGATCCGCTCCGGCGGGCCCGGGTGTCGACATTCCCCGGCCAAAGAAGAGGCCGCCCAGGTTGATCCCGAAAAACAGGAAAAACGCGATGCCGGCGGCGATGGCCCCGCGGGCGGCGCGAAGACGGTAGGCGGACAGCCCGGTCGCGGCCGCGGACAGCAAAGCCGAGGCCGCGAGCACCAGCCCGAGCAGGATCAATTCGCTGGCGATGTTCACCCCGCCGATGAAGTATCTCAGCACCAGGTAGGGCAGCACGGCACAGACGAGGAGCGCCGATTGCACAAAGACCGCAAACCATTTGCCCGCGACGATCCGGAAGGCCGTGAGCCGGGTGAGGAAGAGCAGCTCGAGGGTGTTGGCGCGTGTTTCGCTGTTGACGGCGTTCAAGGCGTTGAGCGGCAGGGCGACCACGATCGGCACCGCCACCAGCAGCCAGAAAAACACCGTGCCCGTGGTCGCATCCTCCCCACCGCTGGCAACCAGCAGAGTCAGGGAAACGTCGAGCAGCAGCAGGAATTGCGACAGGATGAAGATCGAAACGAACAGCCGCGTGCGCACGCCCTGCCGCAGCTCTTTGACGAGCATCGGGCTCAGCCAGTCGGCGAAATCGGTCTGAGGAAGCGCAGGGTTTGGCATGGAGGTGAGTCTAACTTTTGGTTGTACGTCCCGGGAGGGACCCGCTCCGTCGGGTCCGCAGTAGCCGGGGCAACGCCCGGGCACCGTGTGGCCACGGCTCCCCGGACCCGACGGAGCGGGTCCCTCCCGGGACGTGTAGTGCCAAGTTCATCATCGCCATCTTTGCCATATGCGCTTCATCTCTGGTTGATCAAACCTTCTTGAGCATCTCGACAAAGGCGTCTTCGAGCTTGCGGCTTTCACGGTGAAACTCGATCACCGGTACGCCGTCCTGGAGCAACCGCTTGAGCTGGCCGTTGACCGCCTCCGGTTCGGACGACTCGAAGCTGACCCGCGCGCCGCGCTTGTGCGTGTCCAACAGCCGCACGCCCGGGTTCATCTCCACCCAGCGCGCCAGCACCTCGGGCGCGCCGTGGACGTGGATGTCGAAATGCGCCTGCCCGCCGCTGTGCTGCTGCAAACTCTCGGCCGAGCCGTGGTGGACGATGCGCCCGCCGTCGATGAAGAGCAGCGTGTCGCACATCTCGCCCAGCTCGGAAAGGATGTGCGAACTGATGAAAATCGTCTTGCCCTCGTCCGCCAGGAGCCGCACCAGACGCTTGAACTCCACGCGCGCCTTCGGGTCCAACCCGGCAGCGGGTTCGTCAAGGATCAGGATCGCCGGATCGTGCAGCAGCGTGCGGCACAGGCTGAGCCGCTGCGCTGTGCCCTTGGAAAGCTTGTTCATCATGCGGTCCGAGATCGGCGCGAGGTCCGTGAAATCCATCACCTCCGCGATGCGCCGGGCGCGGTCCGCGCGCCGGAAACCGTCGGCGCGCGCGTAGAAATCCAGGTATTCGTACACCGTCACGTGCTCGTAGGTGCCGAACGCGTCGGGCATCCAGCCGACTTGCGCCCGGGCGGCGGACGGGTAGTTCACCACGTCCCAGCCGCCGACGCTCACATTGCCCTGGGTCGGCTGGTCCAGGGTCGCCATGACGCGCATGGTCGTCGTCTTGCCCGCGCCGTTCGCGCCGATGAAGCCGACCACCTGGCCGGGGAAAACGTCGAAGGAAATATCCCGCACGGCCTGGATGCCGTCAAAGGTCCGGTGCAGGTTGCGCACGGAGATGATGGGCGGCTGCGGCGGCGACGTCGTCGGGTCACTCATGGCAGGGTCAGTGGCCGGCCGAAGTCACCGGGCCGAGAAAGACGGCGCGCTGCTTTTTCCAGCGGATCGAGGCCAGCGTGTCGAGGAACGGCCCATTATCGGCCAGCGCGTAAAAGTAGCCCGGCCGCGTGCAGATCGATTCCGGCGGCTTGAAGAGCTGGTTGCTGCCTTCCATCACGTCGAAGGCGGCCGGGTGCTCATCCCGCTCCAGGGTGATCCGCTCGCCGGTGCGCAGACTGCCGCCGCGCCAAGCGTGGTGCGCCGCGTCGGTGTAATGGATTTCCTTCAGCGAAGCGGGAAGGCTCGACACGACGACCGGGGCCGCCCCCCTCCGCGCGGCGGTGGCGTTGAGCAACTGGATCTCCGCCCGGCTGGGCACGATGGCTTCCGCCCGCTGCGCCTGCACGCTGCGGCTCGCGAACCAATCCCCGCCGTAGCTGCGCCCGGACTGCTCGAAGGTCTTGCCGGAGAAGAACCGCGCCTTGACCGGGGTGAGCAGCACATCCTCCGAGGTGGTGAACTGCCGGGATAAGGTTACCCCCGTACGGGTGACCTGTTCCTGCCAGACGACCGCCTGCTTCTCGTCGGGGAGAATCAGGGCGACCAGCGAACGCTCGCCCGCGCCGCCGAAGCCGTCCTGCAGGATGATCACCGCGATCAGGAGCAGGGAAGACACGAGCGAGATCAGCGGCGTCGTCCAGAACAGCCGGTGGCGGCGGCCCGCCCCCGCCAGCCAGAACAGGTTGACCGGGCCGACCAGGACGGCGAACACGCAGATGAACCCGATCAGGAAGGTGGCGTTGACCGGGATGGCCCCCAGGGATTTCGCCATGCGCCAACCCGACGCGTTGTGCAAGGTGTCATCGGCGGGTAAGGAAAGCTGGTCGATCAGGCCGCTGACTGTTTCCACCGGCAGCTCCTTGCCGTCCCAGGGGATCAATTTCACCTGGCCGTAGCCCGGGCTGGCCGCGGTGTCCGACGCGCCGAGACCCAGACCCGCGCGCGCGGCGGGGTCGAGGTTCCGGGTGCAGAGGTAGAAATTTCCTCCCTGGTCGATCCAGTGGCGGATCGCCAGTTGGCCGGGCGCATCCAGGCTGGCGTACTCCGCGTCGGTCAGCCAGAGGCCCTTGAACCCAGCCAGGGCGCGCCAGTCAGGGCCGAGCAGCGAGATGTCGACGGGCGAGCCGATGAGATCGATCTTGCGGTCCTCGAAGCTCTTGGTCAACGGCCCCCACAGCGGGGTCGCCAGCGCGTCGCCCATGCCGATGAAGGCGGTTTCCATGCTGTTGGAGTGCCGGTCCGGGGGCGCGGCGGCGTTCGCGGCCTGGAGGACGGCGTACCCTTCGACCAAGACGGAACTCACCTGGTAGTAATACATCGTGTCGCTCGGGGGTGCGACGGGCAGCAGCAAGGCGAGCCGGCCCGCTTCCCCGCCTTCCACGCGCAGTTCCTGCGAGGAAACGATGCTGTTGCGGGCGGAGCCCCAGGGGCTGCTGCCTTGGCAGCGGATGGTCCAGGTGTGCGCCGCGCCGGAGCGATTGCGAATGGTGATCCAGCAAGGCATGCAGCCGCTCGGCGGCGGGTGTTCGATGGGCGAGGCGAGTTCGATGTGGATGCCGCTGTTGGTGGCCGTCTCGACGGTGGCCCGCCAGCCGGTGACGGCCCCGGCGCGTGCGCTCAGGCTGAGCAGGACTAGGCACAAGATGGTGAATCCGATGAACCGGACGAGCCGAGCGGAGCAAAATCTGGTGGTGGATGGCGCGCTCCGCCGCGCCATTGTTTCCTTTTGCGGCAACGCCGCCCAGAGGGATCGGGCGGCTGCGCCGCTGCAGAACAATGGCGCGGCGGAGCGCGCCATCCACCACCAGATTTTGCTTAGCCGATTTACTAGGGTGCCAATGGCAAAGCGGATCCCTCCCGGCAGATGGAAAAGCAGCCACGAGGTTGATGCCACCAAGCCCTTCATACCTTGAGGTCGCGCAGGGTCGTTGGGACCGCCCGAGACTGCGTCGGCACTTCCTCCAGCAAGGCCCGCACGACCTGCGGCGCGGTCAGGCCGTCGATCCGGGCGTGGTAGTCGAGCACGATGCGGTGCTGCAACACGGGCACCGCCACGGCCTGCACATCCTCGAAACTCGCGTTGAGCCGTCCGGCCAGGAGCGCCCGCGCCCGCGCCGACGCCGCCAGCCCGAGCGCGGCGCGCGGGCTCGCCCCGAACTTGATGCCCGCCGCCGTCTTCGACTGCCCGGTGTGCGTCGCGTCCACCAGGCGCGCGAGGTAGTTGACCACCACGTCCGGCAGGTAAACCCGCGCGGCGAGCGCCGAGATTCCCAGCAGCTCCTCGCGGCCCAGGACCGGCTCCACCACCGGTTCCACGCCGATCTGGCGGTGCTGCACGATGCGCTCCAGCACCTCGACGCCGTTACGGTGGACTTCCAGCTTGAAGAGAAACCGGTCCAATTGCGCCTCGGGCAGCGGGTAGGTGCCTTCCAGTTCGATGGGGTTCTGCGTCGCCAGGACAAAGAATGGGTCGGGCAGCGGGTGCGAGTGACCCATCACGGTGACACGCCGTTCCTGCATGGCTTCGAGCAGCGCGCTCTGCGTCTTGGGCGAGGCGCGGTTGATCTCGTCGGCGAGCACGAGGTTGGCAAAGAGCGGCCCGGGCTGGAAGACGAACTGCCGCTTGCCGTCGGCATCCTGCAAGATGGGGTTGCCCGTGATGTCGCCGGGCAGCAGGTCGGGCGTGAACTGGATGCGCTTGGCCTCCAGGCGCAGCGCCCGGGCCAATCCCTTGACGAGTTCCGTCTTGCCCAGGCCGGGTAACCCTTCGATGAGCAGGTGGCCCCGCGCGAGCAGCGCCGTGATGACGTTGTCAACCAGGGTTTCCTGCCCGAAGAGCACCGCGTTGAGCGAAGCGCGCAGGGCCTGCAAGCGCGGACCCGCCGCGGCGAGTTCGTCGGCGCTGAGATGGTCGCTCATGGATGGTTACTTGAAGAAATTCCTGAGCACTTCGCGTTCCTTCGGCGTCAGGTCGTTGCGCCAGACGGCCTCGCCGCCCTCGCCGTTGGACGCGGCGGCTCCGCTGGCGACAGGGCCGGCGTACTTCGCCGGGTCCACGTGGTGCTCGCCCTTGCCCACGCGCATCAGGTCGCCGGGCATGGCGTGTTCCAGGCTGTCGTTGGAAACTTCCGTCATGTCCTTGGTGCCGAGTTCAGTAGGTTTCTGGTTGAAGGCCAGCGGCGCGGAAGTCTCGTTGTCGCGCGGGAACCTGGCGTCCTTGGGCACCTTGCCCTGGGTGATGGTGACGGGTTCCCCTTTGCCCTTCATGTCGCCAGGACGCAGGCACTGCTGGCAGGCCTGGGTGCCGGCCTGGAGCCGCTGCTTCATCTCCTCCAATTGCCTCGGGTCGAGGTTCTTGAGCTTGGAAAGGTCGGCCTCCTTCAGGTGGTTGAGCAGGTCGTGGTTGAGCGGCAGGTTGCCCATCTCCAGGCCCTTGAGAACGTTGGCGAGGTTCGCCTGCGCGGTCTTCATTTCGGGGATGGATTGGTCATCCAATTTCTGCGCGGCTTCCATGCTGTCCAGCGCGGTCTGGAGGTCGCGCTGGAGGGTCTGGAGGGATTGGGCGGTCTGTTCGCGCAGGTGGTCGCCGGCTTCGAGGCTGCTCTGGCTGTACCAGTCCTGGGCAGGTTGCTGGCGGAGCTGTTCCAGGCGTTCGCGCAGGTCTTCGAGGGCGGGTTCCTCGACCGCGTCGGCTTTCTTGAGGGTGTCGATCCACTCGGCGGTCTGCGTCCAGGCGACCGGGGCGACCGCCGGGATGTACGTGGCCGCGCGCCGCGACACGGGCACCAGCGCCGCGGCACTCACCAGCAAGGCGGCACCCGCCAGCGGTGGCAGGATCTTGCGCCAATGGAATTGGTAGCCGTCCGGCGCGGCCTGCGGGACGGGGAAGTCGCCGACCCCGGCGGCGGCGGCACTCAGGCGGTTGTGCAATCCCAGGTGCCATTCGAGCCGCACCAAGGCGTCGCCGGGGGTGAAGAATCTGCCGCGCGCCCGCCATCCCGCCGTGGCGACGCCCGCGATCAAGCCCAGGCCGTAGGCGGCCATCCAAGGTTTGGCCGCCACACTGCCCTTTCCGCGGGCCGCGAGCAACGCGCAGGCGAAGACGGCGCTCAGCGCGAGGCAGAGCGGCAGGAAGCCGCCGAGCACGCAGGCCAGGTTGTGCCGCCACGCGGTCCGCCGTGCCTGTCGCCGCCAGAAGTGGGCGGCGGGTGCGGCGGGGAGCGGCATCATTGCCCACGGTGGTACCACGGGCGGGGCGGCAAGGTCAAGAACCACTTGGCTTGACTTCCTCTTTGACACATAATGCGCGTTTCCTGTCATGCCCGACCGCCTCATTACAGAACCCGTTGACCCCGCCCTCGTACCGGGCGCGCGCAACGCCATCCACGCCTGCCTGCGCCTCCAGCCCACCGAGCGCATCACGATCATTACCGACGAGGCCAGCAAGGAAATCGCCGCGGCCCTGGAACGCGAGGTCATCGCCAATGGTTCGGACTACAGCGTGTTCGTCCTGGAACGCTACGCCTCGCGCCCGCTGACCGCCATGCCGCAGGTCATCCTGGACGATCTGGCGCGCTCGCAGGTATCCATCTTCGCCGCGCTCACGCAGACGGGCGAACTCGGCTCGCGCATCCAGATGACGGCCGTGGTCAACGCGCACAAGATCCGCCACGGGCACATGGTCAACATCAACAAGCAGATCATGGTGGAAGGCATGCGCGCCGATTTCCCGGCCGTCGATGCCCTGAGCCAGCGCCTGATCGAGCGCGCCCGCAAGGCCGAGCGCGTCACCTGCCGCACGGCGCGGGGCACGGATTTCGAGGCGGATCTATCGCCCTACCTGCGCTGGGTGAAGACCAGCGGCATCATTTCGACCGAGAAGTGGGGCAACCTGCCCGGCGGCGAGATTTTTACGAGCCCCTTCAACACCAACGGCGTGTTCGTGGTGGACGGTGTGGTGGGCGATTACCTGTGCCAGAAGTACGGCGACATCCAGGCGACGCCGCTGACCATCGTGGTGGAGAACAACCGCATCCGCCACCTGAGTTGTGAAAATTCGGAGCTGCTGGAAGAGTTTCGCGCTTACACGAGCACGGACGAAAACAGCAACCGCGTGGGTGAGTTTGCCATCGGCACGAACACGGCCTGCACCCACGTCATCGGGCACATTTTGCAGGACGAGAAGATTCCCGGGGTCCACATTGCCTTCGGCCACCCGTACGCCGAGCACACCGGGCAGACGTGGCTTTCCAAGACGCACATCGACTGCGTCGGACGGGACTTCGACATCTGGTTCGACGGCGAGAAGGTCATGGAAGGCGGGCGGTTTTTGGTGTGACGCTACTTTACAGCCGTTTTCAAGATGATGGAGCCTGGCTGTGGTGCTGGCCAAGCCTT
Organism: uncultured Chthoniobacterales bacterium; assembly: GCA_964245965.1. Taxonomy (GTDB): domain Bacteria; phylum Verrucomicrobiota; class Verrucomicrobiia; order Chthoniobacterales; family SZAS-18; genus CAWCJJ01. Next base: position 50,465 of record CAXTOP010000027.1, read on the forward strand.
GGAGGGGCACGCGCCGTCGTGCCCCACTTGGTCCGGGCAGAGGCAGAAAAGTCAGGGGCACGACGGCGCGTGCCCGTCCAGGTGCTCCATCCTTTGGAAACCGTTGTAAGAAGGGCTTCAGGGTGGGTGCATACCGCTTTCTTTGTCTGTCATCCTGAGCGGAAGCGAGTCCGCGAGCGAGAGTCGAAGGACCTGGCAAATGGGTACCCGCGTGTTTCGTGCCGAGAACTCCCGGCGAGGTGATTGAGGATGGCATTCTTGTACCGGTAAGCTGCTGCCAGAAAGCTTGGGCAAGATGCTCCTGCAAAGGAAGGATGCTGCCTCTCAAGATTACCCGTCATTGTGGGGGTCTGTCATCCTGAGCCGAGTCTTGCGAGGTCGAAGGACCTTCCGCCGCCGGAGGCAAGAGGATGCCCGGCCAAGCAGCTCGAGCCTGGGAGGAACCTTTGGCTGCCGCCGGCCGGAAGGTCCTTCGACCTCGCAAGACTCGGCTCAGGATGACAGACGAAGGGAGACGTGAAAAGCGGGGTCAATTTGGAGAAATGGTATGAGCACCTATTTGCCAAGTCCTTCGACTCTGCTCGTTCCTCGCTCCGCTCCGGAGGACAGAGAAAGTAGAAGCCGACTTGAATCCGAGAGAGGATATAAGTTTGTCATGCGCTGCTAGGCTCTCTCTTTGCCGTCCCGGCGAAGGATGAGCGCGGCCATACAGGCTACTGCTGGGAACTTGCCTCATCCCCAACCTCCCGGGCAGCCGCTTCCCGCGCGGCCTGCGCCAGAGCCAGGTCGAGATCGTCGGGCACGAAGGGCTTGAGCAGGTGGTGCCGGTAACCCGCCTCTTTGCTCTTGGCGTGATCCGCGCTCATGCCGAATCCGCTCATCGCGATCGCATAAACTGGCCGGGTCAACCGCGCGCTACGGAGCAGTTCCCAACCGTCTCCGTCGGGCAGGCCGATGTCGGAGATCAGCACGTCGTAGTCTCCCTGCGGCAGCAGGTCCAGCGCGCCGGCCACCGTCCGGGCCGAAGCCACCGTGTGCCCCAGTTCCTCCAGGTAGCGCGACAGCCACTTGAGCGTGTCAGCGTGGTTTTCCACCACGAAAATCCGCAGCGACCGCGCTGGTTCGGGAAAAGTCGGCGCGTTCATCTCCTCTTCGTCCTCAGTTCCCCAGCGGCAGGTTCACTGTGAAGACCGCGCCCTGGCCGCGGCCTTTGCTCTCCGCTTTCAATTCGCCGCCGTGGGCATCTGCGGTTGCCTTGGAAATGGCCAGCCCCAACCCCAGGCCCCCGTACTGCCGCGCCACATCGGAATTCGCCTGTTCGAAGGCCTGGAAAATCCGGTTGACCGCTTCGGCCTCGAAACCGATGCCCGTATCCGAAACTTCGACGATGATCCGCCCCGGCTCGTTGCGCGAAACCACCCGGATCGCTCCCCCTTGGGGCGTGAACTTGGAAGCGTTCTTGAGCAGGTTCCAGAAAATCTGCTGCAACCGGGTCAGATCACCCCGCAACTCGTGCTCGGCCGCCTGCAACTCCACGGTAAGGTGCTGCCGCTTGCCCTCCAGATCGCCGCTGGCGACCTCCACGGCGCGCTGCACGGCCACGTGCAAATCCATTGGCTCGCGCACCACCTCCAGGTTGCCGCGCGTGATGCGCGTGACGTCCAGCAGGTCGTCGATGAAGTGCGCCTCCAGCTGCACGTTGCGGTGGATCATCTCCAGCGCCTCGCGCGCCGATTCGGGCAGGTCCTTGTTGCGGTTGAGCAGGTGGACGGCCATCATCACCGGGGTGAGCGGCGTGCGCAGTTCGTGCGACAACACGGCCAGGAAATGGTCCTTGGTCTTGTTGGCGGCCTCGGCTTCCGCCCGGGCCTTTTCGGTCTCCTGCAAGGCGGCCCACAAATCCTCGCGGCCCTGTTCGAGCGCCTGCCGCGTCTTGCGGGCCTCGGTCTCGTCGCGCAGGATTTTCACGAAGCCGATCGGCTCGCCCGCCGCATCGTTCATGCGCATCATCGCGCCGTTGGCCCAGAAGCGGCTGCCGTCCTTGCGCTGGTGCCAGCGTTCGTCCGCCGCGCGTCCGCTGGCCAGGGCGGTCTGCGCTTCCTTTTCCGGCCTACCGGCCTTTCGGTCTTCGTCAGTGAAGATCATGTCGGCGTCGCGGTCGAGGATTTCCCGTTCGCTGTAGCCCAGGAGCCGTTCGGCACCCACGTTCCAACTAGTGATGCGCATCTGCCGATCCATGGCGAAGATGGCGAACTCGCGCGCGTTCTCAATGATGAGACGTAGCCGCTCCTGCGAGGCGGTCAGGTCGGCCTCCGCCTGCTTGAAATTATCGACGTCCGTCTTGGCACCAAACCACTGGGTGATGCGTCCGTCCGCGTCGCGCAGCGGCTCGGCGCGGCTGAGAAACCAGCGGGCTTTCCCGTCCGCGCCGATGATCCGGCTCTCGTTGCGCAGGATCCGGCCGCTCTCGTAGGAATCCTGGAAGGCCCGGCGCGTGTGCTCCCGGTCCTCCGGGTGGACGGTATCCAACCAGCCTTGACCCGCCAGTTGGGGCAGGAGCTTGCCCGTGTAGCGGAGCATGCGCTCGTTGCACCAGGCGAGCTGCCCGGCGGCGTCCGTGCTGAAGAGCAGGTCGGGCACCAGATCGGCCACGGCGCGGAAACGCGATTCGGTCAGCCGGCGCTCGTCCTCGGCCCGGCGGCGGCGGGTGACATCCACAAAGGTCATCACCACGCCCGCGATGTGGTCGCTGGTGGTGCGGTAGGGCAGCATGCGCGAGAGGAAGAAACGGCCGTCGGCGTGCCCCACTTCCACCTCGATGATCGCCAGGTCCGTCAGCACGCGCTCGGCGTCGGCGGTGAGCGCGGGATAATCGAGCCGCGGCGTCAGGTCCGAGAGCGGCCGGCCCACGTCGGTCGGGATCAGGTTGAAGAGCGCCACCGCCGGCGGCGTGTAGCGCTGGATGGAGAGGGTGCGGTCCAGGAACACCGTGGCGATCTGCGTCGCGGCCATGAGGTTTTGCAGGTCGCTGTTGGAGCGGCCCAACTCGTCCACCTTGCTTTTCAACTCCTGGTTGACAGTGCTCAGCTCCTCGTTGATGGACTGGAGTTCCTCGCGGCCGGTTTCCAGTTCCTCCGTGGCGCTGCGCAGTTCCTCGTTCATGGCCTGCAGCTCCTCGTTGGAGGCTTTCAGCTCCTCGCTGGAGGCGTCGGCCTGTTCGATGGTGTCGCGCAGTTGGCCCTTGGATTGTTCCAGCTCGCGCTCCAACTGGCGCAGGACCGGCTCGGCCTCCGCACCGAGCGGCAGGCGCGCGCCGGCGGGGTCAGCGGGTTCCTTGGCCTCGAAGATCACCAGCAGGTAATCCGGCGCGAGGTCCTGCGCCGGGGCCACGCGGATGTCCACGGCCACGCGCGCGCCCTCGATCTCGGCCGGCACGCCGAGCGCTTCCATGGGCACCCCGGCCTGGCTCGCCTGGAAAAGCGCCGCGCGCAATTCGATGCGCAACGTCGGATGGATCAGACGCAGCAGGTTGGTCGTCAGCTCCCCGTTGTTGAACTGCAGGAAGCGGCCCGCGTAACCGGCCAGATGGACGATGTCGTACTCCCGGTTCACCAGCACGGAAGGCGGGCCGTAGCGTTCGATGAGCTTGAAGTGCAGCTCGCTCCAGGACTCTTTGCCTTCTTCGCCCGCCGCCGATGGTGCCGTGCCGCCGTTTCCCCCGTTGACGTGGCCGAAGACGGCCCTGGCCGTCGGCAGGGCCGGGCTTTCCGCCGTCTGCTGAAGCACCGCGCGGGTGAGCGTGCCCGGGCCGGCGAAGGACGGCGTCCGCGCCCGGGTCAGCGACCGGCGCACGAAGAGGCGGTGCTTCTTGTCCGTGACGGCGAAGAGCGGGTCGCCCTCGTCCACCGACTCCGAGGAGCCGAGGAAGAGCACGCCCTGCGCGTGGAGGGCGAAGTGGAAAATCTCCAGCGCCCGCTGCTGCGCCTCGTGGTTGAGGTAGATGAGCAGGTTGCGGCAGGTGACGAGGTCCAGCCGCGAGAAGGGCGAGTCCTTGAGCAGGTCGTGCAGCGCGAAGAGCACCATCTCACGCAGTTCGCGCTTGATGCGGTAGCCGCCGTGCTCCCGGGTGAAGAAGCGCCGCAGCCGGTCGTCGCTCACGTCGGCGACGATCGTGTCGGTGTACAGGCCGTCCCGGGCCGCCTGGATGGCGGCCTCGTCCAGGTCGGTGGCGAACACCTGGATCTTGGGCGGATGATCAAGCGTGCCGGCGTGCTCGCACAGCAGCATGGCCACCGAATATGCTTCCTCGCCCGTGGCGCAGGCGGCCACCCAGACGCGGATGGTGTCCTGCGCCTTCTTGCCGTGGAAGAGGCGGGGGATTTCGGCGCGCAACGCTTCGAAGGAATCGCGGTCGCGAAAGAAATTGGTGACGCTGATGAGCAGGTCCTGCAACAGCGCGCCCGCTTCGCCGGGGTGCGTGCGCAGGAAATCCAGGTAGGCCGGCACCTCCACGATGCCGTTGACCTGCATGCGGCGGCCGATCCGGCGCAGGATGGTCGCGCGCTTGTAGTAGGTAAAATCGCGGCCCGTCCTGGTGCGCAGAAAGCCCAGGCAATCGTGCAGCGCCTGCTCGGCGGCGGGGTCCTTGAGGTCGGCGTCCTGCTTGAGGGGTTGGGCGGGCTGCACGCCATCCTCGGGCGGGAGGCGCAGACGGCTTTCGGTGTTCCAGTACGCGGCCAGCCGGTCGGGCATGTCGGCCACGGGCAGGACCCAATCGACCATGTTGGTGCCGATGGCCGCGCGCGGCATGCTGTCGTGCTCGGCTTCCTTGGGGTCCTGCGCGATGGTCAGGCCGCCGCGCTCCTTGATGCGCTTGATGCCGATGGCCCCGTCGCTATCCGCGCCCGAGAGCACGATGGCGGCGGCGCGCGGCCCGTGGGCGTCGGCCAAGGTGCGGAAGAACAGGTCCACGGCGACGTGTTTGCCCGGCGGGCGGCTCAGGTCGCTGAGATTCAGGTGCCCGTCGGCCATGGACAGGTGCTTGGCCGGCGGGATGACGTAAACGTGGTCCGGCTCGACCTTGATGCGGCTGTGCTGCACCTGGCACACGGGCATCCGGGTGGTGCGCTGCAGCAGCTCGGCCAAGATACTCTCGTGCTCCGCCGAAAGGTGCATGATCACCACGTAGGCGAAGCCGGTGTCGGCGCGGGTGCCGCCGAAGAAGTGCTGGAGCGCGGCCAACCCGCCGGCCGAGCCGCCCAGGGCAACGATGGGCGGGTTTTTGTACCCGGACGTGGGAACAATGTTGTCGAGCTTCTCAGCGTTGGCCTGTTCCACGGCGTCCGGGGAGAGTCCGGGCAGACCGTGGTCTTGCGGGTCTTTGGAGGCTGGGGAAGGGGTCAGATCGTCCGCGCCGGGCATAGAACGGCCAAGGTACCTGCGGCAAGGCTTTTTTGCCAGCGCCGAGTGGCCGCGGAGCGAAATGGGCGTGACTCCTGACGGTCCACTCAGTGTTTTCCCGAGGAAGATGGGCAGTCCCGACGACAGGGAAAATGCGAAGTGAGTAGTGGATGCCAGACGATCTTTTCATCAGAGCGCAAGCGAGGCGGGCCGAATGGCGGAAGGACATTTTGGAAAGCCGCCGGGTGGTGGCGGAGGCAAAGTTGCTGCGCGAGCAGTGGAAGCTCGTGCACGGCGTCCGCCGGACGCGGGGGGGGGGGGGGGGGGGTACCTACAATCCTCCCAATGGGTATCTGAGGTAGGGGCTCTGGGAAGGTTTGCGGGGGGAAGGGGCGGGGGGGGGGGCGGGGCGCGGGGGGGGGGGGGGCGGGGCGCGGGCGGGGGGGGGGGGGGGGGGGGGGGGGGGGGGGGGGGACACCTAGTGTCCCACCAGATGCTTATCTGAGATAGCGGCTCTGGAAAGTTGTCCGGCGATAAGATGCGAGGAGGGATGCGGGATGCGCGATAGGCTCGCTTTCTGCACTCGCATCCCGTATCTCGTATCCCGCATCCTTCTTCGCATCCCGCATCCCGCCTCACACCTCCAGCCGCCCGTCGCGCAGACGAATCCGGCGTGAGGTAACGCTGGCGACCTCCTCACTGTGCGTGACGATGATCATCGTCGTCATGGCCTGGGCGGCGACCTTTTGCAGCACGCCGATGACGCGGTCGGCCCCGGCGCTATCCAGGTTGCCGGTCGGTTCGTCGGCCAGCAGCAGCTTGGGCTGATGGATCAACGCCCGCGCGATGGCCGTGCGCTGCATCTCGCCGCCGCTGAGCTGGTGGACGAAATGCCCCGCGCGCGGGGCGAGCCCCACCAGGTCGAGCAGATCCCGGGCACGCGGGCGGACCCGAGCCATCGGTTCGCCCGCCAGAAGCAGAGGCAGACAGACGTTTTCCAGCGCGCTCATGGTCGGCAGGAGGTTGAAAAACTGGAACACGATCCCCAAATCGCGCCGACGGTATTGCGTCAGCGCCTTCTCGTCCGCCGCGTGCAGCGCCAGGTCGCCGACAAACAACTCGCCGCTGCTCGGAGTGTCCAGGCCGCCGAGCAGGTGGAGCAGAGTGCTCTTGCCGCAGCCGCTGGGACCCGTGATGGCCGCGAACTCGTGCGGCGCGATGTCGAGCGTCAGCCGGTCCAGCGCCCGGATGGCCGGGCTCGCCGCCGCCGGGGCTTCGTCGGGGTCGGCGATGCCGCCGCTAGTCGCGCTGCCGTAGAAGCGGCTGACTTCCCGCAGGCGGATGATCGGTGGGGGCGGGGCGGTGTCGTTCACTCGGCAAGGGTTACGGCTGAGGCGTCGGGCCGGATGAGGCGGAAGCCACCACCGGGTGCCCCGCGGTGGCCGCGGCCGATTTCTTGTCCAACTGCTTGGCGATGCTGCCGTCCAGGTCCTCGCGGGCGCTGAAGCTGACAACGCGGCCGTCCGCGCCCACCAGCCACATGGCCGGGATCGAGTCGATGCCGAAACGCCGCGCGAAATCGTTCTGCCAGAATTTGCCGTCGTAATACTGCGGCCAAGTCATCTCTTTTTCCTTGGTAAACTTCAGGAGCGGCTCCTTTTCCTTGTCGAGCGAAATGCCCACAATTTCAAACCCCTTGTCGTGGTACTTCTTGTAGGCCGCGACCACGTCGGGCACTTCCTGCACGCAGGGGCCGCACCAGGTGGCCCAGAAATCGATGAGCACCACCTTGCCGCGCAGCTTGGCCAGGTCAACCTCGCGCCCGTCTACCGCTGTGAATTTCAGGTCCAGCGGCTCGTTGCGCAGGGCCAGTTGCGCCTTGGCGGTCCTGGCCGTGGCGGCGTTGGGGCTCTTGGCGAGCCGGGTCAGGAGTTCGGTCACCTGCTCCGGGGTCGGGTTGTCGCCCAGGAAGTGCATCCGCAACGCGACGAACTGGCTCGCGTCCGCGTCATCGGGGAAATCCTTTTCGTACGCGGCGATCTCCGCTTCCAGGGCGGGCGTCAGGCCGCCCTCGCCCAGGCTCTGGAGGTGGATGCCCAGCAGCGCCTGCCGGGCCTTTTGCTTGCTGGCCGCTTTGGCGTCGGGCGCGTCGGCGACTTCCTTGAGGGTCTTTTCCATGCCGGCGAGATCCGCAGCGTCCTCGCTCTCCTGCTGGAGGGAAAGCTGGACGAGCTTCACGTCCCAGCGGCGCGGGTCCTGCGGGTAGAGCTTCAGGAACTCCTCGCAGGCCGGGTTGAGGTGGGCGCGTTCATTTTCGATGAACTCGGCCATCTTTTGTTCCCGGGTAATGTCATCAAGGTCCTTGTCGAGGTTGGGTTCCTTGTTGGACCATTCCTGGATGTCCTGCCAGAGTTGGTCGGCGGTCTTGACCTCGGAAGCGTCGGCCGCGAGCGCCTTTTTCTCGGCCGGTGAAAGTGGGGCGGCGGGCGCAGCCGGAGAGGCGGCCGGGGCGGGGGAGGATTGCTGCGCCCGGCTGACGCCCGGCAGGCAGACCGGGAGCAGGACGAAGGCAGCGGCGGCGAGGACGTGGGAGAAAGATTTCATTGGGGGTGAGCGCCTTGGGTTTTGGGCCGTTGCTCCCATAGCATGAAAATGTGGCCGCCGCGAGCGAGGGTACGCGGAGCCATGACCAGAAAGCCTCTACCCGATCCGCCGGTCTTTCGTCCGCCGCCGCCCTCCATGCGGGGCGGCCTGATCGGGATCGTCGCCGAGGGCGCGGACTGGCTGGTGGTCAACAAGCCGCCGCACCTGCTCGTCCACCCGGCGCGGCCCGGCGGCCCGGTCACCCTGCTGGACTTGTTGCGCCATCTGCTGGCTTTTGAATTGGCAAGCGGCGGCCAGGTGTCGCTCGTCCACCGGCTGGACCGCGAAACCAGCGGGCTGATGCTCATCGCCAAAACCGCGGCAGCCGCGCGGCGCTTTTCCGTGGCACTAATGCAGGGTGGTTTTCACAAGGAATACCTTGCCCTAGTCCAGGGCTGGCCGGAGTGGGAGCGCCAGACCGTGGACGCCCCGTTGCTGCGCCAAGGCGAACGCCAGCCGACCCGCATCTGGCTCAAGCAGATGATCCATCCCGAAGGCGCGGCGGCGCGGACAGATTTCCAGGTCCGGCGGCGCTTCACGCGCGACAGACAGCGGGTGGCGCTGGTCCACGCGGTGCCGCGGACCGGGCGCATGCACCAGCTCCGGGTGCATCTGGCCCACCTGGGGCACCCCATCGTCGGCGACAAGATCTACGGTCCGGACGAGGGCTGCTACCTGCGCTTCATTGAAACCGGCTGGACGCCCGAACTCGCCCGCGTCCTCTGGTTGGACCGCCACGCCCTGCACGCTTGGCGTCTGACCTTTCCCGCCACGCCGGGCGAGACGCGGACGGTGGAAGCTCCCATGCCCGGCGACCTGGGCGGAGAGGATGGCGGCGTGCCGATCAATCCAGCGGACTGCGTACCGGCGGCACGCCGGGGCGATTGAGGACGTGGGTATAGATCATGGTGGTGGCCACGTCCTTGTGGCCGAGCAATTCCTGGATGGTGCGGATGTCGTAGCCGCCTTCCAACAGGTGCGTGGCAAAGCTGTGGCGCAGGCTGTGGCAGCTCGCCGGCTTGGTGATGCCCGCCGTTCGTACGGCGGCTTTGACCGCGTTCTGCAGGCTCTTCTCCTCGGCGTGGTGGCGGCGCTTGATCCCGCTGCGAGGGTCCACGGAGAGTTTGGCGGCCGGGAAGACGTACTGCCACTCCCAGGCACGGGGAGCATTGGGATACTTCCGCTCCAAAGCGAAGGGTAGGTAAACGCTGCCGTGACCGCAGGAGAGATCTTCTTCGTGCAAGGCCTTGACCTTGGCCAGGTGCAAGCGCAAGGGCTCCTGAACCCGCTCGGGCAAGAGCGTGACCCGGTCCTTTTGGCCCTTGCCATCACGCACGGTGAGTTGCCGGTAGCTGAAATCAACGTCCTTGACGCGTAGCCGCACGCATTCCATCAGCCGCAGCCCGCTGCCGTAGAGCAGCCAGCCCATGAGCACATGAGCCGGGTTGGAGAGAGCGTCGAGCAAGCCTTTAACCTCTTCCCTGGTCAGGACCACCGGCAACTTCTTGGGACGGCGGGCGCGTTCGACGTCCTGGAGGTAGGGCAACTCGAGGTGGAGCACCTGGGAATAGAGAAAGAGCAGGGCGCTCAAGGCTTGGTTCTGGGTGGAGGCAGCCACGTTGCCTTCCACGGCCAGATGAGTCAGGAAGGCGCGCACCTCGCCAGCTCCCATGTATTTTGGGTGCCGTTTGCCGTGGAAGAGGATGAAGCGTTTGGTCCAGTCCAGGTAAGCCTGCTCGGTGCGGATGCTGTAGTGCTTGAAGCGGATGACGGCGCGCATCTGTTCGAGAAGCGGCGCAGCTTTGGGCTTGCCAGCCGGAGGATCAGCCGGTAGAGATGAGTCCATGAAAACGGAAGCTACCCTGGGTAGGGCGGTGCCGGCAAGCTCCCGGATTAGACGAACGATGTTCGCCTTTTTCTACGACTTTCGTTCGTACACTACTAGTTAGGCACTGCTCCGCGCCACCCCTATGCAAGAGCTTGTTATCACGCCGCACGT
>CAXTOP010000028.1:0-59615 GCA_964245965.1 uncultured Chthoniobacterales bacterium
AAACGAAAACACGTCTTCTAAACCACTTGCACCTTAACTAAACGCCATTGGGGCGGGCGCCTCGCCTGCCGTCCGGTCAGCTCGCGGCAGGTGAGGCACCCGCCTTACAATTTCCAGAACGTTCTATTTGCCTGCTTCCTCGACCAGCCGTCGGCGATCCACCTTGCCGTTGGCGGTGAGCGGAAAAGCCGCCACAAAACGGATCGACCGCGGCAGCATATAGCCGGGCAGCTTGCCCATCAACGCCTCGCGCAACCGGGCGGACGTCCCCGCTTCGGCACCGGTGGGCGGCACACCGGTGGTCAGGGACACATACGCGTCCAGCCACTGCGGGGTGCCTCCGCGCTCCACCGGCAGCACGACGGCTTCCCGCACGTCGGGCAGGGCCGCCAGGTTGCTCTCGATGTCCGCCAGCTCGATCCGGTAGCCGTGCAGCTTGATCTGGCCGTCGCGCCGGCCGTGAAAGTGCAGCATCCCTTGATGGTCGAAGTGCCCCACGTCGCCGGTGCGGTAGGCTTGCTGCCCCCGCAAACGGAAAAATGCCGCGCCGGTGAGTTCCGGCTGGCCGATGTAACCCGGGCTGACGTTCGGCCCGGCGATGATGATCTCCCCCCGCTCGCCGACGGGCTGCGTTTGCCCCTGTTCGTCGTGAACCTCGATGGTCCCCGCCGGCATCGGGTAACCTACCGGCAGCGCGCCTTCCCGTTCGAGAATTTCCTGGGTCACGCGCACACTGGTGGCTGCCACGGTCGCTTCCGTCGGACCGTAGGTGTTCCAGACTTCCGCTTGGGGAAAGCGCTCCAGCAGCTGCCGGGCGGTGCCGGGATGGAGAGTTTCCCCGCAGAACAAAAACTTCCGCAAGCCCGGAAGCCGGCCGGCGTCGAAGGTCTTCTCCAATAGACAAACCTGCGCGAACGACGGAGTGGAAACCCAAACGGTGGTGTTCGACTGGTTGAGCGCCTGGAAGAGCGCCTTGAACTGTGCGATCTCGCCCCGGGTGATGCTATAAAGCGTGCCGCCGTTGAACAGGCTGCCGTACAAATCCATGACCGAAAGGTCGAAGGAAAACGGGGCCTGATTCAAAAATGTCTCTTCCCCGGCGCGGAACTTCTGCTCGCCGCCGAGCCAGTCTAGAAACGCTTGCAGGCAGCCGGCAGTGATCTGCACGCCTTTGGGTTGCCCGGTGCTGCCGCTGGTGAAGATGATGTAAAAAGGGTCGTCCGCCGCGGGCACAGACCAGGGCGCGCCGGCTCCGGCGGCCTGTGCGCAGACCCTGGAGATACTTGCCGGGGTCAGGGTCACGGTGGCACCGGAGGAAGCGACGACCGCTTCGAGGCGGGCGGGCGGCAGACTGTCGTCGAGCGGGATGTAGGGGTGACCGCTGCCGACCACGCCGAGGAAGCCCACCAGCATTTCCGGCTCCTTGTGGCCCAGGACCACGACCGGTGAACGGTCGGACGGCGCCGCTTCGCGCAGGTGCGCCGCCAGCCGCTTGGCCTTGGCTAACAGGTCGCCGTAGGTCAGGATGCAGCGAGCCCCCTGCGCGTTGACCCCGACATGGGCTGGTCGGTCAGGCAGCTCCCGTGCCCAGCGTTCGAGGTTGGCGAATAGCTTCATGCGCGGCGATTGGTCAGAAGCCCTGGTAAACAAATTTCGGCAGGTTCAGCGTGCCGCGCCCGTAGATGAAGAACAGGCCGAGGCAGATAGCCAGCAAGTACACAAAGATCGCCAGAAAACGGATGGAGGTCCGCGCCTTCAGCGGATGAAGCGCCGTCCAGCGGGACGCCGTGGCCAGATCGGCCGGGGTGTGATGGGTAAGGGCGCTCATGGGAGTGGCAGCAAGCTTTGCCAGGAAGCCAGGGGATTACAAGCGGCAACGAAGGAATGCCCGGCGACTACGCAGAAGCAGTGATGTTGGATACCGCATTGGTATGCCGGGAGGGACCCGCTCCGTCGGGTCCGGGAAGCCGGGGCAACGCCACGGCCGAGTTGTCCCGGCTCTGGCGGACCAGACGGAGCGGGTCCCTCCCGGCACACCAACACTGAGTGCGTTATCACTGTCACTATTCATTTTCCTGATTGATGGTAGAACGCGTCCAGCGTGTGATCGTACAGCAACCACATGAGCGGGGTGGGATGGTTTGCGTCCTGAAAAAAGTGTGGGTCCTCGCCTTCCTTCTCATAGGTCACCAACTGCACCGGGAAAGGGGCGGTTTCCGCGCGCAGCCGTTCGTAGAATTGAGCCCGGGAGGCTGGACCCACCTGTTGCAGCCGGCTGAAATTGGCGTTGAGCGGCTGACAGATCACCTCCAGCGTGACTCCCATCTCCTGCGCCGTGCGCAGCAGCAGGCGGTAATCCGCCCACTCCTTGGAGGTGGCGAGCAGCCGGTTGTAGTTATCGTCCGCCGTGCGCTCGGGACGCCGGGGATCGATGAACAAGCCAAGGAAATGATCATCAAACTTGCTGGCCGTCGCGACGGAGTAAGGAGAAAGCACCGCCAGTTTGTCCGAAGCGGCGGCGTCGCGCAGACGCGCGTCCCAGTTGATCCCGGGCAGCGGGTCGGACTTCGTGGCCAGGGGTGGGGTCACCCGGGTGCCCTCGTGCAGCCACCACAGGCCCAGGCGAGCGTAGTCCAGCTCGCGCTGGACGCGGTTGTGGACGGCGGCGACCGGGGACAGGACGGCCAGCAGAGTCCGTTGCGCGGCGGTGTTTGCCGCCAGGCAGGTAAGTCCGGCCTTGAGCAGCGGGTACTTGGAGATGATGTCGGGGTAATCCAGCAGCCGCTGGGCGAGGTCCTGCTTGAGCGCGGGGCTGAGCCGGCTTTCGAAGGTCAACACCCCACCTTGGAGCGGGGAAAAGTTGACGCCGAAGCCAGGGTGGTCCAGTTCCGGGGCCACGAACCAGCCGGGCGACAGGAAGACCACGGCCTTCCTGCCCCGCACCGTCGCGGGATCGGCCGCGGCCAGCTTGGCGGCGATCATGAGGCACGCCTCGCCGGGATTGCCGATGAGAAACGCACCGAAGCCGGTCGGGTGCGAGCGAAAGAAGTCATCCGCCCGGTTGCTCTGCGGCTGGGTCAACTCCGAGCTGCCGTACACCGGCAGCAGTTCGGCGTTGGCGAACGCCTGCTGCTGCAACGCCAGGCCGAGCAGCTTTTCGGGCAGCGGGCTGGTGTTGAAACGCTCCGGGTGCAGCTCGATCTGGCGCTGGATGAACCGGTGCGTGGCCACCAGTGACAGCGCCGCCGCCAGCAGTGAAACGGCCAGCGCCCACAGCCACACCGGCGGCACGGCAGGACGGGCGACGCGCGCACCGGCCGATTCCTTGCGGGACGTGGGGGCGGGGGGCGTGTCCGTGCTCGGCGGCATCAGGGATTGAAGCGGTGCCGGATGTCGGCGACGAGCAGGCGCGGGGTCGCCCAGAGATCGCGGTCGAACTCGGCCGGGGAGATGTCCAGGTTGAACTGCTCGGAGAGCGACGCGATCAACTGCACGGTCGTCATGGAATCCATCAGGCCGCGGTCGTAAAGCTCGAAATCCGGGTCGAGCTGGGTGGCGTCGGTGCCGGTAACTTCGGTGAGCAATTCGAGTGTTTTCTGTTCGATGTCCATGAGATTCACAGGAAGCTGGCTCTAAAAAGGCACGAACGGACGCAAAAGGGAAGCGTCCAAGATGCCAAATGTTCTTCGCTTTCCCTTGGCGGGTCGGCGGTTTTGCGTGACACTTTCCCGGCCCGATGGTCCCCTACGCCAACTTCCTGTACTTCGGCATCGCCGGCTTCTACGTCTTCCTGCCCACGCTGCTCGCCCGGGTGTCGCGCTCCGTCACGACGCCCCGGGTCGCGCGGATGTGCATCCTCGGCGGCAGCCTTCTGATGCTGTTCGTGCAGTATTCGGGGTTCTTCGAGTTCGCGGGCTGGGGCGGGCTGGCGGGTAAGACGGGGCTCGTCCTGGGCTACGTCGTCGCGCAGTACGCGCTGGCGCTGACGCTGCTGCGCCTCCGCACGCAGGAGCGGTGGAAAAAGGCGTCCTGGCCCATTTGGACGGCCGTGCTGCTGACGGTCGCCCCGCTGGCTTGGGCGAAGGCGTTGCTCGGGGCGGACCGGCCGCTGCCGCTCATCGCGTTCGCCGGGTTGTCCTACATCACCTTCCGCGTCATCGACGTGCTGGTGTCCATCCACGACGGGTTGATCAAGAAGCTGCCACCGGGTCAGTTTTTTGCTTTTACTCTGTTCTTCCCGACCCTTTCCGCCGGCCCCATCGACCGGTGGCGGCGCTTCGGGGCCGACTGGACCCGCGAGCGCACCCGCGCCGAGTGCTGGAGCGACCTGGACGACGCCATCCGGCACGTCGCGCTCGGTTTTCTCTACAAGTTCATCCTGGCTTACCTCGTCAAGACCTACTGGCTGGACGCCATCCCGGCGGCACGCAGTTTCCTGCACACGGTGTCCTACATGTATGCCTACAGCGCGTACCTGTTCTTCGACTTCGCGGGCTACAGCGCGTTCGCCGTGGGGTTGAGCCACGTGCTCGGGGTGCACCCGCCGGAGAACTTCCGGCGGCCTTTCGCCGCGCGCGACATCAAGGATTTCTGGACGCGCTGGCACATCTCGCTCTCGTTCTGGTTCCGCGACTTCGTTTACATGCGCTTCCTGCTGATGGCCATCAAGCGCAAGTGGTTCAAGAACCAGTACCACGCCGCCTACGCCGGCAACCTGGTGACCTTCGGCCTGATGGGTATCTGGCACGGGCTGGCCTGGAACTACATCATTTACGGGCTGTACCACGCGGCCTTGATGACCGGGTACGATCTTTTTGCGCGCTGGAACCGTCCGCTGCCCAAAGAGCCGGCGCGGTTCTGGGGAGAAAGCCTGCCCTGGCAGATCGCGGCCAACCTGGTCACCATGCACAGCGTTTTCTTTGGCTTTCTCATCTTTTCGGGCCACCGTTGGTGGTGAGTTCGAAGAGGAACAGAGTGAAGCCAATTTGATCGCGTCTATGGGCAAGATTTTCCGCCGGGCCGTACCCGGCCTTTGGCTGCTGCTGCCGATCCTTTGCGGCGTGCTGCCGGTGGTACACGCGGACGACGAGGAAACCGTGGACCCCTCGATTGCGGCTATCGACCTGTTCGTGCGGCAGGAAATGGCGCAGCAGCGCATCCCGGGGCTCTCGCTGGCGGTGACGATCAACAACGAGTTGATCTTCACCAAGGGCTACGGCCAGGCCAACGTCGAGCTGCAGACTCCCGCGCTGGCGGAAAGCGTGTACGAGGTGGCGTCGATCACCAAGCAGTTCACCGCTGTGGCGATCCTCCTGCTGGTGCAGGACCACAAGCTCGCACTCGAAGACACCCTCGGCCGTCTGCTGCCCGGCGGACCGGACTCGTGGAACAAGATCAACCTCCGCCACTTGCTCACGCACACTTCCGGCATCCCGGATTTCGACGACGGCAACATGTTCGACGAGCGGCGCAATTACTCCGAGGATGACCTGGTGCAACTCGCGGCGACTCTGCCGTTGAAGTTCCCGACCGGCTCGCGCTGGAGCTACAGCAACACGGCGTACGTACTGCTGGGAGTCATCGTTCACCGGACGAGCGGCAAGGAATACGGCGATTTCCTGCGCGAGCGGGTTTTCTCGCGGCTGCACATGAACAACACCCGCGTCAACAGCGAGGAAGACATCATCCCCTTCCGCGCGGACGGCTACCGGCTGGACAACGGGTTGCTCAAGAACCAGGAGTTCCTGTCCGCGGAACTGCGCGGCACCGGCGACGGCGGCATCGTCTCGACCGTGGTGGACATGGCCAAGTGGGACGCTGCCCTGCAATCCGGCGCGCTGCTGCCGCCGGACGCGTGGCAGCAGGTCTTTACCCCGGTGGCGCTCAACAGCGGCAAAACGTTTCCCTACGGCTTCGGCTGGTTCATCCGCGAGCAGGACGGGCATCCTTACTACGAACACAGCGGCAATTTGCAGGGGTACGCCTCGCATTTCCTGCGGTTCCCGCGCGCCCGGGTGTCCGTGGTGGTGCTGGCGAATCTTTCCCAAGCGGACCCCTGGAAGATCGCGCACGGCGTGGCGGGTCTGATCCGGCCCGATCTCAAGCCTCCGGCGGACCACCCGATCGAGGACCACGAGCCGGTGATCACACAGCGTTTCCGCGACGTGCTCCAGGGGTTGCGCGAGGGACGGTTGAAGGAAGAGGCCTTCACCGATAACGGCAGCGATGCCTACAATGATGAGGTGTTGCGCAAGCGCAAGGAGGAGCTAGCCAAGGTGCCGCCGTTCGGAGCTTTCGTGTTGATCGCGCGAGTGGAGGTCGGCGATGACACCGAATACAAATACTGGGTGCAAGCCGGGCCGCAGAAGTGGCTGCTGGAAGCGGCTCTGGATGGTGAAGGCAAGATCGAGCGGTTGCAGTTCAATCCGGTGCCGTAGCATCATGGAATACCGTTTCTCTGGAGCGTCACTTTGTCTGCCAGCGTTCAACCTTTTAAAAATGGCTGTAAGGCAGGGAAAGCTTTCACTATCCTGATGGGAAAAGCCACGGCGCGGCTACCATCCCGCCAGTGTCTTGAGCCGCTGGGCGGAAACGGGCTGCGCCGTGCCTAATTCCTGCGCGAAGATCGAGACCCGGAACTCCTCCAGCAGCCAGCGGAAGGCTTCGCGACCGGCCTCCGGCACGCGTGCCTCCCACCCGGCGAAGGGTAACAGCGCGCGTGCCTTCTCCGTGTCCTTGGCCGGCTGGAGCGCCGCGCGCTCCGCCCGCATCTCGACGGCCCGCAGATACCTCGGCACATGCGCCAGTTGCTCCGGCGGAGTACGCGCGGGAAAATCCGGCGGCACCAGACGCTGGACGTCTTCCTTCATTCCCACATACGCCTTCGAGGAGGCCAGGATTTTTGCCCGTTGCGTGATCACCTTGGCCACCGCTTCGCCCGTCCGGCGCGCCAGCAGCGGCAGGTCCCGCCGGGCGGCGGCGACCAACGCCTGGAAACGCTTCTCGGCCAACGGCAGCACCGGGTTCAGCATCAGCGCCGCTTGCGTTACGTGCCGGTAAACCGCTTCCTGCAACGCCTCTGTTGCGCTGGTCCCGGCGTCCGACCCTTTCCTGAGTGAGGATGACGCCACGGCGGATTTCGCGCCGACGCGCAACGTGTCCAGCGCCGCGCGAAAATCTAGCGGTGCCTTGCGTCCGCCGCCGTCCTTGCTCAACAGGCTGCCGATCTCCTTGTGGACCCACGCCAGGTCCCGCGCCAGCGCGTGCTCGGCCAGACGCAGTACGCCTGCCCGCGAATGGGTTTCCGCTTCCTCCCGTGCGCGGAACAGGCGCACATCGACCTTGCCGGCATCCACCGCCGCCAGCCCCGGGTGCGCGAGCAATGGCGCGCCGCCCACTTCCTCCACTAACACGGATTCGGGCAGATCGCCGAAGTTCCAGGCCGTCAGTCCGCGGTGCTCCCACTTCTTGACGGTGCGATCCCAGGCGTCCGAGCGCACGTCGTGTCCGGCCAGGCCCGTCTTGATCGTTTCCAGGTCGCGGCCGGCGGCAACGGTTTTGTTGTCGCGATCCACCACTTCCACGCGCGGCAGCAGGTAGGCCGGCAGGCTCTCTGGCGGCCAGTCGCCCGCCGCCACGTCCACGCCGTAGCGCCGCGTCAGGAAGCCCGCCAGTTCGCCCAGGAAGCTGCCGCGCCCGGGCTGGAATTCGCGGGCCGTCTCGCGGATTTTGACGTCCAACGGCATGAGCGGACGGCGGATGCCCTTGGGCAGCGCGCGCAACAGCACGCCGATCTGCTCCTCGCGCAGACCGGGGATCATCCACTGGAGCTGACCGGTGGTGAGTTGCCCGGCCACGGGCAGGGGCACGCGCACTGTGACGCCGTCGCGCTCCTCGCCCGGCGCGTAGGCGTACGTCAGCGGCAGCGCCGTGTTGCCCAGCGCCACCTGCTCGGGGAACAGGCTGCGGTCGTAGTTCGTGGCGTCCTCGTCCTCGCCGACCAGATCGGCCTCGGTCGCGCACAGGAACTCGGGTTCCTTGGTGATACGTTCGCGTACCACTCGGTTGAGATCGTGGATGGAAGAGACTTCCTTGATCCGCGCGGCGTAGAAGCGGTACAAGGCCTCGTCCAGGTCTTCGACCCGGCGGTTGCGCATGCGGCCTGCGGTTGCCTCGATCCGCTCGCGCAGCTTGCGGTTGTGCTTGTAAAAATGCTGCTCCACCGACGCCTCACCGGCGATCAGGGCGCCACGGATGAACAACTCCGTAGCCAGCACGGGATCGATCTTGCCGTAGTCGATCCGGCGTTTGACGACCTCCAACCCGTAGATGAGCACGCGTTCCCACGCCAGCACGCGGGCGGATTTGACGTTCCAGTGCGGATCGCTGTAGCTGAACTTGCACAGGTGCGCGCCGAGATCGACTACCCACTGCGGGTCGATGCGCCCGGCGGTCCGCGCGAAAAGCTGCGAGGTCTGCACGATCTCCCCGGCGACGATCCACGCCGGCTGCGACCCTGGTGCCGCCACCGACGCTTCCCGCCCTTCCTCGGGCTTCGGCTGCGGACGCGCGCCTTTGTGAATCTTCTCGCGGCGCTGGTATAACCCGGAGCCGGGAAAGAGCGTTACCTGCCGGTTGCCGGAAGCGAGGTAGGCGTTGCGTTCGGTGCGCTGCGCCACCTGCCCGAGCAGCCCGGTCAGGATCGAGCGGTGGATCGCGTCGAAACCCGCCGCCGCCGACACCGGCCGCGGCTCGGACGGCGGCGGGTTGCGCCGGTCGTTCATCGTGTCGGCGAGTTGGCGATGCACGTCGCGCCATTCGCGCAGCCGGCTTTGCGAAAGGTAGTTGGCCTTGGCGAAACGCCGCAACGCGTTGCGGGAACTGGCGTCGGGCAGCGCGCGCCACATTTTCAGCAGCGTCAGGAAGTCGGACTCGGGTTCGACGAACGCCTTGTGCGCGTTGTTGGCGGCCTCCTTGGCGTCCTCGGGGAACTCGCGCGGATCGGGCACGCTCAGGCCGGCGGCGATGACCAGCACCTCCTCCACCGCGCCCTCGTGCCGGGCTTGCAGGAGCATCCGCCCCAGGGTCGGGTCGAGCGGCAGGCGCGCCAGTTCGTGGCCCAGCGGGGTCATTTCGTGGGCTTCGTCGAGACCGCCCAATTCGTGCAGCAGACCGTAGCCGGCCTTGATGGCGGCGGGCAGCGGCGGGTTCAGGAAGGGGAAGGTTTCGATCTCGCCCAGCCGGAACGCCTTCATGCGCAGGATGACCTCGGCCAGGTTGGCGCGCTGGATTTCCGGCTGGGTAAAACGCGGGCGCTTGTCAAAATCCTCCTGGTCGTACAGCCGGATGCAGATGCCGTCCTGGATGCGCCCGGCGCGGCCCGCGCGCTGGTTGGCGCTGCTCTGGGAAACCGGCTCGACGGGCAAACGCTTGGTGCGCGTGCGCGGGTTGTAGCGGCTGATGCGCGACAGCCCGGCGTCGATCACGTAGCGGATGCGCGGGATGGTCAGCGACGTTTCCGCGATGTTGGTCGAGACGATGACTCTCCGGCGCGGCCCGGGCGAGAAGATGCGCGTCTGCTCCGCCGCCGGCATCCGCCCGAACAGCCCGATGATGTCCGTGCCCTTGCCCAGGCTGCGCTCCAGCAGTTCGCGGCACTCGTGGATGTCCCGCTCCGTAGGCAGGAACACCAGGATGTCGCCCGTGTCGGATTCGATCAGCGCATTTTCGGCGGCCTTGACGGCGGCTTCGATAAAGCTCAGTTCCTCCCCGTCGTCCTCCGCTGCTTGCCCCCGGGCGGGTGCGGACAGGAAAGTCTCCGGCGTGGCGTAGCGGATCTCCACCGGGAACAGCCGCCCCGAGACCTCGATGACGGGCGCGCCGCCGAACGCCTCCGAGAACGCCGCCGTGTCGATGGTCGCCGAGGTGATGAGCACCTTCAGGTCGTGCGGGCGGCGGCGCAGCAGTTCCTGCAAATAGCCGAGCAGGAAGTCGATGTTGAGCGAGCGTTCGTGCGCCTCGTCGATGATGAGCATCGAATAAGCGCGTAGAAGCGGGTCGGACTGCACCTCCGCCAGCAGGATGCCGTCCGTCATGAACTTGATCCGGGTGTCGCGGCTGGTGTCGTCGCCGAAGCGGATCTTGCAGCCGACCTCCCGGCCCCAGGTGACGCCCAATTCCTCGGCCACGCGCCGCGACACGCTCAGGGCCGCGACGCGCCGGGGCTGGGTGCAGCCGATGCGCTGCGCCCGCCGCCGGTCGGCGGGATCGTAGCCCATCGCCTCCAGGCACATCTTCGGGAGCTGGGTGGTCTTGCCCGAGCCGGTCTCCCCCGCGACGATGACCACGGGGTGCGCGCGCAGGGCGGCCACGATCTCGTCGCGGCGGGCGGTGATCGGCAGGTCGGGGGGATATTTGATGTCGAGCATCGTGGACTTGGGCGGAGCGGCGGGTATGGTAGCGCGTTCGCTGGCCGGGAAAGATTCGCGGTCGGTCGGTCGGTTCAAAATCTTAAATCCCCAATCAATTATGGCTGAAACCGCTCAAGAAAAAGGCAAGGCGTTCCTCAAGGAAAACGCCGGCAAGGAAGGCGTGAAATCTACTCCCAGCGGCCTGCAGTACAAGGTGCTGACCCCCGGCACCGGCCGCAGCCCCAAGGCGACCGATACGGTAGAGGTGCATTACCGCGGTACCCTGCTCAACGGCAAGGAGTTCGATAGCTCTTATAAGCGGCGTGAGTCCATCGAATTCCCTCTCAACCAGGTGATCGCCGGCTGGACCGAGGGCGTGCAACTCATGCAGGAAGGCGCGAAGTACGAGTTCTACATTCCGTCCGAACTGGCCTACGGCTCGCGCGGCGCGGGCGGCGACATCGGACCCAACGAGACGTTGATTTTCGAAGTCGAGCTGATCAAGGTTCGCTGAAGGGGTAATCCCCCTGGACAGGCGGCGTCAGCCGCCGGTCGTAACAAGGTAGGGAAGTTTTCTCCGAGCCGTCCGAATTTTCAGTGTGCCGCAGGAAACAAGGCTATCGGCAAAGACCAAGACTGGACCAGGCGAAACCACGGACGGCTCGGAGAGCCATCCCTACCTTGGTTACGAAGCCGTTGCGCGGCGGCTACGCCGTCAACGCCGCCCGCTCGTCGCCCACGGCTCCGCTCTTCTCCAGGAAGTAATCATAGTTGCCCGGGTACGGCGTCACCTTGCCCGCGTTGACGTGCATGACCTTGGTCGCCAGTTGCCGGATGAAATGCACGTCGTGGCTGATGAACACCAGCGTGCCCTCGTAACGTTCCAGCGCCAGGTACAGTGACTCCACCGTCAGGATGTCCAGGTGGGTCGTCGGCTCATCCATGAGCAGTAAGTTCGGCGGATCCACCAGGAACTTGATCAGGTTCAGGCGGCTCTTCTCTCCGCCGCTCAGCACACCCGTCTTCTTGTAGATGTCGTCCTTGCGGAAAGCGAACGATCCCAGCACGCCGCGCGCTTCCTCTTCCTTGATCGTCGGCGCACTGTTCATGACCTCTTCCAGGATGGTCGCGTCCGCGTCCAGCGTGTCAGCCCGGTGCTGGCTGAAGTAGCCGATCTTCGTGTTGTGCCCCAGGTTACGCACCCCCTTCTGGAACGGCAGCACGCCCGCCAGGATCTTGAGCAGCGTCGATTTACCCGCGCCGTTCGGCCCGACCAACACTGTGCGCTCACCGCGCTCGATACTCAGGTCGAGACCCTCGTAAACCTTGTGGTTGCCGTAGGCCATATGGACGCCTTCCAGCGAGATCACCCTCTGCCCGCCGCGGGGCGGCTGGGGGATCTGGAAGCGGAACGGCTTGCGCGGCGGCGTCGGCTTCTCGATCAGCTCCATGCGTTCGATCTGCTTGAGCTTGCTCATGGCCTGCGAGGCTTTGGAAGCCACCTGCCGGAAGCGCTCGGCGAACTCCCGCAGCGAGGTGATTTCCTTCTGCTGGTTTTTGTAAGCGGCGGACTGCTGCTCGTAGTGCGCCTCGCGCTGCTTGAGGTAATCGGAATAGTTGCCCTTGTACTCGATGAGCTTCTTGTCGGCGATCTCGTGGACCGTTTCGACGATCTCGTCCATGAACTGGCGGTCGTGCGAGATCATGAGCACCGCGCCCGGGTACGTCTTGAGGTACTCCTGCAGCCACAACAGCGAAAGGAGGTCCAGGTGGTTCGTCGGCTCATCGAGCAGGAGCAAATCCGGCTCCATGACCAGCAGACGCGCCAAGTGCGCCCGCATCACCCAGCCGCCGCTCATTTCCCGCGCGGGACGCTGGAAATCCGATTCGCGGTAACCCAACCCGCGCAGCATTTTCTTGGCCTTCGCCTCGGCCTGCGGGTTGGCCAGGGCGTCGTGCTTGGCGTGGGCCTCCATGTACTCGGCCCCATCGACGGTGCCGGCTTCTTCCAGGTCCTTCAGGCGCTTTTCTAGCAGCGGCAGCTCGTTGCCGCGACCGGTCGCCAAGTCGAGCACAGTTTCCTCACCGACCGGCTCGCTCTCCTGCGGCAGGTAGCCGATCATGGTCCACTCGTCGCGCTGGATGGTACCGGTGTCCGGCTCGTCCTGCTTGAGGACCAACGAGAAAAGGGTGGACTTGCCGGCTCCGTTGGGACCGACCAGCGCCACTCTTTCTCCATAATTTACCTGCAGGTCGGCGTCCTCGAAGAGCGTCAACCCACCCATCGTTTTCTTGAGTTTGCGAATGGTCAGCATGTCGTTCCCGGAAACCGGGAACGCACTTTACTGCAAAAACGGCTTTTCGCAAAGGTCCTGGCCTAGTTGAGCCCGAGCATCGTCAGCGTGGCGTTGTTGAGCAGACCGGTGGCAGTCAGTTGGTTGTCCGACTGAAACTTGCGAATGGCTTCCTTGGTGTCGTCGTTGAACATGGCATCCACCTTGCCCTTGTAATAACCACGGTTCGACAACTCCGATTGCACGGCTTCCACCAGCGAATCCGGCCCACGTGAACTAGGGGAGCGAGGATTTTGCTGTTGGTTCACCGCCGGAGTGGGAGCTTGCGCCTGATCCGGAGAACCTGCCTGCGCTGGGTCCGAAGCACCGTTGTTCGGAGCATTCGTCCCTTGATCCTGGATCTGAGGTTGAACGTAGCCGCTGTTGAAGTTCTGGGAATCCGCCCCCAATCCTGGGGCAGGGGTGAGCGGGCCACCGTTTATGTACCCGTTGTTAAGCCCGGTGTAGTTGCTATCCAGGCCAGCGTAGCCACTATCCAGACCGGTCAAGCCGCCATAATAGCCGTAATCCCCGATGAAGGGGAAATAACCAAAGCCGTAACCGTAGTATGGATAGTAGTTCCGGGCTCGGTATTGGTTGAAACGGTTGCCGTGGGTGAGTCCGCCATTGTAGCCGTAGTTACCGTTCCGGCCATTATAGCCGCCAGTGGAATATCCCTGCTTGGCTGTCGCCTGCGTGTTGCGGTTGCCTTGCCGTGAAGCCGGAGTACCCCGGCTGACGCCTTGTTGAACACCTGCGGTTCGCTCTGTCCAGGGGTTGTTCGGCGGTACAACTCGTTGGGTCTGCACAGGGTTGGCCCGGTATGCACCGGAGGTTCCGTTGCTTTGAACACCGGCATAGCGGCCAACCGTTGGTGCGGAGAACCGGGGACCAGCACCGGTTTGCGACGCGTGGCTGAAAACCGAAGGGGTACGTCCAAAGGCTGAAGGGGCGTTTCCGAAGGCCGACGGAGTACGCCCGAATGCCGAGGGAGCACCGCCCAAAGAAGAGCGCATGCCGCCGTTATTGGCACCACCGCCCCGCGCGCCAACGCCGGCACTGTGGCTGCCACCGCCGCTCACGGCACCGCCGCCAGCCGCTGCGCCGCCGCTGCCAGCCACCGCGCTGCCAGGACCGCTACCTCCCGGTGCCGCTTGCAAGGCCGAAGAGGTAATCAGAAAACTTGTCAATATTCCCAGCCAGACGGAAAACCGCCCATGCTGGTCGAAGGATTGGATGGATTTCATCGCTACTAATCTATCGTGTCTGAACGCCCATTTAGATGCCTGACCGCCCTGCCTTCACAAGAGGAAGTGGCAAGCAGTTGACACCGCGTGTAATACTCGCTGCTAAATGCGAATTTCCCCCCGCCGTTTGCTGGCTATCCCAGCGTTGCTCGGTCTGCTTCTGCTTGCGCCCGCCGCGAAAGTCCGAGCCGAGGAAATGCGCGCCGCTTGGGTGGCGTCGGTTTTCAATCTTAACTTCCCTTCGCACCCGGGGATGAGCGCCGACGCGCAACGCCAGGAAATCCGCCGTTTGGTCGAGCTGGCCGCCAGCCGTGGTCTCAATGCCTTGATGGTGCAGGTGCGCCCGGAAGGCGATGCCCTTTACGAATCCCGTCTCGAGCCCTGGAGCCGCTATCTGACCGGCACCCAAGGGCGCGATCCTGGCTACGATCCGCTGGCCGAGTTCATCGCGCAGGGACGCCAGCACGGTGTGGACATCCACGCCTGGATCAATCCGTTTCGCGCCGGCAGCAGTGGAGGCGGGCGGGCCGAGTCGCACGTCAGCCGGCAACTGCCCGGCGCGGCGCGCAAAGTGGGTTCGCTGACGTGGATGGACCCGGGCGATGCGGCGGTCCGCGAGGAGGTCGTGCGCGTGGTGCAGGACATCGTGCGCCGGTACGCCGTCGCCGGGGTGATCCTGGACGATTACTTCTATCCCTACCCGGGCAGCGGCATCCCGCGCGGCACGTTTCCCGACGCGGCGACCTTTGCCCGTTATCGCGCGGGCGGCGGCACCGCGGAGATAGGACAATGGCGGCGCAGCAACATCGACAGCCTGATTCAGGATCTGCACAGCGCGGTATCTTCCGCGCGTCCGGGCGCGAAGTTTGGTGTCAGCCCCTTCGGCATCTACCGGCCTAACGTGCCGGCGGGCGTGGAAGCGCGCGTCGATCAATACTCCGAACTGTATGCCGACCCGGTACGCTGGCTGCACGAAGGCTGGGTGGATTACCTCTCCCCGCAGCTTTACTGGCCGGACGCGGGTCCGCAGAGTTTTTCCGCGCTGCTGAGTTGGTGGCGCAGTCCCGCGATCAACCCGCGCGGGGTGCCCATCTATCCGAGCATCGCCATCGACCGCCTGGGTGGCTCGACCCACTGGCCCGCCGACGAGATCGCCCGGCAGTTGCGTCTGGAAGAAAGCATCAACCCGCGGACGGGCGGGGGTGGATTCGTGCTCTGGAGCATCAAGCCTTTGCAACAGGATTTAAAGGGCGTCGGCGCAATCGTGGCTGCCAATAGATAGAGCGGTTTTCAGATGAGTCAGCCGAACGTTGATGCTGAATTGTAGGGCGACGGTTCCCGTTGCCAATGGAGTGCGTCCACCTTGGCAACCGGGACGGTCGCCCTACCACTCCAGACAGAATCGCTATACTGCTTATCCCGGCCACGCTTTCAGAGCCGTCTCGACCACCCGGCGCAACTGCTCACGGCTGGCCCCGCTGGCCGCCTGCACGGACATCCCTTGGTGCACGGTCATCACGTAGCGCGCCAGATCGGCCGGGCTGGCATCCGTCGGCAGGTCTCCCTCCACTTGGGCACGTTCCAGACGCTTGCGAAGGATCGACTCGCCATCCACCCGGCGGCTGACGAGTTCGAGCCGGATGGAATCCGCCGCCTCGCCGCTGGAAAGCGCGCAACGCACCGTCAAGCAACCGTGCGGATTATCCGGGCAGGTGACGCCATCGGCGGAGGAAAGCAGCAGGTACTCGACCACAGCGCGGGAAGTCGGCTGTTCCATGCTCCGGCGCAAGAATGCCGCCGAGCCTTCGATGTAGCGGTCCAGCGCCTTACGGAAAAGGGCTTCCTTGTTGCCGTAGGCCGCATACAGGCTGGGACGGTTAATCCCCATGGCTTCGGTCAGATCCGACAAAGAGGTGCCCTCGTAGCCTTTTTGCCAGAACACCTTCAAGGCTTGATCCAGCGCCCGCTCAACGCAGAAGGCCCGTGGCCGTCCCGGCGAAGCAGAAGTTAGTGATTTCATCCCTTCAGATACAATAATCCGTTTGACAGCCGGCGTCGAGTTCGTATTTATGTACCGATCGATTCAAAAACCTCTTTTCGTGCACTGTCTCCTAATTTGTACCTGAAGATACAAAAAAGCAATGAACCAGTATCCTACTACGCTGCACCCTCTTGCCGGGAAACCTTCTCAGGCTACCTCATCGGCCGATCCACGCTCGTCTCGTCGGATGTCGTGCCCTGGTGGCGTCAATGGAACAAGCGTGCCCACCGGCATCAAGCGTCTCTCTCGCTCGACGCAAATGGCAACCGTCCTCTCCTCGCGTTGGATGGCCGAAAGTGCCTGACGCGACGCGAAAACCGGTTCAGCCGTTTGGTCTTCACTCTTCCCACACGTTCACACCAGCAAACAAAACCAGCAGAAAGCAAAACAAGAAGAAATCCATATGAGTAAACTCACAGGTAAAGTCGCGGTCGTCACAGGTGCCTCCAAAGGCATCGGTGCCGCCATCGCCAAAGCCCTCGCCGCCGCGGGCGCATCGGTCGTCGTCAACTACGCTTCCAGCAAGGCGGGCGCGGACAAAATAGTCGATGAAATCTCCAAGGCTGGCGGGAAGGCCGTCGCCGTGGGTGGAGATGTTTCCAAATCCGCCGAGGCCCGGGGCATCATCAATTCCGCGGTCGAGCATTACGGCCGCTTGGACATCCTCGTCAATAACTCCGGCGTGTACAAAATGATGCCGCTCGAAGAGGTCACGGAGGAAGAGTTTCACCGGCAGTACAACATCAACGTGCTCGGCCTGCTGCTCGTCACGCAGGCGGCCGTCAAACACCTCGGTGCCGGTGGCAGCATCATCAACATCGGTTCGGTCGCTGGCCGCACCGCCTTCCCGAACAACGCGGTTTACGGCGGGACCAAGGCGGCGGTGGACAATATGACCGGGGCGCTCGCCAAGGAACTCGGGGCACGCAAGATCCGCGTCAACTCGCTGAACCCGGGTCTGGTGGAGACCGAGGACACGGCGGCCTTCGTCGGCTCGGATTTCGAGAAGGCGGTGACCTCCCAGACTCCGCTGGGACGGATCGGCCAGCCCGGCGACATCGCTTCGGTTGCGGTGTTCCTGGCCTCGGACGACGCCGGGTGGATCACCGGCGAGCGGATCTACGCCAGTGGCGGTCAATGATCCTGTTGTTCTCACCATTCTGCCGTTCCCATTCTGCCGTTCCTTTAGCCGCTGCGCGCTTGGACCGCGTGGCGGTCACACTTGTTCACCATGCAATCCATCGAAGCCCTGCCAGCGAAAGCTCCGCCTCATGCCACCCCGTCTAACGGTCACCTCGTTGATCGGGCTGACGCCACTTCTCCGCCGCCCGGGCAAAAAGGTCGCTTCGGTTTCGTTGCGATGATTCTCGCCGGTCTAACCATTTCCGGGTTGGCCATCGGACACTTCGCGGGCCGTTCGAAGACGCCAGCCGACGCCGCCGCCGCTCCGGTGCCGGTCGGCGTGCAGACCGTCACCGCGCAGAAACTCCGCCTGTGGAACGACTTTTCCGGGCGGCTGCGCGCGGTGGACTCCGTGGAAGTCCGGCCCGAGGTGAGCGGGCGCATCGTGGAGGTGCGCTTCCAGGACGGTCAATCCGTCAAAGCCGGCGACATCCTCGTCGTCATCGACCCGCGGATCTACGAAGCCGCCGTTTCTCGCGCCGAAGCCCGGATCACCTCGGCCAAAGCGACTTTGCAACTGACCGCCTCCAATGAGACCCGCGATTCCGCCCTGTTAAAGACCCGGGCCATCTCCCAGCGCGAGTTCGACCAGACCGACAGCGCCAACAACGCGGCCAACGCCGAGCTTCTCACCGCGCAGGCCGACCTGAAAACCGCCCAGGTCGATGTCGATCACGCTTACGTGAAGGCTCCCATCTCCGGACGTGTGAGCCGTGCCGAATTGACCGTGGGCAACCTCGTTCAAAACGGGGCCGGCGCGCCGCTGCTGACTTCCATCGTCTCGGAAAATGGCATTTACGCCGATTTCGAGGTTGACGAACAAACTTACCTGGAAACCATCCGCGACGCCGCCAACGGCAACGCTCAAGAGGCGAAAATCCCGGTTGAGGTCACCACCCCCGGTGACGCGGGAAAAAACTATAAAGGTTTCGTGCAGAATTTCGACAACCGGCTCGACCCGGGTTCCGGCACCATCCGCGCCCGCGCCAAGTTCCCCAACAAGGACGCAACGCTGGTGCCCGGCATGTTCGTCGCCGTCCGGCTGGCGAGCAGCCGCGAGCGGGACCTGTTGGTCATCGCCGACCGGGCCATTGGCTTCGACCAGAGCAAGAAGTACGTCTTCGTCGTCTCACGCGAGAACAAAGTTACATACCGCGAAGTCGAGTTGGGGCACGAACTCGGCGGCCAGCGTGTGGTCCTGAAAGGTCTCGCGGCCGGCGAACGAATCATCGTCGATGGCTTGCAGCGCGTACGGGCCGACGCTGTCGTGGTGCCCAAGGAAGTATCACCACCCGGACCGTTGTCAACCGACGACACCAGCCGGACCGCGCAAGCCGGCATTCCTGCTGAGCCCAAGGAGGACGCGCGATGAATCTTTCCCGCTTCTTTATCGACCGACCCATCTTTGCCGGGGTCATCTCCTTCCTGATCTTTCTGGCGGGCTTGATCTCCGTCTTTCAGCTCCCCATCTCGGAATATCCCGAGGTGGTGCCGGCGACCATCGTCGTCAGCGCGCAGTTCCCGGGAGCTAATCCCAAGACCATCGCCGAGACGGTCGCCACACCGCTGGAAGAACAGATCAACGGCACCGAGGACATGCTCTACATGTTCTCGCAGGCCGCCAGCGACGGCACGCTCACGCTGACGATCACCTTCAAGCTTGGCACCGACGCGAACCTCGCCCAACAGCTGGTCCAGAACCGGGTCAACCAGGCCCTGCCGCGGCTGCCGGAGGTGACCCAGCGCATCGGCGTGACCACGATCAAGAGTTCGCCCGATCTGACGATGGTGGTCCACCTGACCTCCAAGACCGGTCGCTACAACATGCTGTACCTGCGCAACTACGCAGTGCTTAACGTGAAGGACCGGCTCGCCAAGATTTCCGGGATCGGGCAGGTGCAGCTCTTCGGCTCCGGTGACTACGCGATGCGCGTGTGGCTCAACCCGGAGCGAGTCGCCGAGCGCGGCCTGACCGCCGACGAAGTAATCGCCGCCATCCGCAGCCAGAACGTGCAGGCGTCCGCCGGTGTCATCGGTGGACCGCCCTACCAACACGGGGTGGAAGTGCAACTGCCGGTCAACGTCGAGGGGCGCGTCAGCAGTCCCGAAGAGTTTGGCGAGATGATCATCAAGCGCACCACCGACGGCGTGGTCACCCGCCTCAAGGACGTGGCTCGTGTGGAGATCGACGCGGCTGCCTATGGTTTGCGCTCGCTCCTCGACAACCACGACGCCGTGGCGATCCCGATCTTGGCGCAACCGGGAGCGAACGCCATCCATATCTCCGACCAGGTGCGCGCCACCATGGCCGAACTGAAGAAGGACTTCCCGGCCGACGTGGATTATTCCATCGCGTACGACCCGACCGTGTTCGTGCGCGACTCCATCGAGGCGGTCCTGCACACGCTGCTCGAAGCGTTGGCGCTGGTCGTGCTGGTGGTGATCCTGTTCCTCCAGACCTGGCGGGCTTCGGTCATCCCGTTGCTGGCGGTGCCGATCTCCATCGTGGGAACCTTCGCCGTGATGCACCTGGTGCATGGTTCCATCAACGCCTTATCTTTATTTGGGTTGGTACTGGCCATCGGCATCGTGGTGGATGACGCCATCGTGGTGGTCGAGAACGTGGAACGCAACATCCACGAAGGGCTTTCCCCGCATGACGCCACCATCAAAGCTATGAGCGAGGTCACCAGCCCCATCATCGCGATCACCCTGGTGCTGTGCGCCGTGTTCGTGCCCATCGCTTTCATCACCGGGCTGACGGGCCAGTTCTACCGGCAGTTCGCGTTGACCATCGCATTTTCGACGGTCATCTCCGCCTTCAACTCGCTGACCCTGAGCCCGGCGCTCGCGGCCATCCTGCTGAAAGGGCACCACGACAAGAAGGATGGCTTGACCCGCCTGATCGAAAAATTGCTCGGCCCGTTCTTCCGCTGGTTCAACGGGGTGTTCGACCGCAGCAGTGTCCGGTACGGCGATGGGGTGCGCGGCATCGTGGGCCGCAAAACGCTCGCGCTCGGCCTCTACCTCGTCCTGCTCGCGGGCACGTACTTTGCCTTTTTGCGGGTGCCGCCCGGCTTCGTGCCGGTGCAGGACAAGGCTTACCTCGTCTGTTTTGCCCAGTTGCCGGACGGAGCCAACCTCGAACGCACCGAAAAGGTCATCCGCGAGATGAGCGACCTCGCGCTCAAGGAACCCGGGGTACAAAGCTCGATTGCCTTTCCCGGCTTGTCAATCAACGGGTTCATCAACAGCCCCAGCGCGGGCATCGCGTTCTTGAGCTTGCGGCCTTTCGAGGAACGCCAGAGTCCCGAGCTGAGCGGCGCGGCCATCGCGCGCAAGCTCCAAGCGAAGTTCAACGGCGTGCCGGGGGCGTTTGTCGCCGTCTTTCCGCCGCCGCCGGTGCAGGGTCTCGGCACCATCGGCGGGTTCAAGCTCCAGGTGGAGGACCGCGCGGATCTCGGCTACGCCGCGCTCGATGCCGTCATGAAACAGGTCGCCGCCAAGGCCGCGAAGACCCCTGAACTTGCCGGGGTTTTCACCAGCTACCAGATCAACACGCCCCAATTGTTTGCCGATCTCGACCGGACGAAAGCACAGCAGCTCGGCGTGACAGCGCAGGACGTTTTCGACACGATGCAGATCTACCTGGGATCGTTCTACATCAACGATTTCAACAAATTCGGGCGCACCTACCAGGTCATCGCGCAGGCGGATACGCCTTTCCGCTCCAAACCGAACGACATCCTGAAGCTCAAGATCCGCAACGCGGCGGGCGCGATGGTGCCGTTGGGCGCAATGATCCGGCTTAATGATTCCACCGGACCGGAGGCCGCGATGCGTTACAACGCCTATCGTTCCGCCGATCTTAACGGCGGGGCCTCGCCAGGTTATTCCAGTGGTCAGTCGCAGACGGCAATCAGCCGCATCCTCAAGGAAACACTGCCCAAAGGCATGAATTGGGAATGGACGGAGTTAACCTTTCAGCAGGAAATCGCCGGCAACACCGCGCTCATCGTTTTTCCGATCTGCGTGCTCTTGGTTTATCTAGTGCTGGCGGCCAAGTACGAAAGCCTGTTCCTGCCGCTGGCGGTGATCCTGATTGTGCCGTTGTGTTTGCTGTCCGCCATCTGCGGTGTGTGGATCAGCCAGGGCGACGACAACATCTTCACCCAAATCGGATTCTTCGTGCTGGCAGCGCTGGCGTGTAAGAATGCCATCCTGATCGTCGAGTTTGCCCGCGAACTGGAGACCGATGGACGGGAAACGCTGGCGGCCGCCATTGAAGCCGCCCGTCTGCGGCTGCGGCCCATCCTGATGACTTCGCTCGCCTTTATCATGGGGGTCATCCCGCTGGTCATCTCGCACGGCGCGGGCGCGGAGATGCGCCGTGCGATGGGCATCGCCGTCTTCTCGGGCATGCTCGGCGTCACGGTCTTCGGTCTGTTTCTGACCCCGGTTTTTTATGTAGTCTTTCGGACGCTGGAAAAGCGGATCACAGGCCGCTTGCGCCCGGTCAACCACAGTCACCACCACGATGTACCGGTCGAAGTATTCGACCGGCCTGTCGCAGCGGAAGTTGCTCCATTGAGGTAGTTCCGAGAACTCACCGTCGGCAAGATCCTTGAATGGATCAACGCCACCCTTGGGAAATTCAGCATGGGAGCGACTATACGAATACCCGCAGCCCAGACAGCGGCGCGGAAACATTCACCTTCTTCGCCGAAGCCATCAGCAAGTGGGTAGTGCTGTAGCCGTTGTTGCTCGGGAGGAACCCGCCCGGGACGAAGCGGCACTGGCTATAACACTACTTCTCAGGATTGCTTCCGCATCTTCGCGTCCTTCTTTTTCTGTCACCCTGAGTAGCAGCGAGTCCGCGAGCGAGAGTCGAAGGACCTTCTGGCCGGCGGCAGCCAAAGGCCTCCTCCGGGCTGAAGCTAACCGGCGGAAAACTCGCTTGCCTCCGGCGGCAGAAGGTCCTTCGACTCTCGCTCGCGGACTCGCTGCTACTCAGGGTGACAGAACGGAACGCGCTGGGCCGAACCTGAGAAATGGTACAACACTGCCGGCAAGTTCACCAAGACGCGCGAGGGACATCAAAGGCTGATCTGTCCTGCTCGATCTGGATGACTGCACGGCTCTTGACTACAAGCTAATTCTGCTAAAGGCGGATCCGATGAGGTGGATTCCCTTGTGTAAGCAAAACGCCATCCACGGCTTGCATCGTGGATGGCGTGTAGGTCAGGCAACAACCGATCCGGCTTAGCTCAAGCTGGCTTCGCGGCGATCCACCGCCTGACGGCGCGGGCGCTTGTCGGTGGCGGGTACGGAAGTCATGACCGCCGTGCGGCCTTCCTCCTTGCTGCCACCCTTCTGCCGGTAGGCCTTCAACGCGTTGATGAGCGCCAAATCCTCGACGCTGGTCGGCCCGTTGACTTCCTTCTTGGGCATCCAATCGCTCTCATACCAATGAACTTGCTGGGGCGTCAACTCGGAGAGCGTCAACCCACGGTTCTTGCCGAAGTGGATGCGCGTGTCCATGTGACCGTTGTGCCCGCCCGAGGTCTGCTCGTCGGCATCGTCCTCAAGAATGATCGTGCTCACCGGCTCGTTCTCCACTTCCACCACAGCGGCCGCCACATTGTGGACCGGCTGCGCTTGGGGGGCGGCCGCTTCTGAGGGGGCTGGAGCCGCTGGCATGGAAGCTGCCAAATTGGCACTGATGTCCTCCAGGTCCTGCGTGAAGATGTCGCTCGCTGCCGTCGCGGTGAGCACCGCATCCACGAGGGCGCGCTTCTTGGCCATCTTGAGGACGGTGTTGTAAAAATCGGCCGGGTTGTCGGTCTCGACGCGCTCGGTTGACTTGGCGATCAGCCAGGCACCGTCCACCTTTTTGGGGCTGAAACCTTTGCCGCCGATGAGTTCCTGCGCCTTGACGGGATCTTCCTGCCGCAGATCCCAGTACGCACGCGGCACGGGCTTGTCGGTCGCCTCGGTGGCGCCGGCGCGGAAGCGGTACTTGGCTTCCATCGTCGAGCAGATGCCGACGCCTTGACCCAGGAATGCACCGGTCAGAACGCTGGTCAAGGCGCACTGCACGCGGTACTCGCGGTGATTGCGTTCGACGGTGCGTTCGTCCACCTCGTACGTCGGTGCGAGGCGAAAGGTCAAACACAGTTTCTCGGCACCCGGCTTGAGCAACGTGGGCTTGTCACCGCAGCCAGGAATACGGCCGTAGTGTTCACCATCCTTCATCGTGGCACTCATGATCTGTTGGATCAAAGCCACCTGACCAAGCACTTGCTGAACGGTCAGCGCTGTGGCGGCCGGATCAACGGCCAAAGTCACCTGTCTATCGTCCCGCAAAGGGGCTGGAGAGAAACTATTCTTCATTACAAATATAGTAATTCAGCCACCAAAGAATGTCCAGTGAAATCAGCAGTTTTACACAATCCGTAACCCGCTAGGCGAGAACACTTTAATATACCTGCTAACAACTTTATTCACAAACTGTTCTTTTCCGCGTAAAGCTGCGTTCTTTCCTCCAGATCTTTGACCACGGTGCAGAGGTAAACCGGCTCGGGATGCAGCCGCCGGTATTTGGTGATTTCCATGCGGTTGAGCACCGTGAAACCGTAACGTTTGAACATCTTTTCACCCCGGCGGCTGCCCACACTGACCATCTGCCCGTAAACGCGTTTCTCTCCTCGTTCGCGCAGGTAGGCGAGATAGCGGTCGATCAGTCCCGCCGAACGCTGCAAACCGCGCGCGTCCGGGAGCAAATTGACGTGAAAGTGCGCCGTCCGCTTGGGGGCTGCGGGCACCTCTTTCCAGGCGTTGGTGAGGATCCAGTGCACGAACCGGCGGCTTTCGGCGTTGTACCGGTGGTAGCGCGTCAGGATGCCGAAGAATTGCCGGATGTTCTGGAAGAAGTTATACATCTGGTTGCGTAGCGGATGCCGGCAGCCGAGCAGGTAGCCGCGCACTTCCCCGTCCATCTCGAGCACGAAGGCCGACTTGGGCTCGTGGTTCAGGTAGTAGTTGGTCAGAAAGTCGGCGAAGAGTTCACGGTCCTCGAAGACGGGATCAATCGGCTGGCCGAGGAACCCGGTCTGACAGCACAGCCAGCGAACGGTGCTGCGGTCGCTTTCGCGGTAGGGGCGGACCAGGTAGGAAGAGGGCAGGGCGGTGCCGGCGGGAGCAGTCATGGAAAGTAGAACGACGTTGGTGGCGGAAACAGCAGGACTTCCCGCGCCGGTTTGACGCCGGGACAGGGGAAAATGTTCAGTCGCGGTGGAACCCGGCCACGACCTCGCGGTACACCCCGAAAAGCCGGTCGAAGACCCGCTTCCAGTTGTAGCGCTCGATGACGGTGGCACTGCTGCGCAGGCCGATTTGCTTCAGGTTGGCCTGGCCGCTCATCCCGGCGATGGCGCTGGCGAGCGACTCCGGGTTGTTCTCCGCCGCCCAGAAGCCCAGGCCGCTGTAAACGATGCGGTCCATGTAGCTGCCGCGAATCCCGACGACCGGGGTGCCGCAAGCCTGGCTCTCGAGCGTCACCAGGCCGAAGGTTTCCTGCACGCCCGGGTGGACGAACAGGTCCGCCGCGCGGTAGAGCCTGGCCAATTGGTGCGGGTCGCTGCAATACGGCCGCCAGGTGATGGCTCCCGTCTTCTTCTGCACGGTTTTGAGGGCGCCGCGCTGCTGGCCGTCACCCACGACCAGCAGATGGTAGCGTCCCCGCTGCTGACGGCACAAACGGCGAAAGGCGGCGAAGAGCGTCTTGGTGTTCTTCTCGGACGACAGCCGGCCGACGTAGAGCAGCAGCCGGGTTTCCGGCGGCACGCCCAGCTCGGCGCGGGCGGAATCCTGTGGGTCGGCCGAAGGATGGAAGATGGCCGGCTCGACTCCCAGGTCGATGTTGACCACGTTGTGGACGCCCCAATCGGTGAGCAGGGCGCCCAATGGCGCGGAGGGTACCAGCGTGCGCGCGAACTGGCCGTAGATGGCCCGGACGTAGCGCTTGGCCACGTCCATCATCATCTGCGTGACGGTCTCGCCGAAGAACTTCATTGTGCTGCGCACGAACGCTTCGGGGAAGTGCGAGTGGTAAAATCCGACGACCGGAATGCCCAGCGCCCGGCCCGACGCCAGAGCCTTCCAGGCGATCTGGTAAGGGTCGCCGGACTCAATGATGTCCGGCTGCTCGGCTTCCAGGATGCGCTCGACGGCGTTGAGGTTGATCAGCGCGCGGTAACGGGCCTTGCGCGAAACCAGTGGGGAGCGGATGGAATAAACGCGCGTCGGCCCGTCGTCCTGCACGTCGTGCGCTTCGCCCGGCACGATGAGGACATGCCGGTCGTCGGTGTGTGCGCGCAAGTAGGCTTTTTTCTCGGCAAGGTAACGCTTCACCCCGCCGCTGACCGGAGAATAGAACTGGGTCAGGTCGCAGATTTTCAAGCGACGGAGGTCAACTCCCTCTCCATCGGCAAGGGCTGTCCTTCTCCCGCTTCTTCAGGCGCTCCCGTCGCGGACTCCGCCGCGTTTGGCTCCAGGGCGTGCTCCATCAGATAGCGTTCGGCCTCCAAAGCGGCGGCGCAACCATCTCCCGAGGCCCAGATCGCCTGGCGGTACACCTTGTCGGACACGTCGCCCGCCACGAACACGCCGGGCACCGTGGTCGCCGTGCCGTGCGTCTTGAGCAGGTAGCCTTCCGCGTCCATCGGCAAATGGCCCTCGAAGGACTTCGTATTTGGCTGGTGGCCGATGGCCACGAAGACGCAACGCACTTCCAGGCGGCTCTGCTCGCCGGTTTGCAGGTTGGTCAGGCGCACGGCCTGCATTTCGCCCTCGGCGTCGGGCAGGTACTCGGCCACGGCGCTGTTCCAGATCGGCTCGATCTTGGGGTGGACCAATACGCGGTCCGCCATGATCTTGGAAGCGCGCAGGGAATCGCGGCGGTGGATCAGGTACACCTTGGAGGCAAAACGGGTCAGGAAGATGGCTTCCTCACAGGCCGAGTCCCCGCCGCCGACCACACACACGGGCACGTTGCGGTAGAAAGCGCCGTCGCACGTGGCGCAGGAGGTCAGCCCGTGGCCGACCAGACGCTGCTCGTGCGCCAGGTTGAGCCACTTGGCGGCGGCTCCGCTGGCGACGATGAGCGTGCGCGTGTCCACCCACTCCTCGTCGTCGAGGTGCAGGGAAATCCGGTCGTCCTTGATCTGCAAGGCGGTCAACTCGGCGTACTTGAAGCGAGCGCCGAAGTTCTCCGCCTGGGTCTTCATGCGCATGATGAGGTCGGGCCCATCGACGCCTTCGGGGAAACCGGGGAAATTTTCCACCAGGGTGGTGGTCGAGAGCTGTCCGCCGGGTTGCCGGCCTTCCAGGACGACCGGGGAAAGGTTACCGCGGGCGGCGTAGATGGCGGCGGTCAAGCCGGCGCAGCCGGTGCCGACGATCACAAGTTTTTCCATGAAACAATAAAGCCTAGGTTCGTGCTTTTGGCGAAGCCGGACACACGGATGATTTCGCCTGCCGGGCGGAAAGTCGAGATGTTTCCGCCGCTCGACGGGTAGCGATAAATATTGAACGTCCTCTCTGGCTGCGGCATCGTTTAGCTTCTTGTTCGTTTCCATCCCCTTTTCCGTCCTACCCTTTCATTCCTTCCCATGTTCACGGGCCTTGTCGAAGAAACCGGCCGCGTCGTCTGGCTGCGGCGCAGCAGCGAGAGCGGTTTGCAAATCCAGGTCGCGGCCCCGGGCATCGCCAAGGGCGCGCACCGCGGCGACAGCATCGCCGTCAACGGTTGCTGCCTGACCGTCTCCAGCCACCGCAACGAGTTCATCACCTTCGACCTGCTCCAGGAAACGCTGGACCGCACCAACCTGCGCCACCTGCGGCCCGAGTCCGCGGTCAACCTGGAGCGTCCGCTGGCCGCCAACGGGCGGCTGGGCGGCCACTTCGTCCAGGGGCACATCGATTACAGCGCCCAGATCGTCGCCTACGAGAAAAAGGGGGACGACTACCGGCTCGACGTGGCGCTTCCGCCCGAGTACGCGCACCTGATCGTTCCGAAGGGCTCGGTCGCGATCAGCGGCATCAGTCTCACGGTCGGGCCGATTCATTCCGATCATTTCACCGTGTGGATCATCCCGCACACGCGCAAAGCCACCAACCTCCACGCCGCCAAAGCCGGCGACTACGTGAACCTGGAGTTCGACATGCTGGCCAAGTACGTCGAGCGGATGCTGGCGCGGACGCTGCCCACCACGGAGACGCCGCCGCACTTCACGGATCGCGACCTCTCCGAAGGGTAAGAAATCGCGTTTATTTTCAGAGGAGAACGGCCGAAAAAGCCGGGTTGGGCTTGTCAGCGTGCAGGGAGGCATCTAAGATGTTCGCCTCTCCTATTTTCACGCTCGACAGCAACCAATCCACATGGCCAAAGCAAAGCGTAAAGTTTCTCATCCCAAGGCATTTCTACAACGCGACCTGCCCTTCAAGCAGGAGGGGCAATACTTCGACCTCCGAGCCATTTTTGACAAAGTTAACGAACGGTACTTTCCCACGAACCCGCTCAAAAATTACACGATCACCTGGGGCCGCCGCCGCCAGCTGCCGCCGAAGGAATATTTCGTCTTCGGCACCATCCAGGAAGACGATCGGGTGATCCGGATTCACCCGCTGCTCGACGCGGCGTTCGTGCCCGGTTGGTTCATCGAGTACGTGGTGTACCACGAGATGCTGCACTCCGTCGTCCCCGATGAACCGGGTGCCAACGGCAAGCGCAAGGTCCACACCGAGGAGT
This sequence comes from uncultured Chthoniobacterales bacterium, assembly GCA_964245965.1. GTDB lineage: Bacteria > Verrucomicrobiota > Verrucomicrobiia > Chthoniobacterales > SZAS-18 > CAWCJJ01. The sequence continues at coordinate 28,023 of CAXTOP010000028.1, forward strand.
TCAACCGCCGGGAGAAGCAGTTTTACTTCTATCGTCGCGCCCGGCAGTGGGAGAACGAGAATCTGGCACGTTTCCTCCGGTAGAGCATTTTGGAGTGGTAGGGTGGGCGCTCCGCCTGCCGTGAGTTGGCCGACCAGATGGCAGGCGGAGCGCCCACCCTACCACTCCAGAAGTATCGTCCTTCCGTGGCCGCCCTGATCAAAAAAGCCTTCGTCCTGGCAGCCGGTCTGGGGACCCGCCTGCGCCCGCTGACCGACCAACTCCCCAAGCCGCTGATTCCGGTGGGCCACAAGCCGTTGATCACTTTTGCGTTCGATCACCTGATCGCGGACGCCGGCGTGGAGGAGTTCGTGGTCAACACCCACCATCTTCCGGCGGCCTTCCCGGCCACCTTTCCAGAGGGCCGCTATCGCTCGCGTCCCATCACTTTGCGGCACGAGCCGGTGTTGCTCGAGACTGGCGGCGGCATCCGGAACGTTGCCGGCCTGTTGGGCGATGAACCGTTCCTCGTTTACAACGGCGACATCCTGACCGACCTGCCGATCGGCCCCCTGATCGCCGCCCACCGTGCGGCCGGCAACTTGGTCACGCTCGCTTTACGCTCGCGCGGCGGACCGAACCACATCGCGTGGGACGCCGGGAGCGGGCGCATCCTGGACATTCGCAACCTGCTCGGCACCGGGGCAGCGGCAGGCCACTCGTTCGCCTGCATCTACGTGGTGGAACCGGAGTTCCTGGAGCTTCTTTCCGCTTCCGGGAGCGTCTTTTCCGTGATCCCGGTCTTCCTGGGTATGATCCGCCGGGGCGAAAAGCTGGGCGGCGTCGTGCTCGACGCCGGCGAGTGGCGCGACCTGGGCAACCGCACCGAATACCTGCGCGTCCACCGCGATCTGCACGCCCAGCAACCTCCGGTCTTTCCCCGCTACGGCGCGCCCGATCCGGGCTGGCGCAACTGGCTGGACCCCGCCGTGATCCTGGCGGCGGATGCGAGGATCGAAGGGGCCAGTGTGATCGGTCGGGGGGCGCAGGTGGGGGAGGGGGCGATCATCGAGGACAGCATTTTGTGGCCGGGTGCAAAAATTGCTTCCAACAGCCGCTTGAAAAACTGTATCGTCCGAACTTCCCAAGCCGTTGATGGCCTGTTTGAGGAACGAGATTTTTGAGTCGGGGCTGCCTGTCTCTCTTCTCTCCACCCCGGTCCAACCTCCTTATCTTCTACCTCCCCGCGTTTTGCCGTCTCAAGATCTTCTCATTGACCAGACCCGCGCCCGGTTCGCACCCGGTACGGGCGATAGCATCTCCATCAAACCCATCGAGAAAGGCGGCTCGGAGCGCGCCTTCTACCGGGTGAAAATGGCTCACCAGTCGCTGATCCTGGTCAAATACAGCAACCTGCGCGAGGAAAACCGCCACTACGTCCAGATCGCCCGCGCCTTCGACGCGCTCGGCGTCCGCGCGCCCAAGATCTACTTCCACGACGATCAGCAGGGCTTGATCTGGATGGAGGACCTGGGCGAGCGGGACCTATGGAGCTACCGCGAAGAGCCGTGGCCGGTGCGGCGGGATTACTACCAGTCCGCCCTGGAAGAGGTCTGGCGGCTCCACGAACGCGGCTGGGAAGGGCTGGCCAGGTTTCCCTTCACGGTGCAGATCGAGTTCAACGCCGCCTTGTACCGCTGGGAGCAAAAATACTTCTTTGACAACTGCCTGGGCGGCTACTTCGCCGACGCGCTCAGCCCGGCGAGGATCGAGCGGATCGTCTCCCTGCCGGCCTGGGAAGCCATCGCCGAAAAACTGGCCGCGTGGCCGCGGGTGCTCGTCCACCGCGACTTCCAGTCCCAGAACATCATCATCAACAACCGCACCGCCCACCTGATCGATTTCCAGGGCGTGCGCCCCGGCCTGGCGCACTATGACCTGGCTTCGTTGTTGTACGATCCCTACGTGCAGTTGACCGACTCGGAGCGCAAGGAACTGCTCGACTTCTATCTGAGCCTCGGTTCGCGCGTGGACCTAGGGCCGGACCGCGCCGGGTTCGATGAAATCTACCGCCTGTGCGCGCTCCAACGGCTCATGCAAGCACTCGGCGCTTACGGCTTCCTCGGCCTGGTCAAAGGCAAAACCGAGTTCTTGGCCCACACTCCTGTTGCCCTCCGCAGCTTGCGGGAAGTGGTCGCGCTGATCCCGCCATTGGAAGAATTCGGCGCGCTTTTGGCTGCGCTGCCGGTTTAAAACAAGTGCGCGGAGATGCCTATTTGCGTTGTACGGTGTAGCTGTCCCGGCGGCTGCCGTGCTTTCCTATGAACATTTTCGCGCTTCTCGAACTTTCCACCTCCCGTCGCGGGTCACGCTGGAGAGTGCTGTTCCTGGGCGCGATGGTATTTGGCCTGCGGTTGCCAGCCATCCGGGCGGCTGAAGACGATGACAACGCGTTGGAAACGGAGTTCGCTGATGTGCTCGTGCCGGACGTCAAGCAGGGTTTCATGTTGCGGCAGGACACCTGGAACGGCACCATGCCCACCGGCGTCAACAAGCCGATCGCGCACCAGTTCTTCAAGGGCAACGAGTACCATTTTTACGTCCGCACGGACGTGAAGGGAGCCAAGGTTTCCGTTCACGTTTATGACGGGGACGGCAACCTGGCTGAAACGCGTTTTTCACAGAAGGAAACCTTGCAGGGTTCCTTTTCGGTCGCGGAGGTCATCCCCAAGTACACCGGCCGCTACTATCTCATCGTAAAGGTGGACCAATCCAGCGAGACGAGCACCAGCTGGGACATGGCCTACGCTTACAAGTAAGCTGCCCTATGCTTACACGCACTGGCTTCCAGGAAAACTACGGCAAGTTTGCTGAGCAGGGACGATCCTTTAACGTCCGCTTCTGGCAGGAGGCGGGAGACGAAGCGATTTTCGAGGCTGCTCAGCGGTTGATTCTCGACTACACTCTTTTACGAGAGGGCCATGCTGAACAGCCCCGACTTCAAAGATCTGTTGAATCTTTTCAGAGATGGTGACGTTCGTTTTCTTGTCATTGGCGGTTACGCGATGCTCTTGCCGAAGTCGTTGCTCCAAAAACTCTGAAGTGATACTGTGCCGGTCATGATGCGGCTGACCATCGAACTCGACGACCACGCAGCAGAGGTGGCAACGGAAAAAGCCCGGCAAGCAAATCTGACACTTTCGGAGTGGATTGCCGACCGCATTGTCGGTCGTAGCAGGAAGCAAGATATCGGGGAGCGTGACGCGATGGGATACCCCATAGGCTGGTTCGAGCGTACAGCTGGTTCGTTAGCTGATGTGGAAGATTTCTGCGAACCGGCGGACCCGCCACCTCCTCCCATCGCTCCCCTGGAGCTCTAACATCGAGCATGATGTGGTATCTCGACGCCAACGCCTGCATCCACTATCTACGTGAACGATATTCGTCACTGACGGTGCGTTGGCATCAGCACAGGTCCGAAGACCTGGCTCTTCCGCTGCCGGTTTACGCGGAGTTGCTCGTCGGCGCGGAAAAGTCGGGACGACCGGAACGAGCCTTTCAGCAAATCACTTCGCTGATTGAAGTGCATGAAGTAGTGGAAATCACCAAGGCAGATGCCAAGCAGTACGCACGCATCCGGGCGCACCTCGAGCGGCGCGGCGAGCCGATTGGCATGAACGATCTCTGGATTGCGGCCATGGCTTTGTCCGTCGGTGCGACGCTGGTCACCAATAACACCCGGGAGTTTTCACGCGTTCCCGATCTGGTGCTCGAAGACCGGACACTGTCCTGATTTTGGCTTCGGCACTTCGAAGAGGCCAGCTTGGTTTCCACGCTTGGCAGCCTTGACCGCCCCGCATCCCGTGCGCATCCTTCCCACGAAGCGAACCTGCCCCTTTTCATCATGCCGCCCACGAACGTGACCGTCCAACGCTTGCCCACCGTCGTCATTGAGAACATTGAGCCCTTCGTGGACGCCGGCCGCATGGCGGTCAAGCGCGTCGTCGGCGAGGAACTACTCGTCGAAGCGGACCTCTTCAAGGACGGCCACGACATCATGGCCGCGGCCCTCAAGTGGCGCGCCGTCGGCGACAAGCTCTGGCAGGAAACGCCCATGGAGTTCGTCGTCAACGACCGCTGGCGCGCCGCTTGCCGCTTTCAGCAGGTCGGTCTGCACGAGTTCACCGTGGAAGGCTGGCAGGACACCTTCGCGACCTGGCAGCATGAATTTGAAAAGAAGTACACCGCCGGCATCACCGACCTGACCACCGAAACCATCGAAGGCGCGCAAATTCTGGAAGGAGCCTCGCTCCGCGCCAGGAAGGGCAGCGACGACGCCAACCGCCTCAAGGAACTGGGGGCCGCGATGCGCGCCGCCGCCCCGGCGGAAGTGGACCGCATGGCGCACGACCCCGAGTTGACCATCCTCATGGCGTCCTGCGGCGACCGCACCAGCGCCACCGAGTTCAAGCCGGCTGTGCCCGTGTACGTGGACCGCGAAGAAGCGCGTTTCGCCGCCTGGTACGAGTTCTTTCCTCGTTGCGCCGAGGGCAAGCCCGACAGCACCTCGACCCTGCGCGACTGCCTGGAGCGCATCGAGGACGCCCGGGCGATGGGCTTCAACGTCATTTATTTTCCGCCGATCCACCCCATCGGCTTCACCAAACGCAAAGGGCGCAACAATTCCACCACCAGCGAACCCGGCGAACCCGGCAGCCCGTACGCCATCGGCGGCCCGGCCGGCGGGCACAAAATGATCGAGCCGACCATCGGCACGCTGAGGGACTTCGATTGGCTGGTAAAGAAGGTCAAGGCCCTGGGCCTGGAGATCGCCCTGGATTTTGCGATCAACTGCTCGCCCGACCATCCTTACGTCCGGGATCACCCGGACTGGTTCTACCAGCGTCCGGACGGCTCGATCAAGTACGCCGAGAACCCGCCCAAGCGCTACGAGGACATCTATCCGCTCAACTTCTACAACGCCGATTGGGTCGCGTTGTGGCAGGAGATGAAGAGCATCATCACCTTCTGGGCCGCGCGCGGCGTGCGCATCTTCCGCGTCGATAATCCGCACACCAAACCGGTTTCCTTCTGGGAATGGCTCATCACGGAGGTTCACAAGGAGTACCCCGACACGCTCTTTCTCTCCGAGGCTTTCACCAAACCGAAGATGATGAAGGCGCTGGCCAAGGCCGGGTTCACCCAGAGCTACACGTACTTCACCTGGCGCAACACCAAGGCGGAGTTGATCGAGTATTTCACCGAGCTGACGCAGACGGAAATGAAGGATTATTTCCGCGGCAACCTGTTCCCGAACACGCCGGACATCCTCCCTTTCTTCCTCCAGACCAGCGGGCGTCCGGGTTTCGTGATCCGGGCGACGCTCGCCGCCACCCTCTCGACGGTTTACGGCATCTACAGCGGCTTCGAGCTGTGCGAGAGCGCCGCGCTGCCCGGCCGCGAGGAATACGACGACAGCGAGAAGTACCAGTTCAAGGGCCGCGACTGGAACGCGCCCGGCAACATCAAGGAGCATATCACCAAGCTCAACCACATCCGCCGCGATAACCGGGCGCTGCACTTCTACGACAACCTGCGCTTCCTGCCGTCCGAAAACGACCAGATCCTGTGGTACGCCAAGGCCACCCCGGCCCGGGACAACATCATCCTCATCGCGGTGAACCTGGACCCGCACCACTACCAGGCGGGTTTTGTGGACGTGCCCTACGAGGAGTTCGGGTTCACGGACCGCGGCGACGCGTACACCGTCCATGACCTGCTCACCGGCGAGCAGTTCGATTGGCGCGGCCGACGCAACTTCGTCGGCCTGGATCCGCATCAGCGCCCCGTCCACATCTTCCGCGTCGAGCGGTAAAAGGGGGATGGTTTTCGCTGGCTTGCCGTATGCTATGGCAAAAGCCGTCCCCGCCCCCGCGATGCGATCCTCCCCCTTGCTGCGACAGATCGGCAGTTTGCCCCGGCCCCTGCTGGCCGCCTTTGGTCTCGCCCTGGCTCTCCTCGTGTCCCTGGGGGTGCTCTCCTACCGCAGCATCGAGCGTCAGGCCCACACGGCGGATTGGGTAAGCCACACCCATCAGGTCACGAGCAGCTTGCAGCGGGTGTTCTCCTACGTGCAGGACGCCGAGAGTGCGCAACGGGCCTTCACCATCGCCGGTAAGGAGAACTACCTCGCACCCCACCAACGCGCCCTGGACGCCCTGCCGGGAGAACTGGACCGGCTCGGCACCCTGCTCGGTGACAATCCCGCCCAAATCGCTCGTTTACAGCAACTGCGTTCCGCCATCGATGGCCGCATGAACGTAGTGGCGATCCGCATCGAGCAGCGCCGCCAGTTGGGCGAGGGAGCATTGGCGGGCAGCCTCATGAACGGCAGCGGCCCGCAGGCGATGGAGACCGTCCGCGCCTGCGTGGACGAGATGATCGGCGTCGAATCCAATCTGCTGACCGTGCGCCAGGCCGCTTCCCAACGGGCCCGGGTGCGTTCGCGGGTGCTGCTGGTGACGGGTTCGCTGGCGAGCCTGGGTCTGCTCATCGGGGTGTTTGGCGGCTTGCTCCGGCAGATTCTGCGCACCGTCCGCGCCGAGCAGGACATGCAAAAGACCAACGCCCAGCTCCAGATCGCCAACAACGAACTGCGGGCGTTTTCCTAGTCCGTTGCGCACGATCTGCGCGCTCCGTTACGGGCCATCAGCGGGTTTGCTCAGGCCCTCATCGAGGATTGCGCCCCGCAACTCGCCCCGGAGGACCGCGAGCACCTGGACCGCATCGTCCTCAACGCCCGTATGATGGCGCAGCTCATCGACGATCTGCTTTCCCTCTCGCGGATCGGCTTCCAACCGCTCGAGGCGACCCGAATCGAGATGACCGCGCTGGCTCGCAGCGTGTTCGAGGAACTGCGCGCAGCCCAGACGGGCCGCGACATCGAGTTCCAGATCGCAGACTTGCCGCCCGCGGTGGGCGATCCTTCGTTGATGCGCCAAGTCTGGATCAACCTGATCGGTAATGCGCTCAAGTTCACGCGCCGCCGGGACAAGGTTCGTATCGAGATCGGCGGCACGGACGCGGGACTGGATTTCGTGACCTACTTCGTGCGCGACAACGGCGCGGGCTTTGATATGCGGTATGCCGGCAAGCTTTTTGGGGCGTTCCAGCGGCTGCATCAGCCCGCGGACTTCGAGGGGACCGGAATCGGCCTGGCACTCGTACAGCGGATTGTCCAACGGCACGGCGGCACGATCTGGGCTGAGGGTGAGGAAAACGTCGGTGCGCGTTTCGCCTTTACCTTGCCGGAAGGGAGCGACCATTGATCAAATTGCCGCTGGCAAGAGGCTCCCATCGTCCTGAAGGCTATATTCGTTGGAGAAAGTTTGTGACGGCAGCTTCTGGTGGCGGCTGGAGTGGGATCACATTTTCAGGATCACGCCGGCGACGCCGTACAGCGCGGCATAGCCGGTGTCGTTGCTGTAGCCGGTGTCGTTCTGGAAGTCGCTCATCCCGGCCGCCGCTTCGTCGATTTCCTGCTTGTTGGGATGCCCTTCCTTTTCCTTCTGCTGATCCCCGTTGGCCAGCAAGTCCTTGGCGGCCTGTTTGAGGTCTTCGAACGTGCAGGGAAACCCGTTTTCGTTGGCAGTCTTGACGACCGGGTCCGGTGCGCCGGCTTCGATGGTCTTCAGCCATTCGGGGTGATTGATCGCTGCTTCGATGAATTTTGAGGCTTCGGCGGTAGGCATGGTAAGAGGTATCGTCGCGCGATGCGCCGGTGCGCTTTCAGACCCGTGCCGCACGAGGTGTTTTGCCGGCTGCAAACAAAATATACTACCGGTAGGAATGGTATATCGGTGATCAGTCAACACCATTTCTTCGGATTGCGTCGTTGCTGCTCAAGACGTTGCGTCGCGGCGGACATAATCCCGGCACACGGCGCATGGTTGCCTGTGCGGCGAATCCCAGGATGGAGCGAGGATTGTCCATTGACCGCTTCCGGGATGTCCGCTACAACCGCGCCGTCCAGTTGGTGTTCCGCGCGGCGTGAGGCTTGCATTTCTCTTCGCGTCGCCCTGCTGATCCCTTTTTCCATGCCGCGCCGCTTGTTCGCTCAACTCCGCCGTTTTGTCTCCCATGTGCTTCCGGTCTTAGGAAGCCTCCTGCTCCTCGCGGGCATGCTGCACGCGCAGACGCCTGTCGGAGTGGACCCAGAGCTGGTTCTTTACACGCATGGCGATCCCTCCGGGGACGAACAATACCTTTTGGAACTCGTCAACTATGCCCGTGCCAACCCGGCAGCCGAAGGGCAGACGCTGGCCAACGTGAGCGACCCGGAAATTTTGCGCTACTACAGCCACTACTCCGTGGACACCAACAAGCTCAAGAGCGACTTCGCCAGCTACCCTGTTCAACCGCCGCTCGCCTTCAACGCCAAGTTGATGTTTTCGGCGCGCACCCAATCCCTCGACCAAGCCAACAACGGCTTCCAGGGACACAACGGAACCAACGGCTCGACCTTCGACGACCGGATCACGGCGATGGGCTACCAGTGGCGCCTGGTCGGCGAGAACGTTTATGCCTACGCGGAAAATCCTTTCTTCGGGTTCGTCGGACTGATCGCCGACTGGGGCGTGCCGCAACTCGATCATCGCCGGAACCTCATGAACTTTGACTCGAGCTTCCCGGTGTTCAAGGAAACGGGTATCTCGAGCGTGACGACGAGCAAAACCGGCTTCGGGCCGCTGGTTATCACGCAGGATTTCGGCGTGCCGGCCACCGACCTAGCGTTTCTCGTCGGGGTCGCTTACAACGATACGGATGGCAACGGCTTCTACACTTCGGGGGAGGGCACAGCGGGAGTGGTTGTCACCTCGCCCCAATCCAGTTTTTACACGATCACGAGTGCCAGCGGCGGCTACACGCTGCCGCTGGATCAGATCAATGGCGGCGCTTCCGTGCAGGTCACCTTCGGGGATGGCAGCGGCAACATCGTGGCCCGGCAGTATCCCTGCGGCAACAACGTGACCGACAACATCAAAGCCGACCTCGTGTCACCAGTGTTTGTCGCCCAGCCGCCGATGGGTGCCAGCACCGCCGCCGACGTGTTGAACGCGGTCAGCGTGCGGGACGCCGACCGGGCGGCGCTCAAGGCTGGCAAAATCCGGATTACGCGCGATGGCTCCGATTTGAGTCAAGATCTGGCCGTGTACTACGAGGTGTCGGGCAGCGCGGTTGCCGGCCAGGATTACGCGACGCTGCCAGGCTGGGTGAGCATCCCGGCAGGGAAAAGTTTCGCCACGGTCAAGGTACACCCGCTCGGTGACGTTGCAGCCGGCGCGGATGTGGAAACAGTGACCATCACGCTCGCCAAAGTCGTCGAGGACACGCTGATCTCGTTGGGAACCGCGCAAGCGAGCTTGACGATCGACTGATGCCTGCTGTGCATCACTGTGGACCAAAGCCACCTTTCATATACCTCGCGGACTCCTTTTCTCCCCACTTGCTTTGTCACTCTTTTCAACGCTAAGCTTTTTGGATGAGCACCGTCATCGAGATCGAAAGTGCTGTTCAAAAACTTTCCCGCAACGATCTGACAGCCTTTCGCGACTGGTTTCTAAGCTTTGATGCCGAGGCTTGGGATAGTCAGTTCGAAGAGGATGTCGCGTCTGGTCGTCTTGATGCATTGGCTGATGAGGCCCTGCTCGATTTGAAAGCCGGCCGCTGCACAGATTTGTGAGGCATCGTGCTAATCCGAAGTTCTGGAGGTTCTACGAGCAGCTACCGAAGGAAGTTCAGGTGCTTGCCGATAAAACTATCTGCTGCTCAAGAACGACTCGCGGCATCCTTCATTACACTTCAAAAAGGTTGGCCGAATGTGGTCTGTCCGCGTTGGCATCCATTAATCGGACAGCCGCCGTTGATTGAGTCCGGCTCGGATATTGTTTGGCTCTGGATTGGCCATCACAGTGAGTATGATCAGCTTATTGGACGCTCCCGATAACGTCTGAGCGCTAGGTTGGAGATTCTCTGACGTTTCAAGCTTGTCCATGGCCTGGAGCCATCCAGCCGCCAGTGCCATCGTTGCCGCTGGTTTCCATCGAATAATTCTTGAGCGGTTCAACCCAGTGGTTCGGCAGGGGACGCACCTTCTCGTAAACGTGCGGCGCCACCAAGGGAGCCGTCGCGTACGCGTTGAAGACCATCTCCATCTTGGCGTCCAGATTATCGATGTGGTGCAGCGCGCACGCCTCGGGCGTCTTGGGCAGCACGGGTGAGCCGAAGGACATTTCGCCGTGGTGGCTGGCGATCAGGTGAAGCAGGTGCAGGCGGACCGATTCCGAGGACGGATCCAGCGTCTTCCAGGTGGCGAACGAGTCGTCCGCCTTGAGCTGGCGCCACAGGTTGTTCACGATCTCGATGCCCATGCTGATGTGGCCCAGCAATTCTCCGCGCTCGCACTGTTCCACTCCGAAACCTTCCTCGGGCACGTGGTTTTCCCACAACTTGCCGGAATCGTGGAACAACACGCCCGCCACCAGCAAATCCCGGTTGAGCTTCTGGTAAACACCCGCCAGCGCGCAGGCCGAACGCATCATCTGCGCGGTGTGTTCGACCAGTCCGCCGCGCCGGGCGTGATGGAACGACTTCGCCGCCGCCGTCCGCCGGAAACGCGGCCCGTACTCCACCAGGAACATCTCGCACAGGATCCGCAGGCGCGGGTCCACCAACGACTGGACCGTTTCGGCGATGAAGAGATAGTCCGCCTCCTGCCGCTCGCGCACCTCGCGCGGCCCGGCCATGAGCGCTGCTTTCTCGCTGTTGGTCAGCGCCCGGAGGCTCCACCGGCGGGCGTCGAGGCCAAAGGTGGTGTGATGGCAAAAATCCCCGCTGATCTCCACGCAGTGCCCGGTCTCCAGGGTTTGGCACAGCGGGTACACCGGCGCATCCGACCACGCGCGCAGCACGGCGCGGTCGCGCGAGTCCACGAAATGCACTTCCAGGTACGGCTTGCCGTCCTTGGTGGTCTTGGTGGCGATCAAGTTGACCTGCACGTGGGCCACGACCTCGGAAATCTCGCCGTTCATGGCGAGGGCTTTCAGTTCGGTAAGCGTCAAGGTCTGCATGGCTATGCACTATATGTAGAAATTTATCAGTCGGCAGCTACAACCTGTACCAAACTTGTTCGCAAAAGCCAACCATTGTGCGGAAATTTATTTGGCCTGTTCGAAGACGGTCATCATGATTCTGCCGGTTTCCCGGCCGCTGGTGCCGCGGAACTCGGTGGCGGAAGGAGGAGCTTCCCCGAAACGGAAAGCCGACACGGCGTTGCCGTTGCGGCGGAAACCATCGACGGTCGCGGTCTCACCGGGGTCAATGACATAGCCGCGCTTGTGTTCCGAGGTGGGGCGGCTGTCGATCACGTCCAGGCCGTCCACTGCGAGCGACACTTCCACGGGAAGCTTGAGCGCGTTGTGGAGAGTCAGCGCGTAACGTTCGCCCCTCTTGCCTACGACGTAGGTGCGTCCCTGCGAAGCGACCAGCGGGAGCTTGCCTTGGAGAAACGTGCGAACGCTGAGGGAGACAAACCCGTCGCCGATCACGGCGCGGGCACCGTCCGCCGCTCCGGCCAGCGTGCGAGCGCCCGGCGTGGCTAGCAGATTCTCCCGTTCGCTGTAGTACAGGCTCGCGGTGGCCGATGGCATGCCGCCGTTGGCCCGTTGGAAAGTGGTAGCCTCCATCCGCGAGGAGGGACGATTTTCACCGTAGGCGGAGCCGAACCGCGGCTGCTGCTGGGTGGGCGATTGCGCGAAGGGGTCCGCGCCGTCGGTGCGCTGGAAGGAAGTGTTCGGGTTCGGCTCGTAGGGAGCACGAAACCCGGCCGTGCGACCAGTCAATTCGGTGCCGGTGATCGGCGGGGCGTGGGATGTCTGGCTGGTGCAACCCGCGCCGAGCGCAGCCACCAACAGGAATGAGGACAGGGGGATGCGCATGGGACTTGGCCGGCAGTGTAGTGGATCGCCGCTGGCTGGGCGAGTCTTCTCGTGGAAAAATATCCATCCCCTCCCACCCGGCGACAGCGACGGCGACGATTGAAGTGGAGTTGCACGAAGTGCGCCCTGCGCCCATCCCGTTATCCTATGAAGTATCTGACGCCGTTTACCGCCGCTGCCGTTTGCTTGTTCGCCGCTCACGCCGGGACCTTCGTTCCGGCGGCTCAGGCCCAGAATGGCAAGGACTACGAAGCCGCCATGCGTGGGGCTGCCGACGCCAAGGCCGGCAAGTACGATGAAGCACTCAAGGATTTCAGCGAGGCGATCCGCCTCGACCCGGAAGACGCCGACAACTACCGCAACCGCGGCATTGTGTACAATCGCAAGGGGGACCACCCGCACGCGATCGAGAGTTTCTCCGAAGCGCTCAAGCGCAAGCCCGACGATCTGCCCAGCCACCTGGGCCGCGGCAACGCGCGCCTCGCCACAGGTGACTTCAAGGGAGCCTTGGTGGACCTCGACGCTGTGGTCGCCGCCAAGGACAACGACCCGGAGGCGCACCGCCAGCGCGCGTACGCTTATCTCAAGACCAGCCAGTACGACAAAGCGATCAAAGATTACGATGTCCTGCTCAAGGCCAAACCCGCTGACGTCGGTGCCTTGGGCCAGCGGGCCGCGGCGCACCTCAAGCTCAACGATACGGCTGCGGCCGTCGCCGATTACACGGCGATGATCCAGGCCAAGCCGACGGATGTTGCCGGCTACCGCGATCGGGGCAACGCGTACCTGGCCGAGAAAAAATACAACGAGGCCCTGGCGGATTTCGGCCAGGTGATTAAGCTCACCCCGAACGACGACCTTGGATATTACCGGCGCGGTCTGGCTTACAACGGGTTGGCCGACTACCAGAAAGCCATCGCCGACTTCAACGTGGCGCTGGAGAAGGACCCAGGCAACGACGGCGCGCAGGAGCAGCGCAGCTACGCTTACTCGAAGACGGGTAACGCCGACAAGCTCATCGAGCAATACGACGCCGACATCAAAGCCAAGCCGGACGACGCCGGCGCGTACCTGCAACGCGGTTCGGCTTACATGACGAAGAACCAGTTGGACCCGGCCATCGCCGACTTCGGCAAAGCCGCGGAACTGCTGCCCAAGGATCTGCGTCCCGTCACTCAGCGTGCCTACGCCTACGTAAAGAAGACGGATTGGCAGAAAGCGCTGGCCGACTACAACACGGTAATTCAGCTCAAGGCGGACGACGCGCCCGCTTACAAATTCCGCGGTTTCGTCTATGCCAATTTGAAGGACACCGACAAGGCTCTGGCCGACTACGACAAAGCTTTGCAACTCAACCCGGCTGATTCTTACACTTATTTGAGTAGGGGCAACCTGTTCGCCTTCAAGGACGACACGGAAAAGGCGAAGGCCGACTTCCAGAAGGTGGTCGAGCTGAACGCCGACCCGGCGCAGGTCAAGATCGCGCAGGATAAGCTGGCGCAAACGAAGTAGGCCATCCTTCCCCATTGTACCCGGCAAATAAGCAGCGGCCTGCCGCTACGTGCGGCGAAAATGCTCGTAGCCCGACATTCGCTCCAGTCCTTCTGCAATACCCGCGTCGGCCAACTGGCCGATGCACGTTAAACGCAGCTTCGGAAAACGCGTCTTCCAGGCGGCTTCGAGACCTGTACTCGCCCGCAGGCTAAGCGCAAAGAGCAGTTCGTAATCCTCACCGTCCCCGAGGGCTTGCGCCACCGAGCAGCCCGGTGAACGCGGCACGCTTCCCTGTTCCAGGCGGAACCCGGTGCCGCTCGCCAGCGCCAGCCGGGGAAGGTCGGTTGCCAGACCGTCGCTGAGGTCCATCATCGCGTGGAGGCGGTACCGCTCCACCAGCCAGCGTGCCTCCTCTAACCGGGGCCGGAAACGCAGGTGCCATCCGCTCGGGAACGAACCCCCCAGCCGCCCGGTGACGTATAACCTATCCGCGCGCCGGCCGCCCGACCGGGTGACATAGCGCCGGGCCGCCACCGTCCCGGTGAGGCAAACGGAAATAAAGCAGGCCCCCGGCGAGCGGGCCGTTTCCCCGCCCACCACGTTGATGCCGAACTCCCGCGCGGCGCGCCCGATCCCCTGGTAAATACCGCGCGCCCAATCCAGGCGGACGTCACTTGGCAAAGCCAAGGTAATCAGCGCGTGCGCCGGTTCGCCACCCATCGCGGCGATGTCGCTCAGGGGCCGGCAGAGCGCCTTCCAACCAATCTTCGCCGGTGGCGTGTCCGGTGCGAAATGGACGCCCTCGATGACGCAATCGGTCTTGAGCAACTGCCAGCGTCCCGCCCGGGCGGGACGGACCAAGGCGCAGTCATCTCCTGCGCCTGCAGCGACCAACCGGGCATCAACAGGTGGAAGTTCTGCCAACAAGGCAGCCAATACTTTGTCCTCTCCACATTCCGCGAGAGTTAGAGCGCTCAAATGCATAAAGCCGGGTGCTTCTGAGAATTGTAGGGCGACGGTCCCCGTTGCCAGGGAGAACGTCACCATTGGCAGCGGGGACCGTCGCCCTACAATCTTACCAATCGAAGCGGCGAACTCAAAAGAGCAATGCTCCAACCCGGAGGTTTTCCCCGGCACACAAATCTCAGAAATCCTTGCCGACCAGTAGCAGGTTGACGACCGTCGTCGCGTTGAACAAGGCGTGCATGCAGATCGGTACCCAGATCGAACCGGTCCACTCGTAGGCCAGCGTTAGGCAAACCGCCAGCACAAACAAAGGCGCGAAGCTAGGTAGGTTCGTATGAATCGCGGCAAATAACACCGCATTGAACAACACACCTGGAGCTACTCCGCCATAGCGGCGAGCAACGCCATAGATGTAGCCACGGAAGAAAAATTCTTCGGCCAGTGGCGCAACGACAATCGCATCAATTGCGACTGCCCACTTGGCCCTAGCCGAGTTGGTCTGCGCGAAGAACCGTACCAACATCTGGGCGTTGTCGTCCTCATTCCCAATCGATAGGATGATTGCCGAAAGACTATGGGCTACTGCGATGAGGGGAAAAGCCAGCAGTAACAGCAAAGCCGCACGCCAGAGGATGCCTGAGAAACTTATCCTAGTCAGGCCAAAAACATCCCGCCAGCTGATCCGCCGCAGTCGCAATGCACCCAGGATTATTGCAGCGAAGACTAGGTACACCACAACTTGGAGCACCATGTTCTCGACGAGCAATTGCGCGTCGGGAAGCTCGGAGGCGATCTCCGCTTTTGCTGCCTTCAGTGCTGCCAACACATTCAACGAGAAAAAAACCACCAAGAGGAATGCCAGCAAGCAATCCACCAGACCGAAGCGTTCTGCATGAACTCGTCCCAGGCCTTCGAAGACGGCGCGATCCATGAGGTAACCGTAGAAGAGCAACCCGGCGAGGCTCGCAAGCAGCAGGATAAGTACCCCGTTGAGGGCGGGAATCAGTTGATCGGGAGAAAGTGCCGTTTCAACGACAGAAAAGACGAGGTCCATCAGGCAGGTTTAAAGCTCGGTGATCGTGTGTCGCAATTCACCGAAGACCCGGCCGAAGAAGCGGGGCAGGTCGAGCGCGAGAAGGGATTGCTCGGATTCGTCGCCGTCCCGAACCGCCATTTCGGCGGCACGACCGCAGAGGAACGCGCCGCAGCGGCCGGCATCGTAGGGAGAAAGCTTCTGTCCGATGAGCGCCGCGCAGACACCGGTCAGCACGTCGCCCATGCCGCCGGTGGCCATGCCGGGGTTGCCCGTCGAATTGAAGGCGAGTGCTTCGCCCTGCTGTCCCACCACCGTGCGAGAACCCTTGAGCAGCAGGGCGGCGGCATAACGTTCGGTGAAAGCACGGACGACCTCCGCTCGCGGAAGGGACTTCATCTCGCGCTGACCCAGAACCAGGTCGCCCTTCCAGAGCCGTTCCATTTCGCCGGGGTGCGGGGTCAGCAGACGGGGGCCAGCGCACCGGGCAAGGATCGCCGGGTCTTCGGCGAGCGCGGTGACCGCCCCGGCGTCAATGACCATCGCGTGCGGCCACTTTTCGATCAGCGTGCGGATCTCTCCGCCTTCCTCGTGCGGTGACAAGCCCGGGCCAATGGCGATGACGTCGAACTTTTCCTCCAGCGCGTCCAGGAAGGAACGGATCGGTTTGACCATCACCTCGGGCGCGGCGGTCACGGCGGCGGTGGGATAAATCCGGTCGTGAACGAGCAGCGTGACCAGGCCCGCGCCGCCGCGCAACGCGCCCAGCGCGCACATGGCCGCGGCACCGGTCGTCCCGACCGACCCTGCCACCACGCCGATCCGGCCGTAGCTGGTCTTGTTCGACTCGAAGGGACGCGGCGGCAGCAACCCGGCCAGGTTGCGACGCACGGTCAGCCGGGCGCGCGGCGTCGTTCCGGCCACGGTTTGCGCCGCTTCCGTCAGGACGGGCAGGTCGATGACCTCCAGGTGCCCGACGTGATCCACGGCCGCATCGGCCACCAGGCCGGTCTTCGCGTATCCGACCGAGAGCGTCACGTCCGCGACGACGGCATCCTCGTCAGTCGGAACGCCCGTGTCGGCGTCGATGCCCGTGGGCAGGTCGAGCGCAAAGACCTGCGCGCCGTGCGTGAACCGCAGACCGTTCAGTTCATGCGCCAGCGATTTGATCGGCTCGCGCAGGCTGCTTTTCGCCCCGACGCCCAGCAAGCCATCCAGCAGGATAACCCCCGGTCGGGTTTCCAGATCGCGGTGTGCCAGGACCGTTTGGAGTTCCGCTTCGGTCCAACGGGGGATTTTTCCGGCGGCCTCGATCTCCGAGAGCTTCTTGGCGGCCAATTCGCCGAGCATCCCGCGGTCACCCGCCAAGCGCAATCCAACCTGCCAGCCCGCCGCCTGCAAATGCGTCGCAGCCACCAGGGCGTCACCCGCGTTGTTGCCTTTTCCCAGGTAAGCCACGGCGATGCCCTTGCCCGCCGGTGCCAGGCGGCAAATCAGCCCGCTCATGCGCCGGCCCACTTCGTCCATCAGCGTTTCCGCGGAGATGCGTCCGCTCTGGAACGCCTCGCATTCCACGGCCAGCATTTCATCGCGGGACAGGATCATAGCCGGATGGGGAATGTGGAAAAATCAGGCACGGATAACTACCATCACAGGATATCAGCCGCCGTAAAGCGGCTCTCCACGCGTCCGGCCACCTGGTCGAACAACCAGCGCAAAGGCTCGCGGCTCTTGCCGTCCGTGGAACCGTCGGCAATACAAAATGCCAGGAACACGTTCCAATCCTGGATCAGCGCGATGAGCTTATCCAGACGCTCATGATCGAAGTGTCCGCGGTGATGTTGCTGCCGCCAGAGCGAATACGGCTCGTCGTGAAACTGCGTGATGTTGAGCAGGTCTTCGTCCCGGCAGTATTCAGACAGGAATTTGCGGGCGAGCGACGCGTGGCTGTCGGGATCGCGAATCCTGGCTCCTTCCGCCGCTTCGGCCTTGAAGGAATCGTGCGTGTGCGCCAGGACGCGTAACTCCCAGTAATCGTTCCCGCTGAGCTTGGGACGCAACGCTTCGATGTTGCGGTCGATGTCGGCCACGTGCGCGCCGACGGTGCCTTCCGGGTGGCCGAAACGCGGTTCGCCCCAGCGCAGGTTGCGCTGCACGCGCTCGTCCGCCGTCACCGCCTTGAAAAGAGCCTGGTAGTCGGTCATCGCGGTTCCATCAACGCCGGTGCCGGTGATGCCTGCTACTGCTGCTGGAGTGATGGCTGCCCGAGTGGTGGCGCCCACTGGAATGGTGCCGGCTGCTGCGCCCGTGCCGGCTGCGTCCATGCCGTCCGCCGCGCGAGGACGTGAGTCGCTCGGAGGTAAACGCTGGCTGGTAACCGAGATCTTCCGGGTCGCCGTAGCGCTGCTGCTCACTGATGGCAGCCGCCAGATTTTCGGCCAGACGTTGACGGTAGGAGGAATCGGTGACATAGCGGGACTCCTCGTAGTTCGTCAGAAATCCTCCCTCGCACAGCACCGCCGGGACACGCGGGTTGCGCAGAACGTAGAAACCGCGCCGCCGCACGTGGCGGTCGTCGGTGTTCAGCGTGCGGAGCATGGCGTGGTGGAGGCGTGAGGCCAACCCAAAGCTGTCTCCGCGGTAATAGTAGGTCTCGTAGCCGTGCGCTCCTTCGCGCGGAGCGCTGTTGAAGTGGATGCTGACGAAGATGGCGTTGCTGCCCTGCGAGGTGCCGATGGACACGCGTTCGCGCAACGGGATGAACGAATCGTCCTCCCGTGTCATCACCGTGCGGAAGCCGCGCGAGCGCAAGGCGCGCTGCAAGCGGAAGGCGGTGTCCAGGGTGTATCCTTTCTCGGCGATGCGCTGTCCGGGGCCGCCCCCGCGGTCGATCCCGCCGTGTCCGGCATCGATGACCACGGTATCAAATTCCCGGGGACCGTAGGCCTGAGCGGAGGGGATCAATCTGGCCGCCGCCAAAAGCAGCATCAGGAGAAAGGCCGCCCAGAATGGGCGCGACCAGCAGTGGAAAAGAGGAAAATCTGCGGCGGAAGGAAAGAGCATGCGGCGAATCGTGTGGAAGTGCAGATTATGGACCTTCGGGAGCCGGAAGCGTTGAACGAAATTTTACCACGTTGAGCCGCGCATCCAAGCAACTGCCCGACGCAACGGAATGATTCCAGCATATTCGCGCACGCGCCACCGGCAGAATGCATGGATGATGCTGTTTCTGGTGGGGTAATATGCTGGTGAGGTGGCACGCTGCCGCCTTGGTCTGTCGTCTTGGAGGGCGTATAGATAACTGTCACTACTTCCTGTGCCTGTCATCCTCAGAGAGTGGATAGATCATCCGTTCCGCTCGGCCCCTTCTGTCATCCTGAGCGCAGCGAGTCCGCGAACGCCGTCGAAGGACCTTCCGCCGCCGGAGGCAAACGGCCCTCCAACAAGGGCAAGCTCCCAACTGGAATGGAACTCTGGCTGCCGCCGGCCGGAAGGTCCTTCGACTGCGCTCGTTCCTCGCTCCGCTCAGGATGACAGACCAAGAGGCGCGCACTTAACCCACCGTGACTCTCTTCACGACGATAGTATCAATGTGTCCCGGGCCCATCATCCCGTTCGGACTTCGGCGGCAGGCCGGCGGGACGGTCGGAAAGCTTGGGCTGGTCCGGGCCGTTGAGTCCGCGTGTGGGCGACACCGCTTCGCTTGCCGTGGTGCCCGCCTCTTGGGCTTTGCCGCCACGCACCTGCACCTCGCCCGAGGGCATCTTGACCAGATGCGGCCGATTCTGGCCCTCCGACGTGTACACCGATTGACCGAGCCGCGCGCCGTCCGTGCCGACCTGCGTGTAATAATACGCCCTGGGCACCGCCTCGTGGATCACGTGCAGGACGTTATGACTATCCAGCATGGTTTGCGGTTCCGAACCGGTCGTCAGCACCCGGCCGATGGGTTGCGTGGTGTACACGTTCGGTCCGTCGGCGTCGCGCACCCGCACGTACAGCATGATCCGGTCGAACTGGTGATGGCTCAACAGGGACATCTGCCGGACCCCACCCGCCGGTGTGCCAACGGTTTGCTGCCAGAGCACGTGTCCGTCGGTCAGATCGAAGAGGGCGTTGTTGGAATAGAAGAAGCGGTCTGCTGAAGCCAGGTACAGGTTGGCACGGATGTGGTGCGCCCCGATGTCGCGGACGGGAAACAAGGGCGTCAGGTCGATCTTGCGTTTCACGCTTTGACCCGCCGGCACCGTCAGCGGGCTGAGCTTGTAATCGGGATCGTAAGGAGGAATAGGTTCCCCCTCGCTGCCATACATCTCCACGTTGAACCACTGCTTGCCGGGCACGTCCGTGAACTCCAGGTCCTGCCCGGCGTGATTGACGATGGTGATCGTGGCGGTGATCGACTCGTAGAGGATGTAGGAGCGGCGGCTCAGGGAGACTTCGAGCTGCACCTGCGCGGGGGCAGTCACCGCCCCGCAGAGCGTGCAAAGAACCAGCGAGACGATGAGGAGGGAAGAACGCGACAACAACATACGGAGGAGAAGGGAAATTCCAACGACGGCTCGTTATTTCTTGACCGCGGCGGGTGCGGTGTCCGAGACGGTGCGGAAGCCGACGCGATCCTTGCCTAGAAGATCGGGCACGGTATTGATCCGAAAGGTGACCTCGATGTCGGTTCCCCCGAAGTTGCCGCCGCAGATGACGGGATAGTTGAGTGCTCCTCTGCGGATCACCGTGGAGGTCAGCTCACTGACGTTGCCGGCCATGTCCATCACCCCGTAAAAACTCTTGTCGCCGGGCATGGCGTCCACCGGTGACCAGCGGTTGTAGCCGTCCACATCCGCCTTGACGCTGCGATCCTCGTGAAAGTCGCTGCCGGTGTTGACCTGCTTGACCTGGGTGCCGTCGCTTCCCCAAGGGTAACGGCGCCCGTCGGTGCCACGGGCCGCTTTTTCCCACTCCTGCTCGGTCGGCAGACGGTGGCCCTTCCACTTCGCGTAGGCCCAGGCATCGAACCAGTTGATGAAGACCGCAGGACAGTCGCGATTTAGCGGGGACCCTTTGTATTTGGCCCCGGTGGACGCGGTCTTGAAGAGTTGCTGCCAGCCGGCCGGACCGTGCGACTGGCCCCCGGGTTGTTGGGGATGATCGTACTGTGTCGTCGGGTGCTTTTTCAGCGCGGCCAGGAATTGCGCGTACTGACCGATGGTCACCTCGTATTCTTCGATCCAGAAGGTGGGCAGCGTCACCTTTTTCCCCGCCCCCGGGCCGTAGGTGAACTCGCCCGCGGGAATCTCGATCATCCGGCCGAAATCCCGTGCGGCCGGCGTGCGGAAGAACTGGATGTACACCACCGCGAAGATTAGCCAGAAGAGCCCGAACAGGGTGGCCGAGGTCAGGATCAACGTGCGCTTCTGCCTGTGCCTGGCGTCGTTGACGGCGGCAACAGCCACGGCATCCTGCGCGCTGAGCTTGAAGGCATCCGGCGGCACCACCTTTGGCTCCTGCGCGCGGACGGCCTGAAGCAACGCCGCCCAGCTCCTGAAGCCACCGTTGCCTTCCTCCAGCATCCTGCCCAGGAGAACACGCAACGGCGGTGAGTCGGCCAGTCGGTTGGGCAGGCAGTCGGAAACGAAGCGCGACAGTGCCCGGATGTCCGTCTGCACCGCCGGGCTTTTCACCTCGGGCAGGGTCGCGATGTTGTTGAGGCGCGGATGCCCGTCACGGCCGAGGTAAAGGTCGTCCGCCGTCAGCGGCGGGTGGGAGATATGCTGCTGGTTAAAGTAACTCAGCGCCTCGGCCGCCACCTTGATCAGGCGCAGCGCGGAGGTGTCATCGACTGTGCGGCCCTCGGTGCGCAGGTCCGCGAGGCTGGAGCCGTCCACGAATTCGCGCGTGTAGTAGTAAATGCCGTCGCTGTGTCCGGCCTCGTACACGGTCAGGATGGAGGGATGCTGGGCGTTGGCCTTGGCGCTGGCCTCGGCGAGAAACGTCTGCACGGCCACCTCGTCCGCCTGAAACTCCGGCAGGAGCAGCTTCAGGGCGACGACGCGGTTCATGGAAGTCTGCAGCGCCTCGAAGACCTGGCTATGCTCACCCTGGCCGATCTTGCGGCGAAGCTGGTAGGGGCCGATCGTCCGGTCCGCCAGCGAGGGATCGACGCGCTGGTTCGCGGCCGCCTCGTGCCTGACCAGGTGCCGCCGCCTGACCGATTGGGAACGCCGTTCGCCGGGCAACTCGCCGGCGAACGAAGGACTCCGCACCGGGCTGGTAATGCCGGCGGCGCTGGGCCACGCCTGGGCCACCGGGATGGGCAGCGGCGGAATTTCGTCGAGGAGTTGCTGGACGTTGACGGGTTTGTAAAACAACGCAGTGCCGTTGAAATACTCCTGGTAGTCGCGCAAGTCGTACCCGGTGATATAGATGGTGCGTAGGTTCGGGCGGATCGCCCGCAGCGATTCGCGCAGGCTGAAGCCGTCGCCGCCGGGCAGCACCACCTCGCTGATCAGCACATCGGGCGGGTTGCCGTTCCGGCCGAAGGCCAGCGCTTCCTCCGCGCCAACCGCGGTGAACACCTGGTGGCCCGTGGCGGCTTGAATTCCTTGCGCCAGCATGGTGGCGGATTCGGCGTTGTCGTCAACGACCAGGATGTTCATGACAGAAAAGAGGCCGGACGTGGCGCTCGGCGAGGCACCTTATTCCACCGGCAAAGTCAGCGGCGGAGGAAACTGCTGCAGGAGCCGGATGGGATCGGCTTGCACGTCCTGCAACTGGCGGTCGTAATACAGCCGGACGGAATACCCAAGGTAGATGCGCACGTGAACCTGCTCGGTCTCGGGCGTGGAGGCGGCCAGAGCCTGCTTCAGTTCCTCGGCCCGGGAGGGGCGTTTGCGCTTGCCCTTGGCCGTGCCGGGCAAAGGGTTCGAGCCGGGTGCGGGAGTCGGCGTGGATGCCGCCAGAACCGCCACGGGCGACGAAGCCGCCGCAGGGTCGGAGCGCAGGCGGGTGTAGGTGGTTTGGAGCACTTCGGAAGCGTCGTTGGCCCAATCCACGGGCTGGCTCAACCACTCGGAAGAGGTTTGCGCGTTGGTCAGCACCACGTCTTTCCCGTCGAGCAAATCGTAGAAATAGACCTCAATTTTGACCTTGCCGGGGTCAACGGCCGTGCCGGGACGCCCCTTGACGACGATGCGCAAGGCAGTCTTCTTGTCCGCGGCGGGATCGTCCAGCAGTTCTTCGGTGTGCAGATCGGTGATCTTGAGGACCGCGTTATCCTGAAAGCCGTTGCGGTCGCGGCCGGTTCCCGTGTTGACCGGGCCGGAAGCCGTGGCGCCGGGCTGGCCGGGAGCGTTGTGCAGCTTGCTGTCGGCCAGGTAGTACAGCGCACCGATGGATTCGCTCATGGCGAAAATCCGCTGCCATTGCTCGAAGGCCCTGTCAGGCAATTGCATGGCCTCGTAGGTGAGCGCGGTTTCCGCGATCAGGTCCGGGTTGTTCGGCTGGATCGCCAGAGCGTCCCGCAGCCGGGCCAGGGCCGAATTGGTGTCGCCGCGCTGTCGCAGAGCCCGGGCGTACTCCAGGAGATTGGCGGGATTTCCCTGGAATCGGGTGGGCGGCGCGGGGGTCGGTCGGGCAACCTCGCCGGAAAGCTGCGGCTGCTCCGGCGGGATGCCGGCCTCCCCTTTTTCCGGCGGCAAGGCACTCGGGGCCGGGAGCGCACCTACCCGGGCAGCCGGAACCGGTGTAGGCAGCGCCGGCAAAGGTGCCGGGACCGTAGCGGAAGCCGCCGCAGCGACGGCCGTGGATGGGTTGGCCGCAGCCAGCGGCGCACGGCGTGCAGGGAACCCGTGGGCGAAGCTCCAAGCTAGTGCGAGGAGTTGCAGCATCGCACTCAAACCCAACACCACTGCGGCCACGAGGAACGTGCGGCCGCTACGGGTGGGCGGAAGGATCGGCTTGAAGAGAACGGCCATGGACGGGAGGCGAGTACGCAAGGTATCTTTTCCCGCGAAGGCTTGTCAAACAATCATCCCCTGGTCCCAGCCGGCAGGCCGATGTTCACGAAGGACTCTCCTCTCGGGAACCGAGAGAACTGGCGTGGCAGGATGCCGGTAGATGGTAGCGCTAACGGGATTCGAACCCGTGCAACAGCCTTGAGAGGGCTGTGACCTAACCACTAGTCGATAGCGCCGACTGGAAGGCAACCATTATACGAAAATCCGGTGTTCGGCAAGCGACTTCTTGCGCGCTGGCGGGCACCGCTCAACGCCCGCGTTTGCCGCCGCGCCCTCGTCTGCCGCGCACCAGGGCTTCGTCCCCGCCGATGGTGCGCCGTTTGGGATCGTAGCGCTGTTCAGCGATGGAACTCAGCAACTTCACGTGCGCGGCCATCGTGGGAGAGGGATCGATCTTGCGCACCTCGCTGAAAAGCTGGGTGTAATACGAACGCAGGTAGTCACGCTTGCTGTCGTCGGTCGGAGCAACGTCCGCCTGGCGCTCGATCACCGCCAGATCCGGGCGGCGCAACAGGGCCTCGGTTTTGTCCTTGCGGTAGGCGATCCGGATTTCCAATGGGTCGGCGGCGGCGCGCGTTGCCAGCACATCGCCCTGGCGACCGGGCCGGCCTCCCCCTTTAGTGGCGCGCCGGGCGCGCCGTCTGGCGTCACGGTCGGCCTGGATGCCGCTGCCGGCGGGTGCGGGGGTGGCTGCATCGCCCGGGATCAGCGAGGAGGCATTGGCGTCGGTGCTGGTGGCTGGGGCTGGTGCGGTTTGTGCCCTGATGCCACCGGCAGCCACGAGCACGGCGAGGCAGACAACAAATCCGAGGAAGGAGGCACGATGCATAGAAACTTCTCATGAGCTAGGCGAAAGCCGCGGGCAAGGCAAGGCAAATTCCCGCGTTGCGGTGAGCGCAGGTTGCGGTCGGAGCGCGGGCGGAGAATATTAGTACATCGCCTTCACCATGTCTGGCCTTGCTCCTCGTGCCGTTGCCACTTCGCCGGACCAGCCGGAAGAAGTGGCGCGGCACTGCCATCGGCTCGGATTGCCAGGGATGGTGTGGCTGGACAGCGCGACGACCGGACCGGCGTCGCGCTCGCTGGTGGCAGCTTGTCCGGCGGAAGTCTTCGGCGGCGAACCCGGCGAGTGGGAGCATTTCGAGAGCAAAATGCGGGCGTTCCAGCAAACGCACCCAGGAGGTGCCACAATCGGCTGGGTGGAATACGACGGGAGATTCAAATTCGGGTTTTTCCCCGAGCCGTTGCTCTTTGAACACAGCCGCTCCCATTGGCTGGCCCCAGGCGGGGTGCCCGCGTGGCTGGAGGGCTGCCAATCGGCCGATCACACGCTGCCGGGTGCGAAGCAGCCGCTGGTTTTCTACCCGGACACCACCGCGCAAGAGTATTGCCGGTGGGTCCGGGCTGCCCAAGCGCACATTGCCGCCGGTGACATCTACCAGGTGAATCTGGCTCACCGGATGAGTGCTGCGTGGCCGGCGGACGGCGACAAATTTGCCCTCTATCTGGCCTTGAGGAAAGCATCTCCCGCTCCGCAAGCGACTTTTCTAGCGCTGGACAACGCACGCACCGTGCTGTGTTCGTCGCCGGAGGAGTTTCTGGCGATATCGGCGCGCCGGGTGAGCACCCGCCCGATCAAAGGTACCCGCTCCAGGGGTGGGTCACCTGCGGCGGATGAAGCCGCCGCCCGGGAACTCGTGGCATCCGCCAAGGAACGGGCCGAATTGCTCATGATCACCGACTTGCTCCGCAATGATTTAGGTCAATTCTGCGAGTACGGCAGCGTGCGGGTGCGGGAACTTTTCCGGGTCGAGCATTTTGCGCAGGTGCTCCATCTGGTTTCTACCGTGGAAGGACAGCTTCGCGGCGGCATCACGCACGCTGCCGCGTTGCGGATGTGCCTGCCGGGCGGTTCGATCACCGGCGCGCCGAAGCGTCGCGCCTGCGAAGTCATCGCCGCGTTGGAGAGCGGGCCAAGGGGGCTTTATACGGGCAGCATCGGCGTGTTTCTCGGCGCGGGAGAGGAAAGCCGGTTCAACATTGCCATCCGCACTTTGATCATCGAGCAGGACACCGCGCACTTCCACATCGGTGCCGGGATCGTCGCCGACTCCGAACCGCAACGCGAGTGGGAAGAGACCCTGCACAAAGCCGCTGGCATTTTGTTAGCCACGGATTGAGCGCGGCCGCGTTCAATCCGTGGCTAAATCTCTCAGCGGCGGCGCTTCTTCATGCGGGCGAACTTACCGGCCAGCAAATTGGTGAGTTTGCGCGTGGTGTTTTCCGCGCCCACCCGGTCCAGGATCTCCTGCAAAAATCCCTGCACGATCAACTCCTGTGCGGAGGTGCGGTCAATGCCGCGGGAAAGGAGGTAGAACAATTCCTCCTCGTCGATGTGGCCGCTGGTCGCGCCGTGGGTGCAGCGCACCTCGTCGGCCAGGATCTCCAGACCGGGCATGGAGTTCGCCTCGGCGTCGTCGCTGAGCATCAAGTTGCGCACCTTCTGGTAAGCGTCGGTGTGCTGGGCGGCACCCGCCACGCGGATCAAGCCGGCAAAGATCGTCTTGGAAGTATCGGAGAGCGAGTTCTTGTAGAGCAGGTCGCTCGTGGTGTTCGGCTCCAGGTGATCTTGCAGCGTGCGCTGGTCGAACTCCTGCGTGTGCTCGGCGACCGTCGCGGCGAGCATGTCGCTGCGGCTGCCGGGTCCGACCATCTGGCTCAGGCTTTCCAGGCGGGCGTAGGAGGCGCCGAGGTTCAGGTTCAGGCTCGTGGCGCTGCCATCGCGTTCCACCTTGGTGGAGTTGATCTGAAAGGACACCACCTTTTCACCCCAGTTCTGTGCGCAAAGGTAGGTGACCTTGGCACCTTCGCCGATGATCAGGTCGTTGACCGCGCAAGCGAAGCCGTCCTCCTCTGCGTGCTCGGAGGCAAAGTAATCCACCATTGTCACCTTGCTGCCCCGCTCGGCGATGATCAGCGTGTGCGGAAAGGACGAGGTGCCCTCGCCCGACAGCCAATGAAAAACCTCCAGCGGCAACTCGACTTCCACGTTCTTGGGCACGTAGAGAAAGGTGCCGTTGCGCACGTTGGCCCGGTGCAAGGCCGCGAACTTGTGCGAGCCCAGTATCACCTCCTGCGCCATGAAATGCTGGCGGAACAGATCCGCGTGCTCAACGACCGCCGCCGCGAGCGGCTTCCAAATCACGCCCTTGGCCACAAGATCGGCGGCGTACACCTGTTGGTCGAGCAGCGTGTCGTTGGCGAAGATCATCTTGCCCGCTGTGTGCTCGTTGCCGCTGGAACGGCCGATCAAGGCCTCGCGCGTGCCCGCCTCGACGGGCTGCGGCGCGGTGTAATGATCCAGCACGATCTTGCCGATGGACGTGAACCGCCACGCCTGCTCGGTGCGGGCTGGCATGGGCGTCACCTCGAACTCCTGCCAAGCTGCCGTGCGCAGGTCATGGAACCACGCCGGCAGACCCGCCGCCGTCTCGGGGTCGGGCTCGGCCAGCAAACCGCTGTGGCGGCTGTTGGGTTCCGGCTCTACGGCGATCCGTGCGGCATCCCTGCTCTCATCGGTCTCGGCAAAGTCGGCGGTAAGAAGAGTGTCCGTTTGGTCGCTCATAGGTCTTTCTACTCTGTCCCTGTTTGCACCCTGCCTGCCCTTAGCCGACGGAACCTTCCATCTGCAGGTCGATGAGGCGCTTCAACTCCACGCTGTACTCCATCGGGAACTGGCGCACCAGGTCGTTGACGAAACCGTTGACCGCCAGGCTCATCGCCTGTCCTTCGGTCAGGCCGCGCGACATCATGTAGAAGATCTGCTCGGCGCTGACCTTGCTGACGCTCGCCTCGTGCTGCATCGCGTTCTTCGCGCCGCGCACGGTAATCGCCGGGTAGGTATCCGTGCGGCTCGTCGGGTTGATGAGCAGCGCGTCGCACTCGGTGTTGTTCTTGCAATTCTTGAGGTGCTTGGGCACGAGCACCTGGCCGCGGTAGGTCGCCCGGCCGCTGCCGACGCTGATGCTCTTGCTGATGACGTTGCTCGTCGTGTCGTCGGCGGCGTGGATCATTTTGGCCCCGGTGTCCTGGTGCTGGCCGTCGCCAGCGAGCGCGATGGAGATGACCTCGCCGCGGGCGCGGGGGCCTTTCATCACGACGCCCGGGTACTTCATCGTCAGGCGGGAGCCGATGTTGCAGTCGATCCACTTCACCTCGGCGTCCTCCATCGCGATGCCGCGCTTGGTGACGAGGTTGAACACGTTGTTGCTCCAGTTCTGGACCGTGACGTACTGGATTTTCGCGCCCTTGAGCGCCACCAGTTCCACGACCGCGCTGTGCAGCGTCGCCGTCTCGAACTTGGGCGCGGTGCAGCCTTCCATGTACATCACTTCGGCACCTTCGTCGGCGATGATGAGCGTGCGCTCGAACTGGCCGAAGTTCTCCGAGTTGATGCGGAAATAAGCCTGCAACGGGTGCTTCACCTTCACGCCCGGCGGGACGTAGATGAACGAGCCGCCGCTGAACACCGCGCTGTTGAGCGCGCTGAACTTGTTGTCACCGGTCGGGATGACCTTGCCGAACCACTTGCGGAAAATCTCCGGGTGCTCCTTCAGGCCTTCGGTGCTGCCCATGAAGATGACGCCCTGGTCGCCGACGGCCTTCTTGATGTTGGAATACGCCGCCTCGCTGTCGAACTGCGCTTCCACGCCGGCCAGGAACTTGCGCTCCTGCTCGGGGATGCCCAGGCGCTCGAAGGTCTTCTTCATGTCGTCGGGCACGTCGTCCCACGAACGGCTGGGCTTCTGGCCGCGGCTCAGGTAGTAGCGGATATTGTCGAAAACAATGTTCTCCAGGTCCTTGGTCGCCCAATGGGTGGGCATGGACTTCTTGTTGAAAACTTCCAGGGCCTTGTGACGGAACTCGCGGATCCATTCCGGCTCGCCCTTCACGTCGGCGATGTAGTCGATGGTCTTCGGCGTCAGGCCGTAACCCGCGTCGAAGGTGTGCGCCTCGGGATAGGAGAAATCCCCGGCGCTGCGGTCGATGTCGATGTCAGCTTTGGCAGTGCTCATAATATTGTCTTTTTGGCTCTTCTAAACAGCTATTCCTTGACCGACAAAACGGCTTCTTCCATGTGACTGGGTTTGATCCAGTCGTATCCTCTCTCGTCCAATTCAAAGGCGAGGCTCTTGTCGCCGCTGTGGACGATCTGGCCGTCCATCATCACGTGGACCCGGTCGGGCACGATGTAGTTCAGCAAACGCTGGTAATGGGTGATCAGAAGGACGCCCAGGTTCGGGCCGCGCAGGCTGTTGACGCCTTCGGCGACCACCTTGAGCGCGTCAATGTCCAGGCCGCTGTCTGTCTCGTCCATGATGGCATAGCTGGGTTCCAGCATGGCCATCTGGAGGACTTCGTTGCGCTTCTTCTCGCCGCCCGAAAAGCCTTCGTTCACGGAGCGGGCGGTGAAATCGCGGCGGATGCCGAGCGCGTCCATCTTCTCGTAAAGACGCTCGTAGTAGGCGACGGCTTCCAGTTCTTCGCCCTCGCCCAGGCGGGCGGTCAGCGCGGCGCGGATGAAATTGGCGTTGCTCACGCCGGGCACCTCGCTCGGGTACTGGAAGGCCAGGAAGAGCCCCTTGCGGGCGCGCTCGTCGGCTTCCATACCGAGGATATCCTCGCCGTCGAGCAGCACGCTGCCGCTGGTGATCTCGTAATCGGGATGGCCCGCGATGGCCTTGGCCAAGGTGCTCTTGCCCGAACCGTTGAGGCCCATGATGGCATGAACTTCGCCCTTGGGCACGACCAGATTGAGGCCTTTGACGATGGGACGGTCAGCGATGCTGATCCACAGGTCTTTGATTTCGAGTGACGCGTTCATGGTGTTGGCTTGGCGGAAGAGGGTTCGGCGGCGGTGCCAGCGGCACCGGCGCATTGCGGGCACAAGCCGCGCAAGGAAAACTCGAACTGGTTGACGACGTATTCGCTGGGGATCTGCCAAATCCTGGCCAGTTCGGTAGATTCAGGCAGAGCCACGTCATGCACCTGCCCGCAGGTGGTGCAGACAAAGTGCCCATGCTGGTGCAGGTTCGCACAGAAGCGCGACGGACCGCGGTCGAGAGTCACCTGCCGAACCAGCCCGCATTGCGCCAGGGTTTCCAGGCAGTTGTAAACCGTGGCCAGCGAGATGGTCGGCATCTTGCGCTGCACGCGGTTGAAGACTTGCACCGCGCTGGGATGGTCGCGTGTTTCCATGAGCGCGTCATACACCTCGCGGCGCTGGCGCGTCAGACGAAATCCCCCCTGGGAGATAGTTTCGTCGTAATGGGATGGCAGATCGGACATTGGGGAGAGACAACGTCCTCCATCCCCACCCTGAATCAAGAACTATTCTAAATAAAATTAGGGAGATTCTTCACACGAGCGTTTACACCCTGCCCGAAAGACCCGGATCGCTTCTCGCTTGGAAGGAAGGGCGGCGCACCGTTCCAGTAAGGCAACATCCAAATCAGCCAGCAAACGGCTGCCTGTAGGAACCTGCTCGTAGCTCTCTCCTTTATTCTCTAACGCAAACACCTCTAGCTTGTCTTGACGCCAGATCCACACCTCCGGCACCTGGAACCGGCGGTAAAGCTCGAGTTTGCGAATACCTCCACTGGTCAGGGCAATCTCTAATACTAGGTCGGGAAAATCTTTTTCCTCGCCGATACACCAAGATTCGTCCGGCTCAGCCCCAGCGTTTTTGTCCGCGAGACGCATCGTTGCTTGACCGTGCGGTACTTCTTCAATGCCAGCTTCTTCAAAGTAAGCAGCCAGCAGATCGGCTAGCCGTTTTTTTATCCGTTCATGTTCCTTGGAGGTGGTCATGATTTCAAGCTCCTCGTCGAGGTAGTAGAAGCGTGGAACGGGACGATTGTCGCCCATCGCCTTGTCAAAGGCGAGATAACGGTTCCAGGACACGCCGCAGAAGACGACACGGTCTTCGGGTTCCTCACCGCCAGGTAATGCCTCGGGTAGGAGGAATTGGGCGAAGGGACGGCTTTCCTTGGTGTCAGCCAGTAACCATGCCATGGTCATATTCCCAGCATAACAACGCCTTCCGGCCTGCACAAGCCACTACCCGCCACTTACATCCCGAGCACGGCACGCTGCTGGACAATCAGGTCGCGCACGCCCTTTTTGCCGAGGTTCACGAGACGGTGGAACTCTTCCTCCGAGAAGGTGGATTCCTCACCGGCCCCCTGGACTTCGACGAAGCGTCCCTCCTCGGTCAGCACTACATTAAAGTCGACGGCAGCGTCTTTGTCTTCGATGTAATCGAGGTCCAGCACCGCCCGGCCTTCGACCAGGCCGACGCTCACGGCGGCGACCAATCCTTTGAGCGGCGAACGGGTGATCTGGCCTTTGGTGATGAGGTCGCGGCAGGCCAGCGCGATGGCCACGCAGCCGCCCGTGATCGACGCCGTGCGCGTGCCGCCATCGGCTTGCAGCACGTCGCAGTCGATCCACAACGTGCGCGGCCCGAGAGCTTCCAGATCGACAACTGTCCGCAGAGCGCGTCCGATGAGGCGCTGGATCTCCACCCCGCGACCGTCGAGTTTGCCCTTGGAAACGTCGCGCGCCTTCCGGGTGAGGGTGGAATAAGGCAGCATCGAGTATTCCGCCGTGATCCAGCCGCCGGAGACGTTTTGCTCCTTCATCCACCGCGGCACGCCCGGCTCGATGCTGGCCGCGCAGATCACGCGCGTGTTGCCCGCAGCGACCAGCACCGAGCCGGCGGCGTGCGGAGCGATGCCCGGAGTAAAACTCAGCGGGCGGAGTTGATCATCGGCGCGGTTGTCGTGGCGGGGCATATAGCTTGGAAAGGGTGACTGAGGAGATGAAGGTGCAAGCAGCCAAAGGAGTTCGACCGGCGGGCAGCAATCTGGATGAGGAGGCAGGTGTGAAGCAACACTTCTCGACTCGCATCCGGTTCTTGCCCCCTCTCATGCCGCAGCGAACAGAAGCTAGTGGGTCAAGTGGCAGGGTTGTTGCCATTGCTTGGCGAGCGGTGTGTGTGTGTTGGCGAGATGGTCGAATGGCGCGGGCACCCGAGCCACCGAGCTTT
>CAXTOP010000029.1:0-59358 GCA_964245965.1 uncultured Chthoniobacterales bacterium
GCGGAGTGCTTGAATTTCTCCTCGCCTTCCTTGAGCGAGATGGAGTTGACGATGCCCTTGCCCTGGATGCACTTCAGACCGGTCTCGATGACGCTCCACTTGGAGGAATCGACCATGATCGGCACGCGGGAAATATCGGGTTCGGCGGCGAGCAGGTTGAGGAACCGCTTCATCGCGGCCTCGCCGTCGAGCATGCCTTCGTCCATGTTGACGTCCAGGATGTTCGCCCCGCCTTCCACCTGCTGACGGGCAACCTGGAGAGCAGTTTCGTAGTCACCCGCGAGGATGAGCTTCGCAAAACGCGGCGAGCCGGTGACGTTGGTACGTTCACCGATCATCAGGAACTGGGAGGCAGAGGAAGCTTCGGTCGGCATCGGTTATTCGAGATAAGATAGGTCGCGTCAACACACTCACGCTGTCAGCACTTCCAGCCCGCTCAACCGCAGCCGCCGCTCAATCTTAGGTAGCATGCGGGCGGGACAGTCACGCACCGCATCCGCGATCGCCTTGATGTGCGCCGGTGTCGTCCCGCAGCAGCCGCCGACGATGTTCAACCAGCCTTGCGCGGCCCACTCGCGGATTTGGGGTGCGAGCGACTCGGGTGTCTCCGGAAAACCGGTCGGCGAAAGCGGGTCAGGCAACCCGGCATTGGGATAGCACGACACGTAGATCGGCGCGATGCGGCTCAGTTCCTCGATGTATGGACGCATCTCCTTCGGTCCGAGCGCGCAATTCAAGCCGATGCTCAACAGTGAGGCGTGCGACACGCTGGTGTAGAACGCTTCGACGGTCTGGCCGGTCAGGGTGCGTCCGCTCAGGTCGGTGATGGTGCCGCTCACCATGATGGGAAGCCGCCGTTCCGGGTGCTCATCGAAGTAGTCCTCAATGGCAAACAGCGCCGCCTTGGCGTTGAGCGTATCGAAGATCGTCTCCACCAGGATCAAGTCCACACTGCCCTCAATCAAACCGGTCACCTGCTCGGTGTAGGCGTCGCGCACCTGGTCAAAGGTCACATCACGAGCACCGGGATCGTTCACGTCGCGCGAGATGGAAAGTGTCTTGCTCAACGGTCCGATGGCTCCGGCCACGAAGCGTTGCTGGCCCGTAGCGTTCGCCATCCGGTCCGCGGCCCGGCGGGCGCAACCAGCCGCCGCGACGTTGAGTTCATAAGCCAGCGGTTCCAGTCCGTAATCAGCCTGTGATAGGACGGTGGCGTTGAAGGTATTCGTCTCGATAATGTCCGCGCCTGCTTCCAGAAAAGCGGTGTGCACTTCCTCCACCACCTGCGGACGCGTGATGCACAGGAGGTCATTGTTGCCTTTAAGGTCGGTCGGATGATCGGCAAAACGCTCGCCCCGGTAGGCTTCCTCAGTCAACCGGTACGTCTGGATGTTGGTGCCCATCGCACCGTCTAGGATGACGATCCGCTCGCGGAGCATTTTTTCGATGGGGTGTTCGCTCATGGTCACGAACCATCGTCTATCTAAGCCTGAACCACAAGAACAAATGAACGAATCATGATGCCATGATGTGTCGCGTCCTAGAACAGGACGCCGGCACCTACTGCCAGCACGAACACGGCTCCTACAAAGGCATTGCTCAAAAAGAAAGCCCGATCCACCGCGCGAATGTCCAGGGGCTGCACCGCGGCGCTCCGGTGCTCGTAAACCAACGCCCCTAACACCAGCACCAATCCGGCGTAGTACGCGCCTCCCAGCGATGCCGTCCAGCCAAATGCAAGCAACAGGAGGAACAATCCGCCGTGCAGCCATTGCGCCAGCCGTAAGCTGGGCAGGATACCGAGTTTCACCACCAGAGAGTGCAGGCCCGCGCCCTTGTCGAACTCATAGTCCTGCGTCGCGTAGATGAGGTCGAATCCCGCGACCCACAGCAGCACGCCCAGCGCCAGGATCAGCGGGGCCAGAGCAAAGTGACCCGTCACCGCCAGCCAGGCGCCCACCGGAGCCACCGAGAGCGCCAGCCCGAGGAACAACTGCGTGTAGTGCGTGAACCGCTTGGTCAGAGAATAGAAGAAGATGATCGCCAGCGCCACCGGCGACAGGGCCAGGCACAACAGGTTGATGAGATACGTCACCGCCACGAAGGCCAGCACGCTCGCCGTCAATAGCAGCCGCGCCCCCCCGGGGGTGACCAGCCGGTGACGCCCCGCGGTCCGCGGATTCTTCTGGTCGATCTGCCAATCGGCGAGCCGATTGAAGGTCATCGCCGCCGTGCGGGCGAAGACCATGGCCAGGATGATCAATCCCAGCGTCCGCCAGCCCGGCCGGCCCCGCGAGGCCGCCAGCATCGCGCCCAGCGCAAAGGGCATCGCGAAGACTGTGTGCGAAAAACGGATAAACGTCAGCGTGCGGCTGATCGCCCCGCCGGGTGGTGGTGGTTGCTGGCCACTCATCGGAGGACGGCTCCCCGCCCGGCCAGAAGGGCTTCCAGTTTGCCCCGCGCCCCGGAAACGATCGGGGTGCCGTGGGCGAAGAGCATCTTTTCGAACGCGTAGTCCAGCAGCCCCGCCAGCGAGCGGCGCAGTTCCCGGGCATCAGAGCAGTATTTTTCCGGCAGCAGGCTCAACCCGCCGGGCGGCAGGTTGATCAACGCGTCGCCGACCACCATGATCCCACCGTCAAGCGGAGTGAAGATCGCCACCTCCCCTGCCGCCGCCCCGGGCAGCGCGACCACTTCGAAGGCATTGAGTTCCGCCGTGCTCGTGTGCAGGAACTCCCCGTCGAGATCGATGCCCAGTTCCTCGCGGGCGTTGGCGTGCGCGTAGATCGGGATGGCAAGCTGCTTCTTGTAGAGTTCCGCCGCCCGCGCGTGGTTGCCGCTGGTCAGCAGGACCGCGGCCGGAGCCGCGGTCTGGGCTAGCTCCGCCAGCAACTCGCGCCGCAAAGGGATCGGATCGACGAAGTATAGCTGACCGTCCACGCCGAGGGCGCTGCTGTGGCAATCCACCTTGCTCTCGAAGCTGTGGGCATCCCAGGTGGCCAGGATGCTCAGTCGTGGGTCGGTGCTGCCTAGGTCGGCGTATTCATCGGCGGGTGTGGTCATAAGCATCATTACGACGGCGTAAAATCTTGTGCGCCCGCTTGAAATGCAAGCCGCGCGCGCGAATAGTACGCCAGGACGTTCCCGCATGGATGAGTTTTCCTCCCCTCCCCCGACGCCGCCACTGTCGGCATCGATGAACCAGCGCGCCCGGCAGGCCGCCAAGATCGCCGGCCATCCCGAGCGCTACAAGGTGTGCGAAGGCTGCGACTCAATCGTGTCGGCCAAGGTTACGACCTGTCCAAATTGTTTTGGTTACCGGTTCAACGCCAACCGTCAGGATGTGGTGTCCCAGGCGCATCTTCTGGGCAGCCGTGAGCAGACCAGCGTCGCCGCCGAAGATCTACTCTGACGGAAACCGCGGCTTAATAAACTTCCGGCGTGTCGGTGGCATCCGAGTTGCTTGGCTAATAATTAAGCCAAAGCATTCCGCCCCATCCGACGCCCATGTACACCTACAATTATCAAGCCCGCGACAATCACGGCAAAATCATCGCTGGCATTCAGGATGCGCTCAACGAGGAAAACGCGATCACCAGCCTGATGAGCCGCGGTTTGATGGTGCTCTCGATCCAGCAGAAGGGTGCGGCCAGCAAGCGCAAGAAGAACACCAACGTCAAGGAAACCGACCTGGTGCTTTTTACCCGGCAGCTCGCCACCATGATCGACGCCGGCATCCCGCTGGTCTCGGCCATGACCGCCCTGTACGAGACGGCCGATCCCAAAAAGCAGGCCGGGCTGCGCAACGTCGTCGGCGACCTGACCGCACGGGTCCAGGGCGGCGAAAGCTTCAACCAATCCTTGCTCAAACACCCTCAGGTCTTCAACCGGCTCTACACGAGCATGGTCAAGGCGGGTGAAACGGGCGGCTTGCTCGCGGACATTTTGGATCGCCTCGCCGGCTTCCTGGAAGCCAGCGCGCGGCTGCGCAAAAAGATCAAGTCGGCCATGACCTATCCCATCGCGGTCATTTCCATCGCTTTCGTCATCACGATTTTCTTGATCGTGCGCGTGGTGCCGGTGTTCGCGGAGATCTTCAAGGACTTCGGCAAACCGCTCCCTGCCCCGACCCAGTTCCTGGTCGATGTGAGCGATTTCCTGCGTGCCTACTGGTGGGCGCTGATCTTCGGGGCCGTCGGAGCCGTTTACGGTCTGAGATTTTTTCTCAAGACCAAGACCGGCAATGAGATCTGGAATCGCTGGCAGCTCAAGCTGCCGATCTTCGGACCGTTGACCCACAAAATTTGCATGAGCCGTTTCGCGCGCACCTTCGCGCAGCTCATCCGCTCGGGCGTCCCCATCCTGGAAACCCTGGAAATTGTCGGCGGCAGCTCGGGGAACACGGTCATCGAAGGTTCCATCAAAGGCGTGAGCGACGATGTGGAGAAAGGCGACAACCTTTCCATTGCCCTTTCGCGCAAAACCATCTTCCCGCCGATGATGCTGCGCATGGTCGCCGCCGGTGAGTCCACAGGAAAGATCGACGAAATGCTTGAAAAGATGGCCGATTTCTGGGACGAAGAAATCGAGGCTACTCTCGCAGCGTTGACTTCGCTCCTGGAGCCGATCCTTATCGTCATCCTGGGAGTGATCGTCGGCGGCATTGTCATCGCGCTCTTCCTGCCGATCTTCAAGATGAGCGAAGTTGTTTCCGGCTAACGCCCGTGAGGAACCGGCGCCAGGACCCCTCTCCTGGGTGAGGACCAACACCCTTGAAGTCTATTATGTATGCCTGGTACGGAACCTTCAGCGCCGGCCGCCACCTCACACATCAATGATGCTGCCGGGCAGGCGGAAGCCGAAGCCGTCCGCCAGCATACCGAGGGCAAGTTCCGGGCGGTGTTCGATCACGTCTTCAGCGCGACGTTGATCGTGGACGACGCGCAGGAGGTGCTCTACGCCAACCCGGCTGCCAGCCAGTTGCTGGGGGTCGCCCACGCGGATCTCCTGGGCAAGCACCTCAACCTCTTTTCCGAGCCCGTCCTGCCGCGCGACCTGCCGGACTGGAGCGCGGCCTGGCAGCAATTTCTGACCGACGGCGAGTTTTCCGGTGAACGCATCATCCGCAACAGTGGCGGCGGCACGCGGCGCGCCTTCTACCGCGCCAAAGCCAATTTCCAGCCCGGCGAGCACCTGTGCGTCATGCTCGACGTGACCCAGTTGCGTCACAGCGAGGAAGTCGTCCAGGCCACCGAACACTTCTACCGCACCCTGGTCGAGACGACCGACACCGGTTACTGTATCGTCGATCCAGCCAGAGGCATCGTCGATGCCAACGCGGAATATGTGCGCCTGACCGGCTCGAACAGCCTGGACGAAATCCGTGGCTGTGACTTCCTGGCTTGGACCGCTCCCCACGACCGCGACCGCAGTGCGGCGGAGATCGCCCGCTGCGTCGAGTCGGGTTCGGTGCGCGGCCTGGAGATCGATTACCTCGATCGCGCCGGCCGGATCACCCCGGTGGAGATCAACGCTACCACGATTCAGACCGCCCAAGGTCCGCTGCTGCTGGCCCTGGTGCGTGACATCACGGACCGGCATACCGCCCGGCAGCAACTGCACCTCAGCCGCCAGGATCTCGAAACCCGCGTGCAGCAGCGCACGGCCGAACTGGCGCACGCCAACGCGCAACTCCGCCTGCGGGCGCTCCAGCAGGAAGCGGTGGCGGCTTTCGGACGGCAGGCCGTCATGGGCAGCAACCTCGATACCCTCCTGCAGGAAGCCGCCGAGCAGGTGGCAAACACCCTGGACGTCCCCCTCGGTTGCGTGATGGAGCACGCCCGTGACGGCAGCGAAACTTTTTTGCTGCGCGCCTGTACCGGCTGGCCGAACGCGCCGATCGGCGTCGGGGTATCCTACGCCGGACGCCGGACTTCGGCGGGTCAGGTGATGCAAACGCGCGAGCCGCTGATCGTCGAAGATCTGGCGGCCCGGGCGCGCTTCGTTTCCCTGATGCCGGATTGCCCACTGCCGCTGCACAGCGGCATGACGGTACTCATCAACGGCGAGGACCATCCGTTCGGCGTCCTGAGCGCGCACAGCACGCACCAGCGGGAGTTCACCCAGGACGACGTGCATTTCCTGCAATCGATGGCCAACGTCCTGGCGGCCGCCATCGAGCGCAAACACACCGAGCAGGCCCTGCAGGCCGCGCAGCAGGGTGCCGTGCGGGCCAACAACGCCAAGAGCGATTTCCTCTCGCGCATGAGCCACGAGCTGCGCACGCCGCTCAATGCCATCCTGGGCTTCGGTCAACTGTTGGAATTGGACGGGTTGAGCGGCAACCAACACGAAAGTGTCGGGCAGATCATCCGCGCCGGCCGGCATTTGCTGGGATTGGTCAACGAGGTGCTGGACATCAGCCGGATCGAGGCGGGACACCTGCTGCTCACACCCGAACCGATCGCCGCGGCGGAATTGCTGCGCGAAGTGACGGATCTCATCCGCCCCTTGTCCGACGCGCGCCGGATCACGGTGACCCTGCGGCCCGAGCTTGCCGATGGCGGCCACCACGTGCTGGCCGACCGTCAGCGGTTGCGCCAGGTGCTGCTCAACCTGCTTTCCAACGCGGTGAAGTACAACCGCGAGGGCGGACGCGTCGAGATCGGCGGCGGTCTGTCCACGTCGGGTGAGCGTTTGCGGATGGAAGTTCATGATACCGGCCTGGGGATCCCGCAGGCGAAACTTTCCCGGCTTTTCACCCCCTTCGAGCGGCTGGGGGCGGAAAACACCGACGTGGAAGGCAACGGCATGGGCCTGGCGCTTTCCAAGCGCCTGGTGGATTCGCAACGCGGCTTCATGGGAGCAGAGAGCCAGGAACACGTCGGCTCGACCTTCTGGGTCGAGATGCCGGTCGCCGCGGCAGCGGCGGATGATCCGGAGTTGTCAGCACTGATGCTCGAAGAACTGCTCGCCGGCCCGCGCCTGCGGGAAAAAGGCAGCCAAACCTACGGCAGCCCGCCTGCCGAGCTGGTGCCGACAGCGAAACGGGTCGTCCTGCACATCGAGGACAATGAATCCAACCGCCGCTTGATCGAGATGCTTCTCACGCAGCGTCCGAGCCTGCGCCTGGTGAGCGCCTCCCACGGTGCCGAGGGATTGGAGCTGGCCCGGGAACACCACCCTGCCCTGATCCTTCTGGACATGCACCTGCCGGATACGACCGGCGAGGAGGTATTAAGCCACCTGCGGG
Source organism: uncultured Chthoniobacterales bacterium (assembly GCA_964245965.1). Lineage (GTDB taxonomy): Bacteria > Verrucomicrobiota > Verrucomicrobiia > Chthoniobacterales > SZAS-18 > CAWCJJ01. The sequence continues at coordinate 7,253 of CAXTOP010000029.1, forward strand.
CGGAAGACAGCACCCGCGACACGCCGGTGATCGTCGTCAGCGCCGATGCCACCGCGGCACGCAACCATAAGATCCGTGCGGCCGGCGCGAACGATTATCTCACCAAGCCCTTCAACGTCGTGCAGTTTCTCAAGATCCTGGATGATTATCTCTTCCGGGGTCAGGAATCCACAAAGAAGTAAAAGGCTTCTACCTTGCCAGACACTTCCGGCATGGTAGGGCGGGCGCTTCGCCTGCCGTGAGTGGACGACCTGGCGGCAGGCGAAGCGCCCGCCCTACCATGCCGGAAGGTAAACTCGCTGGAGGAGTGCTCTATTTCGCCGCCAACTGCACCACCGCGCGGCGCAACTCGGTCTGCGTTGCGGGTTTGCCCAGGATAAAGTCGATGCCGGCTGGCAGATTATCTTTTGCCTTTCCACCACCGTAGCCGGTCATCAGAATGATCGGGGATTCGGGAGAAAGCTTCTTCGCTTCGGTCGCCAGTTCCTCACCGCTCATGCCGTTCATGGTCTGGTCGGTGATCATCATGTCGTAGTGGCCGGCGCGGTACTTTGCCAGCGCCTCGGTGCCGTCCTCCGCGGTTTCCACCTGGTGACCATCTTCCAGAAGTTGCTCCTGGATCACCTTGCGGATGATCTCCTGATCGTCCACCACCAGAATCCGCAACGTCCTTGCTCCGTCACCCGGGACCCGCGCCGGTGACGATGGCTGCGGTTCGGGCGATGCCGCCGTCGCGACCTCCTCTTGCTTCACCAGAGGCAGGCACACGGTGAAAGTGGTGCCACGGCCCATCTCGCTCTCGATGTCGAGGACCCCCCGGTGCCGTTCGATGATGCCGTACACCGCCGATAGTCCCAAGCCGGTGCCGCGATCCCCCTTGGTGGTGTAGAACGGTTCCAGACAGCGGCGGCGGGTTTCCTCGTCCATTCCCGTGCCGGTATCACGCACGGACAGATTTGCCTTGCCGTTGTCCAGACGGGTGCGGATGGTCAGGATACCGCCGTCGGGCATGGCGTCCACCGCGTTGAAAATGAGGTTGGTGAGCATCTCGCGTAACTCCGCGGGATCTCCCAGGATCGGCGGGAGTTCACCCAGATCCATGTTGACTGCCACGTGTACGTCGAGATTGGTCTCCTGGTCCTGCCACTTGGGCCGGGTCATCGTCACCGCCTGCTCCACCAGTTGGTTGAGCTGCATGGATACCCGCGTCTCCTTGCTGTCGGCCGGCCGGTGGAACTCCCGCAGGCGCCGCACGATCTGGGCGGCATCCTGCGCGGCGCTGGCGATGACGCGGACATACTTTGCTTCCTGCCGCTCGGGCTGGTCCTTCAGGTCCGTGAGCATCAGGTCGCTGTACCCGAGGATCAGCGTCAGCACGTTGTTGAAATCGTGGGCGATCCCAGCCGCCATCGTGCCCAATGCGCTCAACCGCTCCTGCTTGATGGCCGCCTGCTGCGCCAGGCGCAGCTTGCTGAGGGTATCTTCGAGTTGCGCGGTGCGTTCCTGCACCTGCTCTTCCAGGAGGATATTCTGATTCTGCTGCTGGATTTGCAGGAAACGGGTTTCCAACAAATTGCGGATGCGCAGCAACACCTCCGGCTGATCGAGCGGCTTGGTCAGAAAGTCCTTGGCTCCCGCCGAGAGCGCGCGGTGTTTGGTCCGGGCTGTCACGTCGGCCGTCAGCACGAGCACGGGCACCGGGTGATCTTCGTAGCTGAGCACCTTGATCTGCTCCATGATCTCGAACCCGCTGACGTGGGGCATGTGCAGGTCGAGGAGGACAAGATCGGGCCGGAAGTCCACGAACAACGCCATGACCTCACGGGGATCCGTTGTGCTTACCACCCTCGTGGCGCCGATCAGTTCGAGGATGCGCTCCAACAGCCGCACGTTGGCTTGTTCATCATCAACGATGAGGATCTTTGCCTTACTGATGATGGTGCGGAACATAGAGAAGGAAGGCAGCGCCGTGACAGCATTGTCAGAATGGTGAAACCTTTGCTCAGCAAACGCCGGACCAGAGAGCGCTTTGTAACGAGAGAAAGCTCAACTTGGGCCTCTGCTAGATCGAAGCTGGCTCGGCCGCCGCGCGGCTTCCACCGAAAGATTCGCCGCCGTAAAACTGCTGGTACAGGCGCTCGATCGCTTCGGCGGGATCCTCGAACATCATGCTCTCCTTGAGCTTGCCGGCGTAAAGACCGAAGCCGAAGGGGCTGACGATGGGCAACTCCACGAACTCCCAACGCAATGCCGCCGCTTCTTCCAGCCAGCGGCAAGCGCCGTCGCTGTCGAGAAACAAGGTGGTCGCCTGCCGGTAGGCTTCCGCGACGAGCGGATGATCGGGTTCGTGTTGTGCGAGCACCCGGAAGAGGATGTCCGCGCTGAAACGCAATTGTCTCGGCGCCCGATCCTTGCCGGGGAGCTGGCGCGGCACCATCAGGCCGGTTTGGGCCACGGCGCGAAACTGCGAACGGACCAACTGGCTGTCGGCCAGAGCCGTGCGCAGGTCGTCCTCCGCGCCGTCCCGGGCGAAGCACTCGCGCCAACGCTCACGCGTCATTTCCTGGAAGCGTTGCACGGTGAGCAGGAAGCCGTAGTCGTCCACCGTCACCAAGGCATTGCCCCCGGCAAGTTTCGCCACCCGCCAGGCGACGATCCGCGACAGCGCGTCGTTGGCCCCCCGTCCGATGAGGGAGTGAAAGAAGTAATGGCTCAACGGTGGCCGCGTGTTGGGTTCCCGGTAGCGTTCCACCACCATCAAGCCCTCGCGCGGGACCAGGGAATGCCGACGCTGGAGTTCGAAGTGCGCGATCACCGCCTGGGCGTTGGACGCGGAAAGCTCCCAGTTTTCCACCAGCCAATCCGTCGCGGCGGACCCGGCGGCCAGGCGGTCGTCCAATTGCGTGCGCAACCGCGCGATCTCCCGGGCCAGGCCGGTGGCGAGCGGCCGCCGGCTGCCGCTCCAGACGGGGATGTTGGGACGTTCACCTTTGGCGTCCTCCACCCGTACCGTTTTCCAACCTACCTCGAGCAGCCGCACCGCGCGGCCCGCCAGCACGAACACGTCGCCCGGCTTGAGGCCCTGGATAAAGCGTTCCTCCACCGTGCCTAGCCGGCGGCGGCGCAATGTCACCTCGACCAGGCCCTCGGTGACGATGGTCCCAATGTTGACCAAGTAATCCCGCTCCACCCGTGGCGAGACGGTAAACAGCCGGCTTTCGATCACACGCAGCTTGCCGAAGGTGTCGGTGTACGCGCGGGCCAGCGAACGGCCGCCTCCTTCCAGGTACTCGACCACCCGCTCGAAGTCCGACCGCTCCAGCCGCCGGAACGGCCACGCGCCGCGGACGATCTCGAAGGCCTTTTCCACCGGCAGGCCCGGCTCGCCCATCGCGAATCCCATGAGGTGCTGTGCCAACACGTCGGCGGAATTTTCCTGCATTTGCACCGGGTCCAACCGGCGTTCGCGGACCAGGTGCGCCGTGACGGTACACTCGATCAGATCGTTGATGTTGGTGGCGATGAGGATGCCATGGCTGGTCTGGTCCACGGCGTGCCCCGAGCGGCCGATCCGCTGGAGTGTCCGCGAGATGCCCTTGGGGGCGGAAACCATCACCACCAGGTCGATCGCACCGATATCGACGCCCATTTCCAGGCTGGTCGAGCAGACCACCGCGCGCAACTCGCCGTTTTTGAGGCGATCCTCGACTTCCAGCCGGACGTTGCGGTCCAGGGAAGAATGATGGATTTCCACCTGCGCGGCTAGTTTGGGCAACGCCGCCTTGAGGTTGAGGCCGAGCAGTTCCGCACCCGCGCGAGTGTTGGTAAAAATGAGCACCGACCGGCGGGCGCGCACCAGGGAGGCGAGTTCGCGCATGACGCGTCCGGCGCTCTGCCCGCTGGGCGGATACGGGTCCCGGCGCAACGGCGAGAACACCTCGACGATCGCCTGCCTCTGCGTGCGCGCTTCCGCGATGACGCAAGGTCGTCCGACCCCGGCAAGAAAGGCAGCCATCGTTTCCAGCGGGCTGATGGTGGCGGAGAGTCCCACGCGGCAGAGTCCCGCGGCGTCTGCCATTTCGCTCCGTACCGCCGCGATGCGCGGTGCAAGAGGCACCTCGTCTGGAACGGTAGGGCGACCATCCCGGTTGCCAGGGGCGACGTCACCACTGTCAACCGGGACGGTCGCCCTACAATCAGAATCCGGTACCGGGTCTTTTACCTCCGGTTCACCAGATGGTCTCGGCCGCACCGGCATTGATGGAGCAGGCAGCACCGGCGGCGGCGCGGAACACACCAGCCGCTCCAAACGTTCCAGCGTGACGCTCAGGTGCTCACCGCGTTTGTTTTCGGCCAGCGCGTGCAGTTCATCGATCACCACGTACCGGCAAACACTCAACGACGCATGGTGCGACGGCTGGCACAGCATGATCGCCAGGCTCTCCGGCGTCGTGAGCAGAATGTGGGGCGGTTTGCGCTTGAGCAAGGCGCGCTCTTTTGCCGGGGTATCACCCGTGCGCAAACCAAGGCGGATTTTTCCCTCCAGCCCCATCTCGCGCAGCGGCCGCTCCAGATTCTTCTGAATGTCGTAAGTCAACGCCCGCAGCGGCGAGACGTAGATGGCATGAATGCCCTCGCGCAGGGGCAGGGCCCGCGCCAACTGGTCGATGATCCCTAAAAAACCCGCCAGTGTTTTGCCGCTGCCGGTGGGCGAAGTCAGCAGAACCGACTTTCCCGCTAGGATAGCCGGAATGCAAAGCTTCTGCGCTTCCGTGAAATTCCGGTGTGTCCGCTGGAACCAGTCTGCCGCCGCCGGGTGCAAGCGCGCCAGGAGTCCCTCGTCCGGCTCGGCGCGTGTGAAGTCGTCGAACGTCGGCGCGGCCCCCTCAGACGGCGCGCTCGCCGGTCTCCTCGGTGCGGATACGGATGGCATCCTCGATCGAATAAACGAACACTTTGCCGTCGCCGATTTTTCCGGTCTTGGCCGCTTTGATGATTGCCGAGGTCGCTGACTCCAAAAGATTATCGGCCAGCACCACCTCGATCTTGATCTTGGGCAGAAAATCCACGGTGTACTCGCTCCCGCGATAAATCTCGGTGTGTCCTTTCTGCCGCCCAAACCCTTTGACCTCGCTCACGGTCATGCCTTCGATGCCGAGTTCAGCGAGGGCATCTTTGACTTCCTCTAGCTTGAAGGGCTTGATGATGGCTTCAATTTTTTTCATAGGAGGACAATAGTCTTTCGGTACAAGGGCTTTTTCGCTCTGGCAAACCGTCGTCGGCGTAAAAACACGATGGCTCATGCTGCCCTGTTTACGGGCGCTCTGCCTAGAGCAAAGTGTGTGCCGATGTATTTAGCTCAGAAATCCCTATTTTCAGGCTCAATGCCGGCCAACCATCACAGCACCGTTGTCTGGAAAAGCACAATCCGGCCAAAACGATGCAGCCGTGACGCCCCCAACTCAGGATCGAGTTTCCCCTAACACGTCGCCCCGGGTGAAGAACGACACTACCTTGTGGCCCTTGGCCTCAATGTTTTCCCGCCCGCCTTCGCGACGGTCCACGAGCGCGAGGACAAAAGCCACTTTACCCCCTTCCGCTTCCACCGCGGCAATCGCCTGCAAAGTGGAACCGCCGGTCGTCACGACATCGTCCACCACCACCACCTGATCACCGGCGGCAAAGTTGCCCTCGATGAGCTTTTTCATGCCGTACTCCTTCGCGGCTTTGCGCACGGTGAACGTCTGGAGCGACTGGCCTGGTGTATCCAGTTCTGAAGCCATCGCGATACTAAGGGAGATCGGATCAGCCCCCATCGTCAATCCACCGATCGAGTCGAGCGAAACATCCATCCCAGCAGCCTGCTGTTTCACGAGCTGCCAACCCACCGCGCCAATCAACAACGCACCGGCGGGATCGAGGGCTGTGAGCTTGCAGTTGACGTACAGATCGCTCTTCGCTCCCGATGCGAGGGTAAATTCTCCCCGACGGACGGATTTCTTGACGAGAAGCTCCAGCAACCGGGCCTTTTGATCTGCAAACGTCATCGCTTCGGACATACGGAAAAATCTCTCAACGTGGCTGCGGCAGCGACAGCCGTGTACCACCGTCGTTTCTCGACTGTGCTTCCAGAGCGACCTTGCCGGGAAGATTGGCCGCACGGACGTCGAAAGTAGTTTCCTTTTCGTCCCGCCGCACGATGATCGGCACCAACTCCTCAGCCGTCAGGTAGAACGAGGCATCGCGCAGGTCGCCGAACTTCTTGATTGGCTTACCGCCCACGCTGACCAGGACGTCGCCGTCCTTCAACCCGCTGTGCGCCGCCGGGGTGTCTTCGTCCAGGTGAGTCACCTTGACTTCACCATTCTCGTCTCCTGTGACCACCGGTTCCGCGGTGACTCCAATCCAGCCGTAGCGCGCCTCGCCGAAACGGGTGTAATCGTTACGCACCCTTTCCGCCGCCTGGATCGGCAGGGCTTCGCAGGACGCGCCCGAAAGGGTGCCAAACGCCAGGATGCCCACCACTTCGCCGCGCGTGTTCAGGACGGGCGCTCCCAATTCACCGGACTGCACCGGCAGGTTGGCGCGGATGTGCGTGGTTGGCAGGTAGCGTCCCAGGAATTTCTGGTCCAGGCCCGCCACCAAGCCAAAATTGGGTGACGCTGGCAGGTCCATCGGATAACCGACGGTGATGACCGGTGAAGCCACCCGGAGTTCCGCAGAATTTCCGATGTTCAGGTAGGGGGTCCTCTCCGCTTGGATTTTGAGCAGGGCAGTTCCGCTGCGGGGATCGGCCAGGAGGCAGGTCGCAGGATACTTCTTGTCGGCAAACTCCACGTTCAGATTCCACGAACGGCCCGCCACCGCGTAGTGGGTGTAGATCGTCCCGTTCGAGTCGATGAAAAATCCGGTGCCGCTGTGCATGCCATAGTCATCCGACGCAATGATGCGCACGACCCCGCTTTTGCACTTGTTGAACACCACACCCACTTCTTTGCTGACGGACTCGAACACTTTGGCGCTGTCTGCTCCGTCCAAAGGTCCGGCGGATGGCTCGCTCAGGGTGGGTGAAGCCACCGTCGAAGGCACGGCGGCCACCGACGGCGGGAGCGGAGCAGAATTCTGGGCTCTCAGCACGTCAAGCGTACAAAGCCAAACAAATCCAACTCCCAAGAGCAGTTCGCAGAAAAGACCCGTCAGCGATGCTCTGCGAAACGTTACCGGCTTATAGGCTATCCGGCTGCTCATAGCTTACGGGCTGGGTGTCCAGCACATAGCGAGGATGCTTGCCTGTCGTCATGGAGGCGGTAGCGGGACGCGGTTTATCGAAATCCAGCTCGGCCAGACTCAGGGAAGGACGTGGGCCGTAGATATTGAAGCGCGGGGACTTTACGACCACTTGCGGCGCTGGCGCGTGAAAACCCTGAGCGCCCTGGTCCACCAGAACAGCGCTTGCCATGAGACCACCCCGGTTCGGTGCGGTGCTCAGAGCGTGGCGAGCCGAGATGCCGGCGAAAACCAGCGCAACACCACAGGCCGTGGCATAGGCATAACGGGAAACCTGCAAGCCCGACAACGCACCTTCCATCCGATCCATCGCCAGACGCCACAGAGAACGCTTGAGCAACTCGGCGCGCTGACGCTGATGAAATTCGATCAGGAAGTCCTCCATGAAATCGGGAGGGGGAGCTTCGTGAGCTTTCAGGCGCAGGAGACGCTGTAGATCGGAGAAATCTTCCATGGGCAATCGGGTGGTAGGCAGCGTTGGATCGGAATAGCAGATGGTGACGAGGAAGCCAAGGCAAAGTCGGTGCTAGCGGCGGAATTCCTCCAGGTAGTTTTGCAGTTGGCGGTGCGCGTAAAAGAGGCGGGAACGGACCGTGCCCTCGGAGACACCCAGAATTTTGCTGATTTCCGCGTGCGGCATGCCCTGAATGTCGAACATGGTGACGACCATCCTATGCTCCACTGACAGCTTCATCAGGGACTCGTTCAATCTTCTTTGCAGTTCGGAAAGGTTGGCCTCGCGCACCGGATCACTCGAAGCGGTTAGTTCCAGAAACTCGCGGTCGTTCTGGATGTTCGAGTCCACGTCGTCGAGGCTCATCTGCCAGCGTCTTCCCCGTTTCTTGAGGAAGTTGATGGTCATGTTCTTTCCGATGGTGTGCAGCCACGTGTAGAACGAGCTGTTTCCCTGGAAGCCGCTGATGGATCGGTACGCCTTGAGGCAAATTTCCTGCACCAGATCGCGGGCGTCCTCGTTGTTGCTGGTCATGTGGTACACCAGGCCGTAGAGGCGCGAAGCGTACTTGACGATGAGCTTGTCGAAGGCGGCGGCATCACCTTTCTGAGCACGGGCGACCAACGATTCGTCGCTCTCTTCGGCGACGGTCTCGTCGGTGGTCGTCGCGGCGCGCGCCTTGTCCATGGTGGGTTTGGACGAGGTTATAGCACCGGCCACGGGAAATGGAAGTGCGTAAGGCTTTGCCATCGAAGGAGAATGAGCAGTCCGCCGGGCGGAGGAACCTGGGAACACCGGTACACTCCCTGCCCATCATCCAACATAGCACAAAACGGTCCTGCTTGAACAACCTCCGTCCGACGGCGTTCAGATCTCCAGCCGCTGCTCGAAGTTGGACAGCAAATCGTGGCCCTTCGCCGTGACCGCCACCACGTCCTCGATCCGCACCCCGCCCAGGCCTGGGTAGTACAAACCCGGTTCGATGGTGAAGACCATGCCCGGCTCAAAGGCGCTCGTCCGCTGGAAGCGCGGCTCCTCGTGCAACTCCAGACCCAGGCCGTGTCCCGTGCCGTGAAAAAAACCGACGTGCCGGCCTTCGCGCAACTCGGTGGGATACCCGCGTTGTTTGAAGAATTCCTTGACCCCTTCGTGCAGCTTGAGCCCGTCCGCGCCGGCGCGAGTACCCTCGATCGCCATGCGCTGGCCCTCCTGCACCGTATGCCACAAGTCGCGCTGGGCATCGGTCGCATGGCCCTTGACGACGGTGCGCGTCATGTCGCCATAGTAACCCGTGCCCGTCATCCGGGGGAAGATGTCCAGGATGATCAACTCGCCGGCGCGCAGGGGTCCGCTGCCGCGCTCGTGCGGATCACACGCCTGCTCCCCGCCCGCCACGATGGTGTTGGCCGGCAGGCCGCCCGCGTGGAGGATGGCCGATTCGATCTCGGCCCGCAGCCGCTCGGAGGTGAGCGTCCCCCCGCCCCAGCGCAGCGTGCGGTCGCCGCTTTTCGGCGCTTTGGCGGCGGCCAGGACTTCGATTCCCCGGGCCATGCCCATGGCGGTAATTACCAGGGCCTTCCGCAGATGGTCCAACTCCTCCGGCTGTTTGTGCAGGCGCGCGGGCCAGAAGACGCCCTTCCTGGGGGGTGCCACTGCCACGCCGCCCTTCGCCAGTTCCCGGCTCAGGCCGAGGGGAAACTTTTCCGGCACCACCGCGCGTGTGACCCGCCGCGAGCGCAGAAAGTGCGCGGCCACCTTGCCAAAGGCGGGCTGCTTGCCCAATGCTTTCTTATTCTGTTCGGTGAACTCGGAAATGCTCACCACCTCGTCCACGGTGGCAACCTTGCGCCCGCGGTCCACTTCCAGATCACTGAGCATGATGGTGGAACGGCCATCCTGCACGAGCAGCAAAAACGCGTCCGGCACGAAGAAGCGCGTGGCGTAGAGCATGTCGGCGCTCTCCTCGCTGGCGGCGATGATGAGCCGGGGCAGCTCGCGGCGCGCGGGAGTCGAAGACGGCGCGATGGGTTGCTCACCCCCTGCCTTCTTCTTGGCAGGAGTCACTGGCGCGACGGCAACGGGGCGGCGGGAAGCAAGTTGTTTACTCATGATGAGGCCAGACGGCGGCGCGTCAGGCGCACGGCCACATAATCAGTATCTGGAAGGATAAACTTGCGCAACTCCACTTCTACGGCGGCGCAGGTCGTAAATCGTTCCAGCACTTCCACCGCGATGTCTTCCGCCATCGTCTCGATCAACCGTCGCGGCTGACCGGCGGCAAGATCCCGAACGACCTTGCACACGGCAGCATAGTTGACGGTGTTTTCGATCCGATCTTCCAGGCCGGTGAAAGGCTGCTCGGGCTGGAGCGTGAGCGAAACGGTCAGCCGCTGCGGCAGCACTTGCTCTTTGTCCGTGACGCCGATGCGGACGTTGAGCACTAGATTGGAGACGTGGATGGAGTCGAGGTGCGGCATAGATTGACGAACGTCCTGATCAACAAGCGCTGTTCCACTTTTGAGCTTCCACATTTTGGAAGTCAGGCAGGTGCTGGTAATTGCGTCTAATGAATTGAACGAATTCCGGAATCACACATTGTAGAACAGGATCGATGAGCACAACCTTCCCATCGGTGAACTTGACGTTCTTCGGGTAAACGTCGAAAGCCAATATCTTCGCCTCCTCGCTGTAAAATGCACCCGGTGCGATCGGATAAAATCCGCCAGCAAGCATCCTGCCGACAATCTGACGCGGACTCGCCGGAGGCCCTTTAACGTAAGGCTGCGAGGTGACGATGACGGGCCTGATACCTGGTCTTACTACCCACTCAATCCGTACATCGTCACCGAACAGTTGATTGTTCAAGAACAGCCGATGCAGGTATTCGGCGGGTGTCGCACCTAATCCGCTGTCAGTCAAAGCGATTCCGAAGCCCAAATTTGCCTCGGGGCGGGTCGCCTTGAAGTAGCGGTTTGATTTTGGATCGTAGGAAACAGTGTGCTCACCGCCGCGGTCCTCAGGGGTAGGAATTTTACCGCCTAATTTGCCGACGCGAGTTGCCCACTCGAAGACTCTGGATTCTTCGGCTCGAGAGCGGGCTGATCGTACGCTGTAAGACTCTTCATGGCGAGGCGTTCCTGCGCCGCCTCTTCCGACGTAACTCGCGGCTGATTCTGGCGAGCCTGCCTCATTTCCTCGGCCATTTTCCTCCATAGTTCCATACCGGAAAAATACTTCGCTTGTGTCTTAGGGTCGAGGAGTAATCTTTCCTTTCGGGAAGCCGCCTTCACGCGAGCCCTACACCTTGCGTACAAACTCCCCGATCAATTGCATCGCCGTCTTGATCTGCGCCAGACCCGTTGCGTACGAGCAGCGCACATGGCCTTCGCCGCCGGGGCCGAACGCCGTACCGGGTACCAACGCCACCTTCTTCTCCTGTAACAGGCCCAAGGAAAACTCCTGACTGCTCAACCCGCTCGACCGGATGTCCGGAAACACATAGAACGCCCCTTTCGGCTTGTGACAGGGAAAGCCCAACGCGTTGAAGGCACCGACGATAAAATTGCGCCGGCCCTCGTACTCCCGGCGCATCGCGGCCACGTCCGGCGCACCGTGTCGCAGGGCTTCCAGAGCCGCTTCCTGGCTCGTAATCGGCGCGCACAAAATCCCGTATTGATGGATTTTCATCATCGCGTCGATCAGCGCCGCCGGCCCGCAGGCGTAGCCGATGCGGAAGCCCGTCATGGCGAATGCTTTGGAAAAGCCGTGCAGAAAGATCGTGCGTTCCTTCATGCCCGGCAGCGAGGCGATCGAACGGTGCTCGGCGTTGTCGTAGGTCAGTTCGCTGTAAATCTCGTCGGTCAGCACCACGATGTCGTGCCGCTGGCACAACGCCGCGATGGCCTGCAATTCCGCCACCGGCATCGTCGCGCCCGTGGGATTGGTGGGAAAATTGAGCATCAACGCCTTCGTCCGCGGCGTGATGCACGCCGCCACGGCTTCCGCCCGCAGCGCGAAGCTGTCTTCCGCCCGCGTCTGTACGGCCACCGGCACGCCGTGCGCCAGCGCGATGCTGGGGCTGTACGAGACATAACACGGCTCGTGGTAAATCACCTCGTCACCCGGATCGAGCAGCGCGCGCAAAGCCAGATCCAACGCTTCGCTCACGCCGACGGCCACCAGCACCTCCGTCGCGCCATCGTAGGAGATGCCGAACCGATCGTCCACGTACGACGCAATCTCGCTGCGCAGCTTGGGCAGACCGAGGTTGGACGTGTAACCGGTCCGTCCGCGTTCCAGCGAGTAGATGGCGGCCTCGCGGATGTGCCAAGGCGTCACGAAGTCCGGCTCGCCGATGCCGAGGCTGATCACCCCGGTCATGCTTTGAACCACCTCAAAAAAATCACGGATGCCCGAGCGAGGGATGCTGCGGACGTGGCGGGCAATGGGAGAAGCAGTCATAACGGAACCTCATCACCCAACCACACTCCGCCCTCCGACTCAACGCCTCCCGCCAGGTAGTCCATAATTTGGCGGCAGCGCCGGTGGCCGCCGCAGCCCCCGCAGCCGCTTGGCACTGATAATGATCAACGCCACGCCCAAAGGAGCAACCGCAAACAGGGACACCAACATGATGGGATCCCTTTGCATGTGCTCCTGAAGCTCCTGTTGGCTGACTACTTGATTAAACTTCTCCGGCCCCATCGTGATCATGGGAGTGAAAACGCGCTGCCACACGACGTACAAGCCAGCAGCCGATGGCGAAAGACAGAGCAAAATACCCAATGCCACCAGCCATCGCCACATCGCCCGCTGCCCGTTGATCGTCATACGTCCTTCAAGGAGTTACCGCCAGCCTTTCGGGCGAAGGGCCGCTACTCAGAAGCACCCCGTTTTCCTTGTAGGTCTTGAGGCGAAAATGAGTGGCGGTGGCGATTACCCCATCCAGCGGGCTGAGTTTTTCACTCACAAAACTGGCCACTTCGCGCAGACTGCGGCCGCTGATTACCACCAGCAGATCGTAACCGCCGCTCATCAGGTAACAGCTTTGCACCTGGTCGAACTTGGCGATGCGGTCCGCCATCCGATCAAAGCCGCCCTCCCGCTCCGGGGTCACCTTGACCTCGATGACGGCGGTCACCGCATCGTCACCCACCTTTTCGGTGTCGATGATTGCCTGGTAACCGATGATCACCCCATCCGCTTCGTAGGCGCTGATCCTCCGCTGCAGTTCCTCGGCGGTGATGTCGAGTTGCGCGGCAAGATCCTCTCGTGCAGCGAGCGCGTCGCGCTGGAGCATGGTCAGCAGAGGATCCATTGTTTAGTCTCCGAAACACACGTCCACCGCGCGGCAGGTGGCCACCATCTGGTGGTTCGGGTTGACCACGCGCAGCTTGTGCACCGCCTCGGCGATGGGCACGTCGAGGATCTGGTAATTTTGGTAGGAAACCATCGTGCCGAATTTTTTCTCGGCGATCAGGCTCACCGCCTTGACCCCGAAACGGGTGCCCAGGATGCGGTCCAGCGTCGTCGGCGTGCCGCCGCGCTGCAGGTGGCCTAGCACGCAGTTGCGGGTCTCCTTGCCGGTGCGCTCCGCGATTTCGCGGGTTACTTCCTCGCCGATGCCGCCCAGCTTGTATTCGCCGCCGCTGCCGGAAGCGCGCACTTTTTCCTCGCCGCCGATCGGCTTGGCGCCTTCGGCGACCACCACCAGGCTGCTGAAGTAACCGTCGCGGTCCCGCTGCTTGATGTAGGTGGCCAGCTTCTCGTAGCTGAAGGGGATCTCGGGGATCAGGATCGCGTTGGCGCCGCCCGCCAGACCGCCGTAGAGCGCGATCCAGCCCGCGTGCCGGCCCATCACCTCCAGGATCATGACCCGCTTGTGGCTGTGCCCCGTCGTCTGGAGCCGGTCCAGGGCGTCGGCCACGCAGGCCACCGCCGAGTCGAAGCCGAAGGTCATGGCCGTCGCTTCCAGGTCGTTGTCGATGGTTTTGGGCACGCCGATGATCGGGAAGCCCGCCTCGTAGAGCTGCAGGCCCGTGGTCAGCGAACCGTCGCCGCCGACCAGGATCAGGCCGTCGATGCGCAGCTTGTGCAGGATCTCACGGGCGTTCTCGACGGTTTCCGGCGCGACGCCGACCTTGTCGCCGCCGCCGATCTTGCTGATGAAGTGGCCCTTGTTGGTCGTGCCCAGGATGGTGCCGCCCTGCGACATGATCGTCGCCGTGGAATGCCGGTCGAGGATGCGGTAGTCGCCCGGCTGGAGCAATCCTTCGAAGCCGTCGATAAAACCGATGACCTCCCAATCCAGGTTGTCGGCCGCCCGGACCACGCCGCGGATCACCGCGTTGAGCCCGGGGCAGTCGCCGCCGCTGGTGAGGATGCCGACTCTTCGTTTGTTCATAAACCGTGTTCAGATCAAGACAGAGAAACCCTTAAACATGAAAAGGGTTGCCCGCAAATGTTGCCGCGCGGCGGCCCACCGCCCTGCGCCTTTACTGCCCGGCGGAGTCGAGATCGTTCTTGGGGTCCATCAGTCGTCCCTGCGCCGCCCATTGATCGTAGAGGCCTTCCCCTTGTTCAAGCAAACGTGCGCCGTCGGCGGAGCGATCCGGCGAACCCAGCAGCACCACGATCAAGCGCCGCGGCGTGATCTCGGAGGTGCCGCCTTCCTTTACCTTGACGATGGATTCGCGCGCCGCGGTGATGATCAGGCAGCTTCCCGCCCGGGCGGTCCGACCGGTCTTGACCCCGTCCACGTTGTGGACCCCGAGCAGGTCATTGGTGTTGCGCAGCAGGTACTCGCTGGCGACCCCGGCACGGTTGATGGTGATCTTCCGATCCTTTTGCGCGACGAAAAACCGGAAATCCGACTTGGTGAGCGCCGCGCGGGTCAACCGCGCCATGTCGGAGGCAGTCGAATAGGGACGCACTTTATCGGAGTCCAGGCCGTCGGGGTTGAGGAAGCGGGTTTTCGTCATACCCAGGTGTTTGGCCAGGGCGTTCATCTGGACGATGAAGCGGCCCATCGGCGGCAGGCCCCCTTTGGTGCCGCTGTCCGTGTCGGGCAGGTCGTTGCCGACGTTGTACGCCAACGCTTCGGCGGCGACGTTGTCGCTTTGCAGCAGGGCGGCGTAGAGCAGGTCGCGGATGGTCAGTTGGTCACCCGGCTGGAAGCCGACGGGGTTCTCCCCGCCCGCGGCGAGCGCGGCGGGCGGTACGGTCATGGTTTGCTCCAGCCCGTGCCCGCCGAGGCGCGCCCAATCGAGGACCACGATGGCGGTGGCGATCTTGGTCAGGCTGCCAATCTGGAGTTTGTCGGTCGGTTTGCTTGACGCGAGCACGTGTCCGGTCTTGTCGTCAACGACCGCGTAGGCTTTGATGGTTTCGGGGCCGGTCGCCGCACGCGCCGCCATTGCGGGCAGAGACGCTGTGAGGGTCGTCAGAGCCAGACAAACCGCACCTGCTTTCTGCCGGCACGCACCTACATTTCCTTGGAAAAATCGCACGCCCACCTTATGAGCCAACCCTACCCGCTTCGCAACCACGAATCTGGCACCGAAGCCGGGTTGCAGGCGCTGCCGTCCATCCACGCCGAAGTTGCCGAAGCGCACGCCGCCCACCGGCCTTGCGCCCTGGCGACTGTGGTCGCGGCGACTGGCTCGGTGCCCCGCGCCCCCGGGGCGAAGATGCTCGTCTATGCCGACGGCCGCACCTCCGGCACGGTAGGCGGCGGCAAGTTCGAGTCCCTGGTGATCGCCGAGGCCGTGGAGGTGATCCGTGCGGGTGTGCCACGGTTGCGGCAGTACCCGTTGCACGAGGGAGCACCGGACTCCTTCGGGGCGATTTGCGGCGGCGAGGTGACGGTCTTCCTCGAACCGGTGAGCGTGGGCGAAGCGGTGTGGATCATCGGCGGCGGTCACTGTTCACAGGCCATCGCGCAACTGGCCAAAGCGTGCGGGTTCCACGTCGGGGTGCTGGAGGATCGGGCGGAGTTGCTAACTGCGGGAGGGTTCGCCGCGGCGGACCAGCGGGTGAGCGACGTGTCTGCGCCCGACTTCATCGCCTCGTGGGAATGGACCACGCGAGACGCGTTGATCATCGTGAATCGCAACCCATTATTAGATAAGCAAGCCTTGAACGCCGCGCTCCGTCATGGCGTGCCCGGCTACATCGGTATGATGGGAAGTGGACGCAAGGTGCGCCGGGTGTTCGAGGAACTGGAAGCGGAGGGAATTTCGCGGGAAGCCCTGGCGCGAGTTTACGCGCCAATTGGATTGGCCATCGGCGCGGAGTCGCCGGCGGAAATCGCCGTGAGCATCATGGCCGAAGTGCTGCAAGTCTGCCGGCGGAGTGAAGGTGGGCACTTGCGGGACGTGTGACCGACGCTGCGGAGTGGCTCGTAGTGCAGTCTCTTCAACTTCATCCAGCGCACCATCTCCCCCCATTTGTCATCCTGAGCGCAGTGAGTCCGCGAACGAGAGTCGAAGGACCTTCCGCCGCCGGAGGCAAACGGCTCCCAGGCCAAGCAAGCTCTCACCGGGAAGGAGGCTTTGGCTGCCGCTGGCCGGAAGGTCCTTCGACTCTCGTTCGCGGACTCACTGCGCTCAGGATGACAGACGAAGATGAGGCTCAGTCAACCTGTGAAAACAGAATAAACGAGACCTGAAAAGTCCTACTCCTCGGAAGGCAATCCCTCGCCCACCGCCGCTGCATCACGTGGCACCGGACGTTTCACCACCGGCTGCGGCTTCACCTGGCGCGGGCTTTGCGCCACCGGTCGCGCCTCCGCCATCCCTTCCTTCTGCAACCGCTTCATGCGCCCGGCCAGACTCGCTTTCGTGGCGGAGTTCATCCGGTCGGTGAAGAGCACGCCCTGGAGGTGATCCACCTCGTGCTGCAACGCGCGCGCGAGCAATCCCGCGGCCTCAAAACCGATCTCCCGGCCGTCGAGCAACAGCGCCCGCACCTTGAGCCTCTTTGAGCGCGGCACGTCGCCGTTGATCTCCGGGAAGCTCAGGCAGCCTTCACTCGCGGAATCGCGTTCCTCGCCCAACTCCAGCTTCGGGTTGAGCAACACCAGCGGGGTCCAATCGTTCAGGTCAACCTCCTTGCCGTCGATGATCATGGTGCTGGGCCGGTCGGCTTGCACCTGAGCCACGTCGAGCACGGTCAACTGGAGAGGCACGCCAACCTGCTGCGCCGCCAGCCCCAATCCGCGGGCGGCGTACATCGTATCGATCATGTCTTCAGCCAGTTGCCGGATCCCCTCCGCGTTCGGATCGACCGCCTTGCCTTTGGCCCGGAGTACCGGGTCCCCGTATTTCACAATCTCCAACACCATGATGCCTCAATACTACCACACGCTATTTACTTCTTCTCGCGCGTAAAGGCGGGCAGGTTCTTCACGCCGGCCACCTGCAAGGTATCCAGCACCTCCACAATCCGGCCGAAGGACGCCTTTTCGTCCGCCGCCAGCGCCATCGGGCGTTTGGCCGTTTGCGCCTGTTTGACCGCGTCGCCGAGTTCCGGCAGCGTGATGGGCCGGCTGTCGAAGAACAGGTCGCCGTTCGGACGCACCGCCAGCACCGCCGGCAAAACCTTGTTCGGCGTGTTGACCCCCTTCTGCGCCTCGGGCAGCACGATGCTGACCTTGGTGGTCAGGGGCTGCTCCTCGCTCTTGAACTGCGTCGTGACGATGAAGAAGATCAGGATGATCGTCAGAATGTCGATCAGCGACACGATGGTGATGACCGGCGAAGTCCGCCGCCGCACGTGGAATTTCATGGCGCGAGAAAACCGGGATGCAATCAGGCCGGCTCGACGCCGCCTTCGGGTTCACCGACGATCTGCGGGGTCGCCGCGCCGCTCAGCTGGCGGGCGCGCGGCGCGTAGGAAGCGGTCGGAGCGATGGACACCGCTCCGCCTATGGCGGCAGCGGGTTCGTATCCTGACGTCGAATTGACGGGCAAAGCCGGCGGGCGATTCGCCCGCTGGTGGTAGCACTTGGACATCAATTCTGCCATCAGCGACTCCAGCTCGACCGCCATCGCCTCCACCTTCTTGGAGAAGTAGGTGTAAACGATCAGGGTGGGAATCGCGATGGCCAGGCCGACGATGGTCGTGTTGAGCGCTTCCGCGATGCCCGCCGCCACCGCGACGTTGGATTGGGCGGCGGTTTTGGCCCCCGCCCCGCCGAAGTTGGAAAACAGGTTCACCAGACCAGACACCGCTCCCAGCAAACCTAGCAGCGGCGAAATGCCCACGATGGTTTCCAGCACCGCCAATCCGCCTTCCAGGCGC
This sequence comes from uncultured Chthoniobacterales bacterium, assembly GCA_964245965.1. Lineage (GTDB taxonomy): Bacteria > Verrucomicrobiota > Verrucomicrobiia > Chthoniobacterales > SZAS-18 > CAWCJJ01. The sequence continues at coordinate 25,296 of CAXTOP010000029.1, forward strand.
ATGATCTCGCGCCGCGCCCGCGTCTGCACGGCTTCCGTATTCTCGGTCCGGGAAACGTGCAAGTGGTTGAGCGCGACGTTCGTGAGCACGGACAAAGCAGCCGGGTCCTGGTTGACCATCTGCCGCAGGTTGTCGGGCCGGTCGCCGGGCTGCAAGCGCTCGATCTCGCCTTCCACGACCGTCGGCAGCACCGTCTCACGCCGCAGGGCGACGAACTTGAAGATGCTCACCGTCACCGCCACCAGCGAGCAGAGGACCAGCGGCAACATGAACCAGCCGCCCCGGGTGAAAAAATCCAGGATGGACTCGTAGGCCGTCGCGAGAAAAACGGAGGAGAAAAAAAGGTGGGTGAGCATCGGCATGGGTAGGCGGCAAGTGAAGTTGAACGACGGAAAGCAGGGACGAACGGGCACCGATATGGTCTAATAGGCCACGAGGGCAAAGCTGAAATCCAGGTCCATCTGGTTGCTGTTGATCAGAGCGGCCACTTCCGGAGGGATCGGCGGAATCTCCGCATCCGTGATGGCTTGCAGGGAAACGCCTTCCAGGGTCGAGTTGCCGGAGTTGGAAATCACTCTCGGGCGAAGAACCGCGCCCGACTTGTCGATGACGAAGTGAATTTTCACCGTGCCGAAGCTGGTAACGTCCTGGTGCTGGTCAACCAGGAAGTACCAGCGAGAGCCGATGGCGTCGCTGACGGCTTTGTGGTAACGGCCCATCGGCGTACCCAGCGCGGCCACGGAGGACGGCCCCTTGTTGCTGATGCTCCCGCTCATGGCGGCCTTTTGCGTCATCGGCTGGTAGCCCGGGTTGGCGGGGCGGGGCGGTTGTTGCTGTGAAGGCGGCTGCGGGGACATCGGGCGCCGCACGGCGGGCGTGGGTCGGGGCGGCTCGGTCACGGGCTGCCGCATGGACGGGTTGAACTGATTGTCCTCTTCCTTGGGTTCCGGATGCGGCGTCGGGGTCGGCCCGAGCATGGCGAACTCATCCCGTTCGATCAGCGGCTCGGGGGTTGGAGCCGGGGTCGGCGGCGTCTTGCGATCCTTCCTGGGCCGGGGCGGCGGGGTGTCCTGCGGCGTCGGCTCGGGTGTTTCGGCGGGCGGCGGGGTCGCCTGGGATTGAGGTGGCTGGGCGGGCGGCTGGGACTGCGCCGCGTTGACGGCCTCCTCGACGGGGCGCTCGCCGAGCGTCGCCTGGTGGGTGTCGAAGGTGTATTCGGGAACCTGCTTGCCCTCCTGCGTCGGCACGGGCGCGTCGCCGGTGGCGGCCTGGTCGCTGCTCGCCTGGGAGTTGGCGTTGGATTCGAAGGCCGGATTGTCGGGCGCGGGCTCGTTGTTCTCCTTGTTGTGGACCATCGGCGGCGGCGGGGTGGCCGTCGCGGGCATGGCCGGCATCGCGGGTGGCTCATCCTCCGGCGGAGGAATCTCCAGTTGGATGGGCTGATCCCTCGCCGCGATGGCACGCGCGGGCGGCTGGAACTGCAGGCCGATGCCGAACAACAGCAGGATAAACAGGTGCAACAGGAGCGAACCCAGCACCGCAATCAGAACCTTTTCGCGCTTGGACAGCATTTCCGGACGGGATACTAGCTCAACTCTGCCGCGCACGCGAAACTTAGAAGCTGTTGGCTCCTTCGATGGCGCCGTCGATCATCATGGCCAGCTCGTTGAACGCTGACGCGCGCGCGCACCAATCCACGTCAGCTTCCAGCCCGAGATCCAGCAGCCGCCGGCCGTTGTCGGTCGTGCGCAAGGTGGCGGGCAGATCATCGCGGTAACGCTCATAGAGTACCCGCACGGTGCGGCCCGCGTCGCCGGTGTCTTCGTCGGAGGGAAAGCCCGCCGTCAACCGCGAGAGCAGCGCACCCGCCGCCAGAGCGTCCTCGAGCGAGTACCGCTCGCCCGAGCCGGCGCACACGAGCAGCAGCGAGGTCTCGGGCGTGTTGGTGCGCAGCAGCCGGGCCGCCAGGGCTTCCAGGTTGAGCAGCGAGCCGACGTGGACCTCGCTGGACGCCGCGCAGGCGCGCAGGGCCACCGTGCCGTTGGTGGTCGTCATGATGATGTCACGTCCCTTGACCGCTTCGGCGGTGTATTCACGGGGCGAATTGCCCAGGTCGAAACCTTCGATGCGCTCCCCGTGGCGTTCCCCGCCGAGCAGCGCTCCGGACAGGCGGGTTTCGCGCAACGCGCGCGCCTCTTCGATCGTTGCCACGGGCCACACCCGGCTCGCGCCGTTGTTGAGCGCCGTCAGGATCGTGGATGTGGCCCGGAGCACGTCGAAGACCACGCAGGCCGTCGCGCTCAGGTCGCGGGCCGGCAGCAGGGCGATCTCCGCCGGGGTCAGAATGACTTCAATCTTCACGGGTTGCTGATTATTTGCCTCCAACGGGCGGCAGCGCGTATGGACCACCAAACCAGCCCGGAAGTTCAGTCTGGAAGCGAATTTCCTCTATTTCACTGCAGGTGGATCAATCCAAAGTACCAGTTGACCAGTTCGTGTCCCGCGAACAACCACAGCAGCGCTCCCAGCGACAGGTACGGCCCGAACGGGAGCTTGAGCGAACGTGCTTTCGGGCCGAGCACCAGCACCCCCACACCGATCACCGAGCCGATCAGGGACGCCGACGCGATGGAGAAAAACACTGCCCGCCAGCCGAGAAATGCCCCGATGCACGCGATAAACTTCACGTCTCCCAGCCCCATCGCCTCCCGCGGGAACACGTACTCGCGCAGCCGCCCGGAAAACTCGCTCAACTTCTCCAGCTCGTAGGTCCTGCCCTCCACCTCCAGGCGGTTGTAGAAGCAGCGCACGGTCGTTTCGCCGTATTCCTTGCCGGCCAGCGAGAGTCGGTCACACCGCAGGATCAACTCGTCCTTTTCGCGGCCGAACAGCTCACTCCAACGGTCCGTCTCGGGACCGATTTGGATTAGGGCGTCGTCCTTGCCTTCCAGTTTCCAGGTAAAATCCATCGGTTCCGGCAGCACGACGCGTTTCTTGCCGAAAGCCTTTTTGCCGCCCTCGACCACCAGCCACAGGGTCGCGTAGCCCACCGCCGCGGCGATGGCCGACCACAACAATCCTTCGCCGTGCGAGTCGGTGCCCATCATCTGCGGGATGGCAAAACTCAGGAGCAGCCCTATCCCCGTGCCTCCGATGGTGATCTCGTCAGGGATGATGAAATGATCGAAGTCGATGAACGTGGCGACTACCAGCAGCGAGACGAAGATCACGCCCGGCAGGACGAGAATCCATTCCTCCTGGAAGTGCCGCCACACTGTCAGGAACAGCAGTCCGGTCAGCAACTCGATGGCCGGATAGCGCGGGGAAATCTTCTCGTGGCAGTTCGCGCAACGTCCGCGCAGCCAGAGCCAGCCCGCGATGGGCAGGTTGTGGTACCACGCGATGCCCGCCTTGCACTTGGGGCAGAACGACCTCTTCGGCTCGTTGACCGACATGCCCAGCGGCAGCCGGTAGATGCAAACGTTCAGGAACGATCCGACCACCGCCCCGAAGACGAATGCGAAGCTCGCAAACAGAATGTCGTAGTACAACCGGACATGGGGCGAAATCGCAGGTTCCAAGATGGCGTCTATTATGAGATAAGGTGGAAAACTTAGCGCGCCTTTGCCTTCTTCTCCTCGCACTCTTCCTGCAAGCGCCGTACCTCGCGGGAAAGTTGCAGGCGCAAGCTCTCCACTTCGATGGCCTCACGGGCGGCAATGGCCTTCTGGATCTGCGATTGCAGGAAGACCTCGCGCTCGGCGATCTTGGCCTTGTAGGTCGCGTCGATGGCGGCGAGCGCCTGGCGCTGCTCGTCGGTGACCTTGTTCGTGCTGGGCGACTGTTTTTCCAGCCGTTCCATGGCGAGTTCGTAGGCGGATTTCATAAGCGGGAAACTGCGCAAGTTTCGCCGTTGCCCCTCCGAGCTTCAACCTCTAAATTGCCCGTCCCAATGGTCCCTGCCGCCACCTCTTCCCTCCCCGTTCTCCTGATCAGCACCGACTTCGACGGCACGCTGGTCGAGCACGGCAACCCCGCCCCGTTCGCGCCGCTGCTCATGCAGGTACTGCAATCCCTGCGCGCGCAGAACGTCCGCTGGGCCGTCAACACCGGCCGCACCCTGCCCTCGCTCAAGGAAGGCCTGGAGAGTTTTGCCCTAACCGAGCGTCCGGATTTCGCCCTGACTAGCGAGCGGGAGGTTTACCGCCCCACCGCCGATGGCCTCGGCTGGGAGGATTTCGGCGACTGGAACGAGCGTTGCGCCCAGGCCCACCGCGACCTCTTCGACCAGAACCGCGCGGTGTTCGCCGAGATGGCCCGGCACCTCAAGGACAATACCGGCGCGACGCCGCTCTACGACAAGAACACGCGTGGCCGGGTGGGCCAGGAAGAGCCCGCCGGCCTGGTCACCGAGACCGACGACCAGATGGACGGCGTCGTCGAGTATCTGGAAACGATCAAGGCACGCGTGCCCAAGTTCGGCTACCAGCGCAACACGATCTACCTGCGATTCTGCCACGCGGATTACGACAAGGGCGTGGCCCTTTCCGAGCTGGGCCGGCTGATCGGCGTGCCGTCCGAGTCAATCTTCGCGGTGGGCGACCATCACAACGACATCCCGATGCTCACTGGCGTCCACGCCCGGCACGTGGCCTGTCCGGGCAACGCCATCGAGGCCGTCAAGCAGGTGGTGGCCGCGGCGGGCGGCTACGTGGCCCACGCCGGTTACAGCGCCGGGGTGATCGAGGCGTTGCGGCACTTCTGCACGCACTGCGAATTGCCGGCTTGAACCGACTTTTTTCCTCGTCATGAACACCCCCTGGCTTGATTGGGCGCGTCGCATCCAAGCCGTCGCGCAAAGCGGCCTCACCTTCGCCAAGGACCCTTTCGACCAGGAACGCTACGAGGCCCTGCGCTCGCTCGCCGCGGAGATCGTCGCCGCCGGTTCCACCGTCCCGCTCGATCACGCGCTGGAACTTTTCTCCAAGGAAGCCGGCTACGCCACCCCGCAGGTCGATGTGCGCGGCGTTGTCTTCCGCGATGGCAAGCTGCTCATGATGAAGGAGCAATCCGATGGCCGCTGGTCCCTCCCCGGCGGCTGGGCGGACGTGGGTGGGTCCCCCGCGGAAAACGTCACGCGCGAGATCCACGAGGAAACCGGCTTCGAGACGCGCGCCGTCAAGGTCCTGGCCGTGTACGACCGCGAAAAGCACCCGCACCAGCCCGCCTTTGTACAGCACGTGTACAAGCTTTTCCTGCTTTGCGAGATCACCGGCGGCGCGCCGGCGTTGTCCATCGAAACGGCCGCCGTCGGTTTCTTCGGCGAGCACGAACTGCCGGAACTCTCCCTGACCCGCGTCACCCCCGCTCAGATCACCCGCTGCTTCGCCCATCTCCGCCAGCCCGATCTGCCGGCCGACTTCGACTGAGCGTGCCTGCACCGCGCGTCAAGGCACGCCGCCTCCCGCCTGAGCCACAGCCAGCGGGTTCAAGTCATCAAAGAGGAAGCGCAGCCGCCCGTCTTCCACACTCACCCGCAGCCGGCGGTATTTCGCGAGGTACCAGAGCCCGACACCCGCCGCCGCGAAACCCGCCACTGCTCCCACCCCCAGAGCCCAACGCGGCCCGAACCGATCCGCCACCCAACCCACCACCGGCGCTCCGATGGGCGTACCGCCCAGGGCGATGGCCAGCAGGATGGCCATCACCCGTCCCCGCATGATCGGTTCGGTCGTGAGTTGTGCGGTGCTGGTCGCCGTGGTGGTGAACGTCTGCGCGGCCACCCCGATGACCGCTAAGGCCAGTCCGAAGAGCCAGTAGGTCGGCATCACCGCCGCCAGGGTGAGTCCACCTCCGAACACGGCTGCGCCCGCCGAGAGCAAGGCGATGCGCGGTTTGTCCCTCCTCGCGGAGAGCAGCGCGCCGGCCACCGAACCGACCGCCATGATCGACGTGAGGAGGCCGTACTGGCTCGCCCCGGCGTGGAAAACGGTCACCGACATGGTGGAAATGAAGATCGGGAAGTTGAGCCCGAACGTGCCGATCAAAAATAGCATGAGCAGGAGCGCCTTCAGGTCGGGGCGCTCCCGGACGTAGCGGAAACCTTCCGCCAGGCTGCCCCTCGTGCGCGCCGCCCGGTCCGTCCGGTGAAGCTCCGCGACCCGCAGCACGCTCAGCGAGCCGATCACCGCGCCGAACGAAGCCGCGTTGATCAGGAACACCCAACCCGACCCGACGCTCGCAATGAGCACTCCGGCCACCGCCGGCCCGATCAAGCGCCCCCCGTTGAAGGAAGTGGAGTTTAGCGCCACGGCGTTGGACAGGTCCGCCTCCCCGACCAATTCCCCGACAAAGGTCTGCCGCGCCGGTGCGTCGAACGCGGCGGCGCACCCGAGCAGAAACGCAAACACATCGACGTGCCACAGCCGCACCAGCCCGGTCACGGTCAGGATACCCAAGCCCAAGGCAAATACTCCCATCGACGTCTGGGTGGCGAGCAGCAGCTTGCGCCGGTCGAGATGATCCGCCGCGAACCCCGTCCACGGCAGGAGCAGCACCTGCGGCCCGAATTGCAGCGCCATGACCACGCCGACCGCCCTGGCACTGTGATGGGTCAGCAGGGTCAGGACGATCCAGTCCTGGGCGGTGCGCTGCATCCAGGTGCCCACGTTCGACACCAGCGCCCCGCCCGCCCACAGCCGGTAGTTGAAATTGTGGAGCGAACGGAAAATACCCCTGGTCGGATCGCTCATGGATTCACCGGCGAGTCCCCGCCGTGGAAACGCCCGAATTGGCGCGCCAGCATCAGCGCCGTGAGAAGCACACCCGCTCCCGCCGCGGCCGCGTGGGCCGTCCCGCGCAGATCAAAGGAACCCACCCGGCAAATCAGCACGTAGCCGGTCACCAGGTTCAGAAAGCCCCACAGCACGTTGACCGTCGAAGACGAAAGCCCCTCCCCGGGCGGCTTGGCGAAAGGGCTCTGGAAAGGATGCCCCATGACGCCGCTCGCGAAATGCGGCACGGCGTTGGTGAGGAAGGCCGCGCCAAAGAAGTAGGAAACCAGGTGGAGCCATTCCATGTCAGGCGATCCTTTCTTTCCGGGTGCGCTCGAGGAGATCGATGATCTCCCGCGTCGTGCCGGTCTCGCCGATCCGCGGGAAAATCCGCGTGATGCTGTTGGTGTGGGTCTCGGGGCTCTGATCGGTCATCGCGTCGATGGCCAGAGTGACGTTGAACCCCAGTTCGAACGCATGCCGGGCCGTGGACTCCACGCCGAGGCTGGTGGAGATGCCGGCAATCACCACCTGGGTAACGCCCCGCTCCTTCAATAGACTCTCCAGGTTGGTGGTCGTGAACGCTCCCGCCGACCGCTTGGTCACCGTGAGATCCTGCGGCTGTTGATCCAGTTCCGGGACCAGTTCCGTCCAGCCGGCGGGAAGATTTCCCATGTTCCGCGCCTGTTCCACCCGGCCCGGTGGACGCTCGGTCACGTTGACGAGCACCACCGGCAGCGCGTGGCGGCGGAAGGCAGCCGCCAGAGCGCGCGCATGGTCGATGATCGGTCCGCTCGGGTGAACGGTTGGCATCGCAACGATGCCTTTTTGCAAATCAATGATGATAAGGGCGGAGTTCGGATCGAGGGTGGTAATTGGCATGATGTGTGATGGGATGTCTAGCCGGGTGGGTTGGAAGTGGTTGGATGAATTGCTCCATCACGGATCGACGAGGCGATGGAGCAGTTCGATGCTCGACGCCAGTGCTTCCTGCTCCCTCGCGTCGAGCTTTGTGCGAATGGCCTGGAACAACCAATCTTCCCACGCGGCCCGGACCGTGCGCACCATTTCCCGGCACGCCTCGGTAAGGGATAGAAGCGTTTGTCGCCCGTCCGTCGGATCCGGCACGCCGGTGACAAGTCCCGCTGCTTCCAGCGCGGCGACCGTGGCGCCCATGGATTGCGGGCGTACACCCTGGATGCGGGCGAGGGTCGTCACCGTGGCGGGTCCCTCGCGCTCCAGCTGCAGGAGGATGGATTTCTGGGCCCAGGTCAGATCGCCCGAGGAGGCCTGTTCACGCAATCTTCGCCTCAATTTGCTGAGCACGATCCGCAGTTCACCCGCCAAAGCGTGAGTGCGGGCAGTTCGGTGGGCGTCTTCGGACGGGTTCATCTGCTGGGAATGTAGGAAGCAAACTACTAAGTTTCCTTCTAATTTTGACAATCACTCCCTTTCGTCCGGGTGTCAACTGGTGCGCCTGATCTGCGCAAGTGGTGCCAGTATTCCAGCACATCGCGGTGGTGAAGCAGAAGCCGGTGGGGTAAATTGCCTGATGCCCACCTCGTTCGACGCCCACCTCACCCAGCAACTCGACGACATCAAAGAGCGCGGTCTTTACAAGACGGAGCGCATCATCACCGGCCCACAGAACGCCAGCATCCCCATCGCGGACGGCCGGCAGGTGCTCAACCTGTGCGCCAACAATTACCTCGGCCTGGCCGATCATCCCGAGATCATCGCCGCCGCCAAGCACGCGCTCGACGAGTGGGGCTTCGGACTGGCTTCCGTCCGCTTTATCTGCGGCACGCAGGAAATCCACAAGGACCTGGAAGCGTCGCTCTCCCGGTTCCTCGGCATGGAGGACACCATTCTTTATCCCTCCTGCTTCGACGCCAACGGCGGCCTCTTCGAGACGATCCTCACCGCCGAAGACGCCGTCATCAGCGACGAACTCAACCACGCGAGCATCATCGACGGTATCCGGCTCTCCAAGGCTCAGCGCCACCGCTACAAACACAACAACATGGCCGACCTGGAGGCGAAGCTGCAAGCCGCCGCCAGCGCGCGCTACCGCCTGATCGCCACCGATGGCGCGTTCTCCATGGATGGCACCATCGCCAATCTCCAGGGCATCTGCGACCTGGCGGAGAAATACGACGCCATGGTGATGATCGACGATTGCCATTCCGCCGGGTTCCTGGGCAAGACCGGGCGCGGCACGCACGAGCATTGCGGCGTCATGGGCCGGGTGCACATCATCACCGGCACGCTGGGCAAGGCGCTCGGCGGCGCGAGCGGCGGCTACACCAGCGCGAGCAAGGAGATCGTCGGCCTTTTGCGCCAGCGTTCGCGCCCTTACCTGTTTTCGAACACGCTGGCCCCCTGTGTGGTCGCGGCCTCGCTCAAGGCCATCGAGATGGTCTCGGCTTCCACCGAACTGCGCGACAAGGTCGAGGAAAACACGCTTTTTTTCCGTGAGGAGATCATCAAGATCGGGCTGACGATCAAGCCGGGCACCCACCCCATCGTGCCGATCATGCTCGGCGACGCGGCACTGTCGCAGAAGTTCGCGGCGCGGATGCTGGAGAAGGGAGTCTACGTCGTCGGTTTCTTCTATCCGGTGGTGCCGGAAGGCACAGCCCGGATTCGCACGCAGGTCTCGGCGGCACACACCCGCGAGGATTTGGAATTCGCGGTACGCGCTTTCGCCGAAGTGAAAGCGGAATTGAGCGTGTAGAGCGACGCCATTTTGGCCAAACCCGCCGGACGGGTACAGACCGTAGAGCCTCAGTTTTGCTCCTCTGGAGCAACGGCGGTCACGTGCACGGCGGCGCGTACTCGTTCAAGCCCAAAAGAAGGTTGTTACCATGCAACCCACGTAAATGGAGCTGTCCGGTTCTACCTTCGGTGCAGTGGCGCAAACCGGGATATTCGAACTGCGGTCGCGCTTGCGCCGCAGTCCGAAGGTTCGTAAGTCCAACTAACCAATTCTGCTTCGCCGCGTGGCGTTTGCCACGCAGACCGGACCCATCCTCATCCACTCTCATCTTACAGTCGCCGCGACTTATCTTCGAGTTGTTTCTGGTATTCTGTGATTACATCCCAGAACGCTGTTTTCCAGCGGTCAGTGTATATCAGGTATCCATAGATGCCAGAGCAGGTGAGATAAAAGGCGATCACGCTGAAAACGAGGATGGTCGTGCCGCGATCTGATCTCAGTTCGTCCCACTGCCACCACGTACCCACACTCAGCCAAAAAGCGCCGAATAATAAGAAGGTGAGCAAACGGTAGCGTCCTGCTGACATGAAGCGCTGGACCCACCGGATATAGGTTTTTACCATACCGGGTTATAGAAGTGCATTTCAGTGTCAGGGCTGACGCATCAAATTTTTAGCAAGCTGGCGAGATAGTCGGTGTCGAAGGCAGCCTGACGTTGTTTGCGCTTGGTGGAGAGCGCGGGATGGAGGTCTTGGCGCAGGAGGTTTAAGGCCAGGCGGCGGGCCACGCCCAAGTTGGCGGCGGCAAAGCCGCTGCGGGCACGGCTTTGGTCTTCGCCCATGACCACGTCCAAGACCCAGTGCAGGTTGTTTTCCATGGCCCAGTGGCCACGCACCGCCCGGGCAAAAAGATGCACGTCCACGGGCAGGCTGCTCAGGTAGTAGCGCCGCTCGCGGGCTGACTTTGCCGTTCACGTCACGGATGGCCTCCACCACGCCCACGCTGCGCAAGCCTTCCCACTCGGCCCCGTCGGTAAACCAGCCAAGGTCTGCGCTTTGCCAGTAGCGACGCGTTTCGATGCGCCCGTGGCCTTTCTCGATGGTCTCCAGGGTGGTTAGCTTCGGATCGGCCCGCGCGATGGCGTCATCTAGGTCATCTTTGATTTCCTGGTGCGCCACACCTTGGTTGCCTTTGAGAGCCAGCACATAGTCGGCGTCCGCTTCCACAATCTCCTTGGCGGTGTTCCGCTGGCAGTGCAAGGCGTCGGCGGTGACCACGCAGCCCGTCAGTTCCAGGGCGCGCAAAAGCGCGGGCACCGCCGTGATCTCATTGCTCTTGTCGGCCACCTGCACCTGGCCCAAAGCCAGGCCGTTTTCCGTCGCCCAGGCGCTGACCAGATAGCGGGTGTTCTCGCCCGCGTTGACGGCGCGTCGGGCCGCCTTGCCGTCCAGGGCAACGATCTCGCGCTGGCCTGCGGGCAAGATGGCACGCACGCTCTCTGTCCAAGTAGCGAAAGTCTCGGCAAAAGCCGCCGGATCAAGCACGGCAAAGAGCCGGTTGAAGGTGTCGTGGCTAGGCGGCCCACCGGGCAGGGCCAAAAAGCCTCGCAGCCAGCCTTCTCGCATCCGGGCGAAGTGCGCCATGTCGTAGAAGCTCTCCCCGCCGGTCAGCAGCGTGCAAACCGCGATGACAAGCAGGTCCACCAAGCGGTGCTCCTTGCCGCGCGCGATGCGCGGATCAGGCAACACGCTGAAAACTTCCACGAGGTTTAGAGGCTCAGGCATCCCTCGGCTCTACCACCCCACGCCATCTCAACCCAACCTCTTCTTGCTACCTACTTCTTTTTTGATGCGTCAGCCCTGATTTCAGTGTCTACCTGCCAGCAAGAACGGGTAAACGTCATCAGTTTTATTCGTCAAGGACTACCACGACGTCGTTTATTCCTCCACCCCCACCTCCGCCGTTGTCGAACGTTTCGAGTGCACCTTGTCCGAATGAACTGGTGTCTTCGCTGAATCCACTATCGCCAAAGCTACCATAGCCGTTTCCCCCGGGCGAGCCGTCGCCGAAGGAGCCATCACTTAGAGAGCCGTCATCGAAAGAACTGCTATCATTGCCGAGAGACGTATCACCATAGCTATCTTCTCCGACAAAGGAGGCATAATCGTCGGAACCCAACGCATCCACCGCCGCTACATTGTTGTCCAGCGAAGGTCCACCGCTGAAACCAGCTCCCAGTTGTATGTAGCCGCCCGCCACTTCGCCTCCCACCGCAGAGGTGACGTTGAAGGCACTCTGCGCCAACGGTCCTAGACCATCAGCCGTACTGGCAAGGCTGAAGGCTCCGCCGACTGCTGCGGCAAAGGCAACCGAGGTGAACGACTCGTTGGGATCTGTTGCAAACTCGGCAACTCCAGAAGCCGTTGCTCCCAGAACACCGACTGTTATCGCACTAGCTTCCGCCGCCAGAGCCCCTGTCGGCGTACCAGCTACGAGGCCGGAAACAAACCCGCTCGTCGCAGAACCTTTGAAACTGTAATCTCCGGAAGCAAAAGGGATCAGTCAAGAATGGCACTAAGATAAGAATTCAATTTGCAACTTGTTCTATCGCAATATTTAACAGAAGCAGTTCTCAAGGATGATAAATCCGGTCTTGTACCGCTTTGTGTTAGCCTCCTCTAGGAAATTCGAGCCTCGAAAATAGCTGGCATCCTTGTATTATTTGCGTCATGCTGATTTCGAGGGACTTACGCTTATCTTAGTGCCATTCGGGTCAGTCAACGTCTATCGACAAGAAGACTCTTCATTGCTGCATGTCTCGCCGAAGTAGTCGATAGACGTTGACTGACCCCTTTTGCTCTCCTGCTGCCGCCTATGCCCTGCGCCAGTGGGAGCCAGGTCATTGCCGCCGCGGGCGCTCATCCCAAGAAGCAGGACGCTCTCATCGAGGAACTTCTAGCTGTCATCGAGCGAGACCTCGTGCCGCAACGGCCCAACCGCAGCGAGCCACGGGCTCGCAAGCGAAGACCGAAAAACTACCATCTACTCACCCGTCCGAGACGACAGATGGGCAACGCGGCACAGCGCAACCGCCCACGCAAAAACCATCCGAAAACCTCCTTATCTTAGTGCCATTCTACACAGGGCTGATTCTGTTGGTTGTCTTGACATCTATCTTCAGGTCTGGATATCTCCTTCGGAGTTCGCTGATGATAGCTTTGGATATGCTGCCTATCTCGGTTTGTGAGTACAAACCACCTATCCCGATGGTAGGAGTTGAATGACCTTTTTCTACTACTACCGAGACTTCTACGTCCTGACGGACGATATCTACAGATGTTTTCTCGTATCTTATAGAATAAGCGAGACTACGACTTGGGCCGGGCGGGTCGTTTTCATCTGGATACAGTCTATGGTACCCATATTTCAAAGCTACCCCATCTACTAATGTTGCTATGCCTAACGACATTTTCTTCGCCTCCTGTGAGTTTGCTGTCAACGCTGTATTCAGCGAGATAGTCGTTGCGGTTTCACCACAGCCATTAAGCGTTGATAGAGCGAACGCGTATATGATACCAACGCTAGCTACACGCCTAATCTTATTAATGTAGTCAATGTCCATGACCAAGATACCCAGGTTGATTGGGAGGAATAAATGCTCCAATCCCAAGGTTGTATAAAGTTCCGAATATTCCTACCGGCGCAGAGTTCGCTGTATTGTTCAAGTAAGTGTTCGCGTCGCTAGTAACTTGATTCCAAGTGGCTGTCGGCACGTCTCCTCCTTTCACGGAATTATATCCCACGTCGTGCCCGTAAGCACCAACATCTGTGGGGATAAGAAGTGGACCTAAGCCAATGTATGTCGTTGATATTCCCCAAGCAGGCCCTCCGAACAAGCCGTATCTAGGCACGAAAGATGCCCCGAACAGACCTAATCCCTCTCCAATTCGCTGAGAATCAAAACTCAACAGCCCTAGTACCGTATCGACCGCACCCACGGCGAACCCAATCGCGTTACCCACTACTCCCAAAGCCACAGCCGCCAAGTCAAGGCCTTCTACCACAATAGGGTTTGTTGGGTAGTTTTGGTCTGGAGAGTAGACAGGATACCCGCCCGTGCCAGCGCCCACGTACGGAGGAGCAGGAGAATCATTCGCCGCCGTTGCTGCCGGTGCGGCAGTTGCCATTCCACTGGTTGCGTTGTCATACCATGATTCACCACCTCCATAGCCGCTGCCTCCGCCTCCGGCGTACCCGCTAATGCCAACAGCGCCTGCCGGACTATAGCTGAATCCACCATTTGCTGCACCTCCGCCACTACTATAACCGGGGATGTTAGATCCAGTGCCAAAATCGCCCGGGTCGTAACTTCCGGCAATTCCACTGCCACTGCTTCCACCACCACCACCTACATCGATATAGTTGATTGGCGGATCGTACACCAACCCACTGGGATCAGCATGGTTGACCGGATCGTTGGCGCAATAGGTGTAGATGTTAGTGTCGCCGCCCCCAAACCTCAGGGGGTCAGCTTGCAGAAAGCGCCCCGTGCCAGGATCATACATGCGATGGCGCATGTCGTAGAGACCCAAGTCGGAGAGATACAGTTGCCCCGCGAACAGGAACTCGCTGTGCGAAGGCGACGCCATCGTACCGGTGTAATCGGTTACTTGCGGGGTACCAAACGCGTCGTAGAGCACGCTTTCGATCAAACTGCCATCCGCATCGGTGAGGTGCGTCACATAGCCGCGCGCATCGGTGTGGTAGAATGCCTGGTTGCCCGCAGCATCCAAACTCATCGTTGGCGCTCCCATGCTCCCATTCATGCCGTACACATAGAGCTTAGCCATCACGCTCGGGTTAGCCGCGTCACGCTCTTCCAAAAGGTTCCAACTCGAATAGTACAGGTTTGCGCTGGTACTCTGGGTCAAGCTGGTGTTGATGCCATCAGTTCGATAGGTTTGGAACGTACGGTTTATGCAACGATCGCTCGCGTCGTAGGCAAATAGGACCACCACATAATATGTGTAGGTCGGACCTGGAACTCTACTCGGCTGTCCAGCTTTGGAGTTGATGCTGTTGGCTTGGCCTCTGTTACCCCTATTGCTGGCGGACGTCATCCGATTCTGTGCGTCGTAGGTGTAGGTCCAAACTCCGTTGGAGAGCAGGTTCCCGTTGAAGTCGTAGGAACATGATCTTTCCGAGTTTCCTACATAGGAATACTGGTTGAGGTTGTTTACAGCCCCGTAGGTGACCGTCACTCCGTTGTCCACTGTTTGGGTACGGCTACCTGCCATGTCGTAATCGTACCTATGCGTCTCAGCCGGGTTCGTGGGATTGAGGTTCGCCGCGCTGTCGCCGTGAGCGTCCGGAGCACCACCCGAGACGTTGCTTGCCTGCTGGTAAGCATTCTTCAAACGATCGGCCGCGTTGTAGATGTAAGCATCACCCAGCGGGCTAGGAGCCGTCGTGTTCGTGCCGACCGCACTGGAATGGCCCGGGCTCGTAGTAGATGCTTCTTCCTCCCACCAGTTGAGTCGGCCTACTGGATCGTAACCGTACTTCCGATCGCTGATCGCATAGTTGTTATGAATGCCGCCATCGTTATCGTCCGCTTGGTAGTTGTTGGTCTCAACGATGCGTCCGACATTATCTTCAAGGATGTCGGTGTACGTCGAATTAGACAATGAGCGATCGCTCATCATGCCGTCTTTGTAGTAAGTGAACGATCCACCCGCAACGGAATATGGCGCACTGGGTGAGAAAACTGCAAAATCCGACACCTGATCACGGTTGGTAGAATGGTAGGTCGTCGTGTAGCCACTTGGATAAATAGTCTGCGTGTTGAAGCCATCCACATCAGGCTGATAACCCACAGACGCGCTCGGGGCACCCGCCAGGGATTGTGTCTCGCTCAGTAGTTCGTTTGCCTCATCGTACACGTACGACAGGGTACTGTTGCCGTTGCTCTTCTGCTTTGGCAGGCCATTGCCGAAGTACGTCTCGGTGACACTGGGAGTGTTCCCGTCGCTCCAGTCGAAGCCCGTCATGCGGTTACGCTGGTCGTACGCGCGGAACGTCTGCGTGTCGCCGTTGCGGTTGATGAACTTGGTCAGGTTGCCCAACTCGTCGTAGGCGTAGCTTTCCTTCGTCTGATCGGCGAAGGTCAAAGATTGCATGCGATTTAGCAGATCATAAGCGTAAGTTGACTGGTTGCCGTTTGGGTCCTTGATGGACAACGGGTTGCCTGCTGCGTCGTAGGCGTTGTTCGTTACGTTGCCAGCCGCATCCTGTGAACTTTGCTGGCGACCCATCTGGTCATATTGCAGGTAGGTGATTACGCGTCCATCCGCTCGCTGAATGGTATGCAGCAATCCATCCTGGGGGTCACCCGCCGGATAATAGGTGTACGCGGTGACGTGACCCAAGTTGTCCACGACATCCTGCACGCGGTTACGGTTGTCGTAGTCGGTGGTCGTGACGCGATCGCCGCCGTCCAGGTCGAAGCCTACCTGCGTTGAGGTGTGGATTTGCCCTATCTCATTGTAGCCGTAGGTGGTGATACTCTGGTCCGGCGTATTTTGCGCCACCACCATCTTGGCCAACCAGCCGTTGTTGCGGAAGGTGCGCTTGATAATCTTGTTGCTGGGGAACTGCACCGTGGCCTTGGCGCGTTGAGTGTGGCTGGCTCCCGGTGAGCTGCCATGTTCGTAGCTGTAGCGGAAAATCCGAGCCGCCAGACCTGTGGTGGCAGGCAACGTCATGGTCAAAGGTCGGCGGTGCTCGTCGTAGGTCCAGGACCATAAGTGGCCAAGCTCGTCGGTCTTGCTAGTCTGGTTGCCATAGGCGTCGTACCCGTAAGACATACTCGTACCGTCCGCGTAACCAGTTCCCAGCAGCAGGTGACGGTAAGTGTACGAGAAGGTAGTTGAGTTTTGGCGGGCATCGATGATCTTCGTCACTCGATCCAATCCATCGTAGTTGAACTGGGTGACCACCGTCACCGAGTTGTCGGTGTCCTTGGGGCTCTTGACGGAAGTAACCAAGCCCAAGTTGCCGCTCCCCCCGGCCTGAGGCTGATCGTAGGAGTAAGTGATCACTGCACCTTTTTTGGTGGTGTGCGTCTTGAGCTTGTGGAAAGTGGAGCCGTTCAAGCTGAATTCCTTGTAGGTGAAGCTCTCACTGCTGCCGTCTGGGTAGGCGATGTTGGTGATCAGGTTGGTATTGGGATCACGTGTGAAGAGAGTGGACAGCCCGCGCTCGTTGGTGCGCTTGGTCAGGAAGTACGGGTTGAACGGGTCGGTGCCGTACTCGAAGCTTTCCGTCGAGCCATCCGGGCGGGTCAGGCTCTTCGTCTTGCCCAGGATTGGCTCATTGACGTACTGGGTGGAGTTGTTGCGCCGGTCGGTGACCTTGTTGACATTCTTGTTGGGGTCGTAGGCGTAAACCGTCTTCAATCCCTGGAAGTCGGTCACGGCACTGACCTGGTAGTCTCCGTAGTCGTAGTCGAAGTTGCGGCTGGGCAGCGCGCCGCCCTCCGGATCGTCCCCTCGCACCTCGGTGCGTCCATCCGCCCCGCTGCCGAGATCGAAGGTGTCCACGGTGGTTCCGGTTACCGCGCTGATCTCCGCCTGCAGCACGCCGTAGTTTGCTCCCGACTTGTAAGCACGGCGCAACTGCGCCAGCGGCCCCGCGAAATGAGGGTCGTTTGCCGTCAGCAGCAAAGGCCGAGCCATCGTGCCGTCGTTGGAATCCGTGTAGGTATAAGTCGCCTGGATGGCGGCTTGGCTGCCGATGGCCGGCACGTAAGTCACCGTAGAAAGATTGATATAAGGAACGATCCCCTGTCCCCCGCCGTAACCCACATAACTGTAGCTCACGGTCTGGTTGTCGCTGGTCGTCACACTGCCGATCACCGTTGCCGTGGCAGTGGCGGTACCATCCGCACTGGGAAAACTGACAGGAATAAAATTAATCGTCAAAGAACGGCCTCCAGGCTCCGTGATTGTGGCAAGCTTGCCGTCCGTGTCGTAGGTCAACAACGTGCGTGCGTGGTAGGGATCATCGATGGAAGCGGCCCGGTAACCCCCACCGCCGGTCATGGCGAAAGTGACCGCTCCGCCGTCTGACATCAACAAACGCATGTTGCTCGGATTGAAGCGATCCTGCACTCCTTTGGGTCCCCGCAGGTATGAGTCCGTCACCGTCGCGTTGTTGTTCGTCGGATCAACCAGCGACTGGTTGGCGGAACTGAACTCCACGACCCCGCCGTCGGGATAGTGGATGGTGTACACTTGCGGCACATCGGAAGGATCAGGCAAAATCAAGCGCCACTGAAAACTGTGGTGCCAGGAACCTCCCTCGCCGAACGGCCCCGGCTCACCGGAGATAGGGACGTAGCGGCTCGTGCTCACGCGGCTCCAAACCAACCCGTAAGATCCCGCCGCACCGGGTTCCACTAGGTCTGACACTTGGCGCAAAGCGTTGCCGGTGTACGCGTTGTAGAGTCCGGCAGTAGTCACCGTGGAATTGTAGAGCCCCGAGTTGCCCGTGGGATTGTCGTTGCCCGTGTTCGGCGCGGGCGTGGGATTCTGGGCCAAGGCCGTCGTCCCCAGTGCCAGCATCAGACCCACCTGGCCCAACACTCGAACCTGCGACGCGAAGGACGCGATCGAATCAATCGTTTTCATCATCATGAGAATTTGTTCTTTTAGTGCTGCCCTTCAGTTGGTCCGCGCGACAAAGCGAAGGGCGGTCTCATTGTTGTCTAGCCGGATGGCCACGTTGTAGCTGCCCGGTTGCCCGCTGCACTGGAAAACCAACGGCAAGCTGCCGTCCGCACCGATGGCAAGGATCTGCGCACCGGCCACCCCGTTGATCGTTCCACCGTCCAAGGGATTGACGACCACCTTCTTGCCTGCAAACTGGGTGGCGTACTGCAAGGCCAGCGCAGTTTGCGAAACCGCTCCCACGGTCACAGGGATGGTCCTGAACCCACCTTCCTGGTCCACCAAGGCTAAGGGCCGGAAACTGCTCGGAGAAGGCGCGCTCGCGGAAGCAGCCGTAGCAGCCACCGAGGGCGAGAAGCTAATCTGGGGAATATGCGCCTGCCGCTTTAGGATGGAAGAAGCAATACCGTCGGACTTCGCCACCGCGCTGGGCCGGGCCGGGGCGGCAGGCTGTTGGCCGAACACGGCTGGTCGTGCCGTGAAGACCAAGCAGATTACGCCTAAAACTAAAGCTGAACGGGAATTCAAAAGGGACGGGATCATAAACTTACGGCCGCGAGCAGTATTTTATACCTAGCAGGAATAGCTCTTTTTAGTTATTCACCCGCCGAACGCAAGAAAAAAGACACTTTTTTAGAAAATGCTCCAAAACCACTAAACTGCGGTCCAACAACCTTGCTCGCAGGTGACTTTGGGTGGCCTCAGCTTTCTTTCTCATTCCTTTCATCTGAGTGTAATGGCCACCCCCAAGAAGCGCGTTATTTCCCGCATCGGCAAACGTTTGCACACCTTGGGCAAAACTGATGCGCCCGTGCTTTTCTAGAAAGAGCAACTCGTCCGCACTCACACGCTGACGGTATATTTTGTTTGAGCATAAGAAAGGTGCCCAATAGCCAAAAGTTTCGCGCAACGTGGACGCCTTCCTAATGTAAATAGTTCTCAATCAAGTGCTTGTATCTTCCAGAGACGGCGCGACCCCTGTCCCGCAACTAGCGAAGGGTCACAAGCTGCTCTTCGAACCGGCGGGCGAAACGAAAGAGTTCGAATTTTTAGCTTGCGGCAAAATCAGGTTCTTGCTAAATCCCGGGCCGAACCAGCTACCGCTATCCATAACCGCTTGGTGTGGACAGCGGCCGCACGGAATGAAATTTCTTTGCCGCGCCAGCCGCAACAAAGTGCAAGAGGATTCAATCCGGGTTCTTGACTAGAAAATTCAAGTGCAGGAAAAAAAGGACATCATGAAAAACGCCAAGAAAGTATTGGCTGCCGGTCTGATCACGGCAGCCTCAATGGGAATATCTTCTACTTCCCACGCCCAAACCTTCACCGAACCGACGAGCGACGCGGGCCAGACCCTCGCGACTGCCCTTCCTGTCACCGGTAGCTCGCTAACGACCATCAACGGTACCATCGGCTCCAGCACGGACGCGGATCTTTATCTCTTCACAATCACGAACACGACGACTTTCTCGGCGACGGCCAGCAGCACGGCAGGCATCGACACCTCCCTCTTTCTGTTCACCAGCGGCGGTGTGCCGGTCATCGCCAACGATGATCAGAGTACCAATAGCTATCAAGGCGGCATTCTCGCGGGCAACACGCTGCTGACCAGCCTGGCGGCGGGCAGCTACTATCTGGGCATCTCCCTTTCGGGTAACGAAGCGATCAATTCCCAGGGCCAACAACTCTTCACTACGGACCAGCCGACGACAACCCAGCGTGGCATTGCCGCTGGCCTCAATCCCGGCACCATGAGCGACTTCAACGGTTTAACCTTCACTCCCGAAACAGGCGATTACAGCATCGCTCTGGTTGGCGCTGCCCCGGTGCCGGAGCCTTCCACCTACGCCGGTCTCGCCGTGGGTGCCACTGCCCTCGGCCTGTTCCTGCGCCGCCGCCAGGTCAAACAAGCCTAACCCCAAGCTCATCCGTTCATCGCTCGATTTTTATTTCCAACATGATCCCACTTCCTTTTCATATGATCCGCCAACGCCGACTCGCCTTTGCGCTGCCTGCCGCTCTCGGTCTCGCCCTATTGGGTACCGGCTATTCCACCTACGCCAAGCCCGTTCCTAGCAATCTCGGCAACGGCTTGGACAAACTGGTAGCCAGCAATATCGCCCTCACCAACGCCAAAGCTTCTGGCGTCAAGATGGAAAACGTCTTCGAGGTCAACGGTAGAAGCTACACCGATGAGGCAACCGCCGGAGTTGCCGCCAACTCCTTGACTGATAGCCAAGGCCGCGTGCTCGTTCGCATTATCCTCAACGGCGTTGCCAATATGAAGACAACAAAAAAGGCCGCGAAAGCTGCCGTTTCCAGCTTGACCATCACCGCTGTGGACAAGACCTACAAGGCGGGCGTCATGAACGCTTTCGTCGATGTTTCGGAAGTGGCTACCCTTGCCAGCACGCCGGGAGTTGGCGCTGTCATCCTCGAATGGAAGCCTCGTAACAGCAAGACGCGCATCGATCGTGAGTTGGCTGCCGCTGGCACAAACGTTTCTGCTCCTTACCCGGTAGCCGGTGAGACGATCGCCAAGCTGGGCACCACTTTCGATCAGGGAGTTACTCAGCATGGCATAGATCAGATCAATAAGTTCTACAATCCTGGTGCCACGCTGGACCTCGAGGGCCAAGGCATGCAGGTCGCCTCGATTTCCAACAGCTACAATGCACACGTCCAACAGCAGATTGGTGTGGATGCCAACATGAACCCTATTTATCGGGCTTCAGACGCAAGTATTGACGTGAAGAACGGCGACCTGCCCGGTGCTGGGAATCCGGCTGGCAATACTACTCCGGTCTTTGTCCTGCAGGATGACCTTTCCAATGCCACGAGCGACGACGAAGGCCGCGCGATGGTCCAAATTACCCACAAGATGGCTCCTAAAGCCACGCTTGCCTTCGCCACGGCAAACGGCGGCGAAGTGGGATTCGCCAACAACATCCGCGGCTTGGCAGGTATCGCTGGCTTTACAACCAGCGGCCAGACTTTTGCCGCTGACACCATCTGCGACGATGTGGGCTACTTCGACGAGCCGTACTTCCAGGATGGCATCATCTCCGGAGGCATCGAAGACGCTGCTGCTTCAGGTGTAAGCTACTTTTCCAGCGCCGCCAACGACATCGGTACCAACGGCTATGACTCCGACACACGCTGGGTTGCTAATGGCACCGGCCTGACCGCGACGGCTGGCAACACGGCGCTGGCTGGCACGAACATCAACTTGGCCAATGTGCCAACCAACCTGTACGCGGGCGGCTTCCACAATTTCAACCCGAACGGGTTGGACGTGGCGCAAACGGTCAACATCGCTACCAGCACCAGCGAGCCACCCACCGTGCTGCAATGGAACGATCCGTACGATCAGAACACCCAAGCGACCGGCGTAACTCAGATTTTTACGGGTAGTGGCACGTACACCAACGCTGCGATCAACTTCAACATCCCGGTCACCGTCACGGCAGGCACCAAATACCAGTTCATTGAGGCTGCCACCAATGCGAGTGGTTTCGATGGTATCGTCACTGTGTACAAGTCTGATGGCACCACGGTCATCGTAGGTCCGCAAGATACCGGCACCGACGAAACGGTACGATTCAGCGCGCCTACCAATGACACCGGCTTCGTGATCAAAGTGGATCACTATGGCACGACCACGGGCACGTTCTCGTTGAACGGCGCTTCGTATAGTGGCTTCTCGACGCCGGGAGTCACGACGAGCCTGAGCTTGCTGGTGTTCAACCTGACGACGGGTGCGTACATCTCGGGTTCCTCGCTAACAGCCGATGCCACCACGACCAATCAGCCGCTTCAGCTCGGGCAAACCTTGCGGCCTAGTGGTGCGACTCAGGTGCAATACGTCATTGCGCGTTCCGTGATACCTGCGGCCGGCTCCAACTTCCCGACCCACCTTCGTTACCTGATTCCGGGGAACGGTTTGGCGGGTGTCGGACCAGCCGAGTACTTCACCTACAACACGGTAACCACTGGCGGTCATGCCATGTCGCCAAGCTGCAACGGCTGCGCTGCCTACAGCGTATTCCGTCCCAGCTTGCCTGAGACTTTTACCTCTCCTGGCCCGGTGAATATCTACTACACCAAAAACGATACCCGTCTCGCCACACCCGAAATCCGGCTCCAGCCGCGTGTCGCATTTGCTGACGGCGCCAACGTTTCCGCCAACATGAACGTGTTTTTTGGCAACGACAATGGAAACGATCCTGACACAACTCAAGGTCAGTTCTTTGGCACCAGCGCCACGGGTCCCCACGCCGCGGCTATCGCAGCGTTGGTACTCCAGAATAAGGGGGGACGCCGCAGTGTAACACCTGCCCAGATGACCAGCTTGCTGGAGCGCAGCACGCTGCCGCACGATTTGGATCCAAACTTCTCCTCCGGTAGCGCCCGCATTACGGGTGGCACGACTGGCACAGGCAAGGTTGCGATCACGATCAGCAGCGACGGTAGCCTAGCCTCTGCTGCCGGTACCACTGGCACTGGCGGTAATGACACTACGTCGTTCACCGTTACCTACATCGGGTCCAGCTCCCTCACTGGTCTGACGTTCAACCAAGCGGGAACAGCCGCGAACGGTAACGTCAGCGGCGGCAACAATGGTGTGACATATGCCTCGCCCGATGCCACCATCGGCGGTACGACCACTTACTTCGAGAACAGTCTCCCGGGTGTGGTTTTCCTGCCGGGCACCAAGGCGTTCACGCTCAACACCACGCTGACGGACAGCGTGGCCGGTGCGGTCGCTACGGGCAGCAGTCCGAACGGTGCCAACGCGACGCAGTACCTCGGGTTGGGTATCACCATCCCGAGCGGCAATTTCCCGAGCACCAAATCGTTGCGCTTTACGATTGGCCGTGGGTTAGCGTTTGCCCCGTCAACAGGTGGCACCTACAACGCGGTGACCAACGCCACAGGCGGTGCGGCCTACTACTCCGCCGACATCTTCGGCGGCGGCGTAACTCTGCCTAGCGGCGTGGTGAGCACCACCGGTATGCCCTTCAGCGGAACGACCGCCGATGGTGGTACGTTCTCGGGCGTCATCCGCAACAACATCGGCTCAGGCTGGTCCAAGACGGATGGCTACGGCTTCGTCAACGCCGCGACAGCGGTGTCGCAGACAGTCCAGTAATCCCGCGGAACCACGAGGCTCCGGACTGAAAGGTGCTGCCCGCAAGGGCAGCGCCTTTTTCTTTGCAGTGTGCGACCGGCAGCGAAAGGTCTTCTCGAAGCAGTAGAGACCACCTACTCGCGGGTAGCACGCTCCAACTCCGCACGGTTCAGCTTACCGCGTTCGGTGCGCGGTAATTGGCCGGCCACCCATAGGCGGCGCGGGATCTGCCAGGCCGGCAGACGGTCAGCCAGCGCGTGCAACACTTCGTCACGGCTACGGGTGGTTTCCACCGCGGCGGTCAGGAAAGCTTCTCCCCCCGCCCCGCCGCGCGCCTGTACTCCCACCCACGCGTCACTTACTCCCTCCACGCTGCGCAACACGCGCTCGACCTCGCCCGGTGAAACCTTTTTGCCGCCGATGTTCACCGTGGCGCCGGCACGGCCGATCAAAGCCAATTCTCCGTGTTCGTTCCACGCGCCGAGATCCGGCAGGGTCCATTCGCCGGGCGGCAGCACGGCTGGGCTGCGTACAACCACGCGGCCTTCGTCGTTGAGTTGAACCGCCACACCATCCATGGGTCGGCCGATGCTGCGGCCGGTCAGGGTCGCCTCGCCGGTCCGGTCGAAGCAGATGCCGCCCGTTTCCGATGAACCGTAGAAGTTCTGCACACGCAAGCCGGTGACATCATGAAACTTCGCGGCAACTTCTTTGCGCAACGGCGCTCCCGCCGAGATGACCCGGCGGAGGGAACGCAAATTCATCCGGTGATTCGTGGTGGCCGATTCTGCCAGGGCACGTAACACCACCGGAACCGAGGGCAGCACCGTCACCGCGAATCGTTCGATCTGGGTTGCCAAGGCATGAGGCAAAATTTCGGTCGAACAGACCACCGCCGTTCCCTGGATCAGCAGCGGCATGACCAGGTTTCCCAGCCCGTAGGAATGGCCAAAGGGGATCGCCCCCAGGTTCCGGTCATCCGCCGCGATCTCCATCGTGGAGACGATTTGTTGTCCATCGGCAAGCATGTTTTCGGAGGTGAAGGCCAAAGCGCGTGGCTGCCCGGTGCTGCCGGAGGTCGTCTTGAGTAAGCACATGTCACTCATGGGAGAGACCAAGCTTTTTTCCGTGTCCGTCCCCGCAGGAACATCCAGCTTCATCCAGCTCGAACCGCTGTATTCCAGCAGCCAGGCGGCACCCAGGCTGGCCGCCACCAACGGCTGTTGCTTGGCGGGCAAAGCGGCATCGAGCGGCAAAGCGACCGCGCCGAGTTTTTGCAGCATCAGGAAAGCAGCCAGCCAGAGAGAATTGTTTCCCTCCGCGAAGGCGACCACGGTTCCTGGCGGCAGCGCGGGGGCGGCCTGCGTCAGGACCTCGGCGGCAATAGAAAGTCTCCGCCGCGTCGAGAACTCACCGTCACGACCATCGATCACCGCGGTGGCGTCCGGCGCAGCCGCGGCAGTTTGTTCCCAAGTGGACCAGAGAGCGGTTGGTATCACGACAACAAAGCGGGGGCAGGAAAAACACTACGCGATTTGTACATCGTCAGGCCGCCACTCCAGCACCGTGGCATCACCGCTCACAAGCAAGGTGCCATCGGCGGTCGTGACGTTGCCTTCGAAGCGGATCAAGCCGCCAGGTCCCGGTGGCTCCTGGCCGCCCACGACCGTGACGCGTAAGGGTTGGTCCGCGGGCAGCAGGCGCGCGCCCAGCTCCAACCGGCGGCTGCCCAGCAGCAAACCACGGGCGGCAGGGGCGAGGGGGCTGCGCCGGTGCAGTTGAAGCAGTCCATGATGCACCGCCGCGGCCTGCGCGATCAGTTCCAGGCCGAGCGCGGCGGGGATTTTTCCGCCGCAGAAGCCGGAGAATTGTTCGTCCAGCCAACCCTCGCAGGTAGTTTCTCCCGGGGCATGCGAGAGCACCGCACGCAGCAGGAGCATCGGCGGCCGGTGCGGCAACAGGTCACCGGGCGCGGGAAAACTGGAATCCGGACGGCTGAAACTGTTCACGACACCCCGGCGAGCGCCTCCTCCTTCACCGCAGCGGCAACGCCCAGGCGATCCGGGCGCGGAGCAGCCACAGTGGCTGTTAGCGGCATCGTCTCCGCAACCGACCGACGCCACCAACTGCGCCAGCCTTCGGTCAACTCCAGCTTCACCCAACCCAGCATCGCGCCGAAGAGCGGCCCCAAGGACGATGCGCTGAACGTATAGCCTTTCAGCACGTAGCGGTGACGGTCGTTGAGCCGGCCCAGGGTACCGCGCCGGCGGCGCGTCCGCGCGATGCGGGCGAACCGGCGGTTGTACGTCCGCATGAAATGATAGGCCACCAGCGCCTGCGGATCCGCGAAACTGGAGCGTGCCAGGACGTGGGTTCCTTTGCGGTAGATGTGTTTCACCACGAAGAACATGAACAACCCGAAGTCGAGCAGAAAGGCCATACGCATCAGGTCGAACTCGCCCATGTACTCGTACTTGTCCTGGTACATGGCACCGAACCAGCGGTGATAGTTGCGGGTGTAGTCGGCGTTATGGCGCTGGATGCGTTCGGCCACGTCGGCTTCCCCGGTGCGCTCGGCGGCGATGAGCCTGGAGGTCGCGACACTGGTCTGGGCGATCCACTCGATGCCGGGACTGTAGAAGGGATCGATGAAGCCCGCCGCGTCACCGACCAGCGCAAAGCCATCGCCGGCGAACGTCGTGCTGTAGTAGGGCAGGTTCTTGCGGTAGTGGGCGTCGCCTTCCTCCCAGGTGGCGTTCTCCAAGAGTTCGCGGGCAACGGGATGCTTCTCCACCAGGAAGCGGCGCATCCGCTCGGCGAGGTTGCCACCACCTTTGGGCAGTGAAACAAGACGTTGATCGAAGGTGAGGCCGATGCTCACGTCGCCGCCCTTGAGTGGGATCCACCAGCTCCACCAGCCATCGCCCATGAGGTGGTTGGTGGCGGTGCCGCGGATGCCATGGCACTTCCGTGACCACACGGGAAACTTTTGCGCCAGTTCGAGGCCGTCCCAATCCTTGACGTTCTTCCAACGCGCCCAGACGGAAGCCGTGGGGTGCGCCGTGTTCGCGCGCCACCAGCCTTCCTGCCGGGCCAGGGTCGCCGCGACACCCGAAGCATCGACCACCCACCGCGCGGTGATCGTCTCGGGCTGGCCGTCGGGCAGGTTGCGGACCGTCAGCTTTTGCGCGCCGCCGGGAACCAGCTCCACCTTGGTCAACTGCGCGGGACGGCGGATCTCGGCACCAAGTAGAGCAGCACGCCGCAGCACCTCTTCATCCAGTTTGGAGCGGTCCACCTGATAGCCGGCGATCCGGGCCAGGTAGCCGCCGCCGATCTCGCTGCACTCGTCGAGCGTGGTGGCGCGGTCGTTGGCGAACCAGAACCGCAGCCCTTGCTTCACGAGATGGTGTTCGTTGAGGTATTGGGTCAGCCCCAGGGTGCGTCCAAGAAAGAAGCTGCTGGTTTCCACCGTGGACTCCCCCACCCGCCTCTGGAAGCGGGACGACTTCTCGATGATGAGCACGCGCAAGGCCGGGTTCTCGCGCAGGAGCAAAGTCGCCGTGGCCGCCCCCGCCAGTGCGCCGCCGATGACGGCGACATCGTAACTGTTAGAACTTTTGGCCCCGGAAGAGGAAGTTCCTTCATTGACTTGCATTTCCCGGATCATGCCTTCTTCTAAACCGTTCCAGAACTAGCAGCAAGACATTCGTCCAATCAGAGCGACACGAACTCTTCGGGCGTGAGCAGACCGATATTCAATGGGTGGCCAAAATCCGCTTTGTTCCGCGTCACGAGGATATCCGCACCGCAACTTTCGGCGGCGCTGAGTTGCAGAGCATCTTCGAAATCATTCAGGCTGTACCCAAACGCGCGCAGCGCATCAGCGTGACTGACAGTCGCGACCGTACTTATCTTCACGAGATCGTGAAGAAATTCGATAGTCCGCGTCGCACCACGACCCCGGCGCAAGAGGTAGAAGAGGTTGGACACAGTATGCCAGGACACATGCATCGCGTGCCCTTCGACCTCACATTTCTTCAACACGCGTGCGCTGGCTTCAAAAAAGCCCGATCGCTGTACTACCACGTCAAGAATGACGTTCGTGTCCAAGAACACACGCACCGCTATTTCAAGTGTTTGCTGAGCAGATAATCGAGCCTCGCATCTCCTTCGGAATCTTGCCGCGGCGGTACGGTGAACGCACCAGCCCACTTGGCAATGAACACCTCGACGGAGCTTGCTCGCAGGAAGGCACTTGCCGGTTCGGGAACCAAGGTAAGCAGTGCCGAGCACCGATCGGGCAGCGTTTCGTCGCCTCGGGGATCACGCGCCCATGATCGATATCCACTTCAATCGTCACAAAGCTCATGGCCAGAAGGTAGTCGGCACGCCCCGATGAATCCAGCGTGTTTTCCGGATCTATCAGCGCGAGGCAATTTCCCCGCCTCGCCGCCGCGGGATTTTCACCTCGAACTTCGTTCCGTGTTTGGGTTTGCTTTCCACGCGGATCGTTCCGCGGTGCGCGTCCACCACGGACTTCGCCATTGGCATGCCCAAGCCGGTGCCTTCCGGTTTGCCGTGGGTGAAGAAGGGCTCGAAGATCATCGCCGCCACCTCCGGCGGCATGCCGCGGCCGGTGTCCTCGATCTCGAACACCAGCCAGTCCCCGCTCCGGTACACCGCCAGACGCAGGTGCCCGCCGTGCGGCATCGCCTCGCGGGCATTCTTGATGATGTTGAGCAGCACCCGCTCGAAACGCAACACATCGACTTCCACCTTGCCCTCGTAGGCGATCTGCTTTTCCACCGTGATCCCCCGGCGGGGCAGATCGCCCAGGCATTGCTCGTCCAGGCCGGCGATGATCCCGCCGACCGAGATGGGCTCGAACTTCAACGGGGCATTGCCGCCCAGGGTATAGTCCATCAGTTCCTGGGTCATGCCCATCATCCGCTCGACGGAATGCTTGATGATCTCGGCCACGCGCTGGTGCGTTTCGTCGTGGTCGCACGCTTCCAGCAGGTCGCAGGCACAACGAATCGCCGTCAACGGGCTCTTGAAATCGTGAATGATCGAGCCTGTCATCGTGCCGACATGGTACAGCCGCTCGCCCCGCAAAATTTCCTCGGTGAAATGGCGGTGCGATTCCTTGATGCGCAGGTGGACCATGCGCACAAAGTTCAGCGGCACCACGTGGGGAGCCAGCCGCAGGATTTCTTCGATGCCCGCGCTGTCGATGCGCCCGAGGACGGTGTCACCCGCCGTGGTGGCCTGGACGACGTGCGGCTCGTGGTCGAGCAGGGCCATATCGCCGAAGAATTCACCCGTGGACACCACCGCCACCACTTCCCCCCCGCTCTGCGGAAGGTGGGTGGACAAACGCACCGCCCCCGCGAGGACCAGAAACATCGCGTCACCCGGGTCGCCCACGCGAAAGAGCACAGTTTGCGGCGGCAATGCCACCCGCTCGATCAACGGCGCGATGTGTAACAGCACGTCCTCGGGACAGCCGCGCAGCAAACAGTTTTCCCGCAGGGCATCTGGATCAGTGGTCATGGAGCGCGAGGAGATTAGAGACACAGCAGAAAGAACGCCGTTGTGAACAGCTCCCCCTGTCTATATAGACTTCTTCGTAACATGCAGAGGCGAGATGCATATCCTATTCGTGCCCCCGACACGTTTGCCCCACACCCGAATTCTCCAAAGTAAAACCCACCCATCGCCAGCATCCCCGGCGACAGCCCACCGGCACACCAGAGCAGCTTGATCGGCCATCCACAGAAGGTTCCGAAATGCACCGGCACGAACATCTCTTCCACCTGCGCCCACCAGCCCGCTTGCCGGATGTCCTTTACCGTCGCGAGGCTACCCTTGAGAACATCGAAGGTTGCCGTGCTCCCGTAAAGGCCGCGTAGCGTGTTGAGGGTTGGCACGGACCCGTAAACCGTCTGCGCGACGATCATTGCGCCGAACCGTTTGTATGATCGGCTTCGCTAGATCCAACCGCCCGACGACACAGGAGACCCAGGCTCTATTGAGAGGCCGGCTCGTTGCGGACAAACAAACGGTAGCTTATTTCGCACAACAACAACCCGGTGCCGATGATCATCGTCACCGGCAGGCAGATGTCGCGCAATGCTTCGATTTTGCTGAAGCTCAGCACGCCGAAGGAAAGCAGCGCCGTCCCCGAAGCCAGCCAGATCGCGCGGTGCGTGCTGTGCGGCAGCTCGCCCGAACTCGCCAGGAAGATCGAATAATCACTCGACAAGCAAAATCCCAGCAGCAGACCGACGACGTGCAGCAAGCCCAGCGTCTGCCCGCACAAACCCAGAACTCCCACCGTCAGCATGATCCCGATGGCCGGGACCGCCAGGATGAAGCCGCCGCGTCTCAACCCGTAGTACGCCAGGACGACAACCGCGATCAACCCCAGACCGATGCCGGCTCGCTGGGTCGCGGCCACGCGGTAGCGGCGCAATGCGTTGTTGAGCGTTTCTACCTGGTCAATGGGTGTGTTGGGAGCGGTCAAAGTCGAGGCTGGCAGCTTTTCGTACAGCGCAGAGTTCACCCGCGTGGCCAGCCACGCCGAGCCTGATTGCTCCTCGTTCCAGAGATTTTGCAGTGGCAGCGGCAGGACATCCCGCAGGCCGTCGAGTTGCTGGGCCGGGGTCGGTCCGGGTTCACCGGCGGAGACGCCGTGCATCCAGGCATCCCAGGTCTCCCAGAAGGGAGCGAAAGCGCCGGTGTTGAAATCCTTGTCGAGTGCCGAGCGCAAAGCCTCGGTAAATTGGGGGTGGATACGGAAATACTCGCGGCAGGTCGTGGTCTGCGCGGCCGTCGGCAGCAGGCGTCCTAGATTAAAGAAACGCTGGTTCGGTGCCGTCGTGTGCGCAGCCAGCACCCCGTTGAGCTTATCCAGGTTCGCAAACGCGTCGTTTAGATCGTTCCCGAAGGTGATGACGATATGCTCGTCTTTCGACTGCCCGAAAAGCTGGCGCAGGAAATTCTGCTCCTGCTCCAGTTTAGGCGACATGGTTTGCAGCGAACGGATGTTGTCGTTCCACTGCACGTGGGCGAGCAGCATGAGTCCCAGAGCCACCGCCAACCCGCTCAGAGCGAGGATCGGGAACAACGGTCCGCCCAGGGTCAGGAACCGCGGCATCGCGCCATGTTGCGCCCTCACCGGCAAGGCCGGCATCCACGGCAGGTAGAGGAAATAAGCGGCCAGCGAAAACAACAAACCCAACGCGACCGCCATCCCCATTTGCTGGAGCATCGGCAGATTGGTGAACAACATGAACACGAAGCCGCCTACACTTGTAAGGCAACCGCCGATGAGCGGGCGGCGGATCTCCCGCAACGCCTGCCCGAGGCCACCGGCGGTCCGCTGGGCGTGGCTAAGCGTGTAGATGCCGTAATCCAGCGCGACGCCGATGAGCACCGTGGTGAAGACGATCGCCACCACGTGGATCCGCGGGAAGACGGCGAAGCAGAGCACCAGCGCCCAAGCCGTCGCCGTCACGATGGGCAGCACCAGGTACAGGAACACACTGACCCGGCGGAAGGCGTACAACATCAGCAGGGCCGAAAGACCGAGTGAGATATTGGTCAGTAGAGAAATTTCGCCCTCGATCCGGCTGCGGCTGTCCGCCGCGAACCGGCCTACCCCGGTGTCGTACATTTCCAGCCCGGAACCGAATCGCTTCCTGGCCGCCTCGAATTCACGCGTCAAAGCGTCGAACACGGGTTTCTGTCCCGCCGCCTCCAGCGGCGAACCTTTGCACTCGGCGTAGATTAGTGCGTAGTGCCGTCCGCTGGGGCCGACCGCCGACAGCGCCCCGCCGGAAACTTCACTGGCAGTCGATTTATCGTCGGCGCTGAACACATTGAGCAGCCCGGGGATGAGCAACAAGGGGTCGCGCGGGAGCAACTCCTGCGCAGCCAGAGCGTCCGGGGTACTTTGGAACTCCTGCAAATCGCTGACCACGGCGGAAGCCAGCCACGTGGCGTCGGGTTCGCCCACCTTCGCCGCGACGGCTGTGTCCTTTTCCTTCTGCCAACGGGCGCGCATGGCATCCAGCCAGATCGGCAGGCGCAGGGGCAGCCGCCGGTCGAAGAACCACTTCCCGAGCTGGTCCTTGGACTCGTCGGTCAGCCCGGCGAACGCCCCGGCGAAGGCGGGATCGGCCCGCAAGCCGGCCGCCATCTTCGCGGCGGCTTCCACCGGAGCCTTCTCCGCGTGGTCCCGGTCGGAGACGGCGATGAGCACCGTGCGTCCAAAGCGCCCGGAGACCGTCTGCCGCGCCAGGCGGATCGTCGGGTCTTGTTCGTCGCGCGGGAGGAGTTCCAGGACATCGAGGCTGATTCGTTCTTGAGCACGCTCGATAAACCACAGGATGCCCACGCCCACGAGCAGCACGAGCAGCATGACGCCCGTCGCCCGCCACGACGCGGTGACACTTCGCCGGGGGTTCGGGCCGGCCGGATCAGCCGTCATTGCGGAAATACTCTTTCGTCACTTCAGGCGCAAACTTCGGGTTGTGCTGGATCGGGCCGAGGTCCAGCACCCGGACGTCCCCGTTGGGGAGTTGGTTTTCCAGCCGGCGAAGATCGCGTCCGCCCCCGCTGACGACCACCTTGCCCGCGCGCTTGGCGATGGTCGGGTCCTTGGGCGCCAGCCCGATCTGCCAGGATGCCGAGTTGCCGGCGAAGTACACGTCGGCGTAGTCGAAAAGCTTGGCCGAGTTGCCCCGCAGCAGGTTGAGGTAAAGGTCCGTCAACGCGCTCAGCTCCGGGTGATCCGCCACGCTGACCTGCCGCTCGTGGCCGCCGGGAATGCGCTCGATCAGCCCTTTTTCGTCGATGATGAGGACGCGCGGCTTGCCGCTCTCGTAGGACATGCTCAGGCCGTTCTCGCGGGTGGAGCGCAGAGTGCCGGTTTGCTTGACGGGGTTTTTGGAGATGCTGAAAGCGCGCGACTCCGTAAAGGGAATCTGCGTCGCCTTGTCGTGCCCCAGGCGGCGGAAGACCCGGTTGAACACCGCCGGCGGCTTGGTGCCGGGCTGGATTTGGTTCGGCGGGCTGAAGAGCGTAGCCGCGTTGGTTTGCGTGCCGGGAGGAGCACCGGTCGCGGGAGCTTGCGCGCGGCTTGGCAGGGTAGCGCCGGCCAGGCCGAACAACAGCGCGGCGGTGGCGGCGAAGAGGGGTTTGTTCATGGAAAAAGAGATGGCGAGCAGCCGGAATACCATTCGACGGCCAGCGACAGACGCGGGACAGGAATTTTACGCTTCCTGGCCGGGAATCAAGACCGAAGCGTGGGTGCCGGCTTCGGAGCGGATCATTCCCTGCAAGCGGCCCCCCGGTTTGGGTACGATGAGGAGTTCGAGCTGCGCCCCGGGTGGAATGACCACCTGGAACTTGACGTTGAGCAATTCCGCCGCCGACACCGGCCGCTCCAGGAAGCGCTCGGCGGCGGCGAGCATCCACCCGAGGGCGACGACGCCCGGCAGGATCGGGTGGCCGGGAAAGTGGCCTTGAAAGAAGGGGCAGTCCGCCGCTACCTGGAAGGTCCAGCGCAGGCCGGTGGCGGGCGAGATGGATTCGGATTGAAGGGAAGGCGGCTGCATCAAGCCGGCAAGGATACACCGATGTTCAGGTTGTAGCCACGGCGCTCCGCCGCGGTGTCTGGTTGCGGAGCGGACACGGCGACGGAGCGCCGTGGCTAGAACCGGAGAAATCCGAGGGCTATTACGCTTGTCATCCCTCAAGATGGCTCCGTCCTAATCGGCAGCCCTCAACCAAAGTTGCCAGCCGGGCCAAGCGCCATTCCAGAGCGTTTGCTACCCCGGCAGCCCGTTGCCCTGGCGGTTTATGTGCCCGCCCAAGCGACCGACTGCTAACACCACTTCTGTGATAGTCGTCAGTCGCCGCTCGATCACTCAAAATTGCAGCTTCAAAGTATCGTTGTGCCCAAGTGGCGGGGTCGAGATGATAAAGCGACTAGTCGTTCAAGCCAGCATCATCCAACCGCGCCACGGACCATCGTTGCGTCCAGCAACCACGCTGACCGCTCCGCAAAAACCGTCCCGCAAAACCACCGATTTTCGACGCCGGCAACTTTCTTCGCTTGATCTATGTTGGGCGCGGTACAGCCAGTGTCTCCCACCAGCAAGGTCGGCTTTGTGTTGCACGCAACAACCACATCCAAAACCAAGCCCCAGATTGACGTTTCACCGCGCCGCGTAATTCTGCACAAAGTCCGGGTAGCGATTTCCGACGATGGCACCGGGCGCAAAATGTCGGTCAAGGGCGGCCAGTTCATCCGGGCTGAATTCGATGTCGAGGACTTCAATGTTCTCTGCCAAGCGCGCCGGACGGCTCATGCCGACGAGCGGCAGGATGTCCTCTCCCCGGGTGAGCAGCCAAGCGACGGCGAGTTGGGCTGGTGCTTTCCTCTTGTGGGCAGCCATCTCCTTCAGAAAGGCGATGGTGGCGACGTTGCGCCCAAGGTTCTCACCCAGCAGTCTCGGCGGCGTCAGACGGGTCGCGCCACCTGCGGGTTCACCGGTCACCGCCCCGCTCAGCAGACCGTCAGCCAGCGCTCGGTAAGCGACGATGCTCGCGCCCAGCTCCCGCGCGGTCGGCAGGATCTCTGCCTCGATGAAACGGCACGCCAGCGAATACTCGATCTCCAGCGCGCTGACGGGATGGA
>CAXTOP010000030.1:0-57621 GCA_964245965.1 uncultured Chthoniobacterales bacterium
GGGTTCACGTCGCCGAAGGCCCACTCGTAGGCCGGCAGCTGGCCGTTGGGGTGCATGTACCACTCCCGGGTCAGCAGGACCAATTGGCGCTTGGCGAACTCCGGGTCCACCAGGGACAGCGGGATCGTGTGGAAAGCCAGGTCCCACGAGGCGAACCACGGGAACTCCCAGGTGTCGGGCAGGCTGAGGATGTCGTCGTTGAAGAGGTGTTTCCAATCGCTGTTGCGCCCGTGCAGGCGCGCGGGCGGCGGCGTGGGCTGGCCGGGATCGCCCTTGAGCCAGCGTTCGACGACGTAGTTGTAGAACTGCTTGTTCCAGAGCATTCCGGCGAACGCCTGGCGCTGGACGGAACGGGCGTCTTCGTCCATCGAGTCGGGGGCCAGGGCGCGGTAAAAGTCGTCGGCCTCGCGGATGCGATCGGCGAAGACCCGGCCGGCGTCCTCTCCGGCGGCAGCGGGGCGCGTCTGGACGGCCTCCGGCGTGGCCAAGCGCAGGTAAACCGTCCAGGCCTCGCCCGGCTGCACCTGGCGATGGTAGTGAAGCGCCGCCTTCGTCCCCCGCTGTTCCGGGTTGACGGCTCCCCTTTCGCCGTGCAGGAGGAACCGCTCGATGCCGTCCTTCTGGTACGCCGTGCCGTTAGGCGCGTGGAAGAGCCGCTGGTCGTTGGTTTCGTTGTCGGTGAACAGCACCTGTTCGGCCCCCTCGCCCGTCAGGAGCATCTCGCCCAAGCTTTCGTGTTCGGCGCGGATGGTTTTCGTGCCGGCCGCAAACGACAGGCCCGGTTTGCCGCCCGGCTCGTCGAAGCTCCAGGTGTTGCGAAACCACAAGGTCGGCAGCAGGTGCAAAGGCGCGGCGTCCGGCCCGCGGTTGACGGCGGTGACGCGGATGAAGACGTCTTCCGGGTCCTCCTTGGCGTATTCCACGAACACGTCGAAGTAGCGGTTTTCGTGGAAGCTGCCCGTGTCGAGCAGTTCGTACTCCATTTCCGTGCGGTCGCGGCGGCGGTTTTCCTCAATCAGATCCTCGTAGGGGAAAGCGGTCTGCGGGTATTTGTAGAGTCCTTTGGAGTAGGAATGAGTCGGAGTCGCGTCGAGGTAGAAGTAGTATTCCTTGACGTCCTCGCCGTGGTTGCCTTCCGAGCCGGTCAGTCCGAACATGCGCTCCTTGAGGATGGGGTCGCGCTCATTCCACAGCGCCAGCGAGAAACAAAGCCGCTGGTGGTTGTCCGACAGGCCGAGAAGCCCGTCCTCGCCCCAGCGGTAGGCGCGCGAGCGCGCGTGGTCGTGCGGGAAAAAGTCCCAGGCTTCCCCGGTGGCACTGTAGTCCTCGCGCACCGTGCCCCATTGGCGTTCGCTGAGGTAAGGCCCCCAACGCCGCCAGTGGCCCTGCTTGAGTCGATCCTGTTCGAGACGGGTTTGTTCGGCCAGCATAGATTGGGTTGGTTAACGATTTGCAGAAGTGATTCGCGCGGAGGATACCGCAGCCCTTCTGGAAACGTCAGCGAAAAGTTTTTGGAGGTCCGTCCGGTAGCGACCGTGCGATAGTGAAGTAACAAACGATCCAGAATGCCGAACCCCTTCCAATCTTATGCCCCCCGAGCCCATTGAACCCCTCGATCCCAGCGATCCGCACGATCTGCGCTCCACCGACGAAGCCGCCATTGAAATCGCGCATTTGGCCGTAGATGGATTCAGCGATGATGACTCCGTCAAGAAAGTGGTCGATGTCCTCAAGAAAGTCGACGGCGTCCAGGAGGTCCACGGCGAGGTGGCCAGCGGCATGATCACGGTGACCTTCGATGCGCGCAAGACACACGTGCCCGCGCTGCACGACGCTTTGTTGAGCAGCGGCTACACGCCCGCGCGCACGGCGACGAATTAGATCAGTGCCGCTCGCCTCTGCATTCCGGCAATTATCGGGCGATGGTCCCCGTTGCCATGGCGATGCCCCCTTCGGAAGGGGATCGTCGCCCTACAATCCAAAAGAGATCAATGCTACCGCCGCTTCTTGCCCGCGGAATAACTGTAGCCCTTGCCCGAACGTCCACCTGAGACCCGGATCTTTTCCAAGTTGTCGCCCGGTTTCAACTCGAAGAGCGACGTGTAGTAATACGGGAAAGTCTCCAGCTTCACCCGGTTGATGGGCCGCTCAATGAAGCGTTCGATGGCTTGGATGTGCTGCACGTCCTCCGCCGTGAACAGCGTCATGGCGTCACCTTCCGCCTGGGCACGGCCGGTGCGTCCGATCCGGTGGACGTAATCTTCCGGGTGCTGCGGAGCGTCGAAGTTGATAACGTGCGTTACCCCTGCGATGTCCAGACCGCGCGCGGCAATATCGGTGGCGACCAACACCTCGTACCGGCCCTCGCGGAAACCTTCCAGGGCTTCCTCGCGCTCCTTCTGGGCGCGGTCGGAGTGCAGAACGGCCACTTTGTGCCCCTCGCCCAGCAACCGGGCGGCAACCTGATCCGCACCGATCTTCATGCGGCAGAACACGATGACACTCTCGTAATTGGCGTGCTCCAGCAGCGCGTGCAGCAAATCGAACTTCTGCGCGCTCGCCACCGGGTAAAGGTTGTGCGTCACCGTTTCCGCCGGTGAACGGCGCATACCGATGGAGATCGTCTCCGGATTACGCATGGCCCACTTGGAAAGCCCCTCGATCTCCGGCGGGATCGTCGCCGAGAACAAAAGCGTCTGGCGGTTCTTCGGGCACTGTTCGAGTAACCGGCGGATGTCAGGCAGAAAACCCATGTCCAGCAAACGGTCAGCCTCATCCAGCACAACCACTTCCAGGTCCTTGAGCGACAGCGTGCCGCGCTCCAGGTAGTCCAGTGCGCGGCCGGGCGTGATGACCCAGACGTCCATGCCCTTTTCCAACTGCTCGTTCTGCTTGCCGTAACCGACGCCCCCGTACAGCACCCCGACGCGTAACGGACTGAAGCGGCCGAAGGTGCGGAAAGCGGCATCCACCTGCAAAGCCAGTTCACGGGTCGGCTCGATGATGAGGACGCGCGTGCCACCGGGCTTGTTGATGCGGGTCAGGATCGGCAGCGCGAAGGCCGCCGTCTTGCCGGTGCCGGTCTGCGCGGAACCGATGAGATCGCGGCCTTCGAGGATGATCGGGATGGCCTGCTGCTGGATCGGCGTCGGTTCGGTGTAACCGGCCGCTTTAATGGCCAGTTGGACGTCCTCGGAAAGTTGGAAATCTTCGAAAAGCATGGAAAAGGAGCACCGCACTCAGCGAGGCTGAAGACGAACGGCCCCGGACGTTACCCTATAAAATAGGGGCTGTCACCTATGGTGACAAACAAGCCAGGATGAGCGCGTTTCCGGAGTCTGTCAGCTTGAGGGGACGTGTAAGTATTGGCGTCCTTTCCTTCGTTTGTCATCCTGAGCGCAGTGAGTCCGCGAACGCAGTGAGCCAGAAGGACCTTTCGGCCGGCGGCAGCCAAAGGTCCCTCCCGGGCTCAAGCTGCCTGGCCCAAGGGCCGTTTGCCTCCGGCGGCAGAAGGTCCTTCTGGCTCACTGCGCTCAGGATGACAGACATTCGAAGGGCGTTTACCCTGCAAACAAGCAAAGGTTTCATCACGGCTTGTGGCCGCCCTTTTTCCCACGTGGGGTGGGCGACGGGGCCGGCGTCGGCGTCGGCTGCTCGATTTGGAGCGGGTCCACCGTGGGAGCGGGAGTCGCCTTCGGCAAACCGTCATCGAAGCGCACAAAAGGTGCGACGGGTTTGCCGCCGTGCCAGATGGCGCTGATCTTGGTGGTGTTGTGGATGTCCTCTAGCGGGTTGGCGTTGAGGATGAGGAAGTCCGCGCGCTTGCCGACTTCCAGCGTGCCGCGGTCTTCCTGCGCGCCGAGCACGCGGGCGCTGTTGCGCGTCGCCGCCACGATGGCCTGCATCGGCGTCAGGCCGGCCTGCACCATCAACTGCATCTCGCGGTGTTCGCCGAAGCCGGCGATCCGGGTGGTCATCGCGCCGGAATCGGTCCCCATCGCGATGGTCACCCCGGCGTCGCTGAGCGCTTTCACGTTCTTCATCGCCGTTTCAAGGGCCGATTGGTTCTTGATCGTGTTGCGGTTGATCTTCATGCGCGCGGCGTACTCCGGGGCGTTCCAGGTGGTCAAGAGGGCGGGATCGACCGCCGCGGTGAAGAATTTCTCCTTCATCCAGGCCGGGTGCTGCGCGTAGATAAACTGTGATTCGTCGAGTGCCAGTGTGGGAATGTAGATGGCGTTACGCGTCTTCATCAGTTCGATGAAGCGCGCGTCCACCGCGTCGTCGCGCACGCTGTGGGCCACCACGTCCAGGCCGCGTTCGAGCAGGTCCTTGGCGTCGCCCAGGTAGAAGACGTGGGCCGCGAACCGGTAACCGCGCACGTGCGCCTCGTCGATGGCGGCGTTCGCCTCGGCCAGCGCCGCCTGGTAAATCTCGGGAGCCATCTTCGGCGCGGTGCCGAAGAGGTCGTCGAGCCACAGCTTGAGGATGTCCGGCTGCCGCGTGATCATCTCGCGCACGTCGGTGCGGGCTTCCTCGGTGCTGTTCGGGCGGTAGATCTGGTTGCTCTCCAGCGGGAAGGGCGGTGCTCCACCGGGCACGCCCAAGCCGCGGTCCGCCGTGAAGATGTCCGCGCCGGAGAAGCGCCCCAGCCGTTGTTCGTCGCGCCAGGTGTAGAGGACGTCCTGGTTGACTCCGAGCGAGAGCACCGCTGTGACGCCATAGCCCTCGTACTGGTCGAGCTGTCTGGAAACGTTCTCGCGGGTGAAGTTCGCCGGGGACACCCCGTTCGCGCCGCGGATGAGGCCCAGGTGGCTGTGCGCGCTGATCAGCCCGGGCATGATTGTCATGCCGTGCGCGTCGATGGTCTGGATGGCGGTAAAACCGCTCGCCTTGCTCGGTGCTTGCGTCGTGGCGGATGGTCCGACGGCCACGATGCGGTCGCCGCTGAAGGCGAGCAGCGCGTCTTCGATCGGCGGGTTGCCCGTGCCGTCGATGAGCCGCGCGCCGGTGATGATCATCGAGATCTTCGGCGCGCCGGATTGCGCACGCAGCCCACCGGTTCCCGCCGCAGCGAGCAGCACCAGCGTGCCGAAGGCGACGGACATCGACCGGGAGGGCAGAGAAAAAAGAAATTTCATGGGCGGAAAACTTGGCGCGGCACCATAGATACGGGCAAACTGGGATCGTGGCTACTCACAGAAGCCGCCAATGCTCCGACCGACCGCCATGAATCTCCTCGTCCACAACCCGCTCACCGCCTACGCCCG
The DNA here is from genome assembly GCA_964245965.1 of uncultured Chthoniobacterales bacterium. Lineage (GTDB taxonomy): Bacteria > Verrucomicrobiota > Verrucomicrobiia > Chthoniobacterales > SZAS-18 > CAWCJJ01. Next base: position 5,271 of record CAXTOP010000030.1, read on the forward strand.
CTGGCTGCACACCCGCTGGCCGGCCGGCACGGTGGAAAAGCTCCCAGAAGCCAACGAGGACGGCACGACCCGCCTGCCCGGCGTGCGGATCGTCGGCGATCTGACTGGCATCCCGCTCCTGAAATTCTCCGCCGACACCGGAGCGCGGGCCGTGCAGGCGGTCCTGCGCGAGCCCGATTTCGCCGGTGCCCGCAGCGCCAAAGGCCAGGGCGTGCTGGACTTGGTCATCCTCGGCGGGGGCGTCTCGGGCCTGAGCGCCGCGCTGGAAGCCAGGAAGGCCGGGCTGGAATTCCAGGTCTTCGAGGCGGCGGAACCTTTGTCCACCATCGTCAATTTCCCCAAGGGCAAACCGATCTACACCTACCCGACGGCGATGACGCCGGCCGGCGAGTTGCAGTTTCACGGCGACACCAAGGAATCCCTGCTTGCAGACCTCCAGGCTCAGCGCACCGCGGCGGGCATCGAGCCGATCCCGCGACGCGCCGAAAGCGTGGAGCGCGGTCCGGGTGGCACCCTGCTCGTTCATCACGGCGAAAAGGAGGAAACCACACGCGCCTTGCGGGTGATCATCGCCATCGGACGGAGCGGCAACCACCGCAAACTCGGCGTGCCCGGCGAGGAGTTGGACAAGGTGTACAACCGCCTCTACGACCCAAAGGATTACACCGACAAAAACGTCCTCGTGGCTGGTGGGGGTGATTCCGCGCTGGAAACGGCCATCGCGCTGACCACAGCCGGCGCCCGCGTCACCCTCTCCTACCGCGGCAAGGAGTGGTCGCGCCCGAAGCCGGAGAACGTGGACAAGGTCGCCACGTTGCAACGCCACCCCGACGCCATCGTGCCCGTCGAAAGTCCCGCCAGCCCGCGCGTGGGCACCTCCGCGTCCGAGCACTTGCAGAGCAAGAGTCCCGGCGGCGGCTCGCTTGACGTGAAGCTCTCCTCGCAGGTCGAGAAGATCACGCCCCAATCCGTCACCTTGCGCGACGCGGAGGGCCGCAACGCCGACCTGCCCAACGACGTGGTGTTTACCATGATCGGCCGGGAAGCTCCGCTGGGATTCTTCCGGCGCTCCGGCCTGCCCATCCGCAACGAATGGACACTGCTGCGGGTGTTGTCCTGCCTGGCGTTCATCACCTTTTGCGTGTTCCTCTACCACTGGAAGAGCAGCCACCCGGAGTTCCCGGTGCAAAAGTACGCGCTGGCGCACAACCTGTTCCCGAAAAACGCCCCCAAGGCACTCGACGACTTGGGTAGCCAGATCAAAACCTGGTCGGGTACGGAGGGCAACCTGCTCTTCACGCTACGGCGGGGTCTGGGCAACCCGTCGTTTTATTACACGCTGGCATATTGCACGTGCGTGGTCGTCTTCGGTCTGCGGCGCATCCGGCGGCGGCGGACGCCCTACGTGAAGTGGCAGACGTTTACCCTGATGTTCTTTCAGTGCGTGCCGCTGTTCATCCTGCCCGAGATCATCCTGCCGTGGATGGGCCGCAACGGCTGGTTTGAGCAGGGACACCCGCTGCGCTGGCTGGCGGACCAGCTCTTCGAGCCCTACGATGGCGCGCTGGGCCACGAACGCGCCTACTGGCGCAGCTACGGCTTCATCCTGGCGTGGCCGCTCAACGTGTACAACGTCTTTACCGAACACCCGCTCTGGCTGTGGCTGGGCATCTCGTTCGTGCAGACGTTTGTGTTCATCCCGCTGATCATCTGGCGCTGGGGCAAGGGGGCGTATTGCGGCTGGATCTGCTCCTGCGGCGCGCTCGCCGAAACCCTGGGCGACGCGCACCGCCAGAAGATGCCGCACGGCCCGGGATGGAACCGCCTGAACATGCTCGGGCAGGTGACACTGGCTTTTGCGACGGTGATCCTGCTCTTCCGCATTGCCGGCTGGATGGCGGGGCCGGAATCGTTCGCCGCCGTCTGGTACAGCAAGCTCTTTGAGGGCATCCCGTTCCTGAACTATTCCTGGTCAGTGGATATCTTTCTCGGCGGCATCCTGGGGGTCGGGTTGTACTTCTGGTTCAGCGGACGGACGTGGTGCCGGTTCGGGTGCCCGCTGGCGGCGCTGATGCACATCTACACGCGCTTCAGCCGGTTCCGGATCTTCGCGGACAAGAAGAAGTGCATCTCGTGCAACGTTTGCACCAGCGTGTGCCACCAGGGTATCGACGTGATGAGCTTCGCCAACAAAGGGCTGCCGATGGAAGATCCGGAGTGCGTGCGCTGCTCGGCCTGCGTACAGGGCTGCCCCACGGGTGTCTTGAGCTTCGGCCGCTACGCCACGAGCAATTTGGAGGGTGAAACGATCCTCGACCGCCTGCCCGCCTCACCCGTGCTGATGAACGAGCAAAGCCGCCAGGGAAGTCACTGAGAAGCGTTGAACTGCCGGCGGTGCTTCCGCCGGGTTGCGGCGGGCAACTACCAGGGCAGACGCGCTGCTGCCGCCGATGGACGCACCCGGATCGCAGAAGGTCCACCGCGCCGCGAGTTCCGGGGACAGAAACCCCGCCGAACGTGCCGGATCGAGGGTGACTTCGATCTTCTGCAAGCCATCGGCGATGCCCAGGCCGGTGGCTTTGAGATAGGCTTCCTTGCGCGCCCAGCCGGTGAGGAATGCGGCGCGCTGCTGGTGCGTGGGCAGGGCAAGGAGTTCGGCTTGCTCGCGGAGAGAAAAGTAGCGGCGGGCGATAGCCGGCCAATCGTCGCCGAGCCGTTCGCCGGCTTCCACGTCTACGCCTATCTCGCGGTCGTGGGCAAAGGCAAACAGCGCCTCGCCGCCCGAGTGCGAAACGTTGAAGCGCAGGTCGGCCGGCGGCGTGGTTGTTGTTGCAATTGCTAGGAACGGTTTACCCCGTCCGGTGTAACCGAAGGTAACTGCGGAGGGTGACATGTTCAGGTATCGAGCCAGCAACGCCCGCAAGATTCCTCTCGTTATGGTGAAGCGGCGTTGATCCCGCTCGAAGTAGAAGCGCCCGGCGCGGGCGAGTTCCGTTTTGTCCAGGAGACTTTCCGCAACGCGAAGATTCTCCGCACCCTGCTCGTCCAGGCGTGCCGTCCATAGATGCACCTCTTGCAAGATAGATGTCACGGTGAAGACTGTGCAGCTACTCGCAAGATGGTTGAGCATGATGAGTCGGACAAGTCCAGCGGTTGCCACAGCGCTCCGTCGCCGTGTCCGTTTCGACACCAGATACGGCGACAAAGCGCCGTGGCAACCGCTGGAGTGATCCGAAAAGGCACTTACCCTTCGGTCTCCAGAACATCCTTCATGGTATCCGCCAACAAATCCACGTGCTCGGTGATGCATGCCAGGTGACTGCCGGACAGACCACGCATTTGCACGCCGGGCGCATAACGCTTCCAGTCCCGCACCAGCTTGCCGTCCGTGCCGTCGTGCAAATCCTGCGACAACAGGAGCGTCATCGCTCCCTGGTAGGACTTAGGCGCATACCCGCCCGCCGCCCACAAAAACACCAGCGGCACATCCCAGCGCGGATCAAACCATGCCACCGGCCTGGAGGATTCCTCCTTGTCCGCCGCCAGCATCGCGGCCTTCAGGCCTTCCGGTTCTTCAGGAGGCTTGGAAACCCCGGTCATCGTTTCCTTGGTCGTGAAGAACCGCCCGGCCCGTTTCCAAGCACCGGCTAGTTGCTCGCGCACCTTCAAGCCCTTCCAACGATCCATCCGCGCGAGCAGGAAATGCCACCGGCAAAAGAGATAAAGCTGTCCCTCACCGTCCAGTCCCTGCCGCCGGCCCTTCCACTCGGCCAGGCGGCGCAGGTTCTTCAGGGTCTTTTCCTTGGCGGCAGCGTCGATGACGATCAATCGCTCGACGCTTTCCCCTGCCGCAGCCAACTGGCGCGCCACCTCGTAGGCTGCCAGCCCACCCAGGCAAAATCCCCCGATGATGTACGGTCCGTGCGGCCGCACCGTCCGGATCGCTTCCACGTGCGTTGCCGCCATTTCCTCGATGCTCGGCATCTTTTCCCGGTGGTTGCTGACGTCCACCGGCGGCAAGGCATAAAAGGGTTGGTCCGTGCCGAGCCGCCGCGAAAGCTTCAGGCAATAATAGCCGCCGCCGGTCAGGTCGCCGTGCAGGTAGAAAATCGGCGTGCGCGTTCCCCCTTCCTGAACCGCCACCAGCGTGTGCGGCTTGCCGTCGTTGGCCGTGGCATCCAGGCGAAGGATTTCTTCGGACAGGTGTTCCACGGTGGCCCGCTTGAACAGCGCCGCCGGGGGTAGAGCCTTGCCGTAGTTCTGCTCGATCCGGTTGAGCATCCGCAGGGCCAACAGGGAATTGCCGCCGAGCGCAAAAAAGTCGTCCCTGATCCCGATGGCTCGCACCCCGAGCAATTCCTGCCACATCTCGATCAACTGGTAGTGGAGGGTCAGGAAGGGCGCGTCCGGCCGGCTCTCCGCCAAAGCGACCGGCTGCACGGCGGGCCGCGGCAGGGCCGCCTCACCCAGGCGGCCATCCGCCGTGAGCGGGAACCGCTCGACGCGCACGAACACATCGGGAATCATTTCCCGGGTCAAACGCTCGCGCAAAAAGAGGCGGCAGGTATCCGGCACGATAGCCGTGGCCAGCGTGCCATCGGTCTGCACGTAGGCCACCAGTTGCTTCTCTCCCGCCCTCTGCTGCGGCAGCACGACCGCTTCATGCACCTGCGGGTGCGCCCGTAAAGCAGCCTCGATCCACGCCAGGCGCTGCCCGTCGGCGGACCCGAGCAACACCACCGTTCCCGCTGCCGAACGGTACCCGAAATCGCCGGTGCCGCGCACTCGTTCGCCCGCCGCGAGGCGCGTGTCATCCACGAAAATCATCCCCGTGACCCCGGTGGGCGCCGGCTGCCGGCGTTCGTCCAGCACGAGCAGCCGCAGGCCCTCGCGCACCTGCCCGGTGTCCGGGTGGCAGACGGTTTCCATCCAGCGGATGCTCTGCGGCGACAACCGCCAGCGGGTCACCGTCAGGGACGAAGCACCCGCTTCCTCCCTAGGCAGGAACGGCAACGAGCCGATGGGTAAATCCATCCCTCCCGGCAGGGTCACGGCGGACAAAATCGCCTCGAAGTGAACCAGGACGCGCTCAACGGTCGCCGGATCATACAACGCCGTGTTGTATTCGATGAACAACTGCGTCCCATCCGCTTCGTTTCCTTCGATGACGCCGGCTGTCCACTCGGTGACCGCGCCGCCGCTGGCCGAGCGCAACACGGGCACCCATTCCAAGCCGGGCGAATGCGCCGGCTGCGCGAAGTTGGCCTGCTGGAGGAAATTGACCGGCAACCGGCGCGGCTGCATCTCTTCCAACAGCCGTTCGAAGGGAACGTCCGCGTTGGCGAAGGCTTCGAGCACGGTGGCCCGCACCCGGGTTAACAATCCCCCGAACGTCGGCTGACCCGAAAGATCCAGCCGCAGCAACGCGGGATGGGCGAACAGGCCGATCATACCTTCCAGTTCCGATCGTCCCCGCCCGGCTGAGGGTGACATGACCAGGAGGTCTTCCTGACCGTGACAGTACCGGTGCAGCAGCACCCCCAGCGCGGCGAGGCTGAGCATGAATCCGGTCACGCCTTGTTGTTGCGCCAACCCCTTGAGCGAGGCGGCGAGCGCCTCGGGCAGGCGCCGCCAGCGGCATTCTCCCGGCATGGCACCGCGGCCCGGAGAGCGTGGATGGTCGAGCGGCAGATCGAGAGAAGACAGCGGTCCCGCGAGCTTCCGCCGCCAGTAGGTCAATTGCGCCTCCAGGCCGCCGCTCGTCAGCACGTCGGCCTGCCATTGGGCAAAATCGGCAAACTGGATGGGCAGTTCGGGCAAAGGCGAAGGCAGTCCCTGAATGCCGGTACCGTAGAGGGTCGCCAACTCCCTCAGCAGGATGCCCAGGCTCCACCCGTCGCACGTGATGTGGTTCAAGGTGACAAGCAGCAGATGCTTGTCGTGCTCCAACCGCAGCAAACGAGCGCGCAGCAGCGGCCCCTTTTCCAGGTCGAAGGGTGACAAGGCTTCTTCACGCTGCAGATCATCCACCCCTGTAAGATCGTGTGTGTCCACGACGGGCACACGCATCGTGCGGCGAGGAGAGATGATCTGGCGAAGTTCGCCGTCTTCAACGCGAAACACCGTCCGCAGGGACTCGTGCCGCGCGATGACTCCGTTGAAGGCGCGTTCCAGCGCCGGCACGTCCAAAGGGCCGCACAGTTGCACCGCCAGCGGCATGTTCAGCGCGGGATTGCCTCCCGGCGTCATCTGCGACAGGAGCCAGAACCGGCGCTGGGCGAGCGTGGCCGGAAAGACGAAAACCTCCTCGTCCTCCGTGCTGCTGGCGGCGGTGTGCATCGCGACATCTTGCATCCCGGCAATCACTTTGCCGGGGGAAAGGTGCGTTGGCAATCCTGCCGCCAGGTCTGAGTAAGATTTTGTGTCGGCAGCAAGCAAGGGCGGGGCAGGCATGGAGCCTGTCTGAAAGCATGAATCCTGCCGCCGCTGCCCGTTGCCAGGAAGACTCAACTCCCCTTTTTCTTGCAGCTTCCTTTGGTGCCGGGAGTTTTACCGGGCACGGGTTCATACCCTGACCAGCATTGGTTACCGCTTTCTTCCTTCTTGGAGGTGGCTTTCTTTTTGGCAGGCGCTTTCTTTTTGGCGGGTGCTTTGGTTTGCGTGGGCATACTCTGGATGCGCAAACAGGCGAAACTTTGGATGCTTGCCCATCATCCAATTTACTCTCTCACGGTTCCTGGCCGCCGCAAAAACGGCTGAACCGTAAATTGTTTGCTCGCCTACCATCTCAGAGTGTTTCTACAATGCGTGGCTGGACGAACAATCCGACGATTCATGAATCCCCTCTCGCCTGTTGCCATCGGCGCGCTTGTCCTGGCCGCAACTGGTCCCGCTGCGCCTGTCTCCCCTGCGCAAGCGGCACCTCCCGCCGAAGTTCCGGCGGTCCGCCATCGGTCCGCCGCCCGCGCCGCGAGTGACCCGGCGGCAGTCCGCACCAGCACGAGTTATTCGATCGCCAGCGAAGTCGTGGACAGCGGTGGGCAACCCTCCGCGAGCACGAATTACTCCCAGAGCGGCAGCATCGGCGCGGTCACAGGAATCTCGACCGCGGCCTCGCCGGTGGAGTTCGCCAAGGCGGGCTATCTCGGCCAGCTTTATGAGGTGACCGGCCTGCGAATCGGAGCCGCTGCCGACAGCATTAACGAACGCGCCACCGTGCAGCTTTCCGCTTCACCTCTGCTCGACGATGGCAGCCTGCTCTCTGCGGTGGACCCCGCGATGGTCTCCTGGACGGTGGTCAGCGGTCCAGTCGCTTCGGTTTCGAGCGCCGGGGTGGCGACCGCCGGCACGGTGTACCAGAACGCTTCCGCCACCGTGCGCGGCGCGTCCGGCAGCCTGAGCGGCACCGCCGCGTTGACGGTGCTCAACGTCACCAACGACGACTACGGCACCTATGCGGGAGATGGCATTGACGACGCGTGGCAAGTGCGGTACTTCGGGATGAACAACCCGCTGGCCGGTCCGCAGGTGGACGCTGACGGCGCCGGACAGACCAACCTGCTCAAGTACCTGGCGGGTCTGGATCCCCTTGATCCGGCCTCGCGCCTCGTGCTATCGATCAGCGCGGTACCGGGTCAAAGCGGGATGAAAGCGATCACGTTTTCACCCTGCCTGAGCGGGCGCACCTACACGCTGCAAAGCACCCCGGACCTGACCCAGCTAAATTGGACGGTTGTGGACAATCCTACCCTCAGCGACAACGGCACGACCCGCACCTTGACCGATCCGAACGCGGGTGGCATTGCAAAATTTTACAGGCTCCAGATCAGCCTGCCCTAGAAAGGCTTTCAGATCAGCTGGCCGAAGGCGATCCCGGATGGTAGGGCGACGGTCCCCGTGGCTGTGGCGACGTCCTCCTAGGCAACCGGGACCGTCGCCCTGCTATCCGGAATGGCTAACCCAAAAGGAAGCCTCGGTAGATTTCTTAGACACCACCCGACCCCGCCGCCGCCCGCTCGAGCCGTTCCATGATCGCGGCGCCCAGGCCCATCGCCGGCACCGGCTCCGCCAGGATCAGGTCCGACCCGGAACCATCCAGCCGGCGCAAGGCCGCGAAGAAGTTAACCGCGGCTTCCTTCAGGTCGCCCGTCAGGCTCAGGCACTCCGCCGCGTGCCATTCGCCGGGATGAGCAGCCACTCCGCGCAGGCTCAGCAAACCCAGCTTCTGGCCGCCGTTGGCTTTGCGGACCTCTGCCATCGAACCGGCTACCAGCCGCAACGGCGTCCGCGGCGCGTAATGCCCGGGCAGTCTTCCCGGCGTCACCACCTTGCCGGATAAGGGCGGGCCGACCGGTCCAAATTCCCGCAGGGCTTCCTCCGTGACGGGCCCGTGGCGCAGGATCGTGAGCGAGCCATCCTCGTGCGGCTGCACGATGGTCGATTCCAGGCCGTGCGCCGTCCGCCCCGCTTCGATGATCAAAGGAATGCGGCCGGCGAGTTCCTGCCGGGCATCCTCGCCGCTGGTGGGACTGATGCGCCCGAACCGGTTGGCGCTGGGCGCGGCCAGGGGCCGGCCGAAACGCTCGATCACCTGCCGGAAAACCGGGTGCGCGCTGATGCGGACCGCCACCAAAGGGCTGCCCGCCGTGACCAGGTCGGGCACGGCACCTCCCCGCCGTGGCAGGAGCAGCGTGAGCGGGCCGGGCCAGAAGCGGGTCTGCAAGACTTCCACCAAATGCTGCTGCCGCTCGCTGGCAAAATGCGTCAGCCGCGGCAGCCAGGCCGCGTCGGGCAGATGGACGATGAGCGGATCGAACAGAGGCCGCTCCTTGGCGTGAAAAATCGCCGCCGCCGCCGCCGGGTTGGCCGCGTCGCCGGCCAGGCCGTACACCGTTTCGGTGGGCAGGGCCACCACTTCCCCACGGTCCAGCAACTCGACGGCCCGCAGGACCGCCGCCGGGTTGGGAGGCAGCACGAACGTCTCCATCAGACGGCAGGAAGAGTCTGGCTCAAAACGCCTTCAGTTTGGGCCTGGCGGTAATCTGCCCAGGCCTGGCGCAGCGGCTCATCACCGCGCGCCGCCAACATGGCCACGGCAAGCAGCGCCGCGTTGGTCGCTCCGGCGTGGCCGAGCGCCACGGTGGCAAAACCCTCGCCGCCCGCCAGCAAGGCGGCTCCTTTATCAGGGGAATGACTTGCCTCCACCGGTACCCGGATCACCGGCACGCCGCCCGTTGCCAGCCGCGCGGGCAGTTCCACATCGGCGGAAGCGACGATTATGAGCGCGGCACCCGCCGACGCATCGGGCGCAGCCCCGACCTCGGCATGGGTAATTTCCCTGCATGGGACCTCGAACTTCTTCAGGACCTCTGCCGTGAGGCGCAAGGCATCGGGAGCAACCCCCTCCCCCGACATGAGAACAACGGACGCTGGCGAAAACATGATCTTGTCAATCCAAAGAAAAAAAGCCGCATCTGCGGTTCTGAGCGGCCCGTAAAAACACCTGACTACGACTTATGCAAAACGAAAATCTCGCTATGGCCAAAGGCACGGTGAAATGGTTTAATGAGAAGAAGGGCTTCGGCTTCATTGTGGACCCGAGTGTCGGAGGTGACATCTTTGTTCACTTTTCGGCGATCCAGTCCGAAGGCTTTAAGACGTTGCAGGAAGGTGATCAAGTCGAATATGAGCTTTACACCGACGACAAAGGAGCCAAAGCGCGCAACGTTTCGCGCGTTGCCGCCTAGACCCCCGCAACCGTGAACGCGCCGGATGACCATTCCGGCGCGGACAACCTGGTGCTGGTCGGCTTTATGGGTGCCGGGAAAAGTTCGATTGCGCGGGAGCTTTCCAACCTGACCGGACGCAGAGCGGTGGACACCGATCGCCTGATCACCGTCGCGGAAGGCACGACAATTCCGACGCTTTTCGCCCGTCACGGTGAAACTTATTTTCGCGAGCGCGAATCCGACGCGCTCCGCTCCCTCCACGGCTCCCGGCGGCTGATTATCGCCACCGGCGGCGGTATCGTCCTGCGCGAGGAGAATACTGCCCTTCTGCGGGCCTTGGGCTGCGTCATCTGGCTCCACGCGGAAGAAGAAGTGCTCTTCGAGCGCGTCCGGCGCAACCGCAAACGCCCCCTCCTGCAAACTGCGGACCCGCGCGGAACCATGCAGGAACTGCTGCGCCAGCGCCTCCCCCGTTACGCCGCCTGCTCGCATTTGACGGTCGATACCAGCCAGCATAGCCACGCGGAGGTGGCGGAAGTCGTGTTCAAGCAGGCCTGCCGGTTCTTCGCCCAATGGCACTCGACGGGCGTACGCTTGGAAAGCTCATCGGAGACGGTGGTTTGAAATCTGCCATAACCATCCGCGCCCTGGAGCTTGGCTTCGCCTTGTGCCGCGTGGCGCGATGCACCCCACCCCGGCATGGGGAGACGTTCCTCCGGTGGCTCGACGACGGCATGGCCGGAGAAATGGAAACCTGGCTCGACCGCAGCAAACATAAACGGGTCGATCCCCAGGAAGTGCTTCCCGGGGCGCGTTCGGTCGTCGTCCTGGCGATGAACTACTGGCAGGGGCCGCCGCCTGCTCCCGCCGCCATCGCCGACGGGGCCGGAGGCCGGATCGCCCGCTACGCCTGGGGGAGTGATTACCACGACCTGATCCAGGAAAAACTGCGGGTGCTGGACGAGTTCATGCAATCGCTCGGAGGACGCCAGCGGTATTACGTCGATACCGGCCCGGTGCTGGAACGGGATTTCGCCGCCGAAGCGGGCGCGGGCTGGCAGGGCAAGAGCACCATGCTCCTGCACCCGGAACTCGGCACGTGGTACTTTCTGGCCGAGTTGCTGACCACCCTGGAACTCGCGCCCGACTCGCCGGTGCCGCCGCGCTGCGGAAGTTGCACCCGCTGTCTGGACGCCTGCCCGACGGGGGCCATCCGGCACGATCAACCGTACCGGCTCGACGCGCGCCGGTGCGTGTCGTACCTGACCATCGAGTCGAAGGGCAGCATCCCCCTGGAATTTCGCCCGCTGATCGGCGACCGCATCTACGGTTGCGACGACTGCCTGGAAGCGTGTCCGTGGAACCGCTTCGCCAAGATCTCCCGCGAGGCGACTTTCCAGGCGCGGCCGGGCACCTCGGGCTGGTCGCTGCGCGATTACCTCGCCCTGACGGATGAAACCTTCCGCGAACTCTTCCGCGGCTCGCCGATCAAGCGCACCAAGCGCCGGGGCTTCCTGCGCAACGTTTGTGTGGCAATAGGAAACGTCGGCGACCGGACCGATCTGCCTGCTCTCCGCCGCGCGGCGCAGGACCCGGAGCCTCTGATCGTCGAACACGCTCTCTGGGCCATCGAGCAGATCGAGCAGCGCACCCAACCATGAACCCTTCTCCACACATCCCCGCCCGCGTCGCTGTCATCGGAGCCGGCGTCGGCGGTCTTTCCAGCGCGGCTTTGCTCGCCAATTCCGGCCTGAAGGTCAAGGTCTTCGAGCGCAATTTGCGCGTGGGCGGCAAACTCAACTGGCTGGAACAGGAGGGTTTCACCTGGGACATGGGGCCCAGCCTGCTGACCATGCCCTACGTCTTCGAGAAATTCTGGCGGCGGCTGGGACGCAACCTCGCCGATGACCTGACCTTGATGCCCCTGCCGGTGACCTGCCGCTACCGCTGGACGGACGGCACGCTGATCGACGAGGACGCCGCGTTCTGGCAACGTCCGGAGGTCACCCGGTTTCTCGACTACGCCCGCGGTTTGTACGACCTGAGTGCCGAGGCTTTCCTGCACAACCCGCTGGAAGATTGGCGGCGGCAGCTCACCTGGACCAACCTGCCGAACTTGCGCCACTTCCCCAAGATCGCCTCGCTCAAAACGATGGATCAGACCGTGCGGCGCTTTTTCGGTCACGATCCGCATTTGGTCCAGCTTTTCGATCGGTTCGCCACGTACAACGGCTCGTCGCCGTACCGGACACCCTCCGCGTTCAACATCATCGCGTTCGTGGAGGCGGCTTTCGGCGGCTGGTACGTGAAAGGCGGCCTGCACGGGATCGCAACCAAACTGCGCCAGATCGCCGAGGAAGCGGGGGCGGAGTTCCGCTTCGGCTGTGACGTGCAAAAACTGGGCGGCGAGTGGCAGCATCGAGCCGGCGGCACTTTTCTCATCCAAACGGCGGCCGGTGAGGAGGAATTCGACTACGTGGTTTGCAACCAGGATGTCCTTTCCGCCTACCCGCAGTTCCTGGCTGACGCGCCGGCGGGTCTCCGGCTGGTCGAGAACTTCCAGCGGACGCGCCTGGACAAGCTCGATCCGGCCATGAGCGGGTTTGTCATGTACCTAGGCGTTGGCTGCGGGTTCCCGCAGATGTCGCACCACAACATTTTCTTTTCGGACGACTATGGTCACGAGTTCGCGCAGCTTTTCGACGCCCGGCAGCCCGCCGACGAGCCGACGATCTACGTCGCCATCCACTCCAAGGCCGAGCCGGAGCGCGCCCCGGCCGGTTGCGAGAACTGGTTCGTTTTGGTGAACGCTCCGGCCCTCACGGCGGACGGGCGGGTGAATTGGCCGTCGGTTGCCGCCGGCTACGGCGACCGGATCCTGGAGCGGTTGGAAACGCGCTTTGGATTGGAAGGACTGCGGAGTTCGATCCGCGTCCGGCAGCATTTTACACCGGCGGATTTTCAATCCCGTTACCGCGCCAACGCTGGCAGCCTGTATGGTTTCGCGAGTCACGGCACCTGGTCGGCTTTTCAGCGGCCGGGATTGACCGTGCCGGGCGTGCCGAACCTGTTTTTCACCGGCGGCTCGACCCATCCCGGCGGTGGGTTGCCGCTCGTCTGCCTGAGCGGGCAGATGGTGGCGGATAAGATTCTCGCCCGGCAGTAGCGCCGCTCTTTCATTGAGTTGCCTTCTGAAATGGTAGGGTGGGCGCTCCGCCTGCCGTGAGTGGACGGCCAGACGGCAGGCGGAGCGCCCACCCTACCATTTCAGAAGCGCCCGGCGAGACACCGCCGCCAATTAATTCCCCTTCAAATACGCGATCGGTGCGACGCCTTCGTGCCGGGCGGCTTCGATGTTCACGATGCTGTACTGCGGCTGGCTTTCGTCACCGTACTTTTTCCGGTTCCGCTTGTATTCCTTCCCGGCACTCTCCAGGGCGTTGTTGAAACCCGCCCATCCTTTCATCTTCTTCACCGTCTTGGACGCGGTCCGCGCCAACGCGTGGTCTTCCTTGAACTTTACCGGGTCCGGGTCACCCAGCATCGTGGTTTCCAGGAACGCTAGGTTCTTGCCGGCGGCATCCAGGAAGAACCCCAGGAACATGTGATCCGGCTCGACCACCAGGAAGGGCTCGATCCCCATTCGCCGCAGCACCGAGGCCATCAACACACTGGCATCCACGCAGTTGGCGTGCGTCTCCGCCAGCGCCTCCTCGATGAACCGCACGTGCATGCTGTACAACGCGTCGCTGTCCGCCGCGGTCGTGCCGATATCACTGTACTTGATCCCATGCTTTTGCAGCGCGGCCCACACCGCGAACACCTGGAGCAGCACCTGACCGGGATCACCGCTCTGGTACACGTCAAACCCATCCACGACGCCGGTGTCCTGCGCTTCCTTCAGCAACCCGGGGATGGCCGGGTCGTCCTCGTTGACGTACGCGGCGAACATCCAGGTGATATCCATGTAGTCGCTGCTGTCGTCCGGATTCTGGTACGCGAACGGGCAATCGTTGATTGGCCGCACCCGCGCGGTCACCAGGCGCTGTCCCTGGTCCCTGCCGTCCACTTTGAGGTCGTACAGCACATTCACCGGACGGCTCTGGTGGACCACGTTGAGCGCGTCGTACTTGTAATTGATTTTCGGCAGCAGGTGGTACTCCTTGCCGGCTTCCGGCAGATCGACCACCAGCTTGCTCTCCTCCATGTAGGCGTTGGCCTTTACCTCCAACTCCACGTGGACGTTGGTCGCCGGGCTGCAAATCGTCACGCCGATGATGCCGTTCGGATCGCCCAAAACATCCACCGCGTTTTTCGGGGGACCGGATTTATCCGCCGGCCCCTGCGACGGGATCGGCTCGTTCTGCGGACCGTTGTCGTCACGGAACGATCCCTTCAGGGTCGCGCTCGCCAGCAGAAAAGAGGGAAAAATCTGTTCCTCCGGATCGACGAACGGCATCCACTCACCCGGTTTGAGCCTGGCCTCCGGTTCCGCGGGCGGTGGGTCGGGTGCCTGGGAACTCCGGAGCTTGGACGGGTGCGTCCGGGTGCCGGAGTGTGGCGGATGCTCCGCCATCCGCGAGGAAGCAGAAGGCGGGACGCCATCCGCGGCGGCGGCAACGGCAGCCAGTGGCAGGAGCAAGATGAGGATCAGATGCGTCGCTTTCACCCTGATGATCATTTTACCAGATAGAACCCGGCATGCCGGAAAAAATCGCGCTTTTGCGCCGGAGCGGAAGCAGCGTTGCCGATCCGGGTCGATGCGTTTAGAAACAAGGCGTTGAAAACTCGTGCCGCCTCACCCCCGCTGTTAGCCGCTTGGCTCGAACCGCTCCCGGAGTTGGCGTGGGTGCTCTTTTTGATCTGGTCGGCTGTTGGCGTGGTGGTCATGCCACTGGAAATCGGGGAAACCGTTTTGCGCGGCTGGATCAGCAATCCCGGCTTGCAGGACGCGGCGGTGCAGTTGCTGCACTTGTCCGACGCGATCTGGATCTTCCTGGGTGCCGTGTGCGTGTACTTCCACACCGTGCGTGCGGAAGGTCTCGGCGTCGCCCGCCGCTGGGCGCTCATCATCCTGGTTGGATCGGCCTGCCTGGAGTGGATCGGCGCGACCACCGGGTTCCCGTTCGGTCCGTACCGTTACACGGACAATTTTGGGTGGCGGCTGGGCGGCGTGCTGCCGGTGGCCATCCCGCTGGCGTGGCTGACGATCCTGCTTTGTGGACGGTACGTGACGCGGTGGCTTTTTCCTGCCGCAGCCCGGTGGCAGATTGCCCTGGGAGTGGCGTGCGTCGCGGTGGTCACGGACGCCAATCTGGAGTTCGTCGCGTGGAAGGTCCGGGCATATTGGATCTGGTATCCGCACCTGCGCACGGCCCCGCCGGCGAGCCCGCCGCTGCAAAACTACCTGAGCTGGTTCGTCCTGAGTTTCGCGCTGGCCTGGCTGCTGCCGCCGAACCCCCATTTGCGCCCGCGGGCACCCGGCGTCACGCGGCCGTTGGTGGTGTTGTCGGTGATGAACGGGCTCTTCCTCCTGGTTCGCACCGTGCGCTGGCTGCGCAGCGAGTAACCTTCTGTGCTGCGGCAGGTTTCATCATCATGGAACGGCCCATCGGAAAATCGTAGGGCGACGGCCCCCGTTGCCGCGGGGAGACCATCCCCAAGGCAACGGGGACCGTTGCCCTGTAAACAAAGGAACGATCGCTCGATCATTTCAAAAGTGGCTGCAAGGGTTCGCATTTCGGATGGCGCGAAGTACGTTTTCATCAGCGCATGGCTTTCAGTACGAAAGTTTTCACCACCAAGGGCCGCTGGTCACTGCTCCTGCGCGCCCTGCTGACCACGCTGCCGGTCCTGGCCATCACGCTGTACCTCTACGTGGAAAGCCGCGGGGCCGAGCGGCGGCTGCTCGAAGCGGAGACAGCCCGCCAGTCCGACAATACGTCCCTCCAAATCCGCGAGTTCATCAGCACCAGGATCGGAGCGTTGCGCAACGTCGCCAATTTCGTCCTGACGCGCCCTGCCACCGAGGATCAAGGCGAATTCACCCGCTACGTCACCCGCCTGAACTCCGAAGGGCCCGGCTTCAAGGGCATCGCCTGGATCGATCTCTCCGGACAGGTCGAGGTCATGGTGCCGTCCAATCTGCAACCGACGGGCCTTGATCCGCACAATCCCCTGCTCTCCGAAGCGCTCGCCAAGTCGCTCGCCACCCGCCTCCCCGCCGCGACGGACAGCTACGATCTCGCGCCGAAAGGCCGGGCACTCACCCTTGTCCTGCCCATCTGCCGTGATCAGCGCGGGATCGGCTACGTCGCCGGCGTGGTTGACCTGACCGCCGGCTTGAGCCAGTTCTACGGCCCGGACACCCTGGATTATTGGACGCTGGAACTATGGGACCGCGCAGGGAACAAAGCGTTCCAAAGTGCCCCGGACGGTCTGACCCTGGCCAGCGATCCCCGGACTCCCGCGTTCCACCACTTCCCCGTGGCCGACCGTACATGGAAGTTCCGAGTCAACCCGACGCCGTTGCTGGTGAGCACTTATCACACGTCCGCGCCACAGCGCATCCTCCTGATCGGCCTGCTGGCCAGCTTTGCCCTGGCGCTGGCCAACCACCTGCTCGCCCAGCGCGAGCAACGGCTGGCCGAATCGTTGCGCGAGAGCGAACGGCTGGCCGCGGACGTGGAAGCGACCCGGCGGCACCTGAGCGAACTGGTCAACGGCATCGACGCGGTCATCTGGGAGAGCGACGCGGAGCTGCACCGCTTTACCTTTGTCAACGATTACGCCCGGGAACTCCTCGGGGTGGACCCGGCACGCTGGGTCGCCAAACCCCGTTTCTGGTTCGAGCACGTGCATCCCGAAGACCGTGCACGAGCCGAGGAAAATTCGCGCGCCGCCATCGATCCCGGCCACACCTACCCGGCCGAGTACCGGATGATCGACGCCGCCGGCCAGGTGCTCTGGGTGCGTGAGATCATCACCGCCATCGGCCAGCCGGGATCCAGCCAGGCCGTCGGCAAACGGGGTGTCATCGTGGATGTCACCGCCCGGGTGCGGGCCGAGGAAGCGTTGCGCCAGGGGCAGAAACTGGAAAGCCTGGGAGTACTTGCCGGCGGCATCGCACACGACTTCAACAACCTTCTTACCACCATCCTCGGCAACGCCGAAATGCTCGGCTCGCACCTGGTGGGGGCCGCGTCCGGCGGACGGGACTACCTCGACCGGATCGAGCACACGACCCGTCGGCTGGCGGATCTGACCCGGCAGATGCTTGCCTACTCGGGCCGCGGGAGTTTCACCGTCGCGCGGATCAACCTCAACTCGGTCGTCACCGAGATGAGCGAACTGTTAACGGTTTCCACCCCCAGGAACGTCCGTGTCCGCTACCGGCTCGCGCCCGATCTGCCGGCCATGGACGCCGACGCCGTGCAGATCCGGCAGATCATCCTCAGCCTCCTGACCAACGCGTCCGAAGCCATCGGCGACCACAACAGCGGGGACGTGGTCGTACAAACGGGCACGGTACCGCTCGACGCCGAAAAGCTGGAGGAGATGCTGCCGGGACAAGCTTTGGAACCAGGCCGGTTCGTGAAACTCGAAGTCAGCGACACAGGCTCCGGCATGTCCGAGGAAACGCTTTCCAAGATCTTCGACCCGTTTTTCACCACCAAGTTCACCGGACGCGGACTCGGGCTGGCGGCGTTGCAAGGCATCGTCCGCGGGCATCGCGGTGGTATCCGCATCTTCAGCCAGCCGGGCGAAGGGACCGTTTTTACGCTGTTTTTCCCGACGCGCGAGGAAGGGGCGCGTCCCCTCGCGCAGGATCATCCGCCGGCGGTCTTGTCCAACAGCATCGAACACGCCTGCGTTTTGCTGGTGGACGACGAGGACGGCTTGCGGGTGCTGATGGCGGGTGCGCTGGAACGTGCTGGCTGCCGTGTTCTCCAGAGTGCCGACGGCGAGGATGGAGTCGCGCGGTTCCGCCGGCACGCTCATGAAATCGACGTGGTCGTGCTTGACCTGACCATGCCCAAGCTGAGCGGCGAAGAAGCTTTCCACCAGATGATCGCGCTCCGACCGGATGCCTGCGTGATCATCAGTTCCGGCTACACCCAGGCGGATGTCGCCAGCCAATTCACCGGTTATACGTTGGGTGGGTTCATCGAGAAACCTTTCACACCCTCGGAGTTGGTCGGAAAAATTCGTGCGGTGCTCGCTGGTTGGCGGCTGGCGCATGATGCACTGCCCGCCGGCAAATGAATTTCGCCCAACGCGCGCGTTGCCCTCGCGCGATGCGCCCGGATCACCGCTACGCCGCGTCATCTGTCCACACCATGACTTCTTCCGGATTCAGGCACCTCTTCAAGAAAATCCTCACGCCTTCCCGGCCCGAGCGGCCGTTGCACGCGTTGGATTGCCGCCTCGCCAAAGAGTGGATCAAAAAGCGCCTCGCCGCCTTGTACCCCGAACTGCGCGGTGACTCGGTTGCATTGGAGAAGGCATATCGCGAACTGGACCTCGAGCCAACTGGCGCGGTGCACCGCGTGGACGGTGAGGTGAAGTCGTTCGAGATGAACCTGCCTTCGACGATCAACGGTGGATTTGACCAGAGCTAACATCCATTTTTGGTGATGCCTCAGCCTCCTCTGCTCCTCGTTCCCAAGTTGTACCTGGGAACGAGGAGCAGAGGGTGGTCATGCCATGATTTTCTCTCGGAGATGCTTGCCCCACGAAAAAGGACGAGCATCACTGCTCGTCCTTTGACTTCTCCAGCCGACGTGACAGCAGCCTTACTTGCCCGCGCTGGGCGTCAGACGCACCGAGGCAATCTGGGCACTGCCTTCCAACTGGACGTTCGCGACCTCGAAGGAGGGCGGCAGGTCGAGAGCGGCGGGGCGCTGCGAAGGTGCGGACCGCAGCAGCACAAAATTGCTGTTAGGCTCCAGGCGCAACGAACCGATTTCGAACGCCGGCGTGAAATCCATCGCCGCGATGGTGCAGGTCGCCAGCAACTGTACCGCCGTCGAAGTTCCCTGCGAAGAGGTCACCTGGATCGGTGCACCTTCCGTACCCTGACCGAGCTGCACGTTATCGACTTGCAGCTTGGGCTGCGGGGTCGCCGCCGCCTGGGCCTGCGGCAAGGGCTTGAGCAGGATCGAACGGATATGTGCACTTTCATCCAGGTCAACCGTCTCGATCTGGAAGGAAATGCCGGCCGCCAGCGGGTTCTCCGCCTGCTGCGTGGTCAGCAGGTGCAGCGAAACGACGTTGGAAAGCGGACGCAACTGTACCGCGCCCAGCTTGAAGAAGGGGGTCAATTGCAACGAGGTAACCTCGAAGCCGAGGGTGATTTGCGCGGAAGCGCGGCCGTTGGCGGGTGTGGGTGTCATATGTTCGGTGGATGTCATGTAGGGTCGGGGTGTGAGGATGGGTGCAACTTCGACGGTTGCAGCGGCTGGCTGGGGAGGAACGATGGCCGCCATCGGCGGAAGCGGCTCTACCATTTCGGTTGGTGCAGGCGTTTCCATCCTAGCGATCACGGGTTCCAGCGTGGATTTGGGTGCTGGCTCTGGTGTGGATACAACGGTCTCTGCAACGGGTGCGGCTGTTTGTACGGGCAAATCGTGGAGCGAACTGTCGCGCAGGACAGCCTCGGTCTCGGCCGGAACATCCTGACCACTCTCCGCAGCCGCACCAAAATCCGGTTCGGCGTGGACGGTTTGACCATGGTGATGCGTGATTTCGTCCATCACGGCGGCTACTTCGGTTTTCGCACGCTCCCTGTCGCCAGCGGAAGGTTCCGGAGCAGGGGTAAGTTCGGCAAGCACCGGCTCCGGTTCCACGGGGACTGGTGTAAGATGTGCGGTGTCCTCGGCCAGATCGGGTGCCGGAGGAGTAACGGCAACAGGCTCCTCGACCTTGACTGCTTCTTTGCTGGAAGGTTGTGAAGGGCTGGCCACCAACGCGTGGGCCGGTGTGAGCGGCAGCGCCAGGTCTTCTTCGGCCGTCACCGCCGGTTTGGCAGGCGCTTCCTCCGGCTCCTGGCGAGCAGGTGGTTCGGGTTCCTTCGGCGAGAGGAACTGAGCGATCTGCTGGAACAGCCCCGGCTTGACCTCTGCCGGTTCGCTCACGCGAGCCACCGGCTTCTCTGGCTCGGCTGTGGGGTGAATAACTTCCACGGGCGGTTCGATGACCGGGGCCGGCACTTCGGCAACCGGTGCCTTGATGGGCTCGGGCGTTGTCGGGGCAGTCTCTGCGAGACTGGACGGCAGGAAAACTCGCGAGCGTACGGCCGGCTTGGCAGATTCTTCCTCCGCAGGAGACGGCGGCGTTGACTCGAGGGCTGGCAGTGACAAGGCAGGGGTCACGACCGGTTTGACCGGTTCTTTCACCGCAGCCGGAGACGCTGTTTCCAAGACCGGCAGCGACAGAGCGGGTGTCACGGCTGGCTCCGTCACCTCCACGAGCGGCTTCTTGTCGGCCGCTTCTTCCGAAGCGGAGATAAGCGGCGGCAGGAACAGGCCTGGGGTGCTAGGCGCGGGAGGTGTTACGGGCTCCGCAGCGGATGGCGAAGGAGCCATGGTCAGCATTCCCTCGGGCGCAGTGGCTGGAATCTGGTTGGAAGTCGCTTCTTTCACGTCTTTTTGAAGGGTATCGGATGCCAAGGGTGTCAATTCCGGTAACACCAAAGCAGGAACTGCTCCAGCAGACACCGGCGCGGGCTGCAATGGCGGCAGGGAGAGACCCGGCTCCCCCTTCGATTCGATGGGCTTGGAGCCTTCCGTGTGCAGCGCTGGCAGCGGGAACGGCCCGGCAGGTGCTGCCGCCACGGGCACCAAAGGAGCGGCCGGCTCGGGCGGAGCGGCCGCCATCGAAGCGGCGGGCACCGGGCTGGCCGGACTCTCGGGCGAGAAGGGAATCAGCGGCTCGAAACTGGCCAATGTCCCGGCGCGTGACGCTTCGTTTCCCTGCTTGGCCGGGATGGAAGCACCGGCATAGGCTCGCGGCGACGTGCCGGCTTCCTCGCGGCTGCCTTGTCCGGCATTGGCAGGTTCGGAGGCGGTTTCGCGGGGACGCAGGCTGCGGTTGCGGGGCGTGCCAACGGTCGTGCGAATCGGCGTGTCACCAATGGCGTTGGATGCCCCGGCGTTCGCCAGGTCCAACTCGTCGGCAGGATCGGTCCGCAACTGCCTGAGCATCCAGCGCAGGAACACCGCGTTCGCCGCGATGATGATCAACGCGACGACGACGACCGCGATCAGGTAGGGCCCGGTCAAAAGGGCGGCGAACAGCGAGAAAGGGTCAAGAGAATGGTTCATCACGGGCTGTGAGCTTGCTGGGGGTTTGCTGTTGACTGGCCGCTGTAGCGCAGAGGCTTCTTCGCTCGGCGTGCCTCCTTGATTTTCGCAACTTTCATTCCAACCACCACGTTGGCCAGTGTCATCAAGGCCACGATGGCCACCAGGCCGAGTACGAACACATCGCGCAAGGAAAATCCTTCGTCTGATTTCGCGTCCGCCGTTGCTGGTGCGGGGGTGCTGCTGGCTGGCTTTGGCATCGGGGTTGCCACCGGGGTGCTTTCTGCCATTGCTGGCGTCGCCAAATCTGCCGGGGTCGCGGCCGGAGTCGGCACCCTCAACAAATCCTTCGAAGACGAAGGCACCATCGGCATGGGATTGGCGGTCGTTGCCTCGGGCGAAGCCGCGGGGACCGGAGTAGCGGTCGGTGAAGCCATCGCCAACTCGGCGGCGACCGGGGGCGCGGCGCTCGCCGCGGCCGCCGCAACAACCACAGCCACAGGCGGAGCGGAGGGCAAAGTTTCCGTGGACGGAGTAGCCGCCGCCAGGGCCGCCGCGTTGGCGTCCGTGAGCCAGCCGACCCGGAAGAAGGACTGCGCGAAGATGCTCTCCAGCTTGGCGGGATATTCCTTGCGCGCGGCCTGAATCCAACCCAGCGCTTTCTCGGTGTCGCCGTGGATGAAGTCGAGCGCCGCCTGGCAATAGTAGCGCGCCGGCGTCGCACCGTTGAAATTGAAGCGTTCCATGAAGGATCGCGCCGCCTGCTCCTTGCCTTCCAGGAGCAAGGTCAGGAACACCTTGAATTCGGTCAATTCCGCCTCTTTCGGCTGCTTGGCTTGGTCGGTCTGACCAAACAGGATCTCGAAACGTCCCCGGGCCTCCGGGTAGTTTTTGTAGATGAAAGGCAATTCCGCCAGGTTGAATTTCGCCTCCCAGAACGTGGGGTCCTGCGCGATCGACTTCTTGAACATCTCCTCCGCGGCGTGATAATTCTTCACCCGCGAAAAGATCAGCCCGCGCATGTTGTTGGCGTCGGCCTGGTTGGGAAGAATCTTGTCGGCGGAGTCCAGTTGCTTGTCGGCGCCATCGTAATCCTTGGAAGCGTAGCGCAGGTAGGCCTCGCTGTAGAAGTGCTTGAAGATCTGGTTGCGCAAGCTGACCGAGGAAGGCTGTCCCGGCTGGATGGAGTCCGCCTTGTCGAGCAGCGCCTTCGCCTCGTCGTACTTTTCCTCCAGGAACTGCACGTAAGCCGCCTCGTAGGCCTGGATGAACGCCGGCGACGGTGACGCTGCCGGAGTTTCGCTCGCCGCCGGCGGATCACTGGCGGCGGGGGAAGCCGCCGGAGTGGAGGGGGCAGCGGCACTCGCGGGAGCCATGGTGGCCGAAGGCTCCGGTGTCCGCGAGGGCGTGGGCTTCGGGCCCTTGCGGTTGCCCGCCGGTTTGGACAGGACGACCGGACCCGTAGCCACCTCAACCCGGGCGGTCACTTCTTCCGGCAAAGGCGGCATGGAAGCCGGTGCTGGGTTGACGGCCGCCGGGTGCGGGCCGGATTGCTCACCTGCCGCGTTGCGGCCATCAAATGCTGCCCGCGAAGGCAGCGGGGAAAAACTGCCCAAACCGAGCACTCCCAAGAGAAGAAAAATGGTCGCGTCCGCCTTGCCGGACAAGCAAAAGGCGCGCTGTAACAGCGGGACAGCGTGAGTGCTCCGGCGGTTTATCCCCATATATCAGACGTGAAAATCAGGTGATGAAGTTGCACCGTAACCAGATTGTATCGCGCTGTACAACTGCAAAACATCGCCCTCAATCTCATATTTTTTAAGCGGTCTCGTCCGCGGGTCCTTCCTGGTCGGTGGTTGGCTCGGCTCCCGCCTCGTCGGCTTCCTCGTTCTGGCTGACGATCTTAGCGATGTCCTGCAGCTTCACGTTCTTGGGCAGGTCTATGAGCTTCACGCCCATCGTGACCCGGCCCGTCTCGCGGATTTCATCGACCCGCGTGCGGACCGTTTGCCCTTTGTTGGTGGTGAGCATCAACTCGTCGCCGCTCTTGACGCTGAGCGCGCCGATCACCTGGCCGCTCTTGTCACTGGTGCGCATGGTCATGACGCCTTTGCCGGCGCGCGTCTGCGCGGTGTACTCCTTGAACGAGGTGCGCTTGCCGATCCCGTTGGCACCCGCCACCAGAAGCGTTGCGTCTTGATCCACCACGACCATCGCGACCACGATATCGTCGTCCTGCGCGTCGATGCCCCACACGCCCACCGTGTCGCGGCCCTGGTCGCGCAATTGTTCCTCGTGGAAGCGCAGGCTCATGCCCTCCCGTGTGATCAGGACCAGCTCGTTGCTGCCGTTGGTCAGGTCCGCCTCGATCAGCTCGTCGCCCTCCTCCACCTTGATGGCGATCAGGCCGCCTTTGCGGATGTTGCCGAAGTCGGCCAGGTTGGTTTTCTTGACGAGGCCCACGCGCGTGGCGAAAACGACGTGCAGCGCCGGGTCCCAGGTCTGGTCCTCCGGGCCGGCGTCGGTGTTGATGATTTTGCGCTGGACGCGGATGGTCGCCGCGATCTTTTCCTCGGCGCGCAGGTCCAGGAAGTTGACGATGGAACGCCCTTTGGAAGTGCGGCTGCCTTCCGGCAACTCGTACACCTTTTTGACGTAACAACGCCCGTCCTTGGTGAAGAACATCAGGAAATCGTGCGTGCTGGCGGTAAACAAGTGCTCGACGAAATCCCCCTCGTCGTCCGCCCCGCCCGCCCCCTCGCGGGTCGTCATGCCGATGACGCCCTTGCCGCCGCGCCGCTGCGAGCGGTACTCGCTGGAAGGCGTGCGCTTGATGAAGCCGGCGTGCGTGATCGTGATGATCTCGCCCTCGTTGGCGATGAGATCCTCCATGTTGATCTCGCCTTCGTCAGGCACCACGTCGGTCAGTCGCGGCGTCGCGTGCTTGGCGCGCAGGGCCATGAGTTCCTCCTTGATGATGGTCAACACGCGCGACTCGCGCGCCAAGATGTCCTGCAAATCCTTGATCACCAGGATCAGCTCCTGGTACTCGGCCATGATCTTATCGCGCTCCAGGCCCGTGAGCTGGTACAGGCGCAGGTCGAGCACGGCGTTGGCCTGCTTTTCGCTGAGCAGATAGACGCCGTTCTCGAACCGCTCGGCGTGGCGCACCTCAATGCCGAAGCCGCTGACCTGCTCCGGAGAAAACCGGTATGCCAACAGTTTAACGCGCGCCTCGTCGCGGTTGGGCGACTGGCGGATGACCCGGATGAAATCGTCCAGGTTTCCCAGGGCGACCAGGTAGCCGTCCAAGACTTCGGCCCGCTCCTCGGCCGCGCGCAGTTCGTAGCGGGTGCGGCGCAGCACGACCTCGCGGCGGTGCTCGATGAAAGCGGCGATGGCGTCCTTGATCGACAGCAGCCGCGGGCGGCCGTGGTCGATGGCCAGCATGTTGACCGAGAACGTCGTTTCCAGTGCCGTGTGCTGGTACAGGTTGTTGATGATCATCCGCGGCAACGCCTCGCGCTTGATCTCGATGACCACCCGCGTGTTCTCGTCCGACTCGTCGCGCACCGCCGTGATGTCGGTGATGACCTTGGTGTTCACCAATTCGGCGATGCGCTCGACCAGCACCGCGCGGTTCACGGCGTAGGGGATCTGGGTGATGACGATCTGCTCGCGGCCGTTTTTGAGTTCCTCGACCTGCGCTCTGCCGCGAATTTTGAGGCTGCCGCGCCCGGTGGCCGCGTAGGTGCGGATGCCGGCCAGTCCGCAGATGCTGCAGCCCGTAGGGAAATCGGGGCCCTTGATGAACTGCATCAGGCCCTCGGTCGTGATCTCGGGGCTGTCCACCTGCGCGCAAACGGCGTCGATCACCTCGCCCAGGTTGTGCGGGGGAATGTTGGTGGCCATGCCGACGGCGATGCCGGTGCCGCCGTTGATCAGGAGATTGGGAAACGCCGCCGGGAACACGGTCGGCTCGGTGGTGGTTTCGTCGTAGTTCGCGACGAAATCGACCGTGTCCTTGCCCATGTCCTCCATCAGGGCCGCACCGAGGTGGGTCAAACGCGCCTCGGTGTACCGCATGGCCGCGGGCGGATCGCCCTCGACGCTGCCGAAGTTGCCCTGGCCGTCCACCAGACGTTCCCGCATGACCCACGGCTGGGCCATGTGGACCATCGTGGGGTAGATCACCGCCTCGCCGTGCGGATGGTAGTTGCCGCTCGTGTCACCGCAGATCTTGGCGCACTTGCGGTGCTGCCGTCCCGGGAAGAGGGAAAGGTCGTGCATCGCGTACAGGATGCGCCGCTGGCTGGGCTTGAGACCGTCCCGGGCGTCGGGCAGGGCCCGGGAGATGATGACCGACATCGAGTAGTCGAGGAACGACTTCGACATCTCCTCGGCAACGTCGATTTTCTCGACCTTGTCATTTAAACGATACGGAGTGGGCATGGCGAATAAAAAGGGAGACCCGGACCGGGAGGAACCAGGGTACACTGGCAGGACCCGAAAACTATCACTTTCCCGCCCAGCTGGCAAAGGAAAAATCCCCGTCTAAATGCTACAGGTTGTAGGACAAGCCTACCCTTTCCACCAACCGTAGCCTTGCAGGATCAAGCAGTAGATGTCCAGCCCGATGATCACCGCCGTCACCAGCCAGGCGCAGCCTTGCAGCAGCCTGCCGTTGGCGAAACGCCCCATCTTGCTGTGGGCGCCGGTGAACTGCACCAGCGGGACGACGGCAAAGCCGAGCTGCATGGAAAGCACGACCTGGCTGAGGATGATCAGGCTGGTCGCCCCCTTCTCTCCCGAAATGGCCACCACGATGGCCGCCGGCACGATGGCCACGGCGCGCGTGATGAGCCGCCGGATCCAGGGCCGGATCCGCCAATGGAGAAAGCCTTCCATGACGATCTGCCCCGCGAGCGTGCCGGTGAGCGTCGAATTCTGGCCGCTGGCCAGCAGCGCCACGGCGAACACCGTGCTGGCCAGGGGCGCGCCGAGGCTCGGCGCGAGCAGCCGGTAGGCGTCCTGGATTTCGGCGACGTCGTGCTGGCCCGAACGGTGAAACGCCGCGGCGCTTAGGATCAGGATGGCGGCGTTGATGAAGAAGGCGAAGAACAGGGCCACCGTGGAATCCACCGTGGCGAACCGGATGGCACTGGCCCGCCCCTGGTCGTCGCGCCGGTAATCACGCGTCATCACGATGCTGGAATGGAGGTACAGATTGTGCGGCATGACCGTCGCGCCGAGGATGCCGATGCCCAGGTACAGGGCCGAACGGTTGGTGACGATCTGCGGCTGCGGCACCATGCCGCCCAGGACCCCGGCCAACTCGGGGCGGGAAACGATCATCTCGTACGCGAAGCAGAGCCCGATCATCGCGATCAACGCGCCGACGATGCTTTCCAGCCAGCGGAAGCCGCGGTGCTGGAGAAAGAGGATCAGGAGGACATCGGCGGAGGTGAGGATCACACCGAGGAGCAGCGGCAGATGAAAGAGGAGATTCAGCGCGATAGCCGAGCCGATGACCTCCGCCAGATCGCAGGCGATGATCGCGATTTCACAAAGAATCCAGAGAATGATGGCGACCGGTCTGGAATAGTGGTCGCGGCAGGCTTGCGCCAGATCCTGGCCGGTGACGATGCCCAGCTTGAGCGCCAGATGCTGCAGGAGCATGGCCATCAGGTTGGAAAGCAGGACGACCGAGAGCAGCAGGTAGCCGAATTGCGCGCCGCCGGCGAGGTCGGTCGCCCAGTTGCCCGGGTCCATGTAGCCGACGGCGATGAGCATCCCCGGCCCGGCGAAGGCCAGCATCCGCCGCCAGACCGGAGCGTCACGGCCGGGGACGCGGATGCTCGCGAAGGCTTCGGAAAGCGAGTGGGTGTCTTGTGGACGCGCAGGGTCCAGCGCGGGATCGGGTGGAGCGTCGGCCAGAGGTTTCATCGGGAAAACAAAGTTAGTCTCAGCTAATTTTGTTTTGCAAGAATATGCATCATCGCGCCATTCGCAAGAGGTTTATCGACGAGAGAGGCGTTTGCACGGCGGCTCTCGCTGGTTTTTTTAGAGTACTGCTCTTTTGGGTAAGCTGCGTTCTGCTTGCGGTGGTGGGGCGGGCGCTCCGCCTGCCGCAGGACAACTACCTGGCAGGCGGAGCGCCCGCCCCACACCGGAAGGCTGATTCATTTGATCCGTGCTCTGATAATACAGCGTTAAGTAGATGAAGATCTGTGCGTTTCATGGTAAGTTGTTGGGCGCGAAAGTGTGAGTTGGCGCAGGTTAAAAGGCGGTTGGATGGTTTTCTGGAGGAGCTGACGGCTCCGATGGGCCGCGCCGAGCGGCGGCAGTGGGCCCGGGCATACGTGTGCGGGCTGCTCCTGGACGGAGAACGCAAGAGCGTAGAACCCATCGCCGCACGGGTGCTCGGTGCGCTGCCCCACAGCCCGCCGGTGCAGGCGCTCCAGCAGTTCGTCAACCAGAGCCCCTGGCCAGCTGCGCCGGTGGAAGAGGCTCGCGCGCCGCTTCGAGGCGAGTCTGGGCGAAGCGTCAAGGTACTGGATCATCGATGAGACGAGCTTTCCCAAGGCGGGCAGCCATTCGGTGGGCGTGGCGCGGCAGTACTGCGGCACCCTGGCCAAGCTGGCCAACTGCCAGGTGGCCGTGAGCCTGCACGCCACCGAGCAGAGTCTGCAACGCTGCCAGTCACTGGGCTGGAGGCTCTTTTTGCCGCCTGACTGGCAGGGGAAGGCCGCCGCCGAGCGGCGGCGTGCCGCCGGGATCGCCCCCTTGCTGGGCGTGCGCACCAAACCAGAGCTTGCCCTGGACCTGCTCGACGCGGCACACGGACGCGGCGGCCCGGCGGGCACGGTGCTCGCGGACGAGCTTTACGGGGGCAGCTTTGCCTGGCGCGAGGCGTTGCGCACCCGCGGCTTGGCCTACGTGGTGGCCGTAGGGGCGGACTCCAAGGTCTGGACCCGGGCACCCGTCTTTGCGTTGCGCGCGCCCAAACGTCCGCAGAGCGGCCGGCAGCCCAGCCGCCCGCGCTTGGCCGGGGAGCCGCCCGTGCGTCTGGATGCATTCGCCCAGAGCCGGCCCGCCGACGCTTGGGCGGAGGTGACCTGGCGCGAGGGCAGCCGCGGCCCGCAAACCTCGCGCTTTGCGCGCCTTGATGTCGTGTGGGCCGCCCACCACTGGGACAAGTGGCCACAGCCTCCACGCATCGCCGAGACCCTGCTGGTGGAGTGGCCAGAGGGCGAACCGGCTCCAACCAAGTACTGGCTGCCTTGGGGCGGCGGGTGGCCAAAGGCTTCTCCGCCTGAACTGGCGGCGGCGGCCAAGGCGCGCTGGCGCGTTGAGTTGGACTACCGCGAACTCAAGGACGAACTGGGCCTGGACCACTTCGAGGGCCGCAGCCTCTTGGGCTGGCAGCACCACGTCACCCTAGTGTCGATGGCTTTTGCTTTCCTGCGCGAGGAGCAAACCCGCCGGGCGGAGCGACGCCCAAAAAAGTCCGGAGCCGGCACTGACCTTGCCAGGGGTGCGCCGGCTCCTGCAAGCGGCCTTGATCCGGCTGTGCGGCCGCTGTCCCTGGTGCCAAACCCGCTTCCACGACTCTTCTTGAACTTAACGCTGTATTACTGATGTTCCAGCAAGGTAGCTGCTGTGGTGGATGGCGCGCTCCGCTGCGCCATCCACCACAGCAGCTACCTTGCTGGAACACTGGGTCGTGTTCACTATCGGTCCAACGCGGTGCGAACGCGTCCTGACACTTGTCCGAGAATCACGGTTTTTGATACAAGTTTCGCCTCATCGACAAAGCAGCAGAAGCAGCCGAGCGGGGATTTCGGTAGAACGGCGCGTTGGGTCCAACGCACTGCTCCTCTCTTGAAAGCTAAAACCCAGAAGTTTGGCAAGCCGCTGGCACCACGCCAGCAAGTTCAAGATTTGGCTGGCCGTACTCGTTTCCTGCTTTTACCAGCGGTGGAGTGTTGGGTGAGAACGTTGGAAACCTTTGTTGCAGGATTGGGCACTCGACCCGCTTCCTCGTGCAGCAGCCGCGCAAACGTTTCCGCATGGACGTTCGGCTGCACCGCCGGCAATCCCAGGACCACCGCCGACGGTGCCAACGCCGGAGAAAAGGAGCGGCTTACCAGCCCGGTGGGCAGTCTGCCCAGGATGCCTTCGTTGAGGACTGCCAAGCCCTCGTTGGCTTCCAAGGTGGCAAAGAGCGTGGCGATACCGTTGGCACTCTGTGATGCCAAGAGGGGGCTCACCCCAAAAGGCTTGAGGATGACGCGGAGACGCTCCGCGTACTCCGGGAAGTCGGCTCGCCCCAGACCATGCAATGGCTGCTCGCGCAACTGTGCCGGATGAATCTCAGCTAATCTCGCCAGCGGATGCCTGCGGGGCATGACCAGCAGGGGAGCTAACCGCTGTAGCTCCATCCACTGGAATTCCGGCAAACATCCTTCCAACCCTTGCGCCAGAATGGCCATGTCCAGCCCGCCGCCGCTGGCTCGCTTGCCGATCTCCCGTGGCGTCGAATCGAAAAGCTCCAGGCGCACCTGCGGGGTAACGGCCTGAAAACGCTGGATCGCCCGTGGCAAGATGCCAGCGATCAAGGAGGCCACGTAGCTGACCCGCAACACGGTGCCATCCGTCTGGGTCCGCACCCGCCGGACAGCTTGATCCGCCCGCGCAAGCAAGTCACGGGCTTCCTGGTAGAGCAACTCTCCCGCCGCCGTCAGCGAAACCGTGTTGCTGGTCCTTAGCAAGAGTGCCAGCCCGAGTTCCTCTTCCAAACTTTGCACCTGCCGACTCACGGCGGGTTGCGTCAGGTGCAGGTCCCTGGCGGCCCGGCTGAAGCTGCCGTGGGCGGCCACAGTGGCAAAGTAGCGCAGTTGCCGTAGTTCCACGCACGGAACGTAGACATTACAAAAAGTATGAGCAACCCTAAAAACATGGCATTGGCCGGATGACTGGAGACACCTCAGGTTTTCAGGCCAATCTCATGAACACCCTGCAATCTTCCTCTTCCACCGCTCCTCTCGCCAACGGCAAACTCACCGGCAAAATCGCGTTGATCACCGGTGGCAACAGCGGCATCGGGCTGGCCACGGCCAAGCGTTTCGTCGCCGAAGGAGCCTACGTTTTCATCACCGGTCGCCGACAGGCGAACCTCAATGAAGCGGTCAAAGAGATCGGGCCAGAGCACGTCACCGCCCTGCAAGGCGATGTCGCACAACTCGCGGATCTGGACCGCATCTTCGCCGCCATCGGCGGGCAGAAAGGCCGCCTGGACGTGGTGTTCGCCAACGCGGGAGCGGCTTCTCTCGTGCCTCTTGGTCACATCAGCGAGGAGCACTTCGACCAGATTTATGGCACCAACGTGAAAGGCGTGGTCTTTACCGTGCAGAAGGCGCTGCCGCTCATGGGCGAGGGAGGGACGATCATCCTCAACGCCTCGACCACCAGTATCAAGGGCTCCCCGGCCTTCAGCATCTACAGCTCGACCAAGGCGGCGGTACGCAACCTGGCGCGCAGTTGGGCGCTGGATCTGAAAGGGCGCGGCATCCGCATCAACGTCGTCAGCCCCGGCGTGGTACCGACGCCTGGCTACGACACCCTCGGTCTGAGTGAAGAACAGGTGCAGGGCTTCATCGAGGCGCAGGTCGCCGCGATCCCCATAGGCCGCGTAGGCACGACGGACGAGATCGCCAAAGCCGTGGTGTTCCTGGCCTCGGAGGACAGCTCCTTCATTAACGCGGTTGAACTCTTCGTGGATGGCGGCATGACCCAGGTTTAACTCACGCCTGCTCGATCTTTAGAGCAACCATATCAGCTTGGTTTCCGGACCGGCGATTCAAACACGCTCATCGCCACCTGGACGGTGTTCCTGAGCACCGAGCAATCGGCGGACTGCTTGCCTGCCACCGACAGCCCCAGCGCAAGCGTCGCGAAAAAATGGGACAGCGCCAGCGGGTCTTGCCCCGGACGCAACTGGCCAAGAGCCTGCGCCCGGCAAATCACCCCGTACAGCGCGGACTGAAACTCCGCCAGCGCCGCCGCGTTTTGACGGGCGATCGCCTCGCTCACCGACGAGTTCTCCAGCACGATGTTCGTCTGCAAGCAGCCGGACGGCAGTTGGGGATCGCCGAAACGGGTGATCAATCCGGTGAACATGTCCAAAATCGCCTGTCGAGGGTCCGGATGTTGCAAGCTGGCCAGTATGGCCGCCTGACCCTGGCAAGTGTAGCGGTGCAGACACGCGGCAAACAGCGCTTCCTTGTCCCCGAACGCGCCGTACAGACTCCCCCGCCCCAGCCCGGTGGCACGGGTCAGATCATCCACCGAAGTCGCTCCATAGCCACGGCGCCAGAACACCTCCAGCGCACGGTCGAGCACTTCTTCCTCGTGAAATTCTCTGGGTCTCGCCATCGGGGATTATTACGCTCCAGCAATATGGACTTTCCGTTCTAGAATTCAAGACTGCTTCACGCACTAAACGTTTTCCATCCACAAGATAATTATTGACTGATCGTTCAAGTAACCGCAGCTTTGCCTCCTTATGAGCAAACTCACAGGTAAAGTCGCAGTCGTCACGGGAGCATCCAAGGGCATCGGGGCCGGCATCGCCAAGGCACTCGCCGCCGGAGGCGCGTCCGTGGTTGTCAATTATGCCTCCAGCAAAGCGGGAGCGGACGCGGTGGTCGATGCCATCGCCAAAGCAGGCGGGAAAGCGGTCGCCGTAGGCGGCGATGTGTCCAAGGCCGCCGAGGCGCAAGGGATCATCGACGCGGCCATCCGGGCCTTCGGCCGTCTGGACATCCTGGTCAACAACTCCGGGGTGTTCGCTTTCGCGCCGATCGAGGAGATCACGGAGGAGCACTTCCACCGCCAGTTCAACATCAACGTCCTCGGCCTGTTGCTCGTCACGCAGGCCGCGGTAAAGCACCTCGGTGAAGGCGGCAGCATCATCAACATCGGGTCGGTCATCGCCCGCCAGCAGATGCCCGGCGGCTCGGTTTACAGCGCCACCAAGGGCGCGGTGGACGCGATCACCGGCACGCTCGCAAAGGAACTCGGGAGCCGGAAAATCCGGGTGAATTCCTTGAACCCCGGCATGGTGCGAACCGAAGGCACCGCGGGTATGAGCGGCTCCGAGATGGAGAAGATGGCCATTGCCCAGACGCCGCTCGGCCGCATCGGCTTGCCGGATGACATCGCTGCCGCCGCCGTGTTTCTGGCCTCGGACGATGCCCGCTGGCTGACTGGCGAACGGCTTTTTGCCACCGGAGGCTACTGAAGCAGCCCCCGGGCTTTCTTCGCGGTGAGCAGTTCCTGCAACCTCGCGCCCGCTCCCGGTGCAACCGCCGCGCGAAAACCTGGCATGACACTGAGCCATTGGTAAACCGCTTCACTCGTGCTCAACGGGAGCACTGGCGCGACGGCCAGCACCTTGTCGAACGCCGCGATCACATCGTCGGCGGCCTGTTGGACCATCCCCTGCCCGGCGGCGGAGTATCGCCCGGCTGCCAGGCCCGCCGCGTTGTCCAACGCGTTCCCGCCGCCCAGCACCTTCTGATAGACGGTCATGCTGTTTCGCAGCACCACCTCCGTGCGCGGGAAAAAGCTGGTCATCAGGTTCCACGGGTCGCCGCCCGATTCCTGGTCGCCGGCGGAACGGAAATCCGTCCGGAGCAGCACCGAGGGGATGTCAGCGAACTTCGCGAACATGAACTCGACCACCGTGCCGGAATCCAGCTCCGGCCCGTCGTAGTTGAACAATCCCAGATCGCATTCGAGCAGCGTCGTGATGTCCTGGTCGCGGATGGAATGCGCCGTCACCTCGCGCTGCTCCAGGTTTTGCGGCAGCACCGCCACGTACTTGCCTCTGGAGCGTCGGTAGATCGCCTCGGCCAGCACCGCATTGCCCAAAAGGTGCTTGCCGCTGAAGAGTTCGCCGCCGAAGTAGTAAGTGTAGGACCGGGAATCACTCATGAACGGTAAAGGGTAGCGGAAGATTGGGATCGATGTCCACGCTCAACGGGCTCGACGAACCGCACCCGACCGCCAGCGCGGCCACGGCGGCAATCATCGCCGCGTTGTCCGTGCAGAGCGCCGGCGAGGCGAGCAGGAGTTCCCGTCCCTGGCGGGCGCACGCCGCGGCGAACACTTCCCGCAGGCGCGAGTTCATGCTGACGCCGCCGCTCACGGCGATCAGCCGCCGATCCAGCGCAGCCGCCGCGGCGAGGGTCTTGCGCACCAGCACCTCGACCACCGCTTCCTGGAACGAAGCGCACACATCGGCGAGGTCGCCGGGCGGCAAGCCTTCACCGGCGGGAGCGTCGGTGGCGGCGATCTTGGGCAACAGGTAACGCACGGCCGTCTTCAGCCCGCTGAAGCTGAACTCAGCGTCTCCACTGCCCAGCATGGAACGCGGCAAGGCGAATCGCTGCCGGTCCCCTGCCCGGGCCAACTGGTCAACCTGCGGACCGCCCGGGTACGGCAAACCCAGCAGCTTGGCCACCTTGTCGAACGCCTCGCCGGCGGCGTCGTCCAGCGTGCCGCCCAGACGCCGGTAACGCCCGAACCCGTCGATGGCGACCAGCAGAGTATGCCCGCCGCTCACCACCAAGCCCACCGCCGGCCGGACCCCGCCGGCCCGCCCGAAGAAGGGCGACAGCAAGTGACCTTCCAGGTGGTTGATCCCCAGAAAGGGTTTCTTCGCGC
Source organism: uncultured Chthoniobacterales bacterium (assembly GCA_964245965.1). GTDB lineage: Bacteria > Verrucomicrobiota > Verrucomicrobiia > Chthoniobacterales > SZAS-18 > CAWCJJ01. The sequence goes on from CAXTOP010000030.1 coordinate 39,034, forward strand.
CGAGCGCCAGCCCTTTGGCGACGGCCGCGCCGATCATCAAGGAACTGGCCAGGCCGGGGCCGTTGGTGGCGGCAAAGGCGTCCACGTCCGCCAGCCTGACGCCGGCCGTGCGCAACGCGTGATCAAGCAGCGGAGCAATCTCGCGCAAATGCTGGCGCGAGGCCGCCTCGGGCACCACCCCGCCGTAAGCCCGGTGCAGGTCGATCTGCGAGGCGACCTCACTCGCCAGCAATTCCGAGCGCCCGCGCAGGACGGCCACCGCCGTCTCGTCGCACGAGGTCTCGATGGCCAGGATCAACGGTGATGGTGCGCCGGAACCGTCGCTCAAGACCGCTTCTCCCCGTCCTTGCGCGAGGTGAGCTGCTGCTTGTAAATCATCATGCCCTTGAGGGCGTCAACCGCGCGCTCGAGCTGCGTGTCGTGAACCTCTCCCAAATCGCGGCGTTCGTCGGCGCTAAGCGAGTCCGAGTTGCGGCGCAGAGCCACGGCCCGGTCCTGTTCGGGGGTCATCGTGGCCCGGATCGTCGGGGTGACGCCGTGCGTGTGGATGACCTGCCGGCTGGGAGTGTAATACTTGGCCGTCGTCAGGCGGACCGCCGAGCCGTCCGGCAATTGGATCACACTCTGCACGCTGCCTTTGCCGAAGGTCGTTTCGCCGACCAGGATCGCGCGGTTGAGGTCCTTGAGCGCGCCGGCCACGATCTCCGCGCCGCTGGCGCTGCCGGAGTTGATCAGCACGGCCACCGGGAAATCGCCGCGCGGCTTGGCGTTGTAAGCGGTCTTATACTCTTTGCGCGTGGAGGGCGTGCGGCCCTCGGTGTACACGACCATGGTGTTGGCCGGCACGAACTGCCCGCACACATCGACCGCGCTGTTGAGCAGGCCGCCGGGATTGTTGCGCAGATCAAGCACCAGAGCTTCCATGCCCTGTTTTTGCAGGTCGTCGAGCGCGGCGCTCAGCTCCTGGGCGGTCGGCTCGTTGAACTGGATGATGCGCGCGTACCCGACTTTGTAGTCGCCGGTCAGCGAGGCCTCGACGAGGTGGGTTTCCTTGACGCTGTTGACCTTGATCTCGGTGCGCGTGAGGGCGTAATCCTTCACCTCCTTGGAGGACGGACGCAGAACGGTCAGCGTGACGCCCTCACCCGGTTTGCCCTTGAGCGCCGTGACCGCGTCGTTGAGCTGCATCTTCTCGGCGGTTTGCCCGTTGATCTTGAGGATCTGGTCGCCCGTGGCGAGTCCCGCCTTGGAAGCAGGCGTATCTTCCATCGCCGACACGATGACGAGTCCGCCGTCCTTGGCGGAAACGACCAACCCGAGGCCATCGTAGCGGCTGCGGGTGTCGTCCTGCATGTCCTTGAAGCTGGCCGGCTCCATGAACTGGCTGTGCGGGTCCAGTCCGCCAAGCATGCCGCGCAGGGCGTTGTAAGTCAGGTCGCGGAAGTTGACCTTGTCTTCCTCGACGTAATCCTGGCGGATGAGCTGGAGCACCTTGGTAAAGGTGGTCAGACAGGAATAGACCGTCTGGCTTTTATCCTCCTGCGCACCACCAATCGTGGCGGTTGGGGGCGGCATCTCGCCGGGGGCAGCAGGCGCATCCTCCTGTCCCTGGAGCAAGGCGGGCGAGCCGCCGAAAAGAAAACCCGCGCCGAGCAACAGCAGCGCAGCCGAGCCATTCCGAGCAAAAAATCTCATTGGATGGCGCACCTTAGCACGGTGCTCCGCCGGACAGAAGGGGGATTAGTGTGTGTTGGTCGGGAACGACACCCTGCCCCAGCCCCGGCAGGGGCACAAGAACTCAGCCCACGGCGCAAGCCGTGGGAAGGTGGCGGGGAAAAAGACTACCTGTCATTCCCCGAATTGCTTTTGAGCGGGAAGCCGCTGGACCTTGCAAACGGAGACTGTCTCCGTATTTTCAGAAAGCGGAGAGTGGCTCCACTTCCAAGGTGAATAGAACGTTCCAGTGAAACAACCATCGACATTTTTGGTGCTCGGTGCAACCGGTGGCACAGGGAAACACTTCGTCTCCCGGGTTCTAAAAGACGGACACAAGGTGAGAGCGCTGGTCAGAAACCCGGCCAAGCTTCCCATGGGAACCCCAAACCTTGAAGTGCAACAAGGGTCGATCACCGACGTGACCGGCATCGACCCGTTGGTGGAAGGGGTTGATTTCGTCATCTCAATGCTGGGAGATGCGAAGCTTCAGAAGCACGCCAAGATTAACCTGGCCTTTGTCAAGAAGCTGGTCCCAGCCATGCGGCGGCAAGGAGTGAAACGCTTCCTCTACCAAGCCGGAGGCTTGAGCAGGCCGTATCAAGGGCATCTAACCCCGCTCTTCTGGACCATCAGGAATACGCTTGCTCGCGGCTACATCGGCCAGCACGAGGACAATGAAGCAGTGATGGAGTATTTGGTAACGGAAGCTGACGACATCGAATGGATCGTTCATCGGGCAGGGATTGGCTCGGACGGGCCATCGAAAGGTACTTTAGAAAGGTCAAAGACCCGGTTCAGCGTGGCGACTCATGGAGACTGCGCAGCGTACAATCACCGTATGCTCACAGACCCGTTCGCTATCCACACGAGCGACCTGAGTCATTACGCTGATAGATGAGTTCAGCAAATAGATAGATTCCCGGGGCTTGCGCCCCGGGCTGAGTTCTTGCGCCCCGCCGGGGCTGGAAAGCAAAACGGCAAGTCTCACGCCGCGTCCTGGTCCTGCTTCTTGCGGATCAAGGGAGAACGGCGGCCTTCGACCACCGCGCGGTTGATCGTCACATCCGCGATGTCTTCGCGGCTGGGCAAATCGTACATCACGTCCAGCATCAAACGTTCGAGCAAGCTCCGGAGCGCCCGCGCGCCAGTGCCCTTTTTGACGGCTTGCGATGCCAGCGCGCGCAAGGCGTCGCGCGTCACGGTCAGGCTGGCTCCTTCCATCGAGAAAAGCTTGCTGTACTGCTTGACCATCGCGTTCTTCGGCTCGGTCAGGACCAGCATCAACTCCTCTTCCGTCAGCGGATCGATGTTCGTCAGCACCGGCAGACGCCCGATGAACTCGGGAATCATCCCGAAGGCGAGCAAATCTTCCGGTTCGGGCTGCATCGTGAGCTCGCGAATGCTCTCCTGCTCGGCTTTGATGGCGCTCATGTTGAACCCGAGCGTCTTCTGACCCAACCGGCGTTGCACAATCTTGTCCAGGCCGACAAAAGCCCCACCGCAGATGAACAGGATCTTCTCCGTGTTCACCTGGATGTACTCCTGGTGCGGGTGCTTGCGTCCACCCTGCGGCGGCACGTTGCAACTGCTGCCCTCCAAAATCTTGAGGAGCGCCTGCTGCACGCCTTCGCCCGACACGTCGCGCGTAATGCTGACGTTGTCGGTCTTGCGTCCGATTTTGTCGATCTCGTCGATGTAAACGATACCGATCTCCGCGCGCTTCACGTCGTAGTCGGCGTTTTGCAGCAGACGCAGGATGATGTTCTCCACGTCTTCCCCGACATAGCCCGCTTCCGTCAGCGTGGTGGCATCCGCAATGCAAAAAGGCACGTCGAGGATCTTGGCCAAGGTGCGCGCCAGCAGAGTCTTGCCGGAGCCCGTGGGGCCGATGAGCAGGATGTTGCTCTTCTCGATCTCCACATCCGCCATGGTGTCCAACGGCACGGAACCGGACACATCCGTCGCCGAACCGGATTGCGTGATACGCTTGTAGTGGTTGTGGACCGCCACCGACAGAACCTTTTTGGCCATCTCCTGGCCAATCACGTAGCGGTCCAGTTGCGCCCGGATCTCCCTGGGCTTCGGCACGCGCACCACGGTGGATTGCCGCCGGGCGTCATCGTTCAACTCCTTGTCGAGGATGTTCTTGCAAACGTTGATGCAACTGTCGCAGATGTACACTCCGGGGCCGGCGATGAGCTTGCGCACCTCCGCGTGGCTCTTGCCACAGAAGGAACACATCGTGAGGTTGGAAGCGCGTGCCATGCTTTTCGAGGGGTCAACTACAGCGGGCGGCGTGCCACGCAAGGGGCAACGCCGCCGCTTTTCTCAAAGGGTTTAACTCTGCTGCTGCGGCAGTTCCTGGGTCGATGGACCAGTCGAACTCAGATCGTTGGCGATTGCGTTGTCGAGCATGGCCTGCGTGGTGGAGGTCAATTCGGGCTTGCTCTCATTTTTGAGTTCCTTGCGGGACTCCACCACCGTGTCCACCAGACCGTATTCCCTGGCCTGCGCGGCACTCATGTAATAATCGCGGTCCGAATCGTTGCGCACCCGGTCCTCGGGCTGGCCGCTGTGCGAGGCCAGGATGGAGATGAGGCGCTTCTTGAGCTTGAACATGTACTCGACTGTCCGCTCCACGTCGCTCGCCTGACCCTGCGCACCACCGCTGACCTGATGGATCATGATGTCGGAGTTGGGGAGAGCGTAGCGCTTGCCCTTCGCGCCGGCGCAAAGGAGGACGGCACCCATGCTGGCGGCCATGCCGAGGCAATAGGTCGTCACATCGCACGTCACGAATTGCATCGTGTCGTAGATGGCCAAACCGGCCGTGACCGAGCCGCCGGGCGAGTTGATATAAATATGGATGTCCTTCTTCGGGTCCTCCATCTGGAGGAACAAAAGCTGGGCGATGACCGCGTTGGCCACGTTGTCGTCGATGGCCGTGCCAAGAAAGATGATGCGGTCCTTGAGCAGGCGGGAGTAGATGTCGTAACTCTGCTCGCCGCGGCCTGTGCGCTCAACGACATACGGCACCGGGTAGTAACCGGCCTGCACGGGTTGAGCGATGTTGCTGGGATAGTTGAAAGTCATAAAAGTCAGGCAGTTAGACGGGTTGTTCCTCGTCTTCCTCAGGCGGCAGGGCTTCTGTCGCAGAGACAGTTTCTACGGTAGCAGCGGAGGCCAAGAAGGCAAGGGTCTTGGCCAGCAGGATCTCCTCTTCGATCTGTCCGAAAGCGTCGTTTTCCTGAAGGCTGCGCAAGAGCTTTTCGCGCGTCATTTGGCTGCGCGCGGCTAGGAGGTTGAGGCGTTGGTCGAACTCCTCTTTCGTGACCTTGATGCCTTCCTTTTCCGCGATGCGGGTCAGGACGAAGGCGCTTTTCAACCGGTCGCGCGCGGCGTTGCCGGCGTTGTCGATGATGTCCTGCGTGTTGTTGCGAATCTCGTCGTCGGCGACGCCACGCTCCTGGTTCTGGCGCACGATGTCGTCCATGATGCGCTTGGTCTCGCTGCGCACGTATTCCTGCGGCAGGTCGAACTCGGTGGCAGCCAGCAGTTGGGTGACGATCTGGCGGCGTTTCAGTTCCTCGATCATGTTGCCGCGCTCGCTCTGGAGCTGGAGCTTCACCTGCTCGCGGACTTCGGCCAGGGTCTTGCCGGGCAGGAGTTTGGCCGCGAACTCGTCGTTCAGTTCGGGCAGGGTTTGGCTCTTGAGTTCGCGCACCTTGGCGGTGTAGTCGATCTTCTTGCCGGCGAGGTCCGGCACGGGGAAGTCGGCCGGGATTTCCAGGCTGAACTCGCGCGTCTCATCCGCCGTGGCACCAAGCAGCGCCTCACTAAACCCGAGGATCAGGGTCTGCGGAGTGAGCTTGATCCAGAAGTTCTCCTTGCCCGCGAGCTCTGCGGGAGCCATCGGCAACGACTCGCTGAGGGGGTGGCCCTCGAAACGGCCGGCGAAGTCGATGACGCAAAAGTCGTCCATCTGCAGGCCGCGGCCTTCGATGTCGTTGAAGTCGGCCAGGCGGGCGCGCAGGCGCTCGATGGAGGCGTCGATCTCGGCGTCGCTGATGTCCGTGGGCGGCACCTTGATCGGCAGACCCTGGTAAGGCGGCAGCTCGAACTCGGGGGCCGTGATCAGGCGGGCGGTGAAACGCAACTTGTCGTCCTGGGTGATCTCGACCTGCTCGACGTCGGACACCGAGAGGACGCGCAGCTTCTTCTCGCTGATGGCCTCGCGGGTGCCGGCGGATACGAGCTTGCGCTGCAGCTCTTCCTGGATCTCCTTTTTGTACCGGGTCTCGACCATGCCGGCGGGCGCTTTGCCCGGACGGTAGCCCGGCAGGCGGGCAGAACCCTGGTAATCGCGCAGGATGGTTTTGCGTTCCTGAGCGACGCGCTCCGGGGGAAGCTCCACGCGCATGGCGGTGATGCAGTTCGGTAAAGTCTCTAGTTCAATTTGCATGGCTTGGCCTGACTCTTCGTAAAAACAGCGGCGGGCCCGATTCGTTGATTCAAAGGGGGTGAAATGCCCACGCCGTTACGGATCAGCAACTTTCACCAGGAAACGCCCCCGGAAAACCGAAAACTCAAGAAAAGTTCAGGACGCGCCGAACGCCCGCAGCAGTTCGGCGCCGGTGCGCTCCACCGGACCCACGGCCACCAAGGCACGCAGGCCGTCGCGCAGGATGCGGCGCGCCTGCTCCTGCACCTGAGCGGCAGTGACCGCTTCCAGTTCGTGCCGGATCTTCTCGGGGTCGATGATGCGTCTGTGGCCCAGCAGCGATTCGCCCATCCACATCATCTGGCTGGTGGTGCTCTCCATGCCGAGACGGTGCTGGCCCACGAGGTAGCCGCGGGTTTCGCGCAGCTCTTTCGCTGGAATCAGGCGGTCGCAGAGCCGGTCGATCTCCTGGCGGATCAATCCCAGCGCTTTGGGGAGCTGGCTGGCCTCCAGGCCGGCGGAGATGCTCAAGAGTCCTGTTTCAGCGTAGGGGCTCACCTCGCTCTGCACGGAATAACACAGCCCGCGACGCTCGCGCAGGCTCTGGAAAAGACGCGAATCCATCTTCTCGCCCAGCAGGGCGCTGAGCATCCGGGCCGCGAACCGGTCCGGGTCGTGGCGGCCCGGCGCGAGGAAGCCAAGAAGGAGTTGGGTCTGCTCGCTGTCACGCTTGCTGACCACCGCGACCGGGCCGGCGGACTTTCCGATTTTCCGCTGGCCGCGGGTAGCACCGGTCCAGCGGCTGAACCGGGGGACGCGGCCGGTGGGAAGTTCCAGCAGCGGCCGGGCGGCCAGGGCGACAACGTCTTCGTGCCGGACGCGACCTGCCACAGCCAGGACGGTGGAGCGGGCATGGTAGCCGGCGCGCCAGAATCCGAGTAGTTCGTCCCGCTTCAACCCGGCGACGCTCTCGAGCGTTCCGGCGAGTGGGCGTCCTAGCGGATGACCCGGCCAGAGAGTTTCCGCCAAAAGTTCTTCGGCGACCTGCGCGGGTTGATCTCGGTACATCAGGATTTCCTCGCGGATGACTCCCCGCTCCCGCTCGACCTCGGTGGCCGGCAGCTTGGAGTGGATGTAAATGTCGCCCAACACGTCGCCCAAGCCTTCCAGATGTTCAGCTTCGGCCTTGGCGTAGTAGCAGGTGTGGTCCTCGGCGGTGAACGCTTCCAGGTAGCCGCCCAGGGCTTCGACCTCGCCGGAAATCTGCCGGGCCGAGCGGCGGCGGGTCCCCTTGAAAAGCAGGTGCTCCAGGAAATGGGCGGCCCCGTTGATCCGCGCCGCCTCGTGCCGGCTGCCGACCGCCGCCCAGAGTCCCACGGAGACGCTGGCCATGTGAGGCATTTCGGCGGTGGCGACGCGCACGCCGTTGGGCAGGGTGGTCAGTTGGTACATGAAAGGTCAAGCCGTGTCCTGCTGGCGGGCGGCAAGAATGAACTCCGCCAGCCGCAGGTCGGGGGGGTAGGTGATTTTCAGATTATACTCACCACTATTGAGCAATGCCACCGGCAGTCCGAGTTGTTCCAGGGCAGAGGCTTCGTCGGTCACCGGCAGGTCGGCGGCCAGCAGGTTTTCGTAGGCGCGGTGCAGCAGCGGGAAGGAGAAGATCTGCGGCGTCTGCATCCCCCACAGATGCGTGCGGTCCACGCTGCCGGAGATCACGCCGTCGGCGCCGGCACGCTTGAGGGTGTCACTGACGGGCGCTGCGCAGCAGGCCGCGCCGGTTTCTTTGGCCAGGAGCAGGCACCGGCTGATGAGTTCCGGGGTGACCAAAGGACGCGCGCCGTCGTGGACGGCCACCCAGCCAGTGTTCGCCCTCATGTGCTGGAGGCCGTTCCAGACGGAGAGATGCCGCATCGCGCCGCCGGGCAGGATGGCCTGCAATTTGTTCCAGCCGTGCTCCTGCGCCAGTTGTCGAAGAGCATCCTCCCGCTCCGGGCGGGTGACCAGGACGATGCTCTCGACCTCCGCACACGCCTGGAAAGCGGCGATGCTGCGCGCCACGACCGGCAAACCGGCCAGATCGGCAAAGAGCTTGTCGAAACCCATGCGCTGGCTGCTCCCGGCAGCGACGACGATCGCCGTCAACCCGCCGGGGCTGCCGCCACTTTCCGCCGCGGCTGGGAGAGGCACGGAGGAGTTCAAGCCAGCCGCTTCTGCACTTCCTGGCTGAGCGTCTTGCCGTCTGCGCGCCCGGCCACCTTGGGCTGGAGGGCTTTCATTACGGCACCCATCTGAGCTTTGCCGGTGGCCCCGGTTTCATGGATGGCCTCTTCGACCAGCGTGCCGAGTTCTTCCGGGGAAAGCACCTGGGGCAGGTAGGTGTTGAGCAGGAGCATTTCCGTGCGCTCCTTCTCGGCCAACTCGGGGCGGTCGCCTTTTTCAAAGGATTCCATTGCGTCCTGACGCTGTTTGACCTGCTTGCGGATGATGGCGGTGGCCTCGGTGTCATCCAGTTGGGCCGACAGGCCGCCTTTTTCAATGGCGGCGTTCTTTACGGCCGCTTTGAGCATGCGCAGAACGGACAATCTGTCCGGCTGCTTGGCCTTCATGGCTTCCTTGATGTCGGTGTCGATCTGTTCGGCGATGCTCATACAATCTTGGTTTGGAGAGAACGGAGATGATAATTCAGGTCGATCCCCGCGCAAACGCTTATGACAGATGGCTTGGGGCGGTGGTACATTGAGCGGGAAATTCAGCAAGCGCAGTGCGATCGGAATTCCTTATGGCGGAATCCATTTTCTTCGGGCGAATCCAATCGGCAGCACTTACTGCCGGGCTGGATTTTTTGCTGATCGGCGGTCATGCCGTCAACGCGTACGGCTACCAACGCACCACGATCGATCTGGACATCCTGGCGAAAGATAGCCAGCGGACGGGTTGGAAGGAAATGCTCGATACGCAGGGCTATTCACTGATCCACGAGACACCTGCCTTCGCCCAGTTCGATCCGCCGACGACAGCGGAAATGAATCTGGATTTGATGTTTGTCGATGAGGCAACGTTCGGTAAACTGGCGTCGGATAAGAAGGTGCTGCCCGTAGGAGATACGGTTCTGCCGGTGCCCAGCGTGTTGCACCTGATTGCGCTGAAGCTACATGCCACGCGGGCGGTGGGCCGTACGACAGCAGGGAAGGACTACCATGATGTCTTGAACCTGGTCCAAGTGAATCAAATCGACGTGGCCAGCGAGCCGTTCCAAGACATATTGAACCGTTATGCCCCTGAACATGTCCGGCGACGACTACTCGAAGAGTTCGAGCAGCAGGACGAGTGACGGCGACAAGTACGATCTGAACCTGCCAGAGATTGGACCAGGCGAGGAGCCACTACCCCATTGTCCGCCAAATTCCGAAGCATTAGCCAACCACATCCGCCTGCTGCTTCGCAGCCGTCCGAAGCTTTCCGTGGAAGAACGGGCAGCAAGGAAGAATCCGGAGCCCTTCCGGATCTGATCAGGCAGTCAGCTTGCGCTGCAGGATCTCGCCGGTGACCGCCGGGTTCGCTTGCCCCTTAGACAGCTTGATGACCTGCCCCTTGAGGAAGTTGAGCGGCGCGGGGTTGCCCGCCTTGAAGTCCGCCACCGGCTTCGGGTTGGCCGCGATCACCTGGTCGCACAGGGCTTCCAGCGCGCCGGTGTCGCTGATCTGCTCCATGCCCTTTTCCTTGACGATCACCGCCGCGGGCTTGCCGCTGGTGAACATCTCGGAAAACACTTCCTTGCCCTGCTTGCCGCTGATCTTGCCCGCGTCGATGAGGTCCACCAACTCGGACAGTGCCGCCGGGGGCAGCGTACAGTCGCCGATGGTCTGGTTGGAGCTGCCGAGGGCGCTCTGCAGATCGTTCAGGACCCAGTTGGCCACGGCCTTGGGCTTAGCGGCCTTGGCGGCAGCCGTCTCGAAGTACGCGGCCAGCGGGCGGTCGTCGGCCAGCACCGCGGCGTCGTAGGGACTGACCCCGTAATCCGCGACGAAACGCGCGCGCTTGGCGGCGGGAAGCTCTGGCAGATGGTCGGTCGCCGTTTGCAGCAAGCCGTCGGTGCGCACGGGCATCAGGTCGGGATCGGGGAAATAACGGTAGTCGTGCGCGTTTTCCTTGGTGCGCATGAGGGACGTTTGCCCGGTCGCATCGTCCCAGCGCCGGGTTTCCTGCTGCAGCTTGCGGCCGGCTTCCAGTTCCGCCTGCTGCCGCTCGATCTCGAAAGCCAGCGCTTTGCGCACGCCGCTGACCGAATTCATGTTCTTGATCTCGATCTTCGCGCCGAATTCCTTCTGACCCTCGGGCCGGACGGACACGTTGCAATCGCAGCGCATCTGGCCCTTTTCCATGTCGGCGTCGCTCACGTTGCCGTAGAGCAGGATTTGCCGCAACGCCGTCAGAAACGCAAACGCCTCCTCCGGTGAGGAAATCTCCGGCTGCGTGACAATTTCCATCAACGGCGTCCCGGCCCGGTTGAAGTCGATGCCGGTGCTCGTCTCGTGGTGGAAGCTCTTCGCCACGTCCTCTTCCAGGTGGATGCGCACCAGCCCGACCTTTTTGTCCGGGTGCGCGATGGATTTCTGGGCGTCCTTCGGGTAAGCCAGGTCGTGCAGCGGCACCGCGCCGTCCTCGCACAGGGGCAGATCGTACTGCGAGATCTGGTAGTTCTTGGGCATGTCCGGATAGAAGTAATTCTTCCGGTCGAACTTGCAGACGGGCGCGATCCGGCAGCCGAGCATCAGGCCGGTGAGGGTGGTCAGTTCCAGGGCGTGTTCATTCATCACCGGCAACGCGCCGGGCAGACCCAGGCACGTCGGGCAGGTGCGGGTGTTGGGCCCCGCGCCGTACTCCACCCCGCAGCCGCAGAACATCTTGCTGTGGGTCTTGAGCTGGACGTGGACTTCCAAGCCGATGGTCGTGAGGTATTTCATAGAAAGCGGCAAACAGTCACGATGCAGGAAAACTCCGCGTTTGCCAAGGCGCTAACCCGCGAGGGCGCGTTGGCGCAAAGCGTGGTCGGCCAGGACCAACGCCGTCATCGCCTCGACCATCGGCACGGCGCGCGGCAGCACGCACGGGTCGTGCCGGCCACGGGCGGCCAGTTCGGTGTCCTCGCCAGCCGTCGTGACCGTCTTTTGCGTTTGCGAGATGGTCGCCGTCGGCTTGAAGGCGGTGCGGAAGAACAAGTTTTCGCCGTTGGAAATCCCGCCCTGCACGCCGCCGGAACGGTTGCTGGCGGTGCGAACACGGCCCTCGCGCATTTCGAAGGCGTCGTTGTGCTCCGAACCCGTCATCGTGGCCGCGCCGAAGCCAGAACCAATCTCGAAGCCCTTGGTCGCCGGCAGGCTCAGCATCGCCTTGCCGAGGTCGGCTTCCAGCCGGTCGAACACCGGCTCACCCAGGCCCGCCGGCACGCCGCGCACGACACATTCGATCACGCCCCCCACGGAATCGCCTTGTGCGCGCATGGCCTTGATCAGCGTCACCATTTCCCCGGCGATTTCCAGGTCGGGGCACCGGACCGGGTTGCTCTCGACCTGCGCCGCCGTGACCGTGGAGGGATCGACCACAGCCTCCAGGCGGTGGATGCTCTTGACGTAGGCGACGATCTCCAGGCCCGGACACAACACGGCGAGCGCCTTTTTCGCAACCGCGCCAGCCGCGACGCGCCCGATGGTTTCCCGCGCGCTGGACCTTCCCCCGCCCTCCCAGTTGCGGATGCCGTACTTCGCCTGGTAGGAAAAGTCCGCGTGGCTGGGGCGGAAGGCGGTCTGCATCTCCGTGTACGCCTCGGGCCGCGCGTCGGTGTTGGCGACCAGCACCAGGATCGGCGTGCCGAGCGTCCGACCCTGGAACGTGCCGCTCAGGATGCGGCAGACGTCGGCTTCCTTGCGCGGGGTGACGATGTCCGACTGCCCGGGCCGACGGCGGTCGAGGTCGCGCTGGATGTCGGCCTCGGAGAGTTCCAGCCGGGGCGGGCAGCCGTCGATGACTACGCCGACACCGCCGCCGTGGGATTCGCCGAAGGTGCTGAGGCGGAAGAGTTCTCCGTAGTGGCTGGACATGAGGCGAGGAGCTTACTGCTCCAAGAAAAGCGAGAAAGCAGATTTTGCGTTTTCCGAGTATCCGTAGGCTGACATCTTTGGTATAATTTTTGTGTGGATACCTTGATCGAAGCACTCCTGGACCGACCGGATTTGGTGATCAAGCTTGACGCCATCGAGAACGAACTGCGCAAAGAGCGTCAACGGAGAGAACGTTTTTACGTGGAAATGACACCGAGTGACAAGATCGAGTTCATCAATGGCCAAGTAGTCATGCATTCACCCGCCAAGTGGCGGCACGCTGGTGCCTCCGGGCGGCTCTACCAACTGCTAACGGCTTATTCGGTGCCAAGGAAGTTGGGAGCGGCGGGCATCGAAAAGTTGTTGATCTCTCTGACGCGCAACGATTACGAACCCGACGTTTGTTTTTTTCGCCAAGAAGTAGCGGAGAAATTTACCGAGGACCAGATGCGCTTTCCGGCTCCAGACTTCGTCGCGGAGGTGCTTTCGCCTTCCACCGAGCGCACGGATCGCAGCATCAAGATGCGTGACTACGGCGCGCATGGAGTTGCCGAATATTGGATCGTTGATGCAGATGCCCGTACGGTCGAGCAATACGTTCTTCGTGGCAGTGAGTACGACCTTCGTGGGACGTGGAAGGAGGACGATTGGATTGTCAGCACCAGTGTTGCTGGATTCCGGGTGCCGGCGCGTGCCATCTTTGATCAAGAAGTCAGTCACGCAACACTGCTGTCCCTAGCCGTCGTCGGTACACAGTAAGAAGCATTTTCCCGCGCCTGAAGACAGGTGCATGAAGTTTGCCCGCGCGGGGCATCTGCGGTACGTTGCATCTTTATGGATTTCAAGCTCGCCTCCGACTACCAACCGCGCGGCGATCAGACCCAGGCCATCGCTAAACTCACCAAGAGCCTCAAGGCCGGCAACCGCCACCAGACGCTCCTCGGTGTCACCGGCTCGGGCAAGACGTTCACGGCGGCCAACGTCATCCGCAACCTCGGCAAGCCGACTCTGGTCATCTCGCACAACAAGACCCTGGCGGCGCAGTTGTACTCCGAGTTCAAGCAGTTCTTCCCCGAGAACGCGGTGGAATACTTCGTCTCGTACTTCGACTACTACCAGCCGGAGGCCTACATCCCGCGCACGGACACCTACATCGAGAAGGATTCGTCCATCAACCAGGAGATCGAACGGCTGCGCCTTTCCACCACCAGCGCGTTGCTCTCACGCCAGGATGTCATCGTGGTTTCCAGTGTGAGTTGCATCTACGGCCTGGGCTCGCCGGAGGATTACCGGGCGATGTTGACTCCACTCTCCGTCGGGCAGCAGATCAGCCGGGAAGCCTTCCTTTCCAAGCTCGTGGACATGCTCTACGAGCGCAACGACATCCAGTTCGCCCGCGGCAAGTTCCGCGTGCGCGGCGACGTCATCGAAGTGTATCCGGCCAACGAGGATGAACAGGGTATCCGCGTCGAGTTCTTCGGCGACGAGATCGACCGCATCAGCTACTTCGATCCGCTTACCGGCAAGGTGGAGAAGACCGTGCCCGGCATGACGCTCTTCCCGGCCAAGCAATTTGTCACGCCGCACGACAAGCTGCGCCGCGCGCAGGCGACCATCCGCGAGGAACTGGACCTGCGAATTGGCCAGTTCGAGAGCGAGGGCAAGCTGCTCGAAGCCCAGCGCATCAAGATGCGCACCGAGTACGACCTGGAAATGCTCCAGGAAATGGGCTTCTGCTCGGGCATCGAGAACTACACCCGGCACCTGAGTGGCCGTCCGCCCAACAGCACGCCGCACACGCTGCTGGACTTCTTCCCGAACGACTTCCTGCTCGTCGTGGACGAGAGCCACGCCAGCATCCCGCAGATTGGCGGCATGTACGAGGGCGACCGCTCGCGCAAGAGCACGCTGGTCGATTTCGGCTTCCGCCTGCCCAGCGCGATGGACAACCGGCCGCTCAAATTCCCGGAGTTTATGGCCAAACAGCGCCAGTGCCTCTACATCAGCGCCACGCCGGCGGAGTTCGAGATCCGCAATAGTTTTGTCGGCAACAAGGGTTACATCCCGCACGGCCGCGAAGCCGCCGGGAACATCGGCGAAGGCGAAACGGTGCCCGCCCGTCTGGCCGGGATCGCCAACGGCGCGCTGCCGTCCTCGCGCCACGCTGATAACGGCGTCGCCCTGGTCGCCGAGGAGCCGCCCCTGCCCCGCCCGGCGCTCAAGCTCAAGCGGGTCAACGCGCCCGTGTCGTATTCCGCCGCCGCGCCGGCGGTGGCTCCGGTGGTCGGCGGGCACGACGTGGCCGCCGTTTCCAGCGTGGCCGGCGCGCCCAACGCCGAGGTCGCCGAAGTGATGAAGAACGGCCGCGTCAGCGCCAACGGCGGCGGCTCGACCGAGATCGCCGACAGCTTCGACGTGTTCGCCGACGGCAAGCCGCTCGTCGTCGAGCAGATCATCCGCCCGACCGGGCTGCTCGATCCGCAGATCACCATCATGCCCCTCAAGGGCCAGATCGATGCGACCATCGAGGCCTGCCGCCAGCGGATCGAAGCGGGCGAACGCATCCTCGTCACCACGCTGACCAAGCGCACGGCGGAAGACCTGACGGACTACCTCAAGGAAGTCGGCCTGAAGGTGCGCTACCTGCACAGCGACATTGACACCATCGAGCGGGTGGAAATCCTGCGCGCCCTGCGCGCGGCGGAGTTCGACATCCTGGTGGGCATCAATCTGTTGCGCGAGGGCCTGGATTTGCCCGAGGTCAGTCTGGTGTGCATCCTGGACGCGGACAAGGAGGGTTACCTGCGCAGCCAGACCTCGCTCATCCAGACCGCCGGGCGAGCGGCCCGGCACGTCAACGGGATGGTCATCCTGTTTGCCGACACCATCACGCAGAGCATGCGCAAACTGCTGGAGGTCACCGAGTACCGGCGCGCCCGGCAGATCGAGTACAACACCCTGCACGGCATCACGCCGCAAAGCGTCAAGCGGGCGGTGCAGGAAAGCCTGCACATGATCCTCAAGGGCAAGCAGGTCGAGGAAAGCGTCATCAGGGAAACGGGCGGCGATTTCAGCCTGAGCGAGGTCCTGCGCGAGCTGGAGCAGGAGATGTCCGCCGCGGCGGCCAGCTTGGAGTACGAGAAGGCGGCGCTGCTGCGCGACCAGATCATGGAACTCAAGAACGGAACGGGTGTTTCGAAGATCGAGCCCAAGCAGCGCAAGCCGGTCCGCTACTCGAAGAACGGCAGCAGCGGTAATTCCTCCAGCCCGAAAGGACCGGGCGACCCCACGAAGCGGCCCGCGCTCAACATCCGCCGCCCGAACCGCAGCGGCAGCAAGCCGGCCGCGTAGAGCAAGATAGAAGCGACTTCTTTCCTCGTGGCTGCCGAATCCCGTTCCAAATCCGCCAAGACCAAGGCAGGCAATTTCGTTGCTGTCGCCGGCAGTGACGAGGGAGCCGTGAAGGAGGCAGCCCGCGGGTTGGCCGAAAAGCTGACACCCCCCGACGCCGGGGAGTTCGGCATCGAGATCATCGACGGGGCAGCCGACAACGCGGCCAACGCGGCGGTCCGCATCCACCAGACCATGGATGCTTTGCAGACTCTGCCGTTTTTCGGAGGAAAGCTGGTGTGGCTCAAAAGCGCCAATTTCCTGGGCGATAACCCGATGGGCCGGGCTTCGGCGGTGCTGGAAGCCCTGGAGAAGCTCGGCGATCTACTGGCGCAAGGGGTAGCGCCGGACATCCGCTTTCTGCTCAGCGCCACCGAGGTCGATAAACGGCGCACCTTTTATAAGCAGCTCACCAAGCTCGCGGACCTGCAAGTCCACGACAAACTGGACGCCAGCCGGAGCGGCTGGGAAGAAGAGGCCGCCGCGCTGGTCGAAGAACGGGCGCGGGCTCGCGGGTTGTCCCTCTCTCCGGAAGCGGGCGAGCTGTTCACCTTGCTGACTGGCGGCGATACCCGGCAGATCGAGAACGAACTGGAGAAACTCGCCTTGTACCTGGGGGATGAACGCGCGGAGATCGACGCGGCCACGGTGCGCAAGCTGGTGCCTCTGTCGCGCGCGGGCGTCATTTTCGAGTTGGGCAACGCCATCTCGCGCCGGGACCTGAGCGGGAGTCTCACGCTGATCCAGCAGTTGCTCTACCAAGGCGAGAGTGCCATCGGCATCCTGCTGGTCGCTATCGTGCCGACCGTGCGCAACCTGTTGCTCGTGCGCGATCTGCAACAGCGCCACCGGCTGCCACGTCCGAATTCGCCCTTTGCCTTCGGGCAAGTGCTCGGGCGGCTGCCCGAGGAAGCCACCGCCCATCTGCCGCGCAAAAAGGATGGCACCGTCAACACCTTCGGCTTGGGGTTTGCGGCCATGGAGGCAGGCCGCTTCACCACCGAAGACCTGCGCCAGGGGCTCGATAACTGCCTCAAGGCCAACGTTCAACTCGTTACCGGACAGTTGGATACACGCCTGGTACTGGAGCGCGCAGTGATCGGCCTGCTCAAAGGCAGCCAGTAAAAAGGATAAATTCCCGCATGACTTTCGCAGATCGGTGCAGTTCTTAATATTGTCTACGCCACCGCACGAGGTGATTCTCCAGGAGTTCAAGACTTGGCATCCGTCCTGCTCATATCCTGCGTGTCCGCGTTCAACATTGGCCTGAGATTGGTTAGTGGTCAGTTTGGTGACGAAAGTGTCACCGTCGATCGTTGGCAAAGTCTTAACCACGAAGGATACTTCAATTGTCAGAACGAGACCGAAACGTCTGACGATTAAAAAAACTTATAATTGTCCTTGCGGTGCCAAAGCAGCCGCTCTATAAGTTAAACAGATTTTAGAAGATTGTTCTGGGGGGAACAGGCGCCCCTCGCATCCAGCGGATGCGGGGGGCGCTACTTTTTTGGAGCAAGCTCCCACCCGCAAGGTGGCAGGTTACGACAGAAGGTATCTCCGCTACGGAGGAGTTAAATCGCGTCTCGCCACCATCTTTGACTGGTGCGATAACATGTCGATGACCACGAGGATTACCTTTTGGAAAGAGGCGGATGGATACTACTTGGGGTATTTGAATGACTATCCCGACCATTGGACCCAAGGCAATGATCTCGCCGACCTCAAAGAGCAGTTACGTGATCTCTTCCAAACCTTTAGCACGGAGAAGATCCCGGGCATCCGCAAAGAGGAAGAGCTTGAGATCGCATGAAGCGCAGAGACCTTGTCTCGGTGCTGAGGCAGCTGGGTGCGCGCTTCTCCGTCACGGCGGGCGGCACGATATTTACCACAACCCGACCACTGGAAGATCGCAGCCTGTTCCAAGACACCGCGAGATCAACGAGAAATTGGCACGCAAGATCATCAAGGACTTGATCAGGAGCA
The DNA here is from genome assembly GCA_964245965.1 of uncultured Chthoniobacterales bacterium. Lineage (GTDB taxonomy): Bacteria > Verrucomicrobiota > Verrucomicrobiia > Chthoniobacterales > SZAS-18 > CAWCJJ01. The sequence goes on from CAXTOP010000030.1 coordinate 56,665, forward strand.
ATGACCCAGCCTGACAAGGCACGCTGCCATGGATTAACACCGTTAAACGCTCTATTGGTTGTCCCTGTAGATACCAGTCTCTCTCTTTGAACTGGGTTTAGAGTGGTCGGTCGTCCCTCGCAAGATAACGCCAGCCGTGATGTCTGAGACCAAAGCACCACGCAAACAATGGGGCTGCGGCCGGACGGTCGTTCTGATTGTCCTGATCCTGGCGCTGCTCGGCGGGTTCCTGTTCTACCGGATGGAAGTCGTCACTGGCCGGATGTTCGGTGCCAGCGGTGATGCCTTGCGTGATCTGGCCACCAGGAGCCGGAACGCCTTTGTCGCCGTGGCACAGCTCCAGCCGCAGGTCACCGTCAACGAGCAGGTCATCTTCACCCAGAGCAGTCCGGTGCTGGAACTGGCCGTGACCAGCCAGCAGACGGTCGTTGAACGGGAAACCTCCACCTCGTGGCTGGGCAGCACCAAGCGGCTGCGCATCCGCGGGGTTTACAACGTCAAAGCGGGCTTCGATCTGAGACTGCCTTTTTCCGTCCACCTGAACAGCGACCAGCCCGGCAAGCTGTCCGTGGAGATGCCGCCGGCCAAGATCCTCAGTGTCGAGCAGCAGAAACTGGACGTTCTGACTTTGGAGAATGGGGTGTGGAACCACGTCAAGGCCGGCGACCTGACGGACGAGATCAACGAACTGAACCTGGACGCCCGCAGCAAGGTCTGGCACGCGGGCATCCTCGACAGGGCGCAGCAGACTTTCACCGGGGAACTGCGGGAAAAGCTCGGCTCAGACTACCAGGTCGAGGTGACCACGCGCTCGGGTACTCCGTTGCCCGGAATCGATCCGGCCCCGGCCCCGGCCGTCACGCCGCGGCCGTGAATGAACCTTTCCTTTTGTGCGTCAGAGGTTAGGGTGTGACCGCAGTAGCGACTAGAACTTCAACCAAACCAGGATGCAAGAGA